>NZ_CP088156.1:0-601818 GCF_021088345.1 Bradyrhizobium ontarionense | reverse complement strand
ATAGACGGGCAGAAACATGAAGCCGAGATTCATGCCGCCGCGGAGCTGATCGGGGATCGCATAAGGCAGGCCGGACGAGCCGAAGAAGTTCTGGAACACGCCCTGGATGATCAGCGCCAGTCCGAACGTCAGAAGCAGGCCGTAGAGATGATCGAGCCCGGCAATCCATTGCAGCATGGTACGTTCGAGGACCATGCCGAAGATGCCGACGATGATCGGGGCCAGCAGCAGCGCCCACCAATAGCCGATCCCGCCGATGCTCAGCAGGAAATAGGCGCAAAACGCGCCCATCATGTAGAGCGCGCCATGCGCGAAGTTGATGATGTTGAGCATGCCGAAGATGACGGCAAGCCCGAGACTGAGCAGCGCGTAGAACGAGCCGTTGATCAGTCCGACCAGGAGCTGTGCGTAGAGGGCCTGCATCGTCTTGTTCTGTTTTCTCTCGGCGTTTCCCTAGAAAGACAGCAGCCCCGGCGACATCAGCCGCCGGAGCCGCAGCGGCTCACTTCTTCAACAGGGCGCACGCGCTCTTGTCGAGCGGCGTGAAGGCCTGGTCGCCCGGCACCGAGCCGACCAGCTTGTAGAGATCCCACGGTCCCTTGGACTCCGAGGGCTTCTTGACCTCGAACAGATAGGCGGTGTGGATGGTGCGGCCGTTGGGCTGGATCTCACCCTTGCCGAACAGCGCATCCTCGGTCGGGATCGACTTCATCTTGTCGACGACCTTGACGCCGTCATGCGGGTTCTCGCCGAGCGCGTCCAGCGCCTTGAAGTAATGCGACAGGCCCGCATAGACGCCGGCCTGAACCATGGTCGGCGGCGCGGCGTTCTTCATCCGTTTGGCGAAGCGCTCGGAGAAGGCGCGGGTCTGGTCGTTCATGTCCCAGTAGAAGGTCTCGGTGAAGTTGAGGCCTTGCGCGATGTCGAGCCCGATCGACTTGACGTCGGTCAGGAACAGCAACAGGGCGGCGAGCTTCTGGCCGCCCTTGTTGATGCCGAACTCGGCGGCCTGCTTGATCGTGTTGGTGGTGTCGCCGCCGGCATTGGCAAGGCCGATGACCTTGGCGCCGGACGACTGCGCCTGCAGCAGGAAGGAGGAGAAGTCGGAGGTGTTGAGCGGATGCTTGACGCCGCCGATCACCTTGCCGCCATTGGCGGTCACGACGGCCGTGGTGTCGCGCTCAAGCGCGGCGCCGAAGGCGTAGTCGGCCGTCAGGAAGAACCAGGTCGAGCCGCCGGCCTTGACCAGCGCCTGGCCGGTGGTATGCGCCAGCATGTAGGTGTCGTAGGTCCAGTGCACCGTGTTCGGCGAGCACTGCGCGTTGCTGAGGTCGGAGGTCGCGGCACCGGAATTGATGTAGACGCCGTTCTTCTCCTTGACGACGTTGTTGACGGCGAGCGCAACGCCGGAATTCGGCACGTCGACGATGACATCGACCTTCTCGACGTCGAACCACTGCCGCGCGATCGAGGTGCCGATGTCGGGCTTGTTCTGGTGATCGCCTGAGATCACGTCGATCTTCCAACCTTTCGCGGTGAGGCCGGAATCCTCGATCGCCATCTGCGCCGCGAGCGTCGAGCCCGGACCGCCGAGGTCGGCGTAGAGTCCGGACTGGTCGGACAGCGCGCCGATCTTGACCGTCTTGTCGCCGGCGAAAGCGATGCTGCCGGCCGCGAAGGTGAGCGCCGTGCCCAGCAGCAGTGACGCGATGAATCTGCTTTTCATGTCCTACTTTCCAAACCATTCGAAAAAACGTTGGTGGCGCCGATCAGACGCCGAGATACGTATGCAGCTTGTCCATGTTAGCCGCGAGGTCGGCATTGGCAAAGCCGTCGATGACCTTGCCGTGCTCGACCACGTAGTAGCGGTCCGCGACAGTCGACGCGAAGCGGAAGTTCTGCTCGACCAGGAGGATGGTGAAGCCCTCCTTCTTCAGCCGCGCGATGGTGTGGCCGATCTGCTGGATGATAACGGGCGCGAGGCCCTCGGTCGGCTCGTCCAGCATCAGGAAGCTTGCGCCGGTGCGCAGGATGCGCGCGATCGCCAGCATCTGCTGCTCGCCGCCCGACAGCTTGGTGCCCTGACTCTTGAGCCGCTCCTTCAGGTTCGGAAACAGCTCGAAGATCTGTTCGAGCGTGAGCCCGCCCGGCCGCACCACGGGAGGCAGCAACAGGTTCTCGCGCACATCGAGGCTCGCGAAGATGCCCCGTTCCTCCGGGCACAGCGCGACGCCGAGCCGCGCGATCTTGTCGGAGGTCATGCGGATGAGCTGCTGCCCGTTGAACTGGACCGAGCCGGTGCGCTTGCCGATGATCCCCATGATCGACTTCAAGGTCGTAGTCTTGCCGGCGCCGTTGCGCCCGAGCAGGGTGACGACCTCGCCGGCATTCACGTTGAAGTTCATGCCGTGGAGAATGTGGGATTCGCCGTACCAGCTCTCGAGATTCTTCACGTCGAGAATGGCGCTGGCCGCAGCGGCCGCCTCGGGCTTGTTGGTCGTCATCACCTCAGGCATGTCCGGCCCCCAGATAGGCTTCCTTGACGCGTTCGTCCTTGGCAAGCTCCGAATAAGGCCCCTCCGTCAGCACCTGGCCGCGCGTCAGCACGGTGATGGTATCGGAGAGGTTGGCGACGACGCTGAGATTATGCTCGACCATCAGGATGGTGTACTTGGCGGAAATGCGCTTGATCAGCGCCGCGATCTTGTCGATGTCCTCGTGGCCCATGCCGGCCATCGGCTCGTCCAGCAACATCATCTCCGGATCGAGCGCCAGCGTGGTCGCGATCTCAAGCGCCCGCTTGCGTCCGTAGGGCATTTCGACCGCCGACGTATGGGCGAACTCGCTTAAGCCCACATCGTTCAGGAGCTCCAGCGCCCGGCCGTTGAAGCGGTTCAGCACGCTCTTGGAGCGCCAGAAGTCGAACGACGCGCCATGCTGGCGCTGCAGGGCCACGCGCACGTTCTCCAGCGCGGTCATGTGCGGAAACACCGCCGAGATCTGGAACGAACGGACCAGCCCCAGACGCGCCACGTCGGCCGGGGCCACCGCGGTAATGTCCTGACCTTTATAGAGGATCTTACCGGCGGAGGGCCGCAGGAACTTGGTCAGCAGGTTGAAGCACGTCGTCTTGCCGGCCCCATTCGGACCGATCAGCGCGTGAATGGTGCCCCGGCGGATCTTGAGCGAAACATCGCGAACGGCAAAAAATCCCGCGAATTCCTTCGTCAATCCGTGGGTCTCGAGAATGAACTCGTCAGCCAAACAGATTCCCCCCGAGCCGGCGCACACAGCGCCAGGCCCTCGCTTCTTCCTTTAAGGCGGCTCTACCGGACGGCTGGACGATTCCCGTTGCCGACCGCGACCGCTTCGCGCCGGAATATGCCGTCAATCGAGGGAGTTAGGCAAGGCGGAAAGCTGGGCAACGGCGTCGCGGGCGAGACCGCGCACCTTGCGTTGCAGGATTTTACCTTCTCCCGCTCACATAGAATTCTCCGGCGCAGCGGCCGGCCATCCGCGCAGCAGCCGATGACTGATCAGACACGCGATCCGCAGCGGCGGCTGCCGGACAGCGACAAGCCGTCACTCGTCACGCCAGAAGCCACGTCATCGGCGCTGCCGGAGACCATGCGGGTGTCGAGCGTATGCAGAACGAGGATCTCGCGCGCGAGATCCTCGTTGAGGCCGAGGCTTCGATCAGTAACGCTACTATTTGCAACGTTAAAGTCGCTCAATTCAAGCCGGGATTGGGTTGGCTGAATTGATCAGCCCACGCGCGCCCCGGCGGCTGCAGACATATTCACGTCGCAACCGCCGGCGTGACGCAGATCAGAAGGACGGCCCGAGCGCGATGCGGCCGATGCCGCCATTCCGGGCGAGGCCGATGCGCCACTCAGCCGTGCCGTTGGCGAAGTGGACCATGTAGATGTCGCTGTCGAGCGCGGTGACGCCGCGGAAGCTGACGGCCCTGATCTCGCCGAGCCGGGCCAGGATGGCCCGGTTCATCGCCAATTGCTGGCGCGTATAGGCCGCGACCTCCGCGGTCATATGCGCGTAGTCCGGCTCGCCGCGCACGATCGTCTCGATGTAGTTGCGCAGCTTCGCCTCGCTGTCCGGCAGCGGCGCCGACCGCCGCTCGCCGAAATGATCCGCCGCCGTGCCGGCCCCTGCGGCTTCGACCGTGTGGAAGCGCGTGCGCCGCCCCGGCATGACGATCTCCAGGCAGCGCCCCGACGCATCTGCAACCACCCAGGGGCTGCCGATCTCGGTCGTGAAGGACGACGACAGGTCGTCGCCAATCGCCGCATGCGCGATCCGCTTGCCGCGGTCATCCAGCCGGTACAGCTGAACCTCCTGCCGGCTCGCATTATAGACCGTGAGCCGGATCGGCGTCGCATCAGGCCGTGCCCGCAAGTTCGCCTCGCTGGCGCAGTCGAGCACCTCGCCCGGCGCCTGATTGCCATCGGGACGGAAGATCACGTCGTCGGCCTTGCCGTCCGGCGTCATCAGCAGGCGGAATTCCGCGGCACCATTGGCGAACTTCACGCCATAGATGTCGTAGCCGCCGGATCCGACACCACGAAAGAAGATCGTCTCCACCTCGCCAAGCGTCTTGAACGTGGTCTGCAGCCAGGTCGCATGCTGACGAATGTTGGCAGCCAGCGACGGGCTCATGAGCGCGTAGTTCGGCTCTCCACGTCGGAGATCGGCGATTCCCCGCAGCACCATGTCACGGCTGCCGGGGGTCGGAACCTGCTCGCGGAAGCGGTCCGGCACCTCCGCGATGCGCCGCGCAAACGTCTCCTCGATCGCCTTGGCGCGCGGCTCGTCGATGCGGCGCGCCACCCGCGCGCCGAGCAGCGGATCCTGGACCAGAAGGCGCGTCACCCTGCCCTTGCCGTCGCGCAGGAACAGCAGGAGGTCCTCGTTCTTGCTGGAGAATGAATCGGTGCAATCGGCCGTCACGGCGAAGCTGCCGCGCCCGGTTTCCGACAATTGCAAACCGCCTGAGGCTGCACTGACCGTGAGCACCCGGTTCGCGTTGAGCTCGTACCAGCCGGCATAGTCGTCGCCGTTCGACGTCTCGAACTGACCATCGCACGGTGCGAACTCGGTGATGCGCGCGGCCTGCAGATCGCGATCGAGCTGATGCAGCACGAGATCGTTGGGCGGACGCTCATCCATGACGAAACTGAGCAGACCCGCATTGTCGGCATAGGCGTAGTGGCCGGGCGCGGCCGAGGCGAGCCGCAGCCGGCGCTGACCGGTCAGCTGGCCGTACAGCGCATCTCCGTGCCGCGAGACCGCAAACACGCCGTGCGAGCCCAGCGCATAGAAGGTGACGCGCTCCGCCCGCTGCGCCGGGCTGCCGAGATCGCTCGCGCCAGGCACGGCCTTGGCGGAGGCCATCTGCGTCCGCGTCGTGATGGCAAGTCCGGACAGCACCGCGAGCGGCACGAGCAGCGCGGCCAGCGCGACACGGCGGCTCGGCGCAATCCTGGGCAGGAGGCTCGCCTCCGACAGGATGCGCTCGATCCGCACCAGCACCGTCGACGGCCGCGCCATCTCCAGCGCCACCGTGCTTCCGCGCGGCGCCTGCACGATGTCGAGCAGGATCTCGGCATAGGAGACCCGATCGTCCAGTGCCTCGATGGCGCTGGAGTCGCTGATCATCTCGGCAAGCTCGGCCAGCCGGCGATGATGCCACCAGGCGAACGGGCTGAACCAGAACAGCGCGCGGTTGACCGCCGCCAGCACCAGCACATGAAAATCACGGTTGGCGATGTGGGACGCCTCGTGGGCCAGCACCGCGGCCTGCTTCTTCACATCCCACGACCGCCATTGCGCCGGCACCAGGATGGTCGAGCCGATGGTGACCGGGCTCGCGATCGCCTCGCTCAGACGCAGCTTCGCCGGTCCTGGGAGCGGCTCGGCCCTGCGAACCAGCCGCCACGTCAGGACGAGGCCAATGACAAGGCGCAGCAGCATGAAGCCGGCAACCGTGAGATAGACCAGCGTCGCGACGGTCCACGGGCTTACGGTGGTCTCGGCCGCCACCGGCGCAACCGGCGCATTGGCGGCATCGTCCGGCACAGGTGCGAGCGTCGCGGCCGAGAGCGCGGCATCGTCCGGCAGCCAGGTGGGCGGACCGGACGGCGCCGCGGCGGACCGGACGGTGACCGTGACGGTGGTCCAATGCATGGCGAGCGGCATCGCCAGCGACGCCAGCAGCACCACCAGCCAGGCCGTCATCTGCAGCTGCGGATGGCGCACACGGCACAGCCGCAAGCCCAACGCGACGGCACTTCCCAGCAGGACGGTGCGAAGCGCCGCTTCCGCCAGAACAGCGAGCATCATTTCCTCCCGCCCGTTGACCTTCCCATTGACTTGCCCGTTGGCTTGCCTGACGACTTGTCGTTCTTGGCCTTGGCGATCTGGTCGGCGAGCGCCTGCAACTGGCGCTGGTCCAGCATCGCATTATCGACCATGCCGACCAGCACCTCCTCGACGGAGCCGTTGCAGAACCAGTCGACGATGCGCTGCACCGCCTTGGCGGCCACCCGCGCGCGCGGCTCGGCGGCGGAATAGACATAGGTGCGGCCGTCGACCGTGTGGGTCACATAGGTCTTTTCTTCCAGCCGGCGCAGCACCGTGCGCACGGTCGATTCCTTGAGCTTGCGCGACAGCTTCTCGCGGACGGTCTCGGCCGTCACCGGACCATGCTCCCAGACCAGTTGCATGACCTCCCGTTCGAGGTCGCCGAGTTCGGGGAGGCTCGCGTCCATGATCCGTCCTTGCGATTGAGCTCTGTAGCGCTACAGATTGTCGCTCAATCACTGGTTTCGGGCAACAGCTTTCCGCAGATCTCCACGTTGCCACCCCAAAAGACGGCCGTGACGCTCCGTTTTTTTGCTTTTGGCGACAAGTCTCCCGGCGGCGGGGAGCTCCCTACGTCGCGGCCTTCGGCGTGCGCAGGACCACCGTCGACACCTGCGTGCATGGTCTGCGCCGGGATCAGCGGCCGCTGCTTCCTTCCGGCTTTTGCATCGCGCCTGGGGTGACGGCATCAGCAGGCGTCGGCGTGGTCGAAGCGGCGGACGGTGCATCGTCGTGAAATTTTGCCGGCGTCAGCCGGGTGCGATTGATCGAGAGGTCGAAAATGTCGAACCTGTTGTAGTAGCCGACCACATCGTGGAACTGCTTCGGCTCCACGCACCGATTGAGGTCGATCTCGGCATAGGCGATGCCTTCGTCGTCCTGCAGCAGATCTCCGACGACCTCGCCGGTCGGATCGACGAAGAAGCTTGCTGCACGCGGGGTCTGATCGATGACGTCGGCAATGGTGCGGTCGCGCGCGATCAGCTCATCACGCATCGCAGCGTCCATGTAGCCGGCGGTGACGATCCCGAACACCTTGGCCTCGAAGCAATGCGCGCTGGCGCGGATGCGGTTGGCGGCGACATTGTTGAAATTACCGCCGCCGCTCGGCCGGCGCGTCGGCCACATCGGCGGCCAGCTCGAGATGTGCACCTGTTCGCCTTGCGCCATCAACGCATAGCGCGCCAACGGGTTGGTGTTCTCGCCGCAGATCAGGCCGCCGATCCGACCGATCCGGGTGTCCGCGACCTTCAGGCCGGCGCCGTCGCCCGACGACCAGATCAGCTTTTCGTAGAATGTCGGCACCAGCTTGCGGTGATGGACCAGGATCTCCCCGTCTTCGCCGATCAAGAGATTCGAATTCCATAGTCCCCCGGCGCTGACAGGCGAGCGCTCGCTGATGCCGATCGAAACCATGATTCCCAGCGCCCGCGCCTCCGCGCAGATCCGCGCCACTTCGGGTCCGTCCGCCAGCACCGAGTGCTCCGCCATGCGGACGAAGAAGTCATGGTTGTCGATCGGCGCCCACAGCGCGGCCCAGACCGGAAAGGCTGGAATATAGGTCTCGGGAAATGCCACCAGTTCGGCGCCGGCCTTGGCGGCCTCGCGCATGATCGCGACGGCCTTCTCGGTGGTCGCCTGCCGATCGAGAAAGACGGGGGCGGCATGAACGGCGGCAGCCTTGAAGCGGGGAAGCATGAAATGGTCCGGTCTCGAACTTGGTTTTGGGTCTTTCGGGGATCGGAGCGCTATCACCTTCGTCTCGCCGAGCCACACAGGAATTGTCGCAAGGCCCGTTGCGGAGGATCGGAGCCATCTACTCCTTACTCCACGATTCCGCCGCCGAGCCTGGAACGGGACTTGCAGTATTCTGCGGCAGTCTGCTGGCTGAAGACGCGTTGAAACAGATGGAAGGTCGCGATGTTTGACACCCTCAATTGGGACGATCTGCGGGTCTTCCTGCATGCCGCCCGCGCCGGCAATCTGAGCCAGACCGCCAAGCGCATGCGCCTCGACCATTCGACCGTGAGCCGGCGCATCGCGCAGATGGAGGCCTCGCTCGGCATTGCCGTGTTCGAACGCCACCGCACCGGCCTCAAGCTCAACGAGACCGGCGAGCGGCTGCTGCGCCATGCCGAGCGGATCGAAAGCGCCGTGATCGCCATCCACGAAGAGACCAGCGCCGGCGACACCCAGGAACTGACGGGATCCGTGCGGCTTGCGACCATGGAAGGCATCGCCTCGCTGTATCTCGCGCAACGGTTCAGCCAACTGCGCCGGCTGGCGCCACGGCTCACCGTCGAACTCGTGACCTCGGCGCAGACGGTCTACGTCCACAAGCGCGAGGCCGATCTGTTCGTTTCGTTTTTTCAACCTCCAGGTCCAGGCCTGATTTCCGAGCGCATCGGCAAGTTTCGGCTCGGCCTGTTTGCGGGCAGAAGCTATCTCGATCATCACGGCACGCCCGCCAGCCTGCGTGCACTGCAGGATCATTGCTTCGTGTCCTATATCGAGGACCTGATCCAGGTGGATTCGGTGCGCTGGCTCGCCGACATCATCGATCAGCCGCGCATCGCCTTCCATTCCAACAGCATGATCGCGCAGATGAACGCCGCCGCCGGCGGCCTCGGCATCGTGCTGCTGCCGAGCTTCGCCACGGTTGACCGCCCGGACCTCGTTCCGGTTCTCCCCGGCATCGCCGCGACCACCCGCGAGGTCTGGCTCAACGTTCACAGCGACCTGCAATTCGCGCCGCGCATTCGCGCCGTCAGGTCATTCCTGAAGAACACCCTGAAACAGGATCCGGACATGCAGGTGACGCTTGCGGAGAGCGCGACCCTCGCAGAGAGCATGCCGGAGCCGCGCACGGCGGATTGCAAAAATGCGTAGTTCCCTTTGCCCCAAGCGCGACTGAAGCTGGTTTCGCCTGCTTTCGCTGAACTGGGACAGCCGGCGTGCAGCTGACAAGAGGGGGCAATGTGAACGCCAAGATTCGTAGTCAGGCCGATCCGGCGCCGCGCGGCGTCGCTCTGGCCAAGAGACGACTTTCGCTCGGACTCATCATGAGCGCAGCCATGATCTTGGTCTATTTCGGCTTCATGGGGCTGTTCGCGTTCGACAAGCCGCTGCTCGGAACCATGATCGCGCCCGGCCTGTCGCTCTGCATCGTGCTCGGTCCGCTCGTCATCATCACCTCGTTCCTGCTTTGCCTCGTCTACGTGCTGTGGGCGAACCGCGTCTTCGATGCGGGCATTCGCGACCTGAACCGCTAGGAGCCACGCAGATGGGCAACAACATGCTTTCGATCGGCTTCTTCTTCGCCTTCATGGCCTTGACGCTGCTGATCACCTATTGGGCCGCGCGACGCACCCGCACGACCGAGCATTTCTTCGCCGCCGGTGGCGAAGTCACACCCTGGCAGAACGGCTGGGCACTGGCCGGCGATTTCCTCAGCGCAGGTGCGCTACTCGGCATCGCCGGCATCGTCACCTCGAACGGTTTCGACGGCATGATCTACTCGATCGGATGGCTGGTCGGCTGGCCGATCATCCTGTTCCTGATCGTCGAGCCGTTGCGCAATGTCGGCAAATTCACCTTTGCCGACGTCGTTGCCTATCGCCTGCGCCAGCGACCGGTGCGCCTTGCCGGCGCCATCGGCACGCTGGCCGTGATCCTGTTCTATCTGATCGCGCAGATGGTCGCGACGGGATCGCTGATCAAGCTGTTGTTCGGCCTGCCCTACACCTGGTCCGTCGTGCTGGTCGGCAGCGTCATGCTGGTCTACGTGCTGTTCGGCGGCATGCTGGCGACCACCTGGGTGCAGGTCGTGAAGGCGGCCCTGTTGATGGCCGGCGGCGTCGTGCTCGCGGCTCTGGTGCTGACGCATTTCCACATGAATCCGCTCGAGCTGTTCGCCGCCGCCTCGGACAAATATGGCGTCAAGGTCCTGCAGCCCGGATCCAAGGTCGTGTCAGGGCAATGGGACGCCATTTCTCTCGGTCTTGGTTTGATGTTCGGGACCGCGGCGATGCCGCACGTCCTGATGCGGGCCTATACGGTGAAGGATTCCAAGGCCGCACGGCTATCGATCCTCTACGCAACCGGGCTGATCGGGGTGTTTCACCTCATGGTGTTCATCATCGGCTTCGGCGCGATGGTCCTGGTTGGCCCGGAGGCGGTCGCAAAAGCCGGTGGCGGCGGCAACATGGCCGCGCCGCTGCTCGCACTGGCCGTCGGCGGCAATGCCTTCTTCGGCTTCATCTGCGCCGTCGCCTTCGCAACCATGCTCGCCGTCGTCGCCGGCCTGACGCTCTCGGGTGTCGCCACGGTCTGCCACGACGTCTGGACCAACGTGGTCAGGAATGGCACCGCGCCGGAAGCCGAACAGCTCAAAGTGGCGCGCGTCGCCACGATCGCGATTTCGATCCTCGCCATCGTGCTCGGCATTGCGTTCGAGGGCCAGAACGTCGCGTTCATGGCGGGCCTTGCGTTCTCGATCGCCTGCGCCGCCAACTTCCCCGCGCTGGTTCTGGCCATCACCTGGCGCCGCTTCACGACCTCCGCCGCCGTGGCAAGCATCCTGGTGGGCACCCTGAGTTCGCTGGTTCTGATCTATCTGTCGCCGACCATCCAGGTCGACGTGCTCGGCAAACCGCTTGCGCAAATCGAGCACGCGTGGTGGTTCGTCTCGCTGCGCAACCCGGCCATCATCTGCATGCCGTTGTCGTTCTGCACAGCTGTCATCCTGTCGCTGTTCACGGCCGAGAAGAACGCCGACCAGACGTTCGACGAGATGCAGCAGCGCATGCTGTTCGGGCCGTTACGGCCGCTGACAGCGCCCCGCAACGACGCCAAGAGCGCGGCATAGCACGACATGATCCGGCTGCAACGGCAAGGTCTCCCACCCTGCCGCTGCAGCCGTGATGCTCACTTCGCTGTCTTGACGTTCTTGGCATAGACGTCCGGCTTGAAGCCGACCACGCGCCTGCCGCCGAGATCGAGCACGGGCCGCTTGATCATCGAGGGCTGCGCCAGCATCAGCGCGATCGCCTTGCTTTCGGTGAGACCGTCCTTGTCGGCGTCGGGCAGCTTCTTGAACGTGGTGCCGGCGCGATTGAGCAGCACCTCCCAGCCGACCTCCTCGCTCCATGCCTTGAGAGTCGCCTTGTCGATTCCGGCGGTCTTGTAGTCGTGAAACTCGTAACGCACACCGTGATCGTCGAGCCAGGCGCGCGCCTTCTTCATCGTGTCGCAGTTCTTGATTCCGTAGATCGTGATGCTCATGCCTCGCGCCCTCAAACAATCGTGTCCGACCGCTGCGGATGTGCCATGTTGTGACAATCGGCCCCGCATTTTGCAGTGCGATTCACTCGCTTTTGATGCGGCCGACACCACTCGTTCCGCAGTCGGAATTCACTCCGACCTTTGCCACGAAACTGTCGGCTGAGCATTACATTTTCTTCGCATCCCCGGCGTATCTGGCCCACGAACAGGAGACCGCGATGGGCAAGATCATGACACGTTGTCCGCAGACCGGCCGCAGCATCGAGACGGGGATGGAAATGGATGCCGAGCGCTTTCAGCGCACGCCCGTATTCTTCTCACGCGCTTACTGTCCGCACTGCCGCATCTATCATGAATGGTTCGCCGCCCATGCCTGGGTCGAGGAGACGCGCGACCGCGAGCGTATCGCGCTGGCATAACGGACACGATGCATGCCACGGAGCGTCCCGCGCGGCGTGACGCTCGCCCGCCCTCCTCATTCATTATTCGTCGATGGGATCGTTCTTCAGCGGCTTGTTGGAATCGCCCGGCATCAGGCAGGGGAACAGCTCGGTGAAGGTGAAGTCGATCTCCCCGGCGGCGCGATCGAACCGCAGCACGACATCGAAGCGCTTGCCGGACCAATGCGTCGGGAGATCACCGGTATTGGTCACCGGCAGTCGCGGCAGGATATCCGAGATGATCGCCTTGTGCTCCCACGCCACCAGCACGGTACCGGATAACGGCAGCAGCGCCTCGACCAGCGCCGCCTCCTGCCCCTTGGCGAAGGACGTGTTCGGCTTGGCGAGCCCGACACGGGCGGCCAGTTCCAGCACCGTTTCATAAGGCCGACGGCTCGGCTCGGAGCCGTCCTTGGTGCTGTCCGGATCGGCGGCATAGACCGCCTGCGGAGCCGGATAGGTCGTTCCGCCCAATCCGGCGCCGAACAGTGCGGTCCAGGCCCCTGCCCGCTCCCAGCCGGAGATCACCAGCGACTTCGCATCCGGCTTGCCCAGGTGCGTCAGGCCGGGGCCGGTCGCGTCACCATCGGGCTTCTCGGCGTGACGGATGATCAGGAGCGTCAATGCATCCATGGGATACTCCCGCGCGTAAAGGTTGGGGCCGACATCGTAGTGCAAGCGATCAGGGGGCTCTATGAACTCGATCACAGGTTGCCGGTCAGGTCCTGCCGAAAGCACCTTCAGCTGTGGGCTCGACGCGGCGATCCGTTGCGATCGGTGCTTGCTGCGGGCATGCGCGACTGGCCGATCCAGGCGTGGTTGAGCAGGCGCGTGAACAGCGGACAGTCGTCGCCGCGGATGCGCGCCAGCGCTTCCTGATAGGGGCCGACGGTGCGCAGCCGGTTCGGTAGCAATCCATAGGCGCGCGGCAGCCAGACGCGCGCACGCGCGGCGCTGCGGCGCTCGCGCATCCCGTAGGGCAACTCGAACGCCAGCTGCAGGCGCTCCGGCAGCATCTCGGCGGTCAGCGCGGTGAACCAGCGCGGCGGTCCGATCCAGGTCGCCTCACCGGAGAAGATCCGCTGCGCGATGTCGCGCGCCGCGGGACCGACGGTGAGCGTCTCGGAGTCCATCATGTCAGCCGTGTAGGCCTTGAACGCATCCCAGTCCGGCGGCAGCACCTCTTGCGGAATCCCGAACAGGCGCGCGAAGCGCGTCGCCTCGCTCCAATATTGCTCACGCTCGGCTGCGGTCAGCGGCGGACACAACAGGCCGTACGACATCATCGCTGTCTCGACCAAGGTCGCATGAACCCAGCGCAGCGCATCGACATCGTTGGCTAGAAAGCGTGAGCCGGCCGCGAACGGTCCGACGGTCTCCGGCATGACGCCGTCGACCGCGGCATGACGCCGGTAAAGCCGGCGCGCCACCGCGACCGCCTGCGCACGGGTGCCGAACACCATCGTGTAGACGATGCCGAACGTGCGATGGAAACGGCCGAGCGGATCGGCGAAGACTTTCGACTGCTCGGCGATGCCGGCCGCGACCCAGGGATGGGCGAGCTGCAGCAGCAGCGCGCGGCCGGCGCCGAGAAACAACGCCGCCTCGCGATGCACACGCCACATCACGCTGTCCGGGCCGAGCACGCCATCACCCGCCACCGCGGGCGCGGACAACACCTCGTCCATGCAACGTTCGAAATCCGCCTCGCTGACGATCACGGCCGCTTCGGGATCTCCAGCCCGCGCTGCACGGCCGGCCGCGCCAGGCCGCGCTCGAGCCAAGCCGGGACATGCGTCAGCTCATCGAAGGCGACGATCTCGCGTGCGCCGTAGAAGCCGATCAGGTTGCGCACCCAGCCGAGGCTCGCGATGTCGGCGATGGTGTAGTCGTCGTCCATGATCCACTGCCGGCCGTCGAGCCTGGCTTCGAGCACGCCGAGCAGCCGCCTGGATTCCGCGACGTAGCGCTGCAGCGGCCGCTTGTCCTCGTACTCACGGCCGGCGAATTTGTGGAAGAAGCCGAGCTGGCCGAACATCGGCCCGATGCCGCCCATCTGGAAATGCAGCCATTGCAGCGTCTGCCAGCGCCGCGCCGGATCGGCCGGGAGGAATTTTCCGGTCTTCTCGGCAAGGTACTGCAGGATCGCACCGGATTCGAACAGGCCGAGCGGCTCGCCGCCGGGACCGTCGGGATCGATGATCGCCGGGATCTTGCCGTTCGGATTGAGCGAGAGAAACTCCGGCGTCTTCTGATCGTCCTTGCCGAAATCGATCGCGTGCGGCTCGTAGGCCAGCCCCGTCTCCTCCAGCATGATCGAGACCTTCACGCCGTTCGGCGTCGGCAGCGAATAGAGCTGGATGCGGTCGGGATGCTGCGCCGGCCAGCGCGTCGTGATGGGGAAGCTGGAGAGGTCGGACATGATGGGCTTGCTCGCGCTCGCGTTGATCGATCCAATCTAGGGCCTGATGGCAGCGCCGCAAGGTGTATGCGGAACCAGGGCGGGCGAGCCGGTCTTATTTGGTCACCACGTGCAGAAAGCCGGCATGCCGAGTGCAACCTACCAGCTGATCATACAGGCGATGATCGCGCGCCGGCAGATTCTGTGCATGTATCGCGGTTTCGCCCGTGCGCTCTGCCCGATCATCCTCGGTCATACCGTGGGCCGCGAGCGCGTGCTGGCGTTCCAGTTCGCGGGCGGCGCGAGCCGGGGATTGCCTCCCGGCGGACAATGGAAGTGCTTCGATGTCGCTGACATGAGCGAGGTCGAGCTGCGCGAGGGACGCTGGCACTCCGGCAGCAGCCACCGGCAGCCGCAACATTGCGTCGCTGAAGTCGAGGTCGACGTCAATCCAGACAGCCCCTACGGCCCGAAGCGGTCGATCGCGACGCCTCGCAGCCGCAAACCCGGGCGGAAGCGCTGATGCTATTGCGGCTCGCGCAGGCGCACGCGCAACAGCGCCGGCAGCTTCGCCGTGGCGCCATGCTGCGCCAGCTTCGCCGCGACACGGTGCATCAGCGCCGAGGCGCCCTGCTTCGCGAACACCTTGATGCCACGCGCGCTGAAATCGACCACGACCTCATGATGGCGCATGCCCTTGCCGCCCTTAACCAGGCCAAGGTCGCGCACCAGGCAATAATGCCCGTCGCTCATGCGTGCCAATCGGGTGTTCTCGAACATGCCAAGAAGCAATGCACCGAGTCGCAAATCCGTCAAGATTGACAGGAACGACTCATGAACCCAGCACATCGGGGACAGGCCGCCGTGGCGCATAAGGCAGCGCGGGGCCATAGCCGAAGCGCAGCACGAGATCCGGCCGCCTGTTGGTCCCGATCAAGCGGGCCAGCTCGGGACGCAACGCGGCCACTTCGACCGGCTGGTTGATGAAGGCGAGCTTGAGCCCCAGCCGCGTCGCTTCGAGTGCGAAGCGCTGACAGGCCTGCCCCACCCTGATCCAGTGCGAGGGATCGGCTGCGTCTGCTGTGAAGATCGCAACGCCTGCCGAGGAGCCGATCTGGCGCGCATATTTGTCATTCTCTGCCGCCGCCTTGAAGAGATGGTCAAAGGCAATGCCACCGAGCGCTGTCGGCAGCGACGGATTGCCGCTCGCGGCTGCGAACAGACCATCTCCCATCTCCATCGCGCTGCGTGGATTGAAGCGCAGCCAGCTCTTCAGCTCGCGCATGAAGGCTGCATCGTGCATCTGCGCATCGTTGCCGGCGACGACGAGATCGCGAATCTTCGCGACCGCGGCGCGTTCGGTGACAACAGCGACAGCGACGCCGGGCATGGCGGCCGCGGCCTGCAGCGCCGCGAGATCTGCGCTCGCAACGGCGCGCCCATCATACTCGGACCGAGTCGACTGCCGGCGGAGGATCGCCGCAAGCAGCGGGTCATCATGCGGCTGACCGCCGGTGAAGCTGTATCGCACCGTCTGTCCGTCGATCGTCACCTCGCCCGGACGACCGCTCGCGGTCGCCGCAATCGCGAGGTTGGTGGCGGCGCAGCCGAGGCTGACGAACAGATGATGGTCGTCGGGATCGACCGCCGGCGTCCGGCGCGACAGATCCGGCAGGATGTCGATGACATCGCGCGTCAGGCGGAAGCGCCACGGCTGGGTGTTGTGGCTGTTGGCGGCGAGCGTCGCGAGACGGATCACGTCGGCGATGTCTGGCGACAGCGGCGCGCGCAGTCGCGTATTGTAGTCATCGTACGCCGTCATCGTTCCCGTGGCCTCGCGCCAGGCAACGGCGCCGAGTGAGGCCGCGGCAATCATGCCGCCCGCGCCTATCAGGACGTGACGTCGATTCATCGGGCAGCACTCGCGCGTTCGAACTTCTCTTCGCCGGACATGAATAGGCCCGCCATGGTCCGTGCGTGTTGTGGCAGATCAAGGCCGATCGCCGATCGCGCGCATCACGCTGTTGACAGCAACAACAAACCAGCGTACATGCCGCGACCTCGCGAACATCTGGGTTCGCAACCGATCATGAGCACGACGATGTCCTGCAGATATGAACATCTCATTCGTCCGTCCAACGGCGTCATGCCGACGGATGGCGCACGCCAGGCTCATGGGAACGATCTTGCGTAAGCCAGGATCGACAGTCCGCATCACACGGACCCTCCCGAGCCAGCCGCTCCGGAGGGTTTTTTATTGCCCTCACGCGAGATGGCTGCACGGCGAAACCAACAGAAGTCCCGGCGATCAGCCGGAACGGGAGACCCGGATCCCGGGGCTCGCGCAGGTGATGCGCGCGCCCAAGCGCGCGGGGCCTGTCGGAGGGAACGAAGGCGTGAGCGCCGGACACCGATGACAGAGCGAGCTCCTTGGAGCTCGCAATTCGCGGCGCAGTCCAGCGCCGCATAGAAACGTTATTCAAATCCCGGCCGTCCGCGGCCGGGAGATGCTGGTGGTGAAGATATCGGCTCCTTCGCCTCCCCTGCGGCGACAAGCCGCCGTCAGTCGATCGTACCGTGGAGCCCATCCGGCAAGATGGGCGTGTCGCGGGTCTCGGTTAAGGCTTCAAGCTGAACCTGCCATCGATTGTCGAACCGCCGAGATCGCCCGTTCCCCAGCATGCCATCAATCGTCGCCCGGCTACGGCCGAGCGGCCAGGCGGTGGTGAAGATGTCTGTTACTTCGTCTGAAACCCGAGCGCCCCGATGGGGCAGCAACAGCATCGCCTATTCCCCGCCGAACCAATCCACGAGCCGTGGTGAAGATGACTGTTACTTCGCCTTCCACGCGAGAGGTCGCGGGTTCGAATCCCGCCCGGCGTTCTGCCGGTAGCTCAGAGGTCAGAGCGCTTTCCGGTCCACGCAACTGGACCGGATCTCAGTCATCGCCCGTTCCCGGCTCGTGGTCCATCTCAATGCGTGAACGCCTATTATGGGTGGGGCAGCAACAGCATCGTCGATTCCCCGCCCACCCCTTCCACGTGCCGTGGTGAAGAGTGCTGATACTTCGATTGCTAATCGAGAGGTCGTGGGTTCGACTCCCATCCGGCGTTCCATGCGCCGGTAGCTCAGCGGCAGAGCACTGTCCGGTCCACGCGAGTGGAGCGGAGCTCAGCATTCGCCCGTTCCCGGCGCGTGGTCCATCCTGACGCATGATCGCTCGCAAGAGACGATCATGCGTCACTGCCGGTGGTGAAGAGCGCTGTTACTTCGGGACCACAAGGTTGGAGGTTCGACTCCTCCCGGACGTCATCCGTCCGCAGCTCGTCGGATCGAGCATGTGGTTGCCAGCAATGGCAGGTCAGCCTCGTCCGTTCCCCGGCACCCCATCCATCATCAACCCCAAGAGGAGGCCATCATGGTCAGGCTCAACAAGTCCCTGCGCGCCTTCACCCATGAGGGTGCGCGCACCCGGCAGCTCGCGCCGGCACAGGCGCTGCAGCGTACACTGATGAGCTGCCTGCTGTGGGAGGACCAGTTTTACGAGGACGGCGTGTCGATCGCCGAGCGCATCAAGGCGCTGGTGCCCCAGGTCGCACCGCGCGAGGTCACTGATCTCGCGGTCCGTGCGCGCGAGGAGATGAAGCTGCGGCATGCGCCGCTGCTCGTCGCCCGCGAGATGGCGCGGCTGCCGTCGCACCGTGCGCTGGTCGCCGAGACGCTGTCGCGTATCATCCAGCGGCCGAACGAGATGACCGAGCTGCTCGCGATCTACTGGGCGGATTCTCTCGGTCCTCAGCAGCAGCGCAAGCGGCAGCCGGTCTCGGCACAGGTCAAGAAGGGGCTGGCGAAGGCGTTTGCGAAGTTCGACGCCTATCAGCTCGCGAAGTATGATCGCGAGGGGCCGGTGCGGCTCCGCGACGTCCTGTTCCTGGTGCACGCCAGACCGAAGGATGCCGCCCAGGAGGCAGTGTGGAAGCAGCTTGCCCAGGGCGAGCTGCCCTCGCCCGACACCTGGGAGGTCGCGCTTTCGGCCGGCGCGGACAAGCGCGCGAGCTTCGAGCGGCTGCTCGCTGAGAAGCGGCTCGGCGCGCTGGCGCTGCTGCGCAACCTGCGCCTCATGCAGCAGGCGGGCGTGCCGCGGGCAACCATCGCGGCCGCGATCGAGACGATGCGGACGGACCGTGTCCTGCCGTATCGCTTCATCACGGCGGCACGGCATGCGCCCGACTTCGAGCCCGAGCTCGAGGGCGCGATGCTCCGGTCGATCAAGGGCTACGCACGGCTGCCCGGCCGCACGCGGCTCCTGATCGACGTGTCCGGCTCGATGTTCGCGAGGCTGTCCGCGCAGTCGGAAATGACGCGCGCGGAGGCGGCCTGCGGACTGGCGATCCTCGCCCGCGAGGTCTGCGACGAGGTGGAGATCTTCACGTTCAGCAATGAGGTCGTGAAGGTGCCGCCGCGCCGGGGATTTGCGCTGCGCGATGCGATCCTCAGTTCGCAGCCGCATTCCGGGACCTATCTCGGCCGTGCGGTCAAGGACATCGACCGTGGGGGTGACCGCCTGATTGTCTTCACCGACGAGCAGAGCCACGATGCGGTGCCGTCGCCGAAGGCGCGCGGGACCATGGTCAACGTGGCGTCGTACCAGCACGGGGTCGGTTACGGGCCCTGGACGCGGGTCGACGGCTTCTCCGAGGCCGTGATCGCCTGGATCGCGGCGCAGGAGGAGAGCTTGCGCGGGGCCACCCTGCATTGACGATAACGGACCCGGACGCGTCACAGACGCGCCCGGGTCTCCTTCCACAAAGTGGATCGGACGGCGCGCATTGGTTCAGTCATCCTGCATCACAAGGAGCTGGGCGGTTGTGGTTTCGCCGTCATTCCGGGGCAATCGTCAATGCGTCCGCGCGAAGCGGCGACGCGTTGACGATTGAACCTGGAATCTCGAGATTGTCAGGAATGGACGCAAGACAATATCGAGATTCCGGGTTCAAGGCCTCTCGGCCTTGTCCCGGAATGACGGCGGTTGTGACTCAGTAGGAATAAGTGACCCCATGTTTCTGTCCATCGCCACGACACATCAGCCCGCCACCGATCTCGGCTACCTGCTCAACAAGCATCCCGACAGGCTGCATGAGCTCGCGCTCACCTATGGCAAGGCGCTGATCGTCTATCCCGAGGCCAGCGAGAGCCGCTGCGAGGCGGCGCTGGTGCTCGACGTCGATCCGATCGGTCTCGTGCGCGGCAAGGGCCAGAGCGACGGGCTGCTCGATCAATATGTCAACGACCGGCCCTACGCCGCGTCGTCCTTCCTCTCCGTCGCCTTGAACAAGGCGTTCCGGACCGCGATGAACGGCGTCAGCAGCGCGCGCCAGGAGCTCGCCGACAGCGCCATTCCGCTCGAAGCGGTCGTGACGCCGCTGCCGCTGCGCGGCGGCGAAGCCGTGCTGCGGCAGCTGTTCGAGCCGTTGGGCTGGCAAATGGAGCTGGCGCCGGTGCCTGGACCGCAGGGCGATCCATCGAGCCGCTATGTCCGACTGACCTTGCGCGGCAGCGCCCGGCTCAGCGCGCTCTTGAACCATCTCTACGTGCTGATCCCGGTGATGGACGACGCCAAGCACTACTGGGTCGGCGATGAGGAGATCGACAAGCTGCTCAAGCGCGGCGAAGGCTGGCTCGACGCGCATCCGGCCAAGGAGCTGATCGTGCGCCGCTACCTGCGCCATCGCGGCGTGCTCGCACGCGCGGCGCTGGCGCGGCTGGCGCCGGAGACGCAGGATGAGGCGCTCGATCCCGATGCGCGCAGCGAGACCGAGGACACGCTGGAGACGCCGATCCGGCTCAATGACCTGCGCATGGCCGCCGCCGTCGAGGCGCTGCGCGCCACCGGCGCCAAGACGATCGCCGATCTCGGCTGCGGCGAAGGCAAGCTGCTGCAGCTTCTCGTCCGCGAGCGCTGGGTGGAGCGCGTGATCGGGCTCGATCCCGCCGCCCGCGAGCTCGAGCGCGCGTCCAAGCGGCTGAAGCTGGGCTTGCCGGGCGGCCCTCAGGAGGGCCGTATCACGCTGCTGCATGGCTCGCTGACCTATCGCGACGACCGCTGGGCCGGCGCCGACGCCGCGGCGCTGGTCGAGGTGATCGAGCATCTCGATCCCGACCGGCTGCCGCTGGTCGAGCGCGTCGTGTTCGGCGCCGCGCGCCCGCGCGCCGTCATCGTGACCACGCCGAACGCCGACTACAACGCGTTGTTTCCGAGCCTTCCCGCCGGTCAGTTCCGCCATCGCGATCACCGCTTCGAGTGGACGCGCGCCGAATTCGCCGATTGGGCGCAACGCATCTGCACAAGCTTCAACTATCAAGTCGCCGTCTCCGGCATCGGCCATCACGACGAAACGTTGGGCGCGCCGACCCAGATGGCCGTCTTCACCCGCTGAGCAAATTCATGAACATCGAAATTCCCGACTTCTCGCTGGTCGTGCTGATCGGCTCGACCGGCTCCGGCAAGTCGACCTTCGCCGCCAGTCACTTCCTTCCCACCGAGGTGATCTCCTCGGATCATTGCCGCGCGCTGGTTGCTGACGACGAGACCGATCAGAGCGTGTCGGCCGACGCCTTCGACATCGTGCGCGAGATCGCCGGCCGGCGGCTCAAGCATCGCAGGCTTGCGGTGATCGACGCCACCAATGTGCGCCCCGCCGACCGCAAGGGCTGGGTGGAGCTGGCGCGCAAATGGCATGCGCTGCCGGTCGCGATCGTGTTCGATCCCGGCATCGACATCTGCATCGACAGAAACAAGACGCGGCCGGAGCGCACTTTCGGCGGCCCGGTGGTGCAGCGCATGGTCTCGGAAATCCGCCGCGGCCTCGGTGGCCTGCAGCGCGAGGGTTTCCGCCAGGTCTGGAAGCTCGACAGCGTCGAGCGTATCGAGGCCGCGACCATCGCCCGGCAGCCACTGTGGACCGACAAGCGCCACGACAATGGTCCGTTCGACATCGTCGGCGACATCCATGGCTGCGCTAGCGAATTGCAGGCGCTGCTGGCGAAGCTCGGCTACCAGGTGACATGGAGCGAGGCCACGGGCCATCGCACTGTCACGGTGACACCGCCCGCCGGCCGCAAGCTCGTTGTCGTCGGCGATCTCGTCGACCGCGGCCCACAATCGCCCGACGTGCTGCGCATCATCATGAGCATGGTTGCGGCCGGCACCGCCTATGCCGTGCAGGGCAACCACGACCGCAAATTCGGACGCTGGCTTGCCGGGCGCAAGGTTACGATCGCGCATGGGCTGCAGGCGACGATCGATCAGCTCGCCAGCGAGGATCGCAGCTTCCGCGACACGCTGCCCGCGTTCCTCGACGGCCTGCGCAGCCATGTCTGGCTCGATGGCGGCCGGCTCGCGGTCGCGCATGCCGGGCTGAAGGAGGAGATGATCGGCCGCGGCTCCGGCGCGGTACGCGAGTTCGCGCTCTATGGCGAGACCACCGGCGAGATCGACGAGTTCGGCCTGCCCGTGCGCGCCGACTGGGCCGCGAACTATCGCGGGCCAACCAGCGTTGTCTACGGCCACACGCCGGTGCTCAACGCCGAATGGGTCAACAACACGCTCTGCCTCGACACCGGCTGCGTATTCGGCGGCAGGCTCACGGCGCTGCGCTGGCCCGAGCGCGAGATCGTCGACGTCGACGCCGAGCGCGTCTGGTGCGAGCCGATCCGTCCGCTTGCCGCGCGCGCCGGCGCGGTCTCGGCGCAGGCCGAGGCCGACCAGCTGCTCGACATCGCGGATGTCAGCGGCCGGCGCTGGATCGACACCACTTTGTTGAACCGCGTGGTGGTCGCCGAGGAGAACGCCGCCGCCGCGCTGGAAGTCATGAGCCGGTTCGCGCTCGCGCCACAATGGCTGGCCTACCTGCCGCCGACGATGTCGCCGTCGGAGACCAGCGCCCGCGAAGGCTGGCTGGAGCGGCCCGAGGAGGCGTTCGCGCATTTCCGTGACCGCGGCGTCAGCGAGGTCGTGTGCGAGGAGAAGCACATGGGCTCGCGCGCCGTGATCGCGCTGTGCCGGAGCACCGACGTTGCGAAGGCCCGCTTCAACATCGCCGGAGATGAGAGCGGCGCGATCTGGACCCGCACCGGGCGCGCCTTCTTCAACGATGCCGCGATGACCGAGGCGCTGTTGGCGCGGCTGCGACAGGCCTTCGACGATGCCGGCCTGTGGCAGGAGCTGCAATCCGACTGGGTTCTGCTCGACGCCGAGATCATGCCGTGGTCGGCCAAGGCTGGCAGCCTGATCGAGAGCCAGTATGCGCCGGTCGCGGCGTCATCGGTCGCTGGTCTCGGTGCGGCGGCGGAAGCGCTGGCGCGCGCCGCCCGTCGCGGGCTCGACGTCGCTGCACTCGGCGATCACTTTCGCGATCGTGTGCAGCGTGTGGCGCGCTATGGCGAGGCCTGGGCGCCCTATATCTGGCCGGTCTCGGGCGTCGATGATCTGAAGGTCGCGCCGTTCCATCTGCTGGCCAGCGAAGGCCGGGTCTGGTTCGACCAGGATCATGTCTGGCACATGGGCATCGCCGATCGGCTCGCCGCCGCATCTCAGTCGGTCGTCACGCGCACGCATTGGCGCACGGTGACGTTGGCGGATGACGCGGCCGTCGCGGACGCCATCGCCTGGTGGGAGCAACTCACGGCCGGCGGTGGCGAAGGCATGGTGGTGAAGCCCAAAGACTTCGTCGCACGCGGGCCGAAGGGCCTGATCCAGCCGGCGCTGAAGGTGCGCGGGTCAGAATATCTGCGCATCATCTACGGCCCGGAATACGACGCGCCGGAGCACATCATCCGGCTGCGCCAGCGCAAGCTCGACGGCAAGCGCAAGCTCGCCTTGCGCGAATTCGCCCTCGGCCACGAGGCGCTCACGCGCTTCGTCGCGCGCGAGCCGCTGCGGCGCGTGCATGAATGCGTGTTCGCGGTGCTGGCGCTGGAGAGCGAGCCGATCGATCCGCGGCTGTGAGCAAGACTGAGCGTCGCGCTCATTGGAGCGCGGCGCGCACCTTCATCAGCGCGAAGCCGAGCAGGTTGAGGCCGCGCCAGCGCGCCGGTTCGCGCGCCCGCGCGTCATCGGCCGCGAGGCCGATGCCCCAGATGCGGTCCACCGGGCTCGCTTCGACCAACACGGCGTCGCCGGTCGATCGCAGCCACGCCGCGAGTTCCGGGTTCTGGCCAAACTTGGCGACATTGCCGCGCACCGCGACATCGAACCGGTGTGCGATCCAGCGATCGTCGTCGAAGCCGCGCACCGCCCGCCCGAGAGTTTTTGCCTGCGACGGACCGGGCGCCGCCAGAATGGCGTCGCGCGTCTCCTGGTCTCCGAACAACTCGGCCTTGTGCGCCATCATGTAGTGCTCGGCGGTCGCATAGGTCCGGCCATCGAGCGAGAACGCCGCCGGCCACCACTGGCTGAGCACGT
Source organism: Bradyrhizobium ontarionense (assembly GCF_021088345.1). NCBI lineage: Bacteria > Pseudomonadati > Pseudomonadota > Alphaproteobacteria > Hyphomicrobiales > Nitrobacteraceae > Bradyrhizobium > Bradyrhizobium ontarionense. The sequence continues at coordinate 577,853 of NZ_CP088156.1, read as the reverse complement.
GCTTGCCGATCTCGTCCGTCTTTGCGGTGTGTCCCCAGAACAGCAGAAACGCCGGCGTTCGGCCGGAGGCGATCGCCTGCTTCAGGGCCTCGACGTCTTCGATCGTCATCACGCAAAATTCCTCAAGACCGACGCTCGCAATCCAAGCACGCCCAATGACTGTGGCTCGACATGGGCCCCGTATGCCAGATTTCCAGCAACCGACAACCATCTTGCGAGACCAGGCCGGCGAGGAAAACGCCCGAGACGTCGCGCGCGAGATGATCGATGATGGCGCACGGCTCGAACGGCACGAAGAGACCCTCTCGCGCCACTGGCTCGCCACGAAGCCTGCGTTTCAATCACGATCCTCGATCGGTCCCGGCAGGTCGAGGGCCGAGCGCAGCCGTCCCTGCCCGCGGCGATACAAGGTCGCGTGGGCCGCTGATGCCAACAGGTCGGGATAGGGTTCGAAGCCGTCGATGACCGCGTTGAAGGCGATCTCGCCGCAGCCGGGAACTTCGCATTTCGGCTTGCCTTTGGGGCAGCTGTTGAAGTTGCAGAGGCGGCCGAGATAGCGATCGGTCCCCGGCTCGATCAGGAAGATCTCGACCTGGTGATTGGCCGTGCTCGGCCCGGTGCCGGCCTTGTAGGCGGCGGCCAGGGCGCCATCGCGGGCGCGACGGATGTCGCCCAGCCGATGCTGCGAGCTGATCCACACCGCGAGATCGACATCCTTGCATTCGTGCCAGACCTCGATGCCGGCGTGGCGAAAGTCGCGAAAGCGCGGCACCTCCTTCCACAGCGGCTTGGCGACCGAACCGATCACCGCGACCGCCTCGATCTCGTCGAACTTCGCCAGCGCATCGGTGACGATGTCGGCGGCCCTGCGGAAGTCATGCTGCTGCCGCAGCAGATATTCGTCCTGCCTCTTGATCTCGGCGCGCGTGATCATCTCATCCCAGCAGCTTCATCAGGTTGCGCTTGCGCCCATGGCGCACTTTGAACTCGAGCACATACGTCACGTGCTCCTTGGCCGGCCGCAGCGTGGCCATGCGCCGGATCAGCTCGGCAGCCTTCTCATAACCAAGATTGTCTCCACTATTCGCCAACTGCTCGGCCCACCGCTGATACATAGCGAGCACCTGCGCAGGATGTGTCTTCTCGGTCGCCCGGGCAAGCTCCTCCTCCAGATCGCGCGCCAGCGGGAAACGGCTCGCAATGGCCCAGGCCCGGTCGAACAGGCCTTCGGTCAACAGAACCTTGACGAGGAGATTGGGCGCCCGCGCGATCCGAACCCCAGGCAAAGGCTTGGCTGCGAGCTCCTCCAGAACCCGGATCGCGCGCTGCTTGACGGTCTCGCCACCGACCTTGCAGAGCAGTTCATAGAGGCCCAGGTCCGGGTCCTTGCCGAACACGCGCCAGAGGTGCGCCTCCGCGTCGGCCTTGCGGCCATCCTGCAACAGAAGATCGACGACAAAGCGGACCAGCCGATCGTCCTGCCGATCATCATCCTCGAACGTCCAAAGCCCTTCCTCCGCATAGCGCAGAGCCAGGTCCTTGCGGCCACTGGCGAGACAGAATTCGGCGAGACGACGATAGCTGTGCGGCGTCGAGAGATCCCTCGCACGCAGCGCAATGCGCGCGTCGAGGTCACCGTCGCGCGCGGCGAAGAAATCCATGATCTCCATCAGCTGCGAATAGTTCGCCGGCTGCTCGCGCGATCGCGGCGTCAGCGCCGGCAGCTTGCGCCAGGCCCGCTCGGCCGCGGCACGGTATGCGGCAAGGCCCGGCTCGCCCAGCACAGCGGCATAGGTGTCGAGCGCACCGCCCAGACAAGCAACCTCCTCCGCCATCTCCCGCGCGAACAGATGCTTCGCAAACTGGACCGGTTCGGGCCGCGACTGCTCCGCAGCCGACAGATGGATCCCGGCCGCACGCCCGAGCAGATCGCTGCCCTCACCATCGGAATCGTCGACATGCGGCAGCGCCTGCATGATGCGATCGATCGCCCGCTCGACGAGCTTGAGCGCGAGCGCGCCTCGTCCGGCGGGCACCAGCGCCTCGATCGTCTCCAACACGTCGTCGACACCGCTGGCCCAGTTGCCGGCCTCGGAATAGTCGACGAATCCTCGCACGCGGATCGTACCGTCGATGGCCTTGCCGAGTTTCCGCTCGACGACCGCGTCGCTGCCTTCAAACGCCGTCGCGGCCAGCGACAATCGCTGGAACAGGTTCACGTCGTTCTCGGCGATCTGCACGATCATGTCGACGAGCGCATCGACCCCGCGGGATTTCAGATGAGCGCGGATCCGCGACGTGGCGTCGGACTCTGCCATCTCGCCGTCGCCCGCGGCGTTGGCCGCCAGCCCGACCGCGACCAAGTGCTTGCAGAAGCCCCAATCCGCAAAGGCGCGACAGGAGCAATGACCGAGGAACGTCTTTCCGCCGCCCTTCAGCTCCGCGCGATAATCTTCGGTACCGGCGACCCGCGCCAGCACGCGTGCGGGCTCCACCGACAGGATCTCGACCTCGCCGTCGCGAAAATAGCTTTCGCCGCGCGTGAACGCCTTGTCGCCGGCCCGCTCGCGCAGACTCGCAACGTCGAAGCGTGCGCTGGGGGCGGTTTCCTGGCGAGGTTGTCCCATGAGCCTTCCTCTCGTGGACGACGATCTTACCATGTTCGATCCCGCTCGCGCGGCATCAAGCGCATCAACGACGCACCTGTCCACTGGAGAGAAGATGTGCCCGCACCTCTCTCGCCACGGGCATATGCTCCGCTGCAACCGACCTTCGAGACGCCCGCTGGCAGCGGGCCCTCAGGATGAGGGCTGAACTCGGAGTGCAATCTGATATCCCCATGGTGACGGGCGGCGCGCCTCGAACCATAAGGCCGAAATGGTCGAGCAACGAAGGTGGCATCCGTGATCGCCGGACGACGTGCCGTCGGGCGGCTCACGTTCGAAGTGCCGTGACACAGGGGTCCGTAACGCGGAGGACCCGCGCGCACGATCGCGCGAGAAGCATTTTTCCGGCAATGGTCTCAATGCGTTCACCGCCCCCGGTCCCAACAGGCAAAAATTCTGCTTTCGTTTTTCCGAAAATCATGAGACAGTCACCGCGTCCCGCCTCGCCATGAGGGGCGCTTCGCGATCGTCACGAACGTGGAGGCGGTGATGCGATGGGCGCAGTTCTGCCGCAGCATGGTTGTCCCGTGCAGACGAACGGCAGGATGCGCCGGCGAAATCGTGTGGTCCTGGCCTCCCGATGCTGAGGTCAAGCCGGCTGAGATGATGATCAGCAGGCGACGGGGGCAACAAAGCCGGTCCCCGGGGAGAGCACGTATAAGCCGGAAAACCGTTGCGCAGGGAAGGCCGGAATGTCCGGCTGAGCCTGTGGTTCCTGCCCCGTGCACTTCTTCACGCACGGGGGCCGCGGGTATCAGCGGATACCCGGTCTTCCCTGCGCCCTCACTCTCGATGAGGGACAGATTGAGAGCATCACCCGGGCGCATCAAACGCCGCGGGATCGCGCTTCGCTGTCCTGCTGTTTGACATTCACATCAGAACGACACGTGCATGATGCCTGCGCTCAGGCTGTCACTTGCCGTCATCGAGGCTGACGAGAACAGCAGCATTGGCGATGATGATGGCGTCGCTGCCGGCCTCGGCGGGAATTTCCAGTCCGCCCTTCACGGCGGTCACGGTCACCGTGCCATAGGGCAGTTCCTTGGCGACAGCCGCAGTGTCCACCGCCTCCGGATTCGGCACGCCGATGGTGACGTCGACGAGCATGTCCTGCGGCGTCTTGCCGACCATGCGGAAGAAGCCGAGGCTGGAATGGCGGATCGCATCCGACACCGCGCGCTTGGCGGCCTTAGTGGCGTCGCGGCCATGGACGTCGACGCCCATGCCCATCTCGGTGATACAGCGGATGCGCGCCATGTCGGCTTCCCCTCGGTTTGCGTGGTCGCTTGGCGCGACCTTAACCCGCTCGTTGCGAAGCGCAACCGAAGCTCAGGCGATGACGACACCCCCGACCACAGTGCGCAACGCGCCGAGCGCAGCATCCTCTGCGGCGCGCGCATCGGTGATCAGGCTGTCGATGCGGTCGGGTGCGCAATAGGCGACGCGGCTGGTCTGACCGATCTTGCTGTGGTCGGCGAGAATCAGCACGCGCTTCGCCGCTGCGACCATCGCGCGGGCGACGTTCGCCTCCTCGAGGTCGAAGCTGGTGGCGCCATAGCGATGGTCGATCCCGACCGGCGACAGCAGCGCGACATCGGCCTGCCAGCGCTGGATCTCCGCGACCGTGGTCGAGCCGAACGTCGCCGGCATCGTGCTGCCGAGCTCGCCGCCGAGCACGATGACGCGATTGCTGCGCTCACCGGACGACCCGCCGATGATGGTGGCGACCTCGAAGGAATTGGTGACGATGGTCAAGCCAGACAGCGTCGCGAGCTCGCGCGCAAGAATCGAGACCGTCGAGCCGACATCGAGAAACAGCGTCTGGCCGGGGCTGACGAGACGCGCCGCGGCCTGAGCGATGCGCGTCTTCTCAGCGAGGCGCACCCGGGCGCGAACCGTGATCGGCGGCTCGGGCTCGGCGATCGCTGCGACGCCGCCATGGACACGGCGCAGCTCGCCGCGCGCTTCCAGCGCGAGCACGTCGCGGCGTACGGTCTCGCGGGAGACGCCGAGATCGGTGGCGATGCGGTCGGTGGTCGCGCGGCCGACGGTGGCGAGCAGCGCGCGGATGCGCTGATGACGGTCCTCCTGCAGCATCATCGGCGCCCGCCGCGCGCCGCGAGCCATTTCAGCGCCAGCTGCATCGCCAGCGCCGCCATGCAGACCACCAGCATGATGCAGGTCGAGAACGCCGCGGCCTGCGACACGAAGCCGGCCTCGTCGAGCCGCATCACCGACACCGCGGCGATGCCGAGCGACGGCGTGACCAGGAAGATGACCGCGGACAACGTCACCATCGAGCGCATGAACAGGAAGAAGAACACCGAGACCAAGGTCGGCGTCATCACCGGAATGATGACGTTGGCGAGCACCTGGCCCGCACCGCTGCCGAGGCAAGTTGCGGCCTCCTCCAAAGCCGGCGGCACGGCGCGCATGCCGGTCACCATCGTGAGGAAACCCTGGGTGTGATAGTGGTAGAAGTTGCAGAGCGCGAGGAGAAGCGTCGAGCCGTAGAGCACCGACAGCGGCGATCCCGCGATGTTGAAGGCGAAGATGTAGGACAGGCCGAGCACCAGGCCGGGCACGCCGACCGGCATCACCGCGACGAGATAGACGATCTTGGCCGCCAGCGATGGCAGCCGGCGGATGCCATAGACCAGCGCAAACAGCAGCAGAGTGCCGAGTCCGGCGGCCATCAGCGACACCAGCAGCGAGGTCCACAGCGGCGCGTAGCCGCCGCTCAGGGTGATGTCGTAATGCTTGAGCGTGAAGGTCAGACGGTACGGCCACAGCCGCATGAAGCTCGCGTAGACGACGACGCCGATGACGGCGAGCACAGACAGCGTCACGAGACCGGTGACGATGGACAGCGGCACGTCGCGCGCCGGGATGAAGCGCAACTGCGGCGGCACGGCGCCTTCGGCTCCGCCACCGAACTGGCGCTGCGCGGCGACGCGCTCGATGTAGACCGCGATCCCGGTCGGCGCGAGCAGCAAGAGACCGACCACGGCGCCGATGCCGAACTTCATCTGCCCGGTGACCTGGTTGTAGATCTCGGTCGCCAGCACCGCATAGTCGCCGCCGATCACGGCGGCGTTGCCGAAATCGGTGATCGTGACCGTGAACACGACGAAGCCGGCGCTGAGCAGACCGAACTTCACGTTCGGCAGGGTGATGTCGAAGAACTGGCGCCAGCGCCCGGCGCCCATCACCTCGGCGGCGTCGTAATAGCGGGCGTCGGCATGGGCGAGCGCGGCTTTCAGGATCAGCACCGCCTGCGGCAGCGCGTAGAGCACGTCGGCGATCAGCAGGCCCGGGAAGCCGTAGATGTCGATGCGCTTGCCGATGATGCCGCTGATCAGGCCGTTGCGGCCGAGCAGGAAGATCAGCCCGAGGCCGAGCACCAGCGACGGCGCCAGCATCGGCAGTGCCAGCACCGCGGCGGTGACGCGCGGTCCGGGCACGCGGGTCCGGGTCATCGCATAGGCCAGCACGAAGCCAAGCAGGAGACACACGGCGGTCGTGGCAAGCCCGAGCGTGAGGCTGTTGACGGTCGCCTTGACGATGCCGGGCGTGCGCACCAGAGCGACGTAGTTGGCAAAGCCGATCGTGCCGTCATCGGCGACCAGGCTGCGCCACAGCATCATGGCGAGCGGGAAGACGAAAAAGATGAGCAGCGCGAGACATGGCAGCGCCACGGCGGCGGCGACCAGCAGACGATCGCCGCCGGCCCGTCGCAAGCGAAATCCGCTCCGCTCCGCGACGTCGACCGCAGCGATGCTCATGCGCGCACCCAGCCGCATCCGGCGGCGTCGACCGAGACGGCGACGGCAGCCCCTGGCGCGAGGTCCTCGACATGACCGGTCTGGACCATCAGCTCGCGGCCCTTCCAAGCGACGCGGGTGCGGCTGATATGACCGAGGAAGGAGATGTCCACCACCCGCGCCTCGCCGTTGCTCGAAGATTGCAGCCGGACGTGTTCAGGCCTCAGGCAGGCGAGGTATTCCGCATCGGCGCCATCAGGGCGCGAGGCCATCAGCGCCGGCATCGCCTCGCGCACCCAGTCGGTCGGCAGCAGATTGCTGCTGCCCATGAAGTCGGCGACAAACCGCGTCGCCGGCCGCAGATAGAGCTCCTGGGGTGCGCCGACCTGCTCGACGCGGCCGGCGTTCATGCAGACGATCCGGTCGGAGAGAATCATCGCCTCCTCCTGATCGTGGGTGACCATGATGGTGGGGATGCCGAGCCGACGCTGCAGTTCGCGGATCTCGACGCGCAGATCGGCGCGCACCTTGGCGTCGAGCGCCGACAGCGGCTCGTCGAGCAGGATCAGCCGTGGATCGACCGCGACGGCACGCGCCAGCGCGACGCGCTGCTGCTGGCCGCCGGACAGCTGATACGGCAGGCGGTCGGCGAGGTCAGGCAGCTTGATCAGCTCCAGCAGCTCGGCGACGCGGGCGGCGATCCTGGCGCGATCCACTTTGCGAATGCGCATGCCGTAGCCGATGTTCTCGGCGACGGTCATGTTGGGGAACAGCGAGTAGGACTGGAATACGATGCCGAAGCCGCGCTCGCGCGCCGGCACCGCGCTGAGATCCCTGCCATCGAGCAGCAGCCGGCCGCTGTCATGGGTGAGCAGACCGGCGATGATGCGCAGCAAGGTGGTCTTGCCGCAGCCGCTCGGCCCAAGCAGGCAGACGAACTCGCTGCCCTCGACCGTGAGCGAGATGCGGTCGATCGCGACGAAATCGTCGAAGGTCTTGTGGAGACGGTCGAGCTCGAGCGTCATGACGACAACAGCTCAGCGGCCGATGCTGGTCTGCCACGTGTTCAGGATGCCGTCGCGCTCCCTGGCCGAGCGGGCAAAGTCGATCGGATAGACCGTCTTGGCGATTTCGGCCGGGAAGCCCGCGGTCTGCGCGGCCTTCGACGGCGCCGTGCCGGAGATGGTCACGAGCTCCTTGTAGCTGGTGTAGAGCGCGGCTGCCTCCGGCGACAGCGTCCAGTCGAGGAAGCGCTTGGCATCGGCCTTGTTCTTGGCCGCCTTCATCAGCCCGGAGGCTTCGAGCTCATAGCCCGCGCCATCGGTCGGGATCACCATCTTGATCGGAAACCCCTCTTCGATCGACTTGATCGCGGCGAAGGCGAGCGAGCCGCCGATGGCGAATTCGCCGGCGCGCGCCGCCTTGCAGGGCCGCGAGCCGGACTTGATGTATTGGGCGACGTTGCCGTCGAGGGCTTTCAGGAACTGCCAGCCTTTTTCCTCGCCCTGCGACTGCAGGATGCCGGCGATCTGCATGTAGCCCGTGCCGGAGGAGACGGGGTTCGGCAGCACCACCTCGCCCTTGTAGACGGGGTTGGTGAGATCCTTCCACGAGGTCGGCATCGGCAGATTCTTCGCCTTCAGCACCTCGGTGTTGACGCAGAACGCCGTGACATAACCCGTCGCGGCGAACCAGCTGGCGTCAGTGCCCTTGGCGGAGCCCGGCAGCTTGTCGGCGCCCTTGACCTCATAGGGTTCGAGCAGCGCGGTGATGCGCGGGTCGAGCATGTTGGTGACGGCCCAGCCCCAGATCACGTCATGCTGCGGATTGCCGGATTCGGCGATGATGCGCGCACCGAGATCGCCGGTCGACAGCCGGAGCACCTTGAGATCGACGTCGGGCAGCGCGGTCTTGGCCGCCTTCACATAGTCGGCGATCTCGTCCTCTTCCAGCGCGGTATAGACCGTCACCGTCCCCGCCTGCGCCACCGCGCCGAGCAGAAGCAGAGCGAGACTTGCGGAGAGGCCTTTCAACAGCTGCAACATCGTCATGTTCCTCATGAGCTGCGGCGCGGGCCCGATCCCGCCCGATCGAATGTGGATTTGCGTGATTATTTGCAAATATGTGGAACCGCGTCTACGATGATTGCGCATATGTCGTGCAAATCAGCAATTGCTTATATTGAAGGCACGCATCATGGGCAGGCGCTCGCCTCGGCCTTCCGTACGCTCGCGCGTGGTTTGCAGGCACTGACCCGCACATGCGGGACGTGACGTTGCCATGACGACATCAGCCGCTGATATCGATGGGCCTACGATCCCGGTCGCCGGCAGTTGAGAGACAGAGAGACGCGAATGGGCTTTTCACACACGCTCAGCGGCACGACCTTTCGCTTCGACGACCTCAGGACCCTGCTGGCGAAGGCGACGCCGCTGCGCTCGGGCGACGTGCTCGCCGGTCTTGCCGCACAGGATGCGGCCGAGCGCGTCGCCGCGCGGATGGCGCTCGCCGATCTGCCGCTGCGGCATTTTCTCAACGAGGTCGTCATTCCCTACGAGAGCGACGATGTCACGCGACTGATCGTCGACCAGCATGACGGCAGCGCCTTCGCTGATGTCGCGAGCCTCACGGTCGGCGCTTTCCGCGAATGGCTGCTGTCGGATGCGACCGACGCGGCGAAGCTCGCTGCGGTGTCGCCGGGCCTGACGCCGGAGATGGTTGCGGCCGTATGCAAGATCATGCGACTGCAGGACCTCGTCACGGTCGCGGCCAAATGCGAGGTCGTCACCCGCTTCCGCTGCACCATCGGCCTGCCCGGGCGGATGTCGACGCGGCTGCAGCCCAACCATCCGCTCGATGATCCCAAGGGCGTGGCGGCCTCGATCCTGGACGGGCTGATGTATGGCGTCGGCGACGCCACCATCGGCATCAATCCGGCGAGCGACGACGTCGACACCATGATGCGGCTGCTCGACATGATCGAGACCTTGCGGCTCGCATCCAACGCGCCGATCCAGTCCTGCGTGCTGGCGCATGTCACGACTGCGCTGAAGGCGATCGGGCGCCGTGCGCCGGTCGATCTCGTCTTCCAATCGCTCGCCGGCAGCGAGCAAGCCAACCGCGGCTTCGGCATCACGCTGTCGCTGCTCGACGAGGCGCTCGCCGCGGCCGAGAGCCTGCGGCGCGGACCTGATGGTGCCAACCTGATGTATTTCGAGACCGGCCAGGGCAGCGAGCTGTCATCGGACGGTCATTGCGGCGTCGATCAGCAGACCTTGGAGGCGCGATGCTATGCGGTGGCGCGGCGCTACCGGCCGCTGCTGGTCAACACCGTGGTCGGCTTCATCGGCCCGGAATATCTCTACGACGGCAAGCAGATCATGCGTGCCGGGCTGGAGGATCATTTCTGCGGCAAGCTGCTGGGGCTGCCGATGGGCTGCGACGTCTGCTACACCAACCATGCCGAAGCCGACCAGGACGACATGGATGCGCTGCTGACCCTGCTCGGCGTCGCCGGCTGTACCTACATCATGGGCGTGCCCGGCGCCGACGACATCATGCTGAACTATCAGAGCACGTCGTTCCATGACGCGCTCTACGTCCGCAAGGTGCTCGGCAAGCGCGCGGCGCCGGAGTTCGAGGCATGGCTGGCGGCGACCGGCATCAGCGATGCACAGGGCGAGCTGCGCTTCGAGCCGGCCCGGCTGATGCCGGCGCTGCCACTGCTGGAGGCCGAGCGATGAGCGACTCGGACGATGTGAAGACACCCGCAACATCGTCACTAGACGACTGGACCTGGCTATCGCGCTACACCGAGGCGCGCATCGCGCTGGGACGTTGCGGCCCCGGCGTGCCGACGTCGTCCCATCTCGGCTTCCAGGCCGCGCATGCCGAGGCGCGTGATGCCGTGCTGAAGCCATTCGATGCGGACGCGTTCACAGCCGATGTGGCAGCTCGCGGCTGGCCCGCCCTGGCCGTGCACAGCCGCGCGCCCGACCGCAGCATCTATCTGCAACGCCCGGACGAAGGCCGCCTGCTCTCGCCTGTATCCGAAGCGTTGCTGTCCGAACCGCGCGCGCCGGCCGACATCGTGCTGGTGGTGGCCGACGGGCTGAGCAGTCGCGCGGTGCAGGTCAACGCCCTGCCCGTGCTCGATGCGCTGATGCCGCGCCTGGCCGCAACCGGGCGGCGACTGTCGCCGGTCATCGTGGCGTCGCAGGGCCGCGTTGCGCTCGCCGATCACGTCGGTGAGCTGTTCGGCGCGTCGGCGTCGATCATCCTGATCGGCGAGCGGCCGGGCCTGAGTGCAGCGGATTCGTTGGGTCTTTACCTCACCTGGATGCCGCGTCGCGGCCGCGTCGATTCCGAGCGCAACTGCATTTCGAATGTCCGCCAAGGCGGGCTCGCGCCGGAGGACGCTGCGAAACAAGCAGCCGAACTGATCGACCGCATGTTCCGCCATCAGGCGGCCGGCGTCAGCCTCGCTCGCCTACCGGAATTGCCAGCACTGGAGAAAGATGGCTCGTCATAATGCCGACGAACCACGAAACCTCACACCGCGCAATAGCGATCCTGGATGTCCTTGTCGGCCAGCAGCGCCGCGGCGCTGCTCTCATGCACAACCTCGCCCTGGTCGATGATCACGGCGCGATCGGCGAGCCGCAGCGCCCATTCGACGTTCTGCTCGACCAAGAGCAGCGTCTTGCCCTGGTCGCGCAGCCGGCGGAACAGCACGCCCATCTCCTCGACCAAGACCGGCATGATGCCTTCCGAGGGCTCGTCGAGCAGGACCATTTTAGGCTTCGCGATCAACGCCCGCGCGATCGCCAGCATCTGCTGCTCGCCGCCCGACAAGGTCACGCCCTCCTGGTCGAGCCGCTCCCGCAAGCGCGGAAAGGTCTCCGCGATCTCGGCGAACGCCGCGCGCTCCTCGATATCGGCGTTCGCTGCGACGAGCCCAAGCCGAAGGTTCTCGCGCACCGACAGGCCGGGCACGATGCGGCGCTCCTCCGGCACGTAGGCGAGCCCCAGGTGAAAGCGCCGGTGCGCGGCGAGCGGCAGCAGATCCTGGCCGGCGAAGCGCACGCGGCCCTCGGCCTTCGGCATCAGCCCCATGACGGTGCGCAAGGTCGTAGTCTTGCCGGCGCCGTTGCGGCCGACCAGCGCGACCACCTCGCCCTCGTTCACGCGCAGCGAGATGCCGTGCAGGACATGGCTCGCGCCATACCAGGCCTGAACGCCGTCGAGCTCGAGCAACGCGGTCTCAGCCATAACCTTCACTCTGTCCCAGATAGACCCGGCGCACGTCGGGATTGCTCCTGATGTCCTCGGGCGCACCATCGGCGAGCAGCCGGCCGTGATGCAGCACCAAAACTCGCTTGCTCAGGCCGAGCACCATCTTCATCTTGTGCTCGACCAGCAGCACGGTGCGCCGCTCGGCCAGCCGCTCGAGCAGCGCGACCATCTCCTTGGTCTCTTCCGGGCCCATGCCGGCGGTCGGCTCGTCAAGCAGCAGCAGTTCGGGCTCGGAGACCAGCGCGATCGCGATCTCCAGCGCGCGCTGCTGGCCATGCGCGAGGAATTTCGCGAGCTCGTTGCGCTTGGCGATCAGGCCAACGGCCGCCAGCGCCGCATCGGCGCGCTCGCCGAGTTCGGTGAGATCAGCCCGGTTGCGCCAGATGTCGTAGCTCACGCGCATCGCCTGAGCCGCCACCCGCACGTTCTCATGCACCGACAGGTCGGGGAAGATGTTGGTGATCTGATAGGAGCGCGAAATGCCCTGGTGCACGAAGCGGTGCTGCGGCAGGCCGTTGAGATCCCGCCCCTTGAACCGCAGCGTGCCGCTGCTCGGCGGCAGCGTGCCCGACAGGATGTTGAAGAAGGTGCTCTTGCCGGCGCCGTTCGGACCGATGATCGAGGTCAGCTGGCCGGCCACAAACGAGACGGAGATGTCCTCCAGCGCGACGAAGCCGCCGAAGCGACGGCCGATGCCGTCCGCGCGCAACAATTCGGTGGTCATCGCCGCTCCCTCGCGATCGGCAGCACATCCAGGAACGTGCCCCAGATGCCCTTCGGCAGGAACAGCACGAAGGCGACGAAGATGGCGCCGACGACGATCTGCCAATGCGGCGTCCACAGCGAGACGACGTCCTCCAGGATCAGGAAGCTGGCGGCGCCGATGAACGGCCCGAAGAAGCTGCGGGCGCCACCGAGCAGCACCATCATCACGATCATGCCGGAGGTCTGGTAATGCAGGATGTCGAGCGGAACGATCGACAGATGCAGCGCCGACATGCAGCCGCCAATCGCAGAGATCGCGCCCGACAGCATGAACACGATCAGCTTGCAGCGCTCGACGTCATAGCCGCAGGCCCGCGCGCGCTGCTCGTTCTCCCGGATGGCTTCGATCACCGCGCCGAACGGCGAGTTGAGGATGCGCGACTGCACCCAAATCGCGACCGCCGCAAAAGCCATCAGGACGTAGTATTTGTTGAGCGGATCGAGGAAATTGAGCTGCACACCGAGCAGATTGATGTGATCGACCGTGAAGCCGCGCAGCCCGTTCTCGCCGCCGGTGAAAGACGAGGCCTGCAACGCCACGTAATAGACCAATTGCGCGAGCGCGAGCGTCACCATCGAGAAATAGATGCCGCGGGTGCGCGTCGAGATCGTGCCGATCACAGCTCCGAGAATCGTGCTGCAGGCGACCGCGAGCGGCACGGCGGCAAACCATGGCAGCCCCCAGCGGCCGATGGCGATGCCGGCCAGATATGCGCCGGTGCCAAAAAACGCGGCGTGGCCGAACGACAACAGCCCGGTGTAGCCGAACAAGAGATTGTAGCCCATCACCACGACGCCGTAGATCAGGACGTTGACCGCGAGCGCCTTCGACGGCAGCAGCCATGGCAGCAGCGCAAGTGCGACGATCGAGACCAGCACGCGGTGATCGGCCAGCACCGCGAAGAGGCGTTGTACATGAGGAAGCGGCGGTGCTTCGTCGGTCGACTGCACCGTCATCACGCTCTCCCCTTGAGGCCGAACAGGCCCTGCGGCCGGACCAGCAGCACGGCCGCCATCAACGCGAACATCACGATGGTGGCCATCTCGGGCGCGAACAGCGCCACCATGCTGATGCAGATTCCGACCATCAGTCCGGCCACGACGGCGCCGACGATCGAGCCGAGACCGCCGATCACGGTGACGACGAACGCTTCCGCGAGCACCAGCGTTCCCATCTCCGGGTTGACGCTGCGCATCGGCCCGGCCAGCACGCCGCCGAGCGCGGCGAGGCCGACGCCGAGGCCGAAGATCGCGAGCCAGACCTTGCCGATGTCGACGCCGAGCACGCGCATGATCATCGGGTCGCGCGCGCCGGCGCGGACGATGAGACCGACGCGGGTCTTTTCCAGCATCAGCCAGAGCACCACCAGCACGACGGCAACCAGCGCGATCACGAACAAACGATATTTGGGAAAGAAGCCGACGCCGAGATCGACGACGCCGACCAGCTGCGACGGCGTCGGAAACGGAATGCCGTCGCTGCCGAACACGATGCGCACGCCCTCGACCAGGATATAGCTGAGCCCGAAGGTCAGCAGCAGCGGATCATCGATCGAACGGCCGTACAGGCGCCGGACCAGCACGAACTCGATCAGCATGCCGAATGCGCCGACCAGCACGGGTGCGAGCAGCAGCCCCCACCAGAAGCTCCCGGTCAGCGATGCCAGATACAGCCCGGCATAGGCTCCGATCATGAACAGAGCGCCATGGGCGAAATTGACCACGCCCAGCATGCCAAACACGATGGTCAGGCCAAGCGCGGTGATCACCAGCACCGCCCCGAGGGCGATGCCTGAAAACAGCTGCATGATGATCAGCGAGAGGTCCATGCGACAACGCGGATCAGGTCGGGTGGCCGAGCTCGCTGCAGCTTCGCAGCAGGTCTTCGGTGCCGGCATCGCTGGCTACGATCGCGAACAGATCGTTGTCGTTGGCCATCGCCGACTTCTTCTTGGACTCCAGCACCAGCACCGACTGCACCGATTGGTGGTCGCATTTGCGATATTGCTGCGGCCCTTTGGTCAGGTCGTATTTGAGCGCCTCCAGGGCGGCGATCACCTTGTCGGTGTCGGTACCACCCGCGGCCTGCATGGCCTGCAGCAGCGAGCCGACGCCGGAATAGCCATAGGCGCCGTAATCGGTCGGGATCGCGCCGCCATTGGCGGCCCTGAACGCCGCGTTGAACTCGGCCGCCGTCTTGTTCTGTGTCTCCAGCCCCCAATAGTAATTGGCGCCGCCGACGACACCCTCGAACACGTCGGGACCGACCGCCAGGCGCTGATTGTGCAGGATCACGGGCACCACGATCTTCATCTGCTGCTTGATGCCGAAATCGACCGCCTGCTTGATCGCATTGGCCTGGTCGCGGCCGAAATTGCTGATGCACAGCACGTCCGGTCGCAGCGACATCAGGCGCGGCATGAAGGTCGAATAGTCGGCGGCACCGAATGGATGCAGGATCTCGCCGACGGTCTCGGCGCCGATGGTGCCCTGCGCGCGCTTGAAGCCGCGCAGCATCTCATGACCATAGGCGTAGTCGGCCACGAGATGGGCGACCTTCATGCCCTTCTTCATGGTCTGACGTGCCACAGCCCCCGTCGTCATGTGCGGATTCAGCGCCTCGTGGAAGGTGTATTTGCTGAAATCCTTGGCCTCGTTGATCGTGTCGGACTGGCTGATCGACACGTAGATCACGCTGCGCGCGCGGGTGACCTCGTTGACCGCAAGCTGGACCGCGCTGGAGAGCGCGCCGACGACGGCATGAACCTTGTCCTTCTCGATCAGCTCGAGCGTCCGCGTCGCCGCCTCGCCGGCATTGAGCTTGTCGTCGCGCACCAGCAGCTCGACCTTGCGGCCGGCGACGCCGCCCTTGTCATTGACCAGCTTGACGGCCAGCTCGGCGCATTTGACCTGGTCACGGGCTTCCGCCGCGAATGGGCCGGTGAGCGGCGTCGGAAAGCCGATGCGGATGGTGTCATCCGCCGCACGTCCCAGGCGCGGCATTGCGAGGCTGGCGAGACCTGCCGACATTCCCATGAGCGCCGTTCGCCGGGACACTCCCGTCCGTCGCAGCTTCGTGTCGCGCCTTGGCATGATGTTCTCCCTGAATGATGTGTCTCAAAATCGCCCGAGCGCTTCGAGCACCCGCGCGGGCGTGATCGGAACGGCATTGATGGATGCACAAAATGGCGCGAGTGCATCATTGACCGCATTGAGGACGCAGGCCGATGCCGCGGCGGTCCCGGCTTCGCCGCAGCCCTTGGCGCCGAGCGCGGTGTCGGCCGTCGGCGTCTCGACATGCGCGATCACGATGTCGGGCATCTCCATCGCCATCGGCACGAGATAGTCGGCGAGCGATCCGTTGAGCAACTGACCGGTCTCGCCGTAGCGGCATTCCTCGAACAGCGCGGCCCCAAGCCCCTGGACGACGCCGCCGCGCACCTGCTCGTCGACGAGCATCGGATTGATGATGCGGCCGCAATCCTCGACGACGAAATGCTTCAGCAACTTGATGAATCCGGTGTCGACGTCGACCTCGACGTAGCAGCCCTGTATCCCATTGGTAAAGGCGAAAGGATAGCCTTGTGGCGCGAAATGATGACTAACCGTGAGTTGTGCCTGGGTGCCCGGCGGCAACGTATCGGAGCGGAAATAGGCGATCCGCGCGATCTCGGCGATGGCCAGGCGCGGCTGCCGCGTCGCGGCGTTGACGACCTCGCCGTCGATGATGTCGAGCGCCGCCGGCTGCTCCTGCAGCACCAGCGCCGCGATCTCCAGGATGTTCGCCTTGAGCTTTCGCGCGGCCTGCAGCGCGGTCTCGCCGCCGATGCCGGCACCGCGGCAAGCCCAGGTCGCGCCGCCATGCGGCGTGACCTCGGTATCCCCGGTGATGACCTTGACATGCTCCTGGGCGAGGCCGAGCTGGTCGGCGACGATCTGGCTGATGATCGCCTCGGTCCCCTGCCCCTGCTCAGTAACTGAGATCGCGCATCGCACCTCGCCCGAAGGCGTGAGGCTGATGGTCGCACCGTCCTGGGACGAAATGCGCGCGCCGCCGACGCCATAGAAGGCCGGGCTCGGATTGGTGATCTCGACGAAGGTCGCAATGCCGATGCCGCGATGGATGCCGCGCTGACGCAACTCAGCCTGCTCGGCGCGCAGCGCATCGTAGTTCATGATCTCATGCAACCGCTGCAGGCAGACCTGGTGCGACAGTGCCTCGAACTTGTAGCCGGTCGGCGACGCCGTCGGATAGGCATCATCGGGGATGACGTTCCGGGCCCGGATCGCGAAGGGATCGAGGCCGACGCTGGCAGCGGCGAGATCGACCATCCGCTCGGTCACCGCGCAGGCAATGGGATGTCCGACCGCACGATACTGGCTGGTCTGCACCTTGTTCTGGAACACGACCTCAAGCGCCGCCCGATAGGACTTGAAATCATAGGGCGCGCCGATCAGGCGGATCACCTGGTTGCCTTCGACCACGCTGGTGCGCGGATAGGTCGAGAAGGCGCCGATGGCCGTGGCGTCGTGGACGTCCATCGCGAGGATCTTGCCATCAGCATCGACCGCCATCCGGGCGCGGACGCGGTGATCGCGCGCGTGGATGTCCGAGACGAACGACTCGATGCGGTCAGCGACGAATTTCACGGGACGGCCGAGCAGCATCGAGAGGCCGACCACCGCCATGTCCTCGTGATAGACGTGCAGCTTCAGCCCGAACGAGCCGCCGATGTCCGGCGCGATCACGCGCACGCGCGCTTCCGGAATGCCATAGTGACGGGCGTAGAGATCCTGGAACTGATACGGCGTCTGCGTGGCGTGATGCACGGTCAGCATGCCGGCCTCGGGATCGTAATCCGCGACGATGGCCCGCGGCTCGAGCGTGACAGGCGTGTGACGGCCGAAGCTGAACTCCTGCTCGATCACATGCGCGGCGGCCGCAAAGGCTTCATCCACACCGCCGCTGTCGAGCTGGGTGCGGAAGCAGATGTTGGACTGTCCAGCCGGATTGACGCGCGGCGTGCCGGGCTGGCGCGCGGCATCCAGATCGACCACCGCAGGCAGCTCTTCATAGTCGACCGAGATCAGCTCCAGCGCATCCTCGGCGATCGCCCGGCTCTCGGCGACCACGGCGACGACCGCCTGCCCGGCCCAGACCACACGGTCGAGCGGCAGCGGCAACTGCGGCTCCGAGGTCATGCCCTTGAAATGATCGAGCGTGCCGGTCCACGGCGTGCAGACCTTCGCGATATCCGTGCCGGCGGCGACCAGATGAACGCCGGCGAGCGCACGGGCCTGCCCGGTGTCGATGGCGACGATGCGCGCATGCGCATACGGGCTGCGCAGGAATGCGGCATGCAGCATGCGCGGCAGACGGATGTCCGTAACGTATCGGCCGCGGCCGGCAAGCAAACGCTTCGCGTTGGGACGCGGCACGGCGCGACCGATATAGGAGTTCGGACGATCGAGCGAGGTGAGAGGTGCACTCATCGGGACGCGGCCTCCCGCTCCTGCGCCGCCCGGTCCACGCGGGCCTCGGCCACCGCAGCGATGGCATCGATGATCGCCTCGTAGCCGGTGCAGCGGCAGAAATTTCCGGAGAGCGCATCGCGGATGGCCTCGCGGCTCGGCTCGGCGACGCGGGCCAGCAGCTCGTGGGCGTTGATCAGCATGCCCGGCGTGCAGAACCCGCACTGCAGCGCGTTGCGCCGATGAAACTCCGCTTGCAGGTCGGCGATGGCGCCGCTTTCGGACAACCCCTCGATGGTGTCGACCCGCGCGCCGTCGGCCTGCACGGCGAACATCAGGCAAGCGTGCACGGCGCGTCCATCGAGCTGCACCAGGCAGGCGCCGCAGGCCCCCATTTCGCAACCGGCATGTGTCCCGGTCAATTCGAGTGAGTTGCGCAGGCAATCAACCAGCGTGTCACGCGGCGCGACCGCGCAGGTGACCTTGCTGCCGTTGACGATGAAGCGGACCCGCACCGCCTCCTCGGCCTCGTCGATATCGCTGCTCATGCCGCCTCGCCCAGCCGTCCCAGCATCCGACCGAGCAGCACCCGCGCGAGATGCAGGCGCATGGCCGGCGGCACCTCATCGCTCTCGGGCGGCGCGAGATCGCCGTCGAGCGCGGCCTGCGCTGTCGCGATCCGCTCGGCATCGATACGGACACCGCTCAGCACGGCCTCCGCCGTCCTGGCGCGGGTCGGCACGTTGCCGACCGAAAAGAACGCCATGCGGATGGCCTCGATCACACCGTCCTTGCAGGTCGCCAGCATGCCGCAGCCGACCAGCGCATAGTCGCCGCGACGGCGGGCCAGCTCGTCGAAGCAGACGCGCTGGTTGCTGCGGAACAGCGGCACGAAAATCGCCGTCACGAGCTCGCCCGGCCCGACTGCGGTTTCGAACAGATCGACGAAGAAGTCGTCGGCCCGGACACGGCGCCGTCCGGAGGCGCCCGCAATTTCGATCTCGGCATCGAGCGCCAGCATCATGGCAGGAAACTCGGACGCCGGGTCGGCCAGCGCGACGCTGCCGCCAAGCGTGCCGCGATTGCGAATGGCGGGATGCGCCACGAACGGTGCCGCCGCCCGCAGCAACGGTGCGAACTCGGTGATGAGCGGCTCGGTCAACATCTCGCAATGCCGCGTCAAGGCGCCGATCCGCAGCCACTCGCCCTCGCAACGCACGCCCCTGAGGTCGTCGATGTGGTTGATGTCGATCAGCAGCCGCGGCGCCTGCAACCGCAGCGCAAGCGCGGGCACCAGGCTCTGTCCGCCGGCAATGAAGCGCGCATCGTCGCCGGCCCGCGCGTGAGTATCCAGCGCTTCTTCGATCGTACCGGCACGAAAATAGCTGAAAGCCCTCGCTTTCATCGCCGTTTCCTCATTCCAGGGCTCATCGGCCCGAATGGCCAGATTTGTGACCATCTGGTCTCAAAAGATTTGCACGGCCTGCCCGCTCCGGTCAACCGCAAATGAACGTTTGGTCACAAATCTGCTTTCCGCTATTTGAAGCACTGTCGTTGCGTTGCGATCGATTCAGGGCATGGCCAAGACCACCAAGACAGCACGCGTGAACGAGGCCGCCGGCCGTCGCCGACCTCGACGGACGTCGAAGCCCAGGGTTCTGCCGCAGGGACGGCGTCGCAACATGCGCGCGGCCGACCGCGAGCGGCTGATCCTCGATGAAGCAATCCGCTTCTTCGCGGAGCGCGGCTTCGAGGGCCAGACGAGGGAACTGGCCAAGCGCATGGGCATCGCGCACTCGGCGATCTATCGGCACTTTCCCAGCAAGGAGGCCCTGATCGAGCGCGTGTACCAGGAGGTCTATCTGAGCCGCTGGTCGCAGGACTGGGGCCCGCTGATCCGCGATCGCAGCCAGCCGCTACAGGCTCGGCTCACGGGTTTCTATCTCGACTATGTCACGCGCGTGTTCGAGTACAATTGGGTCCGCATCTTCGTCTTCTCCGGAATGAAGTCGTTCGGCATCGCCGGACGCTATCTCGATCTCGTCCGGCGTGAGATCATCGAGCCCGCCGCAATCGAGCTGCGCCACGAACTGGAATTGCCGGACAACCGGACCTGCCCGCTCGGCGGGCGCGAGACCGAGATGTTCTGGGGACTGCACGGCCGCATCTTCTATCTGGCGATCCGGAAGTTCATCTACGAAACCCCGGTTCCATCCGACCTCGAGCAGACCGTACGCGACGCGATCCAGCTTTTCCTGGACGGCGCACGATTGGCGCTTCCCCGACTCCTGCAGGATCGTGAGCCTGACAGGGCGTCATGACCGGAGAATTCCGAAGCAATTGCTCCGGAGCGTGACAACTGCATGTCCTGAAATTCCTGTGTCGCGCACTCTCTATATAGAGCGTGATCCATCAGTCACATCATGCATCGCAACTGCGCACGAGTCGCTCTCGATGCAGGTTGTATGACACCGTCGCACTACCGCTCGCTCATAGCATGAAACACGTTCTCGACGACGCGCGACTCTGATGCAGCTCACGCGACGTGCATGGCGATCAGCCTGAGGTGGCATCGTTGCAACTTGACGCGTTGAGCGACAGAAGTTACCGTGGTTGAATATTGCGATCTTTTCTATTTTTCGTTTTGACGCGAAACTCATTGAAACAGCTGAACCACATCGACTGGTCCGCACACACAAGCTTGACGACCATGTTGTACGGGCCTCTACGCCTGATCGAGCCGACAAGAGCACGGCTGTAATTATCAATCGCGATCGTTTGGTCGCGGTACTCTTCGCTACGTCGTTGCCAGCCTGTTAGTTGCGGAGCGAGACGTGATTGATCAAGCGATGATTTTCCTCCGCGATCTGCTCAATACGCAATTGATCGGACCGGCAGTTCCCGGGCACGCCACCCCTGCCGAGGATGCCGTCATCTTCCTGGACGGGGACAAGACCGATCCGATCTCATTCCGGATGGGCGCCGTCACGACCATGCTGATCAATGTCGAGCAGGAGCCGATTCTGCGGGCGGCCAATCCGTATCAGCGGCTGGGCGCAGACGGCACCGCCTACCGCGTCCAGCCTGACGTGCGCCTGAACATGCGCGTTCTGTTCGTGGCGCGCTTCAAGCAATATGAGCAGGCGCTGTCGCGGCTGTCGCAGATCATCGCCTTCTTCCAGTCGCATCCGGTGCTGGACCGCCAGACGACGCCGAACATGCCTGCGGGCATCCCGCAACTGGCCCTGGAGCTCGTGACCCTTCCGCTCAGCGAGCAGAACGATCTGTGGAATGCGTTGCGCGCCGCATTCCAGCCCTCCCTGCTCTATCGCGTGCGCATGCTCGTCTTCGAGGACAGCCAGGAAGAGATGACCCGGCCGGTCTCCGGCCCGCCCGAACGAAAGCTGGAACATGCGCTCGGCCCCTCTCTTTGATATCAGCGTCACGCACGACTACTACGCCGACCTGCGCTGCGGCGATTTCGACATCGTGCCCGCCGCGGTGACGGCATCCGCCATGGCGCGGCTGCGGTTGACCCATAAGAGCTTCGCCGACCGGATCCGCATCTATGCCGAGCTGGACGCGAGCGGCGCCGTCATCGCCAGCGGCGCCGCGCCGTTGTCACTCGATTTCGCGCTTCAGCCCCGCGGCTCCAGCTATGCGGCGATCACCAAGCTGAGCGATCTTGCGCAGCAGCCCGCGCCTCTGTTCACCAATGATGGCGTCGCAGCCGCTGATCCCCTGCCGCTGCGTCTGACCACGCGACGCGCACGGACGAACGAGAGCCTGGTCGTATCGACTCCGGCCAGCACCGAGCCGTTCGTGCTAGCCGGCACGCCGCTCGACGGCACCACGGCCGTGGACGTCACGGTCACCGGGGCCGGTCCGGTCAAGAGCCTGGCCACGGGTCCCAAGCGCATCACGGTCGACACCTCCGCGATGACGCGAGGCACCGTTTTCCAGGTCTCCTACCCGGTGCGCGCAACGACGTCGCGCGGGGCGCTCGCCGACATCGCGTTGACGCTGGACGCTCCGCTGCTCAAGCCGACGCCTGCGCCCCGCGCCTTTGTCGTGCCGTTGACTTCCGCGAACAGCAGGTGGGCCTATTACGTGGTCACGGACTTTTCCGGCGACCTCTCGACCCTGACCGTGGTCGATGCCACCCCCGGCAACGGTCCGCGCGCGATCACCGTAGCAGATGCCGGCCGTGTCGAGCTGACGGCGGCGACGGCCAGCACCGACGCGGTCGGCGCGGATCTGATCGGGCGATATCCGGGCCGGCGTGTGGTGCGACTGCTGTCGGACGCGTCGGTCGCAACGCGCGACACGCCGTTCGGCGCGCTCGAGCTGCGTCTCACCAACACGGCCCTGATCGCGCGCCTGCCCAATCCACCCCCCGATCGGCTCTTGCTGCTTCAAACCGATGCGGCGTCGCCGCGCCAGATGGTTCGCTACCAGGTCATACCGCTACTTTCGAACTGATTGCTTCCACCTCTCCTCACCACGTTCCGAAGGTGCATTGTCATGCCGATCTACAAAACCCCGGGCGTCTACGTCGAAGAGATCTCGAGACTGCCGCCATCCGTTGCCGAGGTGTCGACCGCCATCCCGGCATTCGTCGGATACACCGAGAAGGGTCCGGCGATGGCGCGGATCAGTTCGCTGCTGGAATACAACGCCACGTTCGGAGGCGCCAAACCGACCGCCTTCGTCGCCTCGACGGCGACGGATCCCGCCTCGGGACTGCCCACGATCGCGGTGGTCGATCCGGCGGCTGCAGCAGGACCGAGCCCGGACCGGCTGCTGTATTACGCGGTCAGTCATTATTTCGCCAATGGCGGCGGCCCCTGCTATATCTTCTCGCTCGGCGACTACGGGAGTTCCGTCGCCAAAGGCGATTTCAGCAAGGCGCTCGATCTCCTCGCATTGGAGGACGAGCCGACCCTGATCGTCCTCACCGACGCGGTGTTGCTGGCGGCGAGTGACTATTTCGAGATTGCCCAGGCCGCACTCAGCCAATGCGCGCGGCTGAAGGACCGTTTCACCATCCTGGACGTGCCGAAGGGCGATGTCGCGGCATTCCGCAACCAGATCGGCGTCGACTACCTGTCCTATGGCGCCGCCTATCATCCCTACCTGCGCACGTCCCTGAACTTCGCGATCGACGAGAGCAAGGTCCAGGTCAAGATCACCGACGCGCAGGTGCCGCCGACCATCAAGGAAGCACAGTTTCCGGCCAATGATGCCAACGGCCTGATCGTCTCGTTCCAGGGCGCCGACGCCATGACGCCGAAGGTCCAGATCGTCGGCGGCGACAACGCCCAGCCGATCGACATCTCCATCGTCAATGGCAAGCCGACGCTGGTGATCACCAATGTCGCGGGCGGCAAGACCGCCAAACAGGTCGTGGATCGCTGGACGGCGGTGAAGGCCGGCCTGCCGTCCGTCGGCTTCGACATCCGGATGCAGGGCACCGGCTCGGCCGCGTTGCAGCCGACGCCGGCCGGCGATGGCGCCGATCTCGTGAAGGTAGGAGGTGGTGCGCCGCCGACGCCCGCGCTCGGCGACATCAAGCTCACCGACACGGCGCGCTACAACCAGATCAAGGATGCGCTCAGCCGCCAGCGCGTGACGCTGCCGCCGAGCGCCGCGATCGCGGGCATCTACGCCCGCGTCGATCGCGACCGCGGCGTCTGGAAGGCCCCGGCCAATGTCGGCGTGATGGCCATGGTCAGCGTCGACAAGAAGATGACCGATGCGGACCAGGAACTGCTCAACGTCGACCCGACGGCCGGCAAGTCCGTCAATGCGATCCGCGACTTCACCGGCAAGGGCACCATCGTCTGGGGCGCCCGGACACTCGCCGGCAATGACAATGAATGGCGCTACGTGCCGGTCCGGCGCCTGTTCATCACCATCGAGGAGAACACCCGCAAGGCCTCGGGCTTCGCCGTGTTCGAGCCGAACGATGCCACGACCTGGCTGAAGGTCAGGGGCATGATCGAAAGCTATCTGTATTCGCTGTGGGAACGCGGCGCGCTGGCCGGTTCGACGCCGGAAGCGGCCTATTACGTCAATGTGGGCCTCGGCAAGACCATGACGCCGCAGGACGTGCTGGAAGGCCGCCTGATCGTGGAAATCGGGATCGCGGCGGTCAGACCCGCCGAATTCATCGTGCTGCGCTTCATGCACAAGCTGCAACAAGCCTGATCGACATCGACAGATAAGGGAGCGCACACATGGCTGTCAGCGCCGGCGAAATCAAGGCCACCTATCCATTACCGGTCTACAACTTCCGCGTCGAGATCGGACCCAACGCGGTGGCGTTCTCGGAGGTGTCGGGACTGTCGATCCACTACGAGGTCACGACCTTCAAGGAAAGCCCGACCGGTGGCGGCAGCGCAGGTCCCAGGATCGTCCACATGCCGTCGCAGCCGCAGCCGGTCAACGTGACGCTCAAGAAAGGCGTGGCGCGCAGTGCCAGCGTCTCCGCGCTCTACAGCTGGATCAAGACCGTCTCGCTCAACCAGGTCGAGAAGAAGGACGTCGTGATCAGGCTCTGCGACGAGCAGGGCAAGCCGGTGATCAGCTGGACGGTCATCAACGCCTTCCCGACCAAGCTCGACGGCCCTACCTTCGACGCCAAGTCGAACGAGGTCGCCGTCGAGTCGCTCGAGCTCCGCGCCGATGCCATCACCATGACCGAAGCGTGATATCCGCAATGGCCGACGACAAGGCGACACAGAAGCTGCTGTATCCGCTGCCTGGCTACAATTTCCAGGTCGCGGTGGATTCGGACTCGGCAAGCTTCGTCGAGGTGTCGGGCTTGGCCGCGGAGTACGAGACGGTCACCTACCGGCACGGCCTCAGCCGCTGGGAAGGCGAAGACGTGACGCGCTTTCCCAAGCGCAGCCATAGCACGGTGACGCTGAAGAAGGGCGTGATGCCGGGCGGCAAATTCCTGTCGCAATGGCTGACGGCGGATCCGCCGTCGGCGCGCGCTCTCGCGATCAGCCTGTGCGACGAAACGGGCACGCCGGTGGTGGTCTGGCACATCCAGGAGGCGATCCCGGTGAAGCTCGCTGCGCCAGGCTTCGACGTCAACAGCACGCAGATCGCCGTCGAGACGATCGACCTGCTCGCTAGTGGAATCTCTGTCGAGTATCTGTGACATGCCGGTCAAGGACCTCCCCTTAAGCTTCCGCTTCGGCGTGGTCTTCTTCGTCGGCGGCCTCGTGCCGAACCCGATCGACATCCGTTTCCAGAAAGTGTCGGGCTTGGGCGCGACGGTCGCGCTGAAGACGCACGCGGAAGGCGGACAGAACCTCTATACCCACCGCTTTCCCGAAACGATCGGCTACCAGAACCTCGTTCTGGAACGCAGCGCGCCGCTGATCTCCCCGCTCGATATCGAGTTCAACATCTCGCTGTCGCTGTTCAAGTTCTCCGCCTCCAACGTGCTGGTGACACTGCTAGACGACAGCGGCGTGCCGACGGCGGGCTGGATGTTCCTCAACACCTATCCGGTGCGCTGGGCGACCTCGGATCTCGATGCCGCACAGAACGGCGTCGTGATCGATACGATGGAGCTCGCCTACACCCGCATGCAGATCATGAGGCTCTGAGCCATGCCCGTCGAAATTCGCGAGCTGATCATCCGTGCCGTGGTCGATCCGCACAAGGTCGACGAGCGCAGCCATGCACCGAACGGCCCGGCGTTCGACCGCGACGCGCTGGTGCAGGCCTGCGTCGACGAGACCCTGCGCATCCTCCGCCGCGAGAAGGAGCGCTGATCCATGGGCTTTCCCGACCTGTTCAAGCTCGAGAAGCTGCAGATCTCCGCCTTCACCGATGCCAAGCGGCAGAAGAGCAAGGAGATCGAGGGATCGCCCTTCGTGGCGATGTTCAATCCGCAGACCCTGAGCCAGACCAACAGCAACCTGTTCGAGCCGGGCAAGGCCGCGGGCGGCGCCGAGCAGGTCGCGACCTTCATCCGCACCCAGCCGAGCGCACTCGAACTCACTTTGCTGCTCGACGGCACGGGGGTCGAGGAGATGGGCCTCGTCAACCTGTTCTCCGACACCAAGACGGTCAAGGATCGCATCGACAGCTTCCTCGCCGTTGCCTACCAGCCGCAGAGCGAAACCCACGAGCCGAGCTATCTGAACCTGAAATGGGGCAAGTTCAGCTTCAACTGCCGGCTCACCAGCGTCACCATCAACTATACGAGCTTCGAGCGCGACGGCTCGCCGCTGCGCGCCGAGCTCGTGCTGACGCTGACGGCCGATGACGACGTCGCCAAGCAGCAGTCCCAGCTCGCGTTCACATCGCCCGACGTGTCGCATGCGCGCCTGGTCCGGGGCGGCGACACGTTGCCGCTCATGGTTCATGCC
Organism: Bradyrhizobium ontarionense; assembly: GCF_021088345.1. Classification (NCBI taxonomy): domain Bacteria; kingdom Pseudomonadati; phylum Pseudomonadota; class Alphaproteobacteria; order Hyphomicrobiales; family Nitrobacteraceae; genus Bradyrhizobium; species Bradyrhizobium ontarionense. The sequence goes on along the minus strand of NZ_CP088156.1, from coordinate 551,498 downwards.
GTCTATGGCAGCACGGTGCATACGCCGCGGGTCGCACGCGCCAATGGCCTCAATCATCTGCGCGGCCTGGAGCCGGGCCAGTCGTTGATCTTTCCGCCGCTGTCGCGCTAGGAGCGGAATGTGCCGGACGGCTTCACCATTCCAACCATTCTGGTCGCCGGCAGCGAGCTGCCGCCCGGTTTCGCGCCGCTCTCGATCGACGTGACGTGCGCGGTGAACCGCATTCCGATCGCGGTGATTTCGATCCACGCCAAGGGCGCGGTGGCGGATGAGGCGCCGCTGATGGCCGGTGGTCCGTTCAAACCGGCGGCCGAGGTCGAGATCAAGCTGCGCAGGGCCGGCGAAGAGGACGTCAGCGTCTTCAAGGGGCTCGTGACCGCCTTCTTCGTCCATACGCGCGAGGGCCTGCCGACGCTCGACGTCGTGGTCAAGGACAAGACCGTGAAGCTGACCGGCGCTCGCCACAGCCGGATCTGGACCGACACCGCGGACAGCGACGCGATCCGCGCCATCGTGAGCGACGCGTTGCTGACGGTGGACGACGTGCCCGACACGAAGCCGCAGCACAAGACCCTGGTGCAGCATGATTGCACCGACTGGGATTTCATCCTGACTCGTGCCGATGCGCAAGGTCTGGGGGTCGCGGCCTTCGACGGCAAGGTGTCGCTCAAGAAGCTCGCGGTCGACGGCGAGGCGGCCTACAGCTTCTCGCTCGGGCTCGACCCGATCACCGATCTCCATTTCGAGCTGGACGCCGCGAGCCAGGCTCCGAGCCTCGACGGTGTGGTGTGGGATCCGAAGGAACTTGCTCCTGCCGAGCCTGCGACGGCCGACATGCTGAGCCTGCCGCAGGGCGATATCGGCACCGCGACCGTCGGCGATGAACTCGGCATGGGGGCGGTTCGTCTCACCCATATGGTCCCTCTTCAGCCGGACGAAGTGAAAGCCTGGACGAATGCGCGCTCAGCGCGCGCCCGTCTCGCGCTGATCCGCGGCCGCATGTCGGTCGCCGGCCTTCCCAGTGCCAAGCCGATGGATGTGGCCGAACTCGCCGGACTGGGCGACCTGCTCAACGGCAAGGTGCTCGTCACCGGCGTCCGCCACCGGCTCGACTCGCACGGCTTCTCGACCGACCTGCAGTTCGGCCTGTCGGCCGAGCCCGCCGGCCGTCTGCCGGAGCTCGCCAACATGGAGGCAGGCGGCCTGCTGCCGCCGATCTCGGGCCTCCATCTCGGCACCATCGCCGACTCCTCCGACGAGGATCCGGATGGCGAGCACCGCATCCAGGTCAGCGTGTCCTCCGTCCTCACCGATCCGCCGAAGCCGCTATGGGCGCGCATCGCCAGTCCCGATGCCGGCGACAAGCGCGGCCTCTGCTTCAGGCCGGAACCGGGCGACGAAGTGCTCGTCGGCTTCCTTGGCGGCGATCCACGCCATCCCATCGTGCTCGGGCGGCTCTGGGGCAGCAAGAACAAGCTTCCCGACGGATTCACCGACGCCAAGCAGAAGGGCATCATCGGCAAGAAGGATACGCGCGTCGTTCTCTCCGAAGCCGACAAGCCGTCGATCACGATCAGCACGCCGGGCGGGCGGACGGTCATCCTCGACGACGATGGCGAGAGCATTACGCTGTCGGACAAGAACAACAACAAGTTCAAGCTCGATGCGAAGGGAATCACGATCGACTCGGCCAAGGACCTGATCATCCAGGCCAAGGGTGCAATCAAGATCAAGGGCAGCACGATCGACCTGAACTGATTTGATCCGTTTCAAGTGGCGTGCGGGAGGAAGAGCATGCGGAGCTTCAATTCACACCGAGCGGATCGGACATGACCGCGTCGGCCGGCTATCTCGGACGCGGCTGGGCATTTCCGCCGCAGTTCGGTCCCAACGGATCCGATATCGCGACGGTGGCGGGCGAGGACGACATCGCCCAGAGCCTGACGATCCTGTTCGGCACGGCGCTCGGCGAGCGCGCGATGCGGCAGGATTTCGGCTGCGACGTGTTCCGCTACATGTTCGAGGAGATCGACCAGACGCTGCTGACCTCGATCCGCGAGGCGGTGTCGGACGCGATCCTCTACCACGAGACCCGCATTCGCCTCGACGGGGTCGATGTCGTCGTCGACGGCCAGACGCCGGGCCTCGTGCTGATCGCGATCCGCTACACGGTCCGCGCCAACAATTCCCGATTCAACATGGTCTATCCCTATTACCTCAACGAGGCGGTGAGAACACCGTGAGCGATGTGATCGTGATCGATGGCGACATGGCCACCTTCCAGCCGGGCTTCGGCGCGGCGACGGTCGTCGTGCGCCCGGGTCCGATCACCGCGAGCGGCAAGGCAAAGGTCACCGGCAAGCTCGCCTGCGTCGCCGGGGACGAGAAGAGCGTGTCGGTCGCGGGCTGCATGTACTCGGCCGGCCCTTATTCGATCCCGGGCACCGGAACACTCTCGATCGCCTCGCTCGCGGCGAACCAGCAGGCCAAGACCTCCCAGACGAACAGCAAGAAGCTGCTGCTCAAGGGCGGCTCCTTCACCGCGCGCTTCACCGTCTCGGTGCCCGCAATGCAGCCGCCGCCGGGCCCCGGTTCGCCGATTCCCGACCCGACAGCCACCTATAGCGGCAGCGGCAGCTTCGTTGCAGCCGACACCACCGTGAAGGCGGGATGAGCGATGGCGCAGCAGCCTCCCACCGAGATCCCATCGCCAAGGCGTGACGGCACCAGCCAGCTCGCGCGGCTGCAGGCGACCCGGATCATCTCCGATCGGTACCCGGACGGCGTCGGCGTCGACGAGCGGACGACACGCGATCTGCTGGTTTTCCTGCGCGGGTATGTCGAGAACCTGATCTACTACGATGCCGACAATCAGCCGGCCGGCGATTGGTCCGGTCTCCTCGGCGATCTGACCGACGATCAGATCATGGCCTTCATCGACAACCCGGCGGCGGCGTCCGACGACAGGCTGCGGCGGCCGCATCTCGTGCTGCTGCTGGCCCTGTTCAGGCTGCTCGGCACGGCCAGGGATGCGTTGAACGGCCTCGTCCCGCGCCATCTCGACTACTACTATCGCGACGTGCTGCGGCTGGCGCCGAAGCCGCCGGTCCCGGACCGCGTCTTCGTGCTGTTCGACTTGGCAAATGGCACGCAGGCGGTCCAGATCCCGGCAGGCACGCGGCTGCCGGCGGGACGCGACGCCGCCAAGCGCGAGCGTTTCTTTCGCACGGATGCCGACGTCGTGGTCAACCGCGCCAAGATCAGCAGGCTCGCGAGCATCTTCACCGACAAGCTGCTGATCGGGCTGGCGGAGGCGCGCGATCCCAGGAAGGGCGCGCTCGGCACCAAGGAAGACCGCTTCATCGCGATGCTCCGCCTTGCGTTGGGCGAGCCCTCGCCAGGCGGCCCGCTGCCGTCCTACGCCGGCAAGCCGGTCACCTACCCGCTGCTGCAATCGCTCGCCGCGCTCGTCGCGTTCGCGCCGGCGACGCTGCATCTGCAGCATTACGAGCTGCGCGAACTGATCGATCGCAAGCGCGTGCGTGACAATGCCGGCGCCGACTGGGCCAAGATCAACGCCATCCTGCAGGTGGCCGGCCGCGACGCGCGCCACGATCCGAACTTCGTGCTCAATCCGGCCAATCCGCGCGACTTCAACGCCAACCTTGCCACTGCGCTGAACGGCGCGCCCAACCTTGCGGGCCTCCCGGAGATCACGACCGTCGATGATCTCTACGTGCAGCGCAATCGCCAGGACGTAAAGGATGCGATCCTGCACACGCTGCACATGCCGTCCATCGAGATCTTCGTGACGATGATGGACCTGAAGCGCGCATCCGATATCGATTGGCACGTCATCAATTCGCTGCTCGAACATGCCGGCCAGGACAAGCGCAAGGACCCCACCTATCACCTGAAGGTGACCGATCCCGCCGACTTCGCGACGAACATGAAGGAGGCGATCGGGGCGATCGATTTCACCCCGACCGGCACGACGTCGATCGACACCTATGCCGGCGCGGTCCGCAACCTGGAAGCCTACTTCTTCATGTCCGCCGAGACGTTCGGCGCCATGATGGCGACGGCCGGGCAGCCCGAGGCGAACGTCTCGGAGCACGCCTGGCAGCTGGTCTACGCCGGTCTCGAAGATGCGCTGCGGAAGAAGGTGTTCGCGGCCAGACGCGACGCCCTGCGCAAGACGCGCGAGGCGGCAGCCGATGCCGCGGCCGGACTCAAATTGATCCTGGCCGATGCCGCAGGTGCGGCGCCGAGCGCGGCGACGGACCAGTTGCTGGAGGAGTTGAAAGACTGGGTCGCGGCCGCGGACATGGCCGTTCTCAAAGCCATCGCCGACGCGCCAAAGGCCGCGACCGCCGATCAGTGGACGCAGGCCTACGACATTCTCGAACGTGCTTCGCGCAAGCGCACGCAATTGCCCGATCCGCGGCCACAGCGTCAGGATTGGCTCAATCTGTATGCCTATGCGGACGCATCCGTCGTTCACCCGAGCCCGGAGCTCGCGCAGCGCTGGAAGACGTTCGGCGCGGCTCCTCCGGCACAATCGCCCGATCAGCCGCCGCCCGAGACCATCGGCCTCGCGATCGGCTCGCCGCTGTTCGCGCTCAGCGCCGGGACGCGCCAGATCACTCTCACATTCGGCTTCTACGACGATGGCGGCGGATCGATCGTCGCTGCGCCCGAGCAGCCGTTCTCGGTTCAGGTCAGCACCGACAAAGGCTGGGTCACGCTCGGCGCCGACAAGGTGGAGATCACGGGCGATGCCACCATCGACTACAGCGGGCTCGACGACATCGCGCCGATTCCCGGCACGACCACCCTGATCGGCCTGCGCGTCCGACTGACCCTGCCCTCGACCTTGCCCGCGATCGCCCCGCTGCCGGCGGAACAGGCCCTGCCGGGCTGTCCATGGCCCACCGTGCGGCTGACACTGCGCCAGATCTGGGACGGCACGCTCAATCGCTGGGTGATCCGCTACGCGCGGCTGCGCTCGCTGCGGCTGGCGCGCATCCACATGCGCGCTGCGATCGGATCCTATGTCCTGCCGGCCAAGAGCGGCGAGCCGCTCGGTCCGCTGCTGCTGGAGAACGACCTGGGCTCGCTCGACGGCAAACGGCCGTTCGAGCCGTTCGGGCCACAGCCGGACGCCGGCGCCGTGCTCTGGGTCGGACATCCAGATCTCCTGAACAAGCGGCTGCGGGCGTTCAAACTTCGGCTCGACTGGATGGGCGGTCCCACCGATCTCAACGCCACCTACGCGGCCTATCAGCTCTCGGGACCGTTCACGGTCAAGGTCAGCCTGGTCGACGGCCCCATGATCACGGCGCAAGGCGACGCCAACGCGCTGTTTGTCACCGACAGGAACCGGCGAACGCAGGACGCGAGCAAGCCGCAGCCGCTCGAGATCGCAACCGTCAGCGATTCCGTGCAGCCCTATGACGTCCCATCGCCGTCGACAGCGGCGGCGTCGGCGCGCAACCTGCCGCACGCGCTGCGCCTCGAACTGTCGATCGGCTTCGGCCATCGCGAGTATCCCGGGCTCGCCGCGACCAGAGCGGTCGCGCTCGCGGTCGATGCGGCCGTGTTCGCCAAGTCCGGGGGCACAATCACCTCCGCCAGCTACAACGTCGGCCAGCCCTACACTCCCAAGCTGAAATCCCTGACGCTCGATCTCCTGGCCGGGCACGAGATGCGGATGGAGGCCTATCAGCAGGGTCCATCCTCGGACATGATGTTTCATCTGCACCCGTTCGGGATCGCCGAGGCGAGCGCCGCCGCGACCGGCTTTCCTCTGCTCGCCGACTACGGCAACGAAGGCGAGCTGTTGATCGGCCTCGACGGCCTGCGGCCGCCGCAAACGCTGTCGCTGCTATTTCAGATGGCCGAGGGCAGCGCCAACGCCGACGTCGAGCATCCACCGATCCGCTGGAGCGTGCTCGACCGGGATGGCTGGGTCGACCTGCCCGGCGAAGCGGTCCTGCAGGACGGCACGCGCGGCCTGATCAATTCCGGTATCATCACCTTCGCCCTGCCGCAGGCTGCGCCGGACGCGCGGCTGCCCGTAGGTCCCTATTGGCTGCGCGCCGGCGTGCCCGTCGGTGCCGCCGCAGTGTGTGACACCATCGCGATCCATCCGCAGGCCGCGCTCGCCGGCCGCGAGCTGGTCGATACCTCCGCGGTCGATCTGACGCCGCTGCCGGCAAAGACCATCAAGGCGTTGTTCGCGCCGCTGCCCGGCGTCGCCGCGGTCCGCCAGCCCTACCCGTCCTTCGGCGGCCGGCCGGCCGAGGATCCGCACGGCTTCTACGCCTCCTGCAGCGAGCGGCTGCGGCACAAGCAGCGCGCGGTGACGGCCTGGGACTATGAGCGGCTGGTGCTGCGCCGTTTTCCCGAGGTGTACAAGGTCAAGTGCCTGCCGGCGACCTCGAACGAGGCCGCAACCGACACACGCGACGCGCTTGGACTGGTGCGGCTGGTCATCATTCCGGACATCCGCGGCAAGAGCCTGTTCGACCCATTCGAGCCCAAGGCCTCATCGGCGCTGCTCGCGGACATTGCGGACTATCTGGCGCCGCTGCTGCCCGGGTCGGCACGGCTCAGCGTCGAGAACGCCAGATACGTCCAGGTGCGGATCCGCGTCGGCGTTCGCTTCGTCGATCAGAACAATCCCGCGCTGTGGAAGCAGCGGCTGAACGACGATCTCAACCGCTTCCTGTCGCCCTGGGCGTTCGACGAAGGCGCCGACATCGTCATCGGACGCAGGATCTACGCCAGCAGCATCATCAACTTCATCGACCAGCGGCCCTATGTCGACTACGTCGCCGGGATCAAGCTGTTCTCCAGCGAGGACGGCGAGACCTTCACGCTGGCGCCGCCCGGCGGGCCTGACGGCGACAGCGTCGGATCCGACCGGCCCGATGCGGTGCTGGTGGCGGCGCGGCAGCACGAGATCGACCTGATCGCCGACGAGATCTATCCCGCGGATCAGTTCAAAGGGATCAACTACATGAAGGTCGAGCTTGATTTCATCGTCGGATAATCTGTTTCACACGTGATAGCGGATACGAGGTTCCCATGAATATCGATGACAACAAGAAATCGCGGGCGGCGCTCAAATCCTACTTCGTCAAGAATGCAATCCCGACCGAGCAGCAATTCTCCCAGCTGATCGACAGCCTCCTCAATCAGCGCGACGATGTCCTGGTCAAGCCCGCAGGCGATCCGCTCTCGATCGAAGCGGTGGGTGACGCCACGAGCTTCAAGAAGGTCCTGAATTTCTACACGCAGATCTCCGACGCCAATCCCGCCTGGACCCTGTCGCTGCGTCCGAGAACCAACCCCAACGATCCGCAGACCGGGCGACCGGGCCTGTCCATCAACGATGCGGCGGGCAACAGCCGCCTGACGGTCGACGCTGCCACCGGCGGGGTCGGCATCGGCGTCGCCGCGCCGATCGAAGCGCTCGAAGTCAATGGTCGCATCAAGGCGGCGCTGCTGGCGATCGGGCCCTGGCCGGCCAACCCCACCCAATATGAGTTCTTCGGCGTGACGTCGCTGGATCAAAACCAGGCGCAGAACTATGCGCTGCTGCAGGGGTCCGCCGGTGCCGACCTCGGCATCACCTTCCTGAACTCGCCTACGTCGATTCGTCTCCGCATCAAGAACGCCGACCGCATGGTCGTCGCAACGAACGGCAATGTCGGGATCGGCACGGCATCTCCCGCAAACCTGCTCGAAGTCGCGGGCGTCGCGAGATTCGGATTGCTTGGCATCGGTCCATGGCCCGCCGGCGGCAACTACATGCATTTCGGGGTGACGACCCTGAACCAGGCGGCCGCCGGCAACTACGCGCTGCTGCAAAGCGCAGCCGGCGGCGACATCGGCATGACCTTCCTGAATTCGCCGACCTCTGTGCGCCTGCGCATCGGCAATGGTGACCGGCTCGTGGTCGATCCCGGCGAGACGACGGTGCTCGGCCCGTTCAAGACGCAGGGCGCCCATTTCGTCAAGCTCGGGTACCCGTCGCCCAGCGGGCGCTACGGCAATGACGGCATCCGCGGCGAGCCCAATCTGTGGCTCGACTCCGCCGGCACCGTCTTCCTCAAGCAGGGCTTCACGTCCATCGGCATGGACGTCGCCGAACGCTTCCCGGCCGGCGAGGCGCTCGTGCCCGGCGATGTCGCCGTGTTCGACGAGCACGACCGGACGATCCATCGTTGCGATCGCGCCATCGACCGCCGCGCCGTCGGAATCGTGTCGGGCGAGGCCGCCTTCATCCTCGGCATCGAGACCGAGGAGGTGCCCATCGCGCTGTGCGGCCGGGTTCCGTGCAAGGTCGACGCCGACGTCGCGCCGATCGTCGCAGGCGACCTGCTGACGACGAGCGCGACGCGCGGCCACGCGCAGAAGGTCGATGATCCCACGGCCTGTGCCGGCGCGATCGTCGGCAAGGCCCTGACGTCGCTGGCCAGCGGCAAGGGCGAGATCCTCGTCCTGGTCCATGGGAGGTGAACATGTTCGTCGTCGGTACGACAAACCAATCAGCTGAGGGTCAGCCCGAGACGGAGCGATCGAGCATGGAAACGCGCCTCAAGGAACGCCTGAGCCAATTGCGCGAGGAGTTCGCCAACGGCCAGGCGCAGCTGGTGCAGGCCGAAGCGCGCGTGCGCGATCTGCGCGAGACGCTGCTGCGCATTTCCGGAGCCATCCAGGTGCTGTCCGAGGAGCTCGGCGAGAACGGCGGGGGCTGACGGCGATGGACGCCATCTCCATTTCCACCGGCCCGCCGGAGCATCCGCTCCTCGACTACGCCACGTTGCTGCGGCAGGGCATGTCCGAGCTGGAACGCGTCGCCGGCGAGCAGTGGACCGACTTCAACGCGCATGATCCCGGCATCACCCTGCTGGAGGCGATGTGCTATGCGCTGAGCGATCTCGGCTACCGCACCTTCCATCCGATCCCTGATCTGCTCGCGGAGGCCGGCGCGCAGACCGAGACCAGCCTGTTCACGCCGGCGCAGGCACTGACCTGCAACGCGGTCACGTCCGATGATCTCAGACGCGTCGTGCTCGACGTTCCCGGCGTGAAGAATGCCTGGATCATCAAAGCGGATGGCACGTCGCCTCCGCTCCGCTATGATCCTGCCGCAAAGACCATCTCGTTCGACCGCGATCCGACACCGGCGGCGAACACCGAGGCCGTAGTGCCCCGCGGCCTCTGGCGCGTGCTGGTGGAGAAATCCGATCTGCAGGACATCGACGCCTCGGCACTGCGGCGCGCGGTCGCGGAGCGGCTGCACGCCAACCGGCCGCTGTGCGAGGATTTCGACGACATCGTCATGCTCGATCCGATGCCGGTCGCCGTGCTTGCCTCCGTCGAGATCGGCGAGACCGAGAATGGCGCCGACGTTCTGCTCGGCATCATCGAGCGGGTCAGCGCGCTGATCTCGCCGTCGGTCGGCTTCCTGCGACTGGACCAGGCCCTGGCGGGTGGCGCGAGCACCGATGAGATTTTCGACGGTCCGCCGCTCGAACGCGGCTTCGTCGATACCTCGACGCTTCCCGCAGCCGAGCGGCGCGTCGCGTTGCACACATCCGACGTGATCCGCGAGATCATGAGCGTGCCGGGCGTGCGCGCGATCCGCTGGATCCGCCTTGCACGCGCCGGCGATTCCGTCGGCGAGCCGTGGTCGCTGACGCTGGACGAAACGGGTGCCGCACGTCTCGACCTCACGGCCAGCCAGATCGAGCTCGTCAAGGATCGGCAGCCGGTCGTGGTCGACACCGCCGGCGCGATCCGCGCCTCTGCCGTGCGCGCGCGCACGGGACAGCTGTATCCACCGCTTGCTACGACCGACCGCGACCTCATCCCGCGGCCCGGACAGGCCCGTGATGTCGCGCATTATCTGCCGCTCGAGACGGAGCTGCCGCGGCTCTACGGCGTCGGCGCCGGCGCGCTGCCCGACTCCGCCGACGACAGCCGCAAGGCGCAGGCCAATCAGCTCCGCGGCTACCTGACGGTTCTGGACCAGCTGCTTGCAAACGAGTTCGCCCAGCTCGCTCATGTCGCCTCGCTGTTCCGCATCGATGACAGCTCGCCGCGTACCTATGCCGGTCAGCTCGTCGGCGCGGATCCTGATCACGATCCGGTGCTTCAACCCGGCTTCGGCCAGCAAAAGCTCGCCGAGCTGGTCGAACCGGAAGGCTCGACGCAAGCCCTGCAGCGGCGAAACCGGTTACTGAATCATCTGCTCGGCCGGTTCGCCGAGACGGTGACCGACGATCCGCAACTGTCCGGAACGTCCACGCCCCTCGATGCCGACGCAGCGACCACGCGGCTGCTGCAGGCCAAGCGCGAATTCCTGCGCGGCATGCCGCATCTCGGATCGGCACGCGGCACCGGCATCGACTATCTCTCGCCCGGATCGTCGTCGGCGCTGATCGACCGGGTGCGCCTGAGGCTCGGCTGGCCCGCGGATCCGGACACGCGCTTCCTGCTCGTCGAGCACATCCTGCTGCGCGCCTTGCCGGAGGACGAGATCAACGCCTTGCCGCTGCTTGCCGCGGCCCCGCGCAACGATCCGTGGACGGCGCAACTCACCTTCGTGTTCCCGTCGCGCTACGCGCAGCTCGGGACCATGATCCAGCGCATCATGCGCGAGGAGACGCCGGCGCATCTCACCGCCTATCTGCTCTGGCTGGACCCCGATCCTTTCGCCGCCTTCGCCGCCACCTATGACGATCTGCTGCTGGCGCTGCAGCATCATCGCCTCGCCGACCGCCTCGGCTCCAAGGCCGGCGGCGGCCCATCGGAGCCACCGGCATGAGCGGCGCGACCACGAGCACGACGACGGTGCTGCGCCTGCGCGAGGCGCGCAATCGCATGCTCGACGCGCTCCAGCTCGGCGAGACCTATCCGGTCCGCGACCTGCCGGTGCCCAACGAGCGGCTGACGGTCGCGTTCAACGACACCGCCACGATCAAGGTCGAGAGCAGCGAAAAGGGCGTCGCATACGGGCTGCGCAACCAGAACGGCGACGCCGTCAGCGCGGTCGTCAAGGGCACGGGAGACACGGTGCCGTTGACGAGCCAGGCGATCCGCGACGACATCACCTTCACGATTCACGCGCGCGCACCGAGCGGGCGCGAGGCGGATCTGCTGGCGACGGCCGGCGTCAAGGTCGGCCTCGATCTCTCGCTGGCGGCGATCCTGTTGCCCGAGGACGGACCGTCACCGCGCATCGTGGACTACAACGCGGCCGTCACGGTGCGGATCCCATCGAGCCAGGATGGTGTCGACTACAGGCTCGTGCGTTTTCCCAACGGCGATCCGGCGCATCCCGACGACATGGCGGCGGCGGCGCAGGACGACATCGTATCGGTGGGCAACCAGACCGTTCGCGGCACCGGCGGACCGATCGAGCTGCCGGGCAAGCCGCTGCAGGCCGACACCGAGCTCCGGATCCGCGCCACCAAGATCTTCGATGCGGCGTTGGCGCGTCCGCCGCAGACCAACGTCCTCGCGATCCGGCTGCGCGTCTACGTCAAGGCCAATCCGGATCTCGTGCCGACGCCGGAGCCGGGCGCGATCGTCGACTTCCAGGCCGCCCCGAAGATCAAGCTCGGCGCGGCCCAGGGCGGCGTCGACTATCGCGCCGTCATGCTGCGCATCGCTGACGCGGCGTTCGCGCAAGGCGTGCCGCCCGGTCCCGGACTGCTCGCGGTGCCGGTGCCGGGGCAGCCTGACGCCATGATACGCCTGCCGTCGCTCGATGCGGCGGATCCGAGCGGCGTCCCGCAAGGCTTCACCATCGGCGCGGATTGGCAGGCCGGCGCCAATGCCGATCTGCGGCTGACGTTGCCGCAAGCCACCGCCGACAGCATCATCGCCATTGCCGCGCGCAAGGCTCATACGACGGGAACGATCTCCTTCAGCTCCTGGACCTGGCTGCGCCGGATGATCGCCGTGCTGGTGCGGCCCAATCCCAAGCCGGGCCTCAGCGCGACCGTGACGCTTGCGGGAGCGGCGACCGACGGGGCGATGACGATCGCCGGCGGTCAGCCCGGCGTCTACTACACGCCGAGAACCACGCCCCCCGTTCCGAACATCCTGCCGGCCTATGTCCATCAGCGCAGTCCGGACGATCCCAGCGCCAACAAGGGCATCGGCCAGATCGAGCTGGAGGTCGACTTCGCCGTGACGCGCGATGGCCAGCCGCCGCTGCCTCCGGTGGTCCAGACGGGCGCGGTCCCGGTCGGCACGTCCTGGACCGTCGCCGCGATGGTGGCGCAAAGCCGCATCGGCATCGATCTTCCAACGCCGGTGGTGATCGCGGCCATTCAGCCGGCGCAATTGACCGCAGGCCTGATCGACCGCGGCGGTATCGCCCATGTCACGGTGCAGGCCAGCGCGGCGAGCGACAGCTACGCGCTGGCGCAGGAAGCCAGCCCGGACGACGTCGCCATCGGCGCGGCGCGCGACGGCAACGGACAGACCCTCGATTTCGCCTCGGCAGCCATTGCCAACGACACCATGCTGGTGCTGTCGGCGACGAGCAAGGCGCCCATTCCGGTGCGCCGGCGGATCAGATTCCCGGTTGCCGTCCGTCCCGATCCGTCATGCCCCGTCCGCGCCGGCGACAGCGCCGTTGCGGCCGGCAATCGTACCAAGATCCTGGTCGACAAGACCCAGATCGAGATCAGCTATCAGCTCGTGGCCGCAGGCGCGCCGGTCGGCGCGGCCCAGCAGGGCACGGGCGGCACGCTCGTGTTCATCACCAATCCGATCAATGCGACCACGACCTTCTCCATCACCGCCACGCGCCTCAATCCACCTGCCGCAACGGCGACGCTCGCCGCGACGGCCACCGTCACCCTCAACTGACCTGTTGGTCGACCGCCATGCCGCAGCGCCACGCCATCCACCGCCAGATCGTCGAGGTAACCGTTGCCAGCGCTGCGACGGCCGAGCGCATCAGCTCCGTCGTCTCGGATCTGATCCGCAACGCGGTGACACCGCTTCTGGAACGGATGTTCGATGAAATGACCCCGCATGCCGAGATCGTGCGCCTCGACCGGCTCGAGCTGGACCTCGGACGGCTCGATCTGGCCTCGCTGCAGCGAGAGCTGCCGGCGCGGATCGCCGCGAAGCTTCCGGCCGCGGTGCTGCAATCGGCTGCGCTACGGCGTTCCGGCGGCGACCCGTCGGGAACGTCGGCGCGAAGTGGCCGGATGAAACCCGACGCCGACGCGGCAGCGCTGCTCGTGATCAGCCACTTCGTGACGACGGGCACATTGCCGTGGTGGTGCGACGGCCGCGGACGCGACCTCCTGGACCGCGCGGCGGACGCCGCGTTGCAAAGATCCCCGGCCAACCTCACCCACAGCCTGCGAGGCTTCGTCTCGGATCCGACCGCGATGAACCGGCTGATCGGGCATCTCTCGGATCAGTCGCTCGAGAAAATCGCCGCCGCGCTGGCGCCCGATCGCGCGGCTGTCCTGCGCGAACTCGCAACGCTGCTGGAGAGCACGTCGATTGCTGATCTGACGCCGCGGCAAAGACGCCTCGTCGTCTGGCGCGGACTGCTCCAGGCGGCCTGCGCCGGCGCACGGTCGGACCTCATCGAGACGGCGTTGACGGCGACGGCCGGCGCGGCCGGCGTGCCCCTGGCGTCACTGCTGGTCGCCTGCACGGCAGCGGCCTCGGCACGACCACCATCGCGGGATGTCGCAGCCCGCCTCGCCGCGTTGACAGCCGCATATTCCGACCTCGCCCCAGCCGACGCGGCGCGTCGCCGTGAACCTGGTCTTTCAGTGTCAGATCCTGCGCTCGCGGCCTTGCATGCGGAGCTCGCGCCATTGACGGCGCGCCTGCCCGACTCCGCGCACAGCGCGTGGTCTGCCGCGTTCGAACGGCTCGCGCAGACTGCGTCAGGCCGAGCGCGCGATGACGCCATTTCGGCCATGCTGCAGCCGCTGTTCACAGCCGCCCTGATGACATCGGCCGAGGCCGATCGCCTGCGGGCGCGGCTCGCGCGGCATGCTCCGGCACGACAGCAACCGGAGCCGATCGCGGCCACCGAGGACTCCCATGCCGTCGTGACGGCCGGCGTCTGCCTGCTCTGGCCGTTCCTGCCGCGCTTCTTCGCGCGCCGCGGCCTGCTCGACGACAAGGAGACGGGCTTCGCGAGCCTGGCCGCGCAACAGCGCGCCGTGCTGCTGCTGCATCATCTCGCGACCGGCGAGCGCGACGCGCCGGAATTTGCGCTGCTGCTGCCGAAAGTGCTGTGCGGGATGCCGCCGTTCGATCCCTGCGAGACCGCGGATCCGGTGAGCGATGTGGAGAGCGCCGAGGCCGCGCAACTGCTGGACGCTGCGATCGCGCATGCGACGTGTCTCGGCACGATCTCGCATGCGGGCCTGCGTGAGACCTTCCTGATGCGACCGGGCATGCTCGGCACGCGCGACGGCGCGTGGCTGCTGCGACTGGAGGGTCGTAGTGCCGACGTGCTGCTGAAACGGATTCCCTGGACCCTGCAGTGGCTGCGATTGCCATGGATGCAGGCGGCAATGCGGGTGGAATGGTGAGCGCGCTGGAGCAGAACGCAACGGATCTCGACGGCGAGCTGAACTGGCTCGCGCAACTGATCGATGCCCGCTTCAAGCTCTATTTCAATCTGGAGGGCACCGAGCCCGTGGCGCCGCCCGAGCCGTCCGATCTGTCGCGTTCGTCCTCCCCCTATGCGACGTTCCTGCGTGAGCTCAAATGCGACTTCGCCGAGCGGGTCGCGCTGGTGCTGGCGCTGGCGCCGCATCTGCGGCCGCAGATCCTCGATGTCTTCTTCACCCGCAACCAGACCTTCGACCGCCGCTTCACCGAATTCGGCGGCGTGCGCAGGGAGGCCGACGGCGACTTCTGGCCGACCGGCGAGACGCTGGCCTTCATCATCGGCGGCACCGATCTCGCCGTGCGCTTCAGGCTGCAGGCGCTGTTCGAGCCCGATCATCCGTTCGCACGGCGCGGCCTGTTGCGGGCGGCGTCCGGTGGCGACGAGCCGCCGATGAAGGCGCGGCTCACTCTGTCCGAAGACGCACTATCGCTGTTCACCCGCGGCGAGCAGCGGCGGCCGAGCTTCGGCGCCCATTTCCCGGCGCAACTCGTCGAGACCGGGCTCGACTGGAGCGATCTCGTGCTGCATCCGGCGACCCGCCAGGGTCTCGGCCAGATCGAATCGTGGATCGCGCACGGCCCCACGCTGATGCACGACTGGCGCATGGCCGCCAAGCTGCGTCCCGGCTATCGCAGCCTGTTCTACGGTCCGCCCGGCACCGGCAAGACGATGACGGCCTGCCTGCTCGGCAAATCGACCGGACGCCACGTCTATCGCGTCGACCTCTCGATGGTGGTGTCGAAATTCATCGGCGAGACCGAGAAGAACCTCGCCGCCGTCTTCAACCAGGCGGAGGGACGCAACTGGATCCTGCTGTTCGACGAGGCCGACGCGCTGTTCGGCAAGCGCAGCGAGACGCGCGATGCGCATGACCGCTACGCCAACCAGGAGATCGCGTTCCTGCTGCAGCGGATCGAGAGTTTCGACGGCATCGCGATCCTCGCCTCCAACCTGCGCGACAACATCGATGACGCCTTCGCCCGGCGCTTCGAATCCGTGATCTACTTCCCGCTACCGCGTCCCGAGGAGCGCGAGCAGCTGTGGCGCCAGGGCTTCTCGCCGAAGGCGCAGTTCGCTGGTGATCTCGACCTGTCGAAGATCGCCCGCGACTACACGCTGTCGGGCGGCTCGATCATGAACGTGATCCGGCTCGCCTCGCTGCAGTCGCTCAAGGACAACGAGCGCCCGATCGGCCGCGACGACCTCGTCGCCGCGATCCGGACCGAGATGATCAAGGAAGGGAGGGCGGCATGAAGCACACGGCAACGCACGCCTCGCCCCATGCGCGGCAGAGCCAGGCCGTGCGACCGAACCGAGGTTTCGCTCTGAATCCGCCCCTCGCCTTCCCGTCTGGGGCGGCCGCGCCGGTGACGCTGCAGCGGACCTGCGCTTGCGAGGAAACGGGCGAGGCATGTTCTCGCTGCGCCGGCAAGCGCACCGGCCTGCAGCGGTTCGGAACAGGCGCGCCGCCGCTCGGGCTGCCCGGTGCGGTCGGCGACGTGCTGCGAAGCCCCGGCCAGCCCATGCCGCCCGCGCAGCGCACGCGGATGGAAGAGAAGTTCGGCCAGGATTTCTCGGCCGTGCGCATCCATGCCGATGCGTCGGCGCAGAACTCCGCCGCGGCGGTCAAAGCGCGTGCCTACACGGTTGGCCGGGATATCGTGTTCGGCAGCGCCGCGCCGGACCCTGCCAGCACAGCGGGCCAGCGGCTGCTCGGCCACGAGCTTGCGCATGTCGTGCAGCAGTCGCGCGGCGGCGTAGCGGCAGGCATCGATCCCGATCCCCGGCTTGAGACTGAAGCGCGGCGGGCGGGCGAGACGGTCGCGGCGAACGGAGCCGTACAGGTCGCGGGCGGGGCCGGCCGCGGTCTCCAGCGCAACGCGAAATCGGATGCGCAGGAGCCGACAAATGCCAACACCGACGGCCCCTATCTGGACGACCCCGACCTTCTGTCGATGGGCTATCGCCAGGGCGATTATGCGTATGTCAGCGAAGGCACCACCATCGACAATGTTCCCGTGAAAGCGGACGAGCGGAGCTATTCCTACGGCCGCGAACAGGATGTCGGCGTGGAGGACGCGCAGAAGATCTATCGCGCGGCGATGCAGAATCGCTACGGCGTGACGCCCGTCGTCATCGACGGCGAGGTCGCCATGGTGCAAGGCGTCGGCGCGGAAGACCAGGGCGAGATCATCGGCAACGAGGTCATCGTCATGCACGATCTGGCGACCGAGGCAGAAGTCACACGCCGCGCCGGCACCTCCAATCCGCAGACGTTCGAAACATTCTCGAAGCAGTACCAGAAGGAGAGGCACACGTCCGAGGGAGTGGTGAAGGCGTTCTTCGAGTACCGCAACGCCTATTCCGACGAACTGCGCAAGGGCTACAAGATAATCGATGCGGCCGCCGGGGTCGCCAATTTCTCCGCGAAGGTCGTCATCGCGATGATTGCCGGCGGTGGCGATCCGATCGCCGCGTTCGCCCCCGGCATCGCCGGCAAGGGCGCCGAGTACAGCGCCAAGGCGCTCGGGGTGAACGACGAAATTGCGGAAGGCATCGGCGGGCTCGTCGAGACGGCCGCCGGCATGGGCAATCCGGCGAAGATGACGACGGCGCAAGCCATCGCCCCGCTGGTCGGCATGGGCGCGGAGAAGCTCGCGACATCGCTTGGTGTGTCGAAGGAAGATGCATCGCTGATCGGCCAAGGCGCCACGTTGGCGACAGGCCATGCCGGGTCGATCGGCAGGAAGGGCCCTTCGGTGGGCAACGCGTTTCGTGCGAGCCTGCATGGGCCGGCAGGCGAAGCGCCGACTGCCAGGCTGCCCGCCGGAAAGACCTCTGCTGCCGCTCGGACGGAGACGAAAGCACCCGGAATTCTTCCGCATGCCGAAGAGCCGTTTCAAACGAAGGTCGTCTCGCGGCCGGAAAAAACGCCCGCGCCGACCGAGGTAGAGACAAAGCCCATCACGCGTCCACGCGGCGAGGAGCCGCTCCCCGCAAAAACGACCGCAACCGCCACCACTTCGCCGCCAAAGCTCGACGAGACCGCCGCGGCCATCGAGCCGAACCGGGCGACGGCGCGCAAGCCGGCGGACAACGGGCATGATGCGGTCGTCACGCCCGAGGGCGTCGGTCGGTGCAGCCCCACGCCGTGTCCGGTCATCCAGGTCGAGTACAAGAACGAACTGGCCGACAATCCCGATCTGAAACAATGGAACGACGAGGTTCAGGGGTTGCGCCAGACCAACCCGCAGCGCGCGGCGGACGAAGCGGCCAGCCTCATCCGCGCTTGCGAGGCGGCGCGCAACAATGCACAGCGGTCGCCAGAAGAGGGAAGCGGAACGTCGGCGGCCAGTCGCCCCGGTCCCGAAACCCCCAAAGGCCGTCCGGGCGATGCATTGGCTCGAGAGGCGGAACGGCTCGACGCAATGCGCAGGATAGCAGCCCGGCAGGAGGCCGCGCTCGGCAAGACCGATCCCGATTTCGCAAAGCGTATCGAGAGGGAGACTGCCGAACTTCAGAATAGGAAGCAGGCGGCGAAGCTCGGCAAGCCGGCAGCGCCGTCCACCCCACCGTTGCGTACTCCCATCGGACCCAAGGTCGAGAACCCGCTGCCGCCGCTTCAGACCGGTCCATACAGGAACGGCCCGGATGCAGTGGCGGGACATCATGTTCATCAGTCGGCCAGCATGTCGCCGCGAGGTACGGTCTCCGCCAAGGGCAATCCCAACCACAATCCGGCAATTGCCATCAGGCAGAACGTCCCCGGCTTCACCGAGGCACAACATGGCGCCGCTTCCGCGACCCAGCGCAACCTCAACCGGGCGATGCATGGCGAAACGCACGAACCGAACATTGGCGAAGTGCAGATCAAGTCGAGTGGTGAGGGCACATCAGTCACGCCCTCGCCTTATTACGAGGATGTCAAAGCTTATTTCGCACTCCGCGCTGCCGGCCGCTCGCACGAGGAAGCGCTGGATTTGGTGATGCGTTCGCGTGATCAGATCGACGCGTCCGGCGATCCCATCATACGGGTGCCGACGCGATGAGCGCGCAACGCGCCATGGCCGTGAAGGCAGCGCCCGTCGCTCGGGCGGCCCGGCCGGTGACGCTGCAGCGGACCTGCGCATGCGAGGAAACGGGCGAGACATGTTCTCGCTGCGCTGGCAAGCGCACCAGCCTGCAGCGGTTCGGAACAGGCGCGCCGCCGCTCGGGTTGCCCGATGCTGTCAGTGACGTGCTGCGAAGCCCCGGCCAGCCCATGCCACGCACGCGGATGGAAGAGAAGTTCGGCAAAGACTTCTCGGCGGTGCGCATCCATGCCGATGCGTCGGCGCAGAGCTCCGCCGCCCGCCCGATCGGCCGCGACGACCTCGTCGCCGCGATCCGCACCGAGATGATCAAGGAAGGGAGGGTGGCATGAAGCAGACGGCAACGCACGCCTCGCCCTATCAGCGGCAGAACCAGGCCGTGCGACCGAACCGCGGCGTAGCTCTGAATCCGCCCCTTGCCTTCCCCGCGACCGCGATGCTGCAGCCGCGGCTCGAGATCGGCCCGGTCGACGATCCGTTCGAGCGCGAAGCCGATGCGATGGCGCGCCGGGTCGTCGATGGTCCGGTGCCTGCGAGCTACGCAAGTCCGGCATCGCTTGGCGCGGTCTCCGCAGTTGCGCCGCGCGTGCAACGCCAATGCGCCTGCGGCGGCACCTGCCCCGACTGCCGCAAGGATCTGATGCAGCGCAAGGAAGCGCACGGCGGTCTCGCGGCCTCGCCCGCAGCGATGGCGCCGCCGGTCGTACATGACGTCCTGCGTTCGTCCGGCACCCCGCTCGACGCTGCGACGCGCGCCGATATGGAGCCGCGCTTCGGCCAGAGCTTCGAAGGTGTTCGTGTCCACACCGATGCACAAGCCGCGGCCTCGGCGCGTGCGGTTGGCGCCCAGGCCTACACGGTCGGCCGCAACGTCGTGTTCGGCGGCGGCCATTATGCACCGCAATCGCCCGCCGGCCGCCGGCTGCTCGCCCATGAGCTGACCCATGTCGTGCAGCAGGGCCGTCGGGGGGCGGTGCTGCAACGCCAGCCGGACCCACCGCTGGATGCCCGTCTGCAGGTCATCGAGGAAGGAGGTCCCGCCGCCCAGGCGCGGCTCGACCAGATCCTGCGCGCGGGCGGACCCGTACCGAAAACGACCAAGGTCATTGGAGCCGCGATCATCGACATCGAGGGTTACACAGGCCCGAAGGAAATGCGCGCTATCAGCGGCGCGGACTCCGATGCGCTGGGCCAGGGAGCCGCGGTGTATCACGCCAGCAGTCCGAGTAGCCGCACCTTGTCGGGCACGCGCAGCATCGCCGGCTCGGGCCCGCGGCGCGACTTCCCGTTTCAGCATGTCAACGATGCGGAGATGAAGATCTTCGAGGACATCATCGCCCGGCTGCCGAAAGGGGCCAAGGGCACCATCCGTTTCTCGACCATCCGCGTTCGTCAGGTCAACGGACAAACCGTCTTCGAGCCCTATCCGGCCTGTTCGGGGTGCATCCGCGCCAGCTTCGAGACGTCCGGAACGCTGTCGAAGGTCGACCTGGTCAGCCATGCGCCCGTGCATCCGACCGGCAATGCGGACCTCGCCGAAACGCCCGCTAGCGGCGGCAGCGGCGGTGGTGGTGGCACGCGCGCGCGCTTCAAGAGCATCGGCATCGGCGTCGGCACGACCGCCCTGTCGATCGGCATCGGCTTGCTCAGCTCCTACCTCAAAGCCCGGGTCGATCGGAAGATCGCCGCGGCGCAGATCGATCGCAACCAGGCGAAGGCGCAGAAGGTCATCGACGACAGCGCCGACACCGTTCTGAAGATGATGCTGAGCAGCCCGGAGCAGACGCTCTACGCGCGCGTCTTCATGAGCAGCGCGGTGATCTCGACCATCGAAGCCAATCCCGCCGCAGTCGAGCCGACCGTCAGCGATTCATCGCCAATCATCGATCTGACCGGCGTCGGCTTCACGTTCCAGCAGCTCGACCCCGAGCTGAGCGATACGTTCCAGCAGTTCAGCGGCGGCGGACGTCACTTCACGATGGTGCGCCTGCTGGTCAGCGAGATTCCGCTCGAGACCCCGTCGATCGAGGATCTGATCGCCACCGCCAAGGCGCGCAAGCTGCCGCTGGATGAACTCCGCTACTACGTCCTTGGCCGGATGGCCGGACTGGACCAGAGCGATCCCAACAAGTTCATCGCGTCCGTGAACCGCTGGCAGAAGATCCTGGAGCTCATCGATCAGAAGGCGGCGCCTGTCCAAGCGCCTGCGCCGCCACCCGCCCCCGCGCGTCCGCCGGCGCAAGCGCATCCCAATCCGCCGAACTACAAGCCGCCGGCTTCCAACACGAACACGTTCCCGACGGTGCAGCAGCAGACCGGCACCGTTTGTCCGAACTGCCACACTCCAAACAAGAGCAAGGACAGCTGGAAGGACCTGAGCTTCGGAAACGGCCCGTCGCCCTTCGGCAAGCAGCCGAACGACGAGGCCACGCGCAAGCTCATGCAGGAGTGGCTTTCGAAGTGACGCATCATGCTCGACATGACCGAGGACCGACGGGATCAAGATGGAAGACAAATGAAGACTGAGCAAAGAATTCCAGCAGTTGGTCGGATCTTTGTGGATCTTGGTCGGCGCATGGGCGGCATCGGGGACGTGAACTCCGACAAGCGCGGGGTGCCAGAATGAAGGCGGCCGCGTCCCATAGCTCCGCCAGCCCCCGTGCGGCCCATGCGCAGCGGCCCGGCGCGGGCGTCGCCCTGCAGCCGCCGTCGCCGCTGCTGCAGCCGTTGCAGGCCCAGTTGGAGATCGGCGCGGTCGACGACCCGGCCGAGCACGAGGCGGAGGCGGTCGCGCGCACCGTCGTGGACGGGGCCGCGGCGCGTCCGGGCCCGGTCACGGCGAGGCCATCGTCGGCTCCACAGTCCAGCGTCGGTTCGTTCCGGCCAGCATCAGCGCTGCAGCGCCAGTGTGAGTGCGGCGGCACCTGCGCCTCGTGCCGGCAGGACACGCTACGGCGCAACGCGGCCCAGGATGGCGGCCCTCGCGCGCAGGCCAGCATTGCACCGCCGATCGTCCACGAGGTGCTGCGCTCGCCCGGCCAGCCGCTCGAACGCTCCGCACGCGCCACCATGGAGGGCCGCTTCGGCCACAGCTTCGAAGGCGTCCGCATCCACACCGATGCGCGCGCGGCTGCCTCAGCGCGGGCCGTCGGCGCCCGGGCCTACACGGTCGGCCACAACGTCGTGTTCGGCGACGGACGTTACGCGCCCGCCTCGGCCGCGGGCCAGCGCCTGCTCGCCCACGAGCTGACGCATGTGGTGCAGCAGCGCGGCCAGGGCGCCGTGCTGCGACGTGCCCCGGACTACACGAAGCTGTCCATCGACCAGTTGCGCAAGCTGGTCAAGAACGGCGACGCGGCAGCGGTCGAAGCGCTGCAGAATCGCTACGCCAACATGAGCAACGGCCAGCTCGCCCAGTTCGCCAAGGGCAATGATGAGCTGGCCGCAGACGAATACGCACGCCGCGTGATCAAGCCGGCCGACGCTGCAGGGCAAGGGCGCTTCTCGCAAAACGGCATGCAGGATATCCTGACGAAGGACATCAAGGCCAATCGCGCCACCACGGGCGTCACCCGCATCGAGCCCAATGCCGTGGCGCCGAACATCGAGGTCGAAGGCGGCACCGTCGGCGCAGCCCGCACCGACATTCCCGGCCTGGAGAACCGTACGTTCGTCGGCCAGTCGAAGCTGGCGGGCGGTCCGGGCTACAATGCGCAATCCAACTTCCCGCCTCACACCAGTGCCGAGACGCTGCCGCACACGCATGGTCACGCCGAACAGCACATCGCAGACCAGCTCGAGGAGGCGCTCGCAAAGATCCCGCGCGACCAGCTCAAGGGCCGCCGCGTCTGGATGCTGATCGAGCAGGAGGTGTGCGCGACCTGCGGCCAGGGCGCAACCAACGCGGAGACCGCCGCCGGCGTCTTGAAGAAGCTCAGCCTGAAATATCCGGAGCTCACCTTCGAGATCAAGAACCTGCAGAGCAGCAGCCTGACCGTCCTGAAGGGCTCCGAGACGGCGGTCGCCGCCGCAGAAGGAGCACAGGCCGTGCCCGGCGCGCCGGCCGGCCAGCAGGCCACCTCGGTGCAGGTCGAGACCAAGGTCGAGGTCGTCAACTCCGTCCGCAATGCCAATGGCACGACGGTATCGGAAGTCAGGTACACCTTCGGCAAGAACCTCGAGCAGGTCAACGCGTCAGCGCCGGCCGGCGCCAAGGTACCCGAGCAGATCACGATCAGGATCACGCAGAACGCCGACGGCAGCATCGCCGCCGTCGAGTCCTTGTCGGGTGAGCCGCAGGCGCTGGTGGAGGCGCTGGCGCAGAAGACACTCGCGGGCGCGAGCGGCGAAGCAGGCGCCCTGGAAGGCGCCGCGGAGGGGGCGGCAGCCGCCGCCAACAGCGCGCGCCGGATGGCGTTGCTGTTCAAGGGGCTCAAGATCGGCGGCATCGCCGCCTTCACCATCATTACCGGCTACCAGCTCTACACCGCGACGCCGAAGCAGCGCCCGCGCGTGCTGGCCGGCGCGGCCGGTGGACTGGCTGGCGGCGCGCTGGGAAGCTACGTCGTCTGCAATCTCCTGCTCGACATCGAGACCGCGGGATGGGGCATCTTGATCTGCGGCCTAATCGTCGGAGGCGGCACCGGCTATCTGAGCAGCAAGGGAAGCGAGGCTGCCTACGACGCCGCCACCGAGACCGATCTCGACAGGGCCTACAAGCAGCTCGACGGCAAGCGGCCGAACGAGATCAGCATCTACAACATCCTCGTGGGCCGGATGGGATCGGATGGATGCGTCGATGCTGCTTTCGTCACCGAGTTCATGAAAGCCTTCCCCGAAGGCGCGACGGACACCGAAACGGTGCTGATCGCGGCGCAGCTCGCCGACGCATCAATCCAGGGCGTGCCGCCTGCCGCGCGGCTGCCGGCGCCGAAGCCGTCCGCCGGCAAGGATGACGTCTGTCCCTCCTGTCACGGTCGGTTGCCCAAGGATCTGCCGGGACCGAAGATGACACCGGCCGAGGTCGAGGCCCTCAACAGGATTCCGACCTGCTCCAGCGTCACCGGACAGGCGCTCACGGCGCTGCGATCGGCCGTCAAGAACCTGCCGCCGCGGCCGCAGAGCCTGCCGGCGCAGGCCCAGCCGCAGCCGGTTCAACCACGCGATCCGAACGCGCATCCCAGCCCGCCGGGCTACAAGCCGCCGGATCCCAACCGCAATGCATTCCCGACCGTCCAGGAACAGCTGGGCACGGTCTGCCCGAACTGTCATGCGCCGAACCGGGGCAAGGAGATGTGGAAGGATTTCAATCTCGGCACAGACCGCAAGACTGACGAGGCCACGCGAAAATTCCTGCAGGACTGGCTTTCGAAGTGACAAGCCAGCTCCAATGAATGGACGACGATAATCACGGCCGAAGACCGATCGATACTGAACGAACGATTGCCCCCGGGAGAAACACATGACGCTCTCATCAGGTGAACTGGCCCAGATCGTGTGGGCGGAGACCAAGGCGCTCGGCAATGCGCCCGCCGACGGCAGCGGCAGCGTCAACGGCGTCAGGCGGCTCGTTGCGCAGCTCGCGGCCGCCGTGGACGGCGCAGGATTCGAGCGGCGCGACCAACTGCCGTCGGTGCAGGACCGCGAGTTCGGCGACACCGTGCGCGCGATCCTGTCGATTACCGAAAATGCGCGCGGCGCGACCGCGCCGCAAGGCCGCATCATCATCTGGGAGGCCGACGGCGACACCCTGCGGCTCAACAAAACCACGACCCCGCCGCCCCCTGCCCCCTGGAGCGATCTCGCTGCCGACAAGATCACGCATCAGCTGCATCAGGCGCTCGCCAACGGACAGACCGTCGACGTCTTCACGCGCGATGCTGCGACGGATGCGGGCTCCGGTAGCAATCCGGTGCTCGTCAACGCGATGACCGGCACCGGCGTGACCGGCGGCAGCGCGCCGATGGCGGAGCCGCGATCGACCTCGAAGGCGATGCCGAAGACCGGCGTCGCCTTGTTCGTCGTGGCCCTCGCGCTGTTCGTGCTGGCCGCGCTCGGCTCCTACGGCATGGGGGTCGGCGCACGGCTGTCGCTCGGCCAGTTCGTCCAGAGCGCGCGCGTCGCGCTCGGCGGCGCGGATGACGGCCTCGATTGCACGGTTGCGACCGCAGAGAAACCGACCGTGCTCGACAGCGTCAAATGGCGTCCCAATTCCGACAAGGCCAAGGACTGCCGCGCGCAGTTCGCCGCGGCCCAGACCGTGGTCGCGTCGGCGCAATATCCCGACGCCGATGCCAAGCCCGGCGTGAAGGCCAGCCGCAAGACGACATGGCCGGAATGGTTTGCCAGCCAGCCGCTGGGTTGGTCGAGCGCCATCAACGGCACGATGTCACTGGTCATTCCCTTCTGCCTCGCGCTGCTCTCGCTGCTGCTGCTGTTCATCGCCTGCGGCTTCGGCATCACCGGCCGCGCGCTGGGGCCCATCATCGACGAGCGCAACCGCATGAGCCTCACCCTGGCCCAACTCGCGATGTGGTCGATCATCCTGCTGTCGGGCCTATTGGTCTGCGGTCTCTTCAACTACGGCTTCGGTGGCCTTGTTATTACCGAACTGCAGCAGCAGGCGGCGGCTGCAACCGCCGCCAAGGAGACGCCCAACACCGCCAAGGCCGCGCTCGACGCCTACAATCTGTTCCCGAGCATCCCCCTCTATCTCGGTCTCGTCGGCGGGTTCGCCGTCGCCACGCCGTTCCTGTCGCGCCTGATCTCGAACTCGACCATCGTCGGCACCCAAGACCAGACCGCCCCCGACGCCGCTTCGCCAACGCAGGCGCCGAAGTATCTGGCCGACAAGACCGGCCCCGACAAGGCCGCGCTGTCCGACATGGTGCTGCAGGAGGTCAAGGGCCGCAGCAACATGGTCGACATCAACAGGATCCAGCATGTCGCCATCACCGGCATCCTCGGCATCAGCTATCTCCTGGTGCTGTTCGACGTGGTCTCGAACATCGACGCGGTGCGCATCGTCTTTGCGGCGGCTCAGAATGCCTCGGTGCTGACCTCCATGCCGCAGATCGACGGCACCTTCACCTCGCTCTTGTTCGTCAGCCATGCCGCCCTGCTCGGCAGCAAGGTCTACGACAAGATGGTGCCGGCGAAGCGGGAAGTTTGAGCGGCGGCGCATCGCAGAACGATTCGCTTCGACCCGACGGGCAAATCGGGCGTCGGCGGTCGTGTCGCATGACAACGGTCCGGAAGCGGTAGAGCACGCGTGTTCGCCGCCCCCGACCCTTGCGCGAAAAGCGCTGGTTTGCGAGCGGACTCAACGAGATCACCCTTGTCCAGTCTCCTCGCGAAAAATATTCTTCTTTCGCTTTTCCAGAATTCATGATTGAGTATCGCCATCCCGCCTCGGCAAGAGGGGCGTATCGCGATCGTCACGACACGCGAGGTGGGAAGGCGATGGCCGCGCGGTGCCGCAGCGTGCTCATGCACGCGGACGAACGGCATGGCGCGGACGTGAAGTCGCGTGGTCCTGGCGCCCCGACGCTGGCGCTAAGTCTTTGGGTGATGATGATCCCGAGGGCGACGGTGGCTATCAAGCCCGGCACACCGAGGAGAGCGCGATATAAGCGTGAAAACCATCGCGCGGGGAATGCCGGGTGTCTCCGGCTGAACCTGTGGTGACTGCCGCCTGCTTTCTTTCTGCAGGCGGGCCATGGGTGCGGCCAGCGCCCGGCATTCCCCGCGCCCTCTTCCTAATGAGGGCGCCGACGACCGGCACACCTCGGACGCGACAGGCGTTGCGAGAACGTCCTGCCGCATCGCGAGTTTGCTATTTGAGCCGTGAACCCGATCTGCCTGCCCCGACGGGCACACATGCCGCCGCGTTCGGCCGTGGGACGCCAACGATCACGCTATCGTCCATTGCCGACCGTCAAGCCGTGCGGCCCCGGCCGTTGCGGTTGATCCTCGCCGCGACGAGATACGACAGCGGCATGGCGACGATGAAACCGGCCAGAGCCGCCAGCGGCAGATCCTTCATCGGGCTCGCGACGAGCCCCTGGACGGTCAGCAACGCCGTCACCGCGCTGCCCGCCAGCACCGTGCCCAGCATGACCCAGATGAGAATTGCGACCTTGAACATGTGTCTTTCTCCGTCGTTAGGGAAGTCTCGATCCCTTGACGCGACGATGCTTTGCCTGCGGCCTCGATCCATCATTGATTTGGAACAACCGGCTAGACAAAAAAGGGAGGAGCGGCTGCTCCTCCCTCTTTCTGTCAGTGGTTATGGACCGCCCGCCTGGTGCTGTCGCCTCGCAGCTCACCGAACGACAGCCGCTCTATCGCGTCGGCGGAACGAAGTGATCGCGCGTGCTGACCGCGTTGCCGGTCGCTGGATCCGTGATCCTGATCTCGATGTCGACGGGGGCCGTCGGAAGGTCGCCGCCCTTGGCCTCGATCGACACGCGGATCTCGCGGGTCTGGTCCTGGCCGACATCGATCACCATGCGGCCGTCCGACTCGCGCGTCTCGCCGGCCACCGTCACCTTGGCATTCGGCAGGCCCACGACGTCGAGCACGAAATCGCGCGCGCCGCGCTTGTTGAGCAGACGCACCGTATAGTCGTTGCGCACGCCACCATCCGACAGCTGAACAAACAGCGGGTTGCGCTCATGCAGGACATTGATGCCCATCGTGCCCCGCGTCGCCAGCGTGTAGAGCATGATGCCGCCGACGATGGCGATGAAGCTCGCATAGATGATCGTGCGCGGCCGAATCAGCCGGTAGATCTCCGGCTTGCCTTCGCTGCGGCGCTGAACGTTGATGTCGGTGTCATAGCCGATCAGGCCGGTGGGACGGCCGATCTGATTCATCACGGTGTCGCAGGCATCGATGCACAGGCTGCACTGGATGCAGCCGAGCTGGATGCCCTCGCGGATGTCGACGCCGGTCGGACAGACGTTGACGCATTGGTGGCAGTCGACGCAATCGCCGGCCCGCTCGCCCTGCAGCCGCGCCGCCTCGGCCTTCTTGACCGACATGCGGGGTTCGCCGCGGTCGTCCTTGTAGGTGACGTTGAGCGCCCATTCGTCGGTCAGCGCGGCCTGGATGCGCGGCCACGGGCACATGTAGATGCAGACCTGCTCACGGGCGTGGCCGGCGAACACGTAGGTGGTGGCCGTGAGAATGCCGATCCAGAGATAGGCGGCGAACGGCGCCTGGAGGGTGGCGAGGTCCTTCACCAGCGTCGGCGCGTCATCGAAATAGAGCACCCAGGCGCCGCCGGTCCACCAGGCGATCATCAACCAGAGAAAATGCTTGGTTGCCACCTTGCGAACGTGGCTGAAGCTCCAGCCTCGCTTGTCGCTCAGGATGCGCTCGCGGCGGTCACCTTCCACCCATCGCTCGACGGCATAGAACAGGTCGGTCCATACCGTCTGCGGGCAGAGGTATCCGCACCACAGCCGGCCTGCGACCGCATTCATCAGAAACAGGGCCACGGCCGCAAGGATCAAGAGGCCCGTGAAGTAGTAGACCTCCTGCGGCCACAGCTCGATGAAGAAGAAATAGAACCTGCGGTGCGGCAGATCGACCAGGACCGCCTGGTTCGGCATGCCCGGACCGCGGTCCCAGCGCACGAAGGGCAGCAGATAGTAGATGCCGAGCGTGATGCAAAGGATCGTCCATTTGATGCGGCGAAAACGGCCGTGGACGGCCGCGGGATAGACCTTGTCCCGCGCCTTGTAGAGCGGACCGACGATATAGGTTTCGTCCGAGTCAGCCATGATATCCTCGCTTCATCTCGTTACCCCGCCCTGCGCGCCGCTCAGGAGAACGCGTTGCCGCTTCTGAGCCCAAGCTTCTTGAACACGATCGCCGCAGGGCAGAAGCCGGTGAAGGATGCCTGGATCATGTTCACGCCTGCAAAGGCGGCCAGCAGGAACCAATATGGGCTGACGAGCCAGCCCAGGGAGAGGCTGAGCAGGACGACGAACCCTGCAAAGGTGAGAACTGCTTTGTCGACGTTCATGGCATACACCTTCATGCTTCAATTTGAGCCTGATCAATCCGGGCGGTCATGTGCCGGTCCTGACTTCCTTGATCTTTGCAATGTTGAGCCGGTCGAGCAGGAACTTCTCGTAGAACGGCTCGGGCGTACCGCGCCTCATCTTGCGCAGGAAATACCTCTCGAAGGCGACCTTGGCGTAATGCACCCATTCCCCCTTGGACGACCAGTTGACGTTGCGCGGCGGGATTTGCGGCTGGGCCAGGAAGGCCACGCCGGTATCGCCGAAGTCGGCGAGGCAGATCGCATTCCACGTCGGCTGCGCCTTGGGCTCCTGGCCGCGCAGCAGCGCCCCGATGTTCAAGGCGGTCGCGGTGACCATCGATTCGATCATGAAGCCGGTCTTCGGCACGCCGACCGGCACCGGCGTCGGACCGATGGGCGGAATCGCGACGCAGACGCCGATGGCGAAGACGTCGGGAAAGGTCGGGTTGCGCTGATGCTTGTCGACGATGACGAAGCCGCGCGGATTGGTCAATTTGTCGATGCCGTGCACGGCTCCGACGCCGCGGAAGGCCGGCAGCATCATGGAGTAGGCAAACGGCAGCTCATGCGTCCTGCGGACCGCGCCGTCGTCGGCGACCTCCTCGACCGACATGCGCCCCTCCTCGACCTTGGTGACGCGCGCATTGGTGATCCACTTGATGTGCTTCTCGCGCATCTCGCTTTCGAGCAGGCCCTTGGTGTCGCCGACCCCGTCGAGGCCGAGATGACCGACATAGGGCTCCGAGGTCACGAAGGTCATCGGCACCTGGTCGCGCATCTTGCGGCGGCGCAGCTCGGTCTCGAGGATGAACAGGAATTCGTAGGCCGGGCCGAAGCAGGACGCGCCCTGCACGGCGCCGACGATCACCGGCCCGGGCTTCTCGGCCAGTCTGTCGAAGGCAGCCTTCGCATGCGCCGCATGGTCGACATGGCACACCGACTGCGTATGTCCATCCGGTCCGAGCCCCGGAATCTCGTCGAAGGCAAGCTCGGGCCCGGTGGCAATCACCAGGTAATCGTACGGAATCGTCTCACCATCCGACAGTTCGACCTGTTTGGTGGCCGCGTGAACCCGCTTGGCGCCCTGCGTCAGCAGCCGGATGCCCTTGCGCTGCATGACATCGACGAGGTCGATCTCGATGTCCTCGCGCTTGCGCCAGCCGACGGCGACCCACGGGTTGGACGGCACGAAATGATAGGAGGAGCCCTGCGAGACGACGGTCAGGCGGTCCTCCTTCCTCAGCTGCGGCAACAATTCGTAAGCCATCAACGAGCCGCTCAGTCCTGCTCCGATCACGACGACGTCCGCCATTGGGGTTCCTCCATCCGAACTTGCTTTGTTATTGCTTCGTGTTTCCGGCAACGTTGCAGCCGGTCTTGACTATATATTCGCATATCCGTATATACGCAACTATGAATTTTGACGTCGACATCATGGAAATGGCCGCGGACCAGGCCAGCGATCTCCTGAAGGCGCTGTCGAACCGCCACCGGCTCCTGATCATCTGCCAGCTGGTCGACGATGAGCGATCTGTTGGCGATCTCGCCGAGTTCCTGGGGCTGCGCGATTCGACCGTGTCGCAACACTTGGCTCTGCTGCGCAAGGACGGCCTGGTGACCGCCCGGCGTGAGGGGCAGACGATCTACTATTCGATCACGAGCGAACCGGCCCGTGAGGTCCTCAAGACACTCTATCGGGTGTACTGCACACCGCGACCACCGAAAGCCACACCCACACTATGACGATCTCGTCCCGTGAACTTGAGCAGGATCAAGGGTGCAAGCTCATCCCGATGGGATGCGTGCGCGACTGCGGACGTTTCGCCCAACCTCTCAATTTGATTCAGAACAGACAGGAATAGGCTGATGCGCAGATTATCGGTCCTGGGCTTGATCGCCGCGATGGCGTGGCAGGCGGCGCCGGCCCGCGCGGAGATGCTGACGGTGTCGCCGCGTCAGGTGGCCGACGAGAAGGCGGTGTTCGCGACGGTGGAAAGCATCAGCGTGGTGCCGGCACGTGGCCGCATCGGCGGCACGATCGCGCAACTGTCGGTGCGCGAGGGTGATGCGGTCAAGCGCGGCCAGCCGATCGCGCTGATTGGAGACGAGAAGCTCGCACTGCAGCTGACGTCGCTGGACGCGCAGATCCAGGCGCTGCAGGCCCAGGCCAACCAGGCGCAGATCGATTTCACTCGGACCGAAGGGCTGGTGGAGCGCGGCACCCTGCCCCGGGTCAAGCTCGACGAGACCCGTACGGCCCTCAACGTCGCCGAGAACGGGCTGCGGGCCAAGATCGCCGAACGCGCCGTCGTCAATCAGCAGATGACCGAAGGCCAGGTGCTGGCGCCCGATGACGGCCGCGTGCTGAAGAAGCTCGTCACGGTCGGTTCGGTCGTGCTGCCAGGCGATCCCGTCGTCACCATCGCACAGCAGAACTTCAAGCTGCGGCTGCGGGTCCCTGAGCGTCATGCGCTGTTCCTGAAGGCCGGCGACAAGGTCCGCCTGGATGGCGCCGAGTTCGGCGATACGTCGGACAAATGGGGCGTGATCGATCTGGTCTATCCGCAGATCGAGGAAGGGCGCGTCGTCGCCGACGCGATCGTCAACGGCCTCGGGGAATACTTCGTCGGCGACCGGTTGCGCGTTTGGATCTCCGGCGGCAAGCGCGACGCCTACGTGATCCCCGCGCGTTACGTCACCACCCGGTTCGGCATCGACTACGTCCAACTGCAGCAAGGGCCCCAAAAAGTGAGAGTTCCCGTGCAGCGCGGCCGCGCTTTGCCGAGCGCCGATCTTCCGGATGGCCTCGAAATCCTGTCCGGCCTGCGCGCCGGCGACGAATTGGTGCAGCCGTGAAACTGGGATTGTCAGGCAAGCTCACCCAGGCGACCATCGCCTCGCCGCTGACGCCGCTGTTCCTGCTGGCGGCGCTCGTGGTCGGCCTCATCGCCGTCGTCGTGATCCCGCGCGAGGAGGAACCGCAGATCAGCGTGCCCATGGTCGACATCCGCGTCAACGCCGACGGCCTGCGCGCGCCCGATGGCGTCGAGCTCGTCACCAAGCCGCTGGAGACCATCGTCAAGGCCATCGACGGCGTCGAGCACGTCTACAGCCAGACCGAGGACGACCGCGTGATGGTCACCGCGCGGTTTCTGGTGGGCACCAAGTTCGAGGACGCGATCCTGCGCGTTCATGAGAAGATCCGCGCCAACCTCGATCGTATTCCCGTCGGCATTTCGGAGCCACTCATCGTCGGGCGTGGCATCAACGACGTGGCCGTTACCGTGCTGACGCTGTCGCCGAAGCCGGAGGCCGCCGAGCGCTGGTCCGACAAGGACCTCTACGAGCTCGCCGACAAGCTGCGCTCCGAGCTGACCAAGGTCGACAATATCGGCCTGACCTACATCTCGGGTGGCGGCGCCCAGCAGATCCGGGTCGAGCCGGATCCCGAGAAGCTCGCGCTGTTCGGGGTCACGCTGCAGCAGCTCGTTGGCAAGGTGAAGGACGCCAACCGCTCGTTCCTCGCAGGCGACGTCCGCGACCGCGGCATCGTCCGCAGTGTGGCAGCCGGCCAGACGCTCACGGGCATTCCAGATATCGGCCTGCTGCTGATCTCGACGCGGGACGGCCGTCCGGTGTACGTGCGCGACGTCGCGACCGTCATCGTCGGTCCCAATCTCGCCGAGCATCGGGTCTGGGACGATGCCCGCAGCGACAAAGGCGAGTGGCACCGTGTGCCGGCGGTGAGTCTCGCGCTCGCCAAGCGCGCCGGCGCCAATGCGGTCGTGGTGTCCCATGACATCGCGCATCGGCTCGAAGGGCTCAAGTCCAGCCTCATTCCCAACGACATCGCGGTCACCGTGACGCGCGACTACGGCGAGACGGCCAACGAGAAGGCAAACGAGCTCCTGTTCCATCTTGGCCTGGCCACGATCTCGATCGTCGTTCTGATCGCGATTGCAATCGGCTGGCGCGAGGCCGTGGTCACTTTCGTGGTGATCCCGACCACGATCCTGCTGACGATGTTCGCCGCCAATTTGATGGGCTACACGATCAACCGGGTCAGCCTGTTTGCTCTCATCTTCTCCATCGGCATCCTGGTTGACGACGCCATCGTCGTGGTCGAGAACATCGCCCGCCATTGGGGCATGCATGATGGCCGGCCGCGGCTGCAGGCGACGATCGAGGCGGTGGCGGAGGTCGGCAATCCCACCGTCGTCGCGACCCTGACCGTGGTCGCCGCCCTGCTCCCGATGCTGTTCGTGTCGGGACTGATGGGGCCCTATATGGCGCCGATCCCGGCCAACGCCTCGGCCGCGATGCTGTTCTCCTTCTTCGTCGCGATGGTCGTGGCGCCCTGGCTGATGCTGCGGCTGGCGCCAAAGGCCACCAGCGCCTCGGCGGGCTCACATGACGCGCATGGCGAAGGTCGTCTCGGACGGATCTATCGTAGCGTTGCGCATCCCATCGTCGCCAGCAAGCGCTCGGCCTGGATCTTCCTGCTTGGCGTCGGCCTCGCCACGCTGCTGTCGATGACGCTGTTCGCGACCAAGTCTGTCACGGTGAAGCTGCTGCCGTTCGACAACAAGTCGGAGATCGCCGTGATGGTCGATCTGCCCGAAGGCGCGAGCCTGGAGGATACCGAGCGGACGCTGTTCACGGCGGCTGACATCGCGCATCAGCTGCCCGAGATCACGACGGTGCAGAGCTATGCCGGCACGGCTGCGCCGTTCAACTTCAACGGACTTGTCAGGCACTATTACCTGCGCGAACGCCCCGAGCTCGGCGAGCTCCAGGTCAATCTCGCCGCCCGCGGGGACCGCAAGCGCGCGAGCCACGACATCGCACTCGACCTGCGTCAGCGCCTGAAGGCGGTCTCCGTGCCGGCCGGGACCAGCATCAAGGTGGTCGAGGTGCCGCCCGGCCCGCCGGTGCTCGCGACGCTGCTCGCCGAGATCTACGGCCCGGATGCCGCGACCCGCCGCGCCGTCACGACCGAGCTCAAGAAGGTGTTCGCCGACGTCCCGTTCATCGTCGACATCGACGATTCGATCGGGCAGAGGCGGCCGCGGCTGCGGCTGTCGATCGACCAGGACAGTCTCGAATTCTTCGGCGTCGAGCAGAAGGACGTCTACGACACGATCCAGACTTTGTTTGGCGGCGTCTCGGTCGGCTACTCGCATCGCGGCGAGGATCGCAATCCGATCGAGATCGCCGTGCGGCTGCCGAAGCGCGACAAGACCTGGAGCGAAGCGCTGGCGTCGACGCCGGTGCCGGCCAACACGCTTCCCGGCAGCAAGACCGTGGTCGAGCTCGGCCAGGTCGTGAAGGCCACGATCGAAGAGGGCTCGCCTGTGATCTTCCGCCGCGACGGTCGTTTCGCCGACATGGTGATGGCCGAGCTCGCCGGGCGCTTCGAGGCGCCGCTCTACGGCATGCTCGCCGTCGCCGACCGCATCGATGCCCATGACTGGGGCAAGCTGCCCAAGCCCGTGATCGGATTCCACGGCCAGCCCACCGACGAATCCCGTCCGACGCTGCTGTGGGACGGCGAATGGGAGATCACCTATGTGACGTTCCGCGACATGGGCGCGGCCTTCGGAGCTGCGATCCTCGGCATCTACGTGCTGGTCGTGGCGCAGTTCAAGAGCTTCCGCCTGCCGCTGGTGATCCTGACGCCGATCCCGCTGACGCTGATAGGCATCCTGCTCGGCCACTGGCTGCTCGGCGCGCCGTTCACGGCGACCTCGATGATCGGCTTCATCGCGCTCGCCGGCATCATCGTCCGCAACTCGATCCTGCTGGTCGATTTTATCCGGCACAGCGGCGGCGAGGGCAAGACCCTGCGCGACGTGGTGCTGGAGGCCGGCGCCGTGCGCTTCAAGCCGATCCTGCTGACGGCGTTGGCGGCAATGATCGGCGCCGCGACGATCCTGCTCGATCCGATCTTCCAGGGGCTCGCGATCTCGCTGCTGTTCGGCTTGGCCTCATCCACCCTGCTCACCGTGCTCGTGATCCCCGCGATCTACATCGCGCTGCGTGATCCCGGCAAACCCACAACGAAGATGTCGTAGGAGACACTCATGACAAAACTGTACAGCGAGATCTGCAAGGATCTGTCCGGCAACCTGAAGACCCTGCGCAAGGACATTCCCGACGTCATGCAGGGCTTCTCGGCGCTCGCGAAGGCTGCCTCCAGCGACGGTGCGCTCGACAAGAAGACCAAGGAGCTGATCGCGCTGGCGATCGGCGTCGCCGTCCGCTGCGACGGCTGCATCGGATTCCACGCCGAGGCACTCGTCCGTATGGGCGCGAGCCGCCAGGAGGTCGAGGAGACGCTCGGCATGGCCATCTACATGGGTGGCGGCCCGTCGCTGATGTATGCCGCCGATGCGATCGCGGCGTTCGAGCAGTTCCAGCAGCAGGCGGCGGCAGCCTGACGCGGGATCATCCGCAGATGTCGAGAATGGCCAGCATGTAGATGCGGATCATGTCGAGATAGTCGGGAATGTCCACGCGTTCGTCGGGCATCGTGTTGTAGCGGCCGCCGGGGCCACAAACGATGCCTTCCATGCCGCCATAGGCATAGAGATGGCCGGCATCGGTGCCATAGAAGCAACTCGGCGTCACCGGTCCGGTCTGCTGGAACTCGCCGCGCACGGCGCGATAGGCATCGTTGACCGCGCGCACGATCGGGCTGTCCGGCGCGACCTCGAACGGCGGCATGGTCGGCACGCCAGCCCGATCCTCCGACATCAGATCGGCCTTGAGGCCGGGGAAGCGCGCCTCCAGCGCATCGAGCTCGCGCCGCATGTCAGCCAGCGCGCCTTGCTCGGTCTGGCCGGGCGCATAGCGGCCGGAGCCCTTGATGCGCACGAAGTCGGCCACCTGCGGCGTCCGCCACTCGTGCAACTCGCGCCCGAGCGCTCCGTGGACGACGCCGACATGGACGCGGTTGATGGCCTCGTGCGCGGGCGAGCGCGCGCCGGAGAACCTCATCGCATTGAGGCGCGGGACGAGATCGCAGGCCGCCGTGATGGCATCGACCGCCTCCTCACGCTTGGACAGATGCCGCGTGTTGCCGACCAGCGCGATGATGAACATGAACGCAGCGGCGTGCATGGTCATCGCCTTCAGGTCGGTCGGCTCGGAGTTGATGAAATAATCAGCGCGCAGCCCCTGCTCGATCAGCGAATAGGTCCCAACCCCGCCCTGCAGCTCGCCGACCACATAGGTCAGGATGACGTCGCCCCTCAGCTTCACGCCGGCCTCGATCAGCGTCTTGACCGCGCAGAAATAGGCGGCATCGCCGGCCTTCATGTTGGAAACGCCGATGCCGTAGATGAACTTGTCGTCCACCTTGCCTTCCCACGGATCGACGGTCCAGCCTTCGGTCACCGGATTGGTGTCGACATGGCCGTTGAACAAGAGGCTCTTGCCGCCACCGCTGCCGTTCCAGCGGCCGACCGCGTTGACACGGCCCTCGTTGCCAAAGGGAGCGATCGAGGCATCCAGGCCGATCTCCCGCATCTGGTCGGCCATGAAGGTTGCGAGCTGCTTCTCGCCATCGGTCTTCGAATAGCTCTTGTGCTGCACCATCAGCGACAGCAGCGCGAGCGCCGCCGGGATGTCGATGCGGGCGAGCAGTTCGTTGCGATCCATGCGTTGCAATCCTTGCGGTCAGCCGACGGGCGCGGGCGACGCCGCCATCAATTCGCGTGTGTAGGGGTGAACGTCATCGGCCCCGAACGCGTCGACGGGACGGCTGTCGACCAATTGGCCATGGCGCATGACCACGATGCGATGCGCGATCTGCCGGATCAGGTTGAGGTCGTGGGTGATGAACAGATAGGCCGCGCCGGTCTCAGCGCGCAGCGCCAGCAAGAGCTCGATGATCTGGGCCTGCACCGACACGTCGAGTGGCGCCGTGATCTCGTCGCAGATTACGAGCCGCGGGCGTGCAGCAAAGGCGCGCGCGATCGCGACACGCTGCTTCTCTCCGCCGGAGAGCTGATGCGGCCAGCGCCTCGCATAGGACGCCGGCAGCCGGACCTGTTCGAGAAGGCGCGGCACAGACGCAACATCACCGCCGTAGAGCTTCAGCGGGCGCGACAGGATCTCGCCGACGCGATGGCGCGGGTTGAGCGAGGAATCCGGATGCTGGAACACGATCTGAACATCGCGGCGGTAGCCGGAATTCATGTCGCCTGCCCCGCGCAGCGTGCGGCCGTCGAAGCTGATGGCGCCGGAAAAGCGGGCGAGCCCGGTCAAGGCCCGCGCCACGGACGATTTGCCCGAACCGGATTCGCCGACAAGGCCCAAGATCTCGCCGGCACGAATGTCGAGGTCGATCGCCTGCGTCGCGGGCGGCGGCGCCGCGCGGAACAGACCGGCCCGGCCATAATGGACCTCGATGCCGCGGGCTTCCAGCACCGCGGCCTCGCCCGGCGTGTCGTGCACGAGCCGCCGCTCCGGACGCGGCACCGCGGCGATGAGCGACTTCGTGTAGTCGTGCCGCGGCCTGCGGAAGATCTCCGAGGCCTGGGCCTGCTCGACGACGCGGCCATACCGAATCACCGCGACGCGATCGGCGACGCGCGTCATCATCGCGAGGTCATGCGAGATGTAGAGTGCGGCCACGCCGGTCTCCGCGCGCAGGCGTGCGAACAGGTCGATGATGCGGGCGCCGGTGATGACGTCGAGCGCCGTCGTCGGCTCGTCGAACACGATGACGTCAGGGCGGCAGCCGAAGGCGGTGGCGACGATCACGCGCTGCTTCTCGCCACCCGAGATTTCATGCGGATAGCGTCGCAGCGCGGCGGCCGGATCGCGCAGCTCGACATGGCCGAGCAACTCGATCGCGAGATCCTTCGCGTCCCGCGCCTTCAGGTCAAGATGGCGCATCAGCGCCTCGGTGATCTGACGGCCGATGGTCAGTGTCGGATTCAGCGCGGTCGAGGGATCCTGAAACACCATGCCGATGCGGCGTCCGCGCACCCCGGTGAGCTGCCTTGGACTCAGGGCCTGCAGGTCGATATCGCCAAGCCTCAGCGATCCCGACACCTCGCGGGCGTTGGCCGGCAGATGCCGCATCAGCGCCCAGGCCAGCGAGCTCTTGCCCGAACCGGATTCACCGACGAGGCCAAGCACCTCGCCCGGCGCGATCTCGAGCGACACGTCGCGCAACACCTCGACGGCGCCGGCCAAGGTCACG
The DNA here is from genome assembly GCF_021088345.1 of Bradyrhizobium ontarionense. NCBI lineage: Bacteria > Pseudomonadati > Pseudomonadota > Alphaproteobacteria > Hyphomicrobiales > Nitrobacteraceae > Bradyrhizobium > Bradyrhizobium ontarionense. Next base: position 513,453 of record NZ_CP088156.1, on the reverse strand, counting down.
TAGTCCAGCCCGAAATTGGTGATGGCCAGCGCCGGCTTCATCGGTCATCCCGCGGGTTGAGTGCATCGCGCAGGGCGTCACCGACGAGGTTGAAGGCGATGGCCGACAGCGCGATCGCGGCGGACGGCGCGATCAGGATCCACGGCGCGCGATGCATGTATTGGCGCGCATCCGCCACCATCAGCCCCCATTCCGAGGCCGGGGGCTGTGCACCGAGACCAAGGAAGCTCAGCGTCGCAAACAGCATCACCGCGAACGACACCCGGATCGTGGCTTCGATCACGATCGGCCCCATCACGTTGGGAAGCATCTCGCGGAAGATGATCTGCGACGCGCCCTCGCCGCGCGCGACCGCAGCCTTGACGTAGTCCTGGTTGCGCACCCCGAGCGCCACCGAGCGCGTCACCCGCGCCATCCCTGGTGCGAATGCAATGGCGATCGCGACGACCGCATTACTCGCGCCGTTGCCGAGCGTGCTGACCAGCAGCAGCGCCATGAGAAGACCGGGGATGGCCATCACCGCGTCGTTGGTGCGCATGATGAACTCGTCGGCCTTGCCGCCGAGATACGCCGATGCGACGCCGATCACGGCGCCCATGGCACTCCCAGCCAAAGTAGCGGCGAGCGCCATCGGGACGGTCGCGCGCGCGCCGGACAGCAGGCGGCTCAGCACGTCGCGGCCGAACTGGTCGGCGCCGAGCCAGTTCTGCCATCCCGGCGCGCGGAAGCGGCCGAGAAAATCCATCTTCTCCGGACCATACGGCGCGAGCCAAGGACCGAAGATGCAGATGACGGCAAGGGCAACGAGCAGCGCCACGCTGATCGCGCCCTGCGGCTTGCGGACCATCCTGCCGAGCAGCTCAGTCATAGCGGATCCGTCGGTCGAGCAGCGCGTAGACGACGTCGGCGAGCGTGTTGGTGATCGCGTAGGTGACCGCCATGATCATCGCGCCGGCCTGGATCGACGGCAGATCGCGGGTGGTGATGGCGATCATCAACGCACGGCCGATGCCGGGAATGGCGAAGATCTCCTCGATGACGATGATGCCGCCGAGCAGATAGCCGACGTCGAGCGCAACGATGGTGATGACGGGCAGCAGCGCATTGCGCATCACGTGCCGGACCAACACCGTCCGCTCCGGCAGGCCCTTCAATCGCGCCGCACGGACATAGTCGGATTGCAGCACGTCCAGCGTCTCCGAGCGCATCATGCGCATGACATGCGCGACGAGGATGACCGAGACCGTCAGGACCGGCAGGACCAGATGGCGCAGCGCCAGCCCGGAATCCTCCAGCGGCGATACGTAGCCGGTGGCGGGCAGCCATGGCAGGATGTCGGTGAGCAACAGCGCCAGCACGGTTGCGGTGACGAATTCCGGCAGGGAGACCCCGAGATACGCGACCACGCTGGTCGCCGTATCCGTCGGCCGGCCCTGGCGCAGTGCCGCGAAGATTCCGAGCGGGACCGCGATCAGAAGCGTCACGACGAGCGCGCCAGCTGCGAGCAGCAGCGAGCGCGACAGCGCCGTCAGCATCTCTGGCGCGACCGCCAGGCCGGTGCGCATGGAGACGCCGAAATTGCCGGTGGCCGCGCGCGCGACCCAATGCGCGAGTTGCAGCCAGACCGGATCATTCAGCCCGAGCCTGGCGCGGACGGCGGCCAGCGCCTCCGGCGAGGCATTCTCGCCGAGCAAGGTCTGCGCGGCATCAGCCGGCAGCGCCTGCGTGATGGCAAACACCAGCACGCAGACGATGACGACGGTGTAGACCATCAGGAGCAGCCGCCGCAGCAGCCAGGCAAACGACACCGATCGGACCCTGCGTCAGGCGCGCTTGGGCGCGCCGGTGCCGAGCGAGGCGAGATCGAGCCGGAACACCGACCCGCGCGGATGCAGGCTGTAGCCTTCGACATAGGCGCGCTGCGCCGCCAGGATGTCGAAGAACACCGGGATCACAGACGGCACCTCCTCGTTCATCATGGTCTGGGCCCGCGCATAGAGCGCAGCGCGGTTGGCGTCATCGGTCTCGCTGCGGGCAGCATTGACGATCTCGTCGAACCGCGGGTTGTTCCAGCGCGTCTCGTTCCAGGCGGCATCCGAGGTGTAGAGCAGCTTGAAGATCGCATCCGCCGTCGGCTGCATGTTGTAGAAGCCGACGTAGAAATTGCCCTTCTTCCAGACCTGGTCGAGATAGGTCGCGTGCGGCATCGTCTGCACATTGATGCGGAAGCCCGCGGGCGCGGCCATCTCGCGGATCGCGACGCCGAGCTGCGTGCGCGTCTCCGGCTTGTCGGAGGCCACCAAGGTCAGGTCGATCCCGGACGGATATCCCGCCTCGGCGAGCAGCTGCTTGGCTTTGGCGATGTCCGGCTTCTTCAGCACGTTGTCCTTGTAGAAGCGATAGGCCGGGCTGAGCGGGGTATCGTTGCCGGGCGTGCCGTAGCCGCCGGCAACGAAGCCGGCCATGGCCTCGCGATCGATGGTCAGCGCCAGCGCCTGGCGCACGCGGACGTCGTTGAACGGCTTCTGATCGCAGCCCATGTTGACGTTGAGGAACTGGCCGGACGGCGTCCGCAGCGCCTTGACGCCGCTGGCCTTGCCGAGCCGCTCATATTCGCCGGGCGTGGTCGACAGCATCAGGTCGATGTCGCCCGAGATCAGGGCGGATGCCTCCGCGGTCCGATCGGGATAGACGAGGATCTCGACGCGATCGAGATAGGGCCGTGCCGGATCGTAATAGGCCGGGTTGCGCTCGACCACGATCTTGCGATCCGGCTCGTAGGACACGAGCTTGAATGGCCCTGAGCCATTCGCCTTGGTGGCAAGGCTGCCGAGATCGGCGGCGATGACCTTCGCCGGGATGATGCGCGCATTGGTATAGGCGAGCGCGACCGGGAAGTCGGCGAAGGCGACCGACAGCGTGAACTTCACGGTGGAGGCATCGACAGCCGTGACGTCCTTGATCGGTCCGACATTGGTGCGCGCGGGAGAGGCCGTCTTCGGATCGAGGATGGCCTTGAACGTCGCGACGATGTCTTCCGCCGTCAGCGGCGAGCCGTCATGGAAGCTGACGTTCGGCCGCAGCTTGAAGATCCACTCGCTCAGGCCGGCGGCCGATGGCTCCCACGACAGCGCGAGGTCCGGCTCGACCGTCATGTCCGGCTTCAGCCGGGTCAGGTTGGAGTAGAGCAGCTCGGTCACGAGGTATTCGGGGTTCACGCGCGCGAGCAGCGGATGAATGACGGCCGCGCCCTGGTCGACGGAGATCCGCAACACGCCGCCGCGCTTGGGAGCCTCGGTGGCACGAGAGACATAAGGCATTGCGCCAAGCGCGAGCGCGGAGCCGGCAAGGAAATGGCGACGGGTGACGGACAGCATCAGGCGAGGTCCTTCTTGAGCGTCATTGCTTCGGGAGAGAGTTCGGGACGGAACTCGGCTGAAAGATACGCGAGCACCGATTTCGCCAATGCGACGATGTCGGCGAGCGTGGTCGATTCATCGGGCGCATGGATGCGGCTGTCGGGCTTGCCAAGGCCGGTGAGCAGCACCTCCTGCAGGCCCGTGGCCTGCTGCACCCAACCGAAATCGGAACAGCCGGAGGCGCCCCATCGCGCGAATTCCTCGGGCGCATAGCCGAAGCCGGCCGACAGCGCCGTCTGCCAGCGCGACCAATGCGGCCCGCCGGGATCGGCAGTCGGCGCCAGATGGCCGGTGAGGATGATGTCGACGTCGAGAGCGCCAGCCGCCTGCGCGATCGCTGATTCGATCTCGCGGCGCGCGGCGGCAAAATCCTCCTCCGGCGCGTAGCGGCGGCACAGCAGGATCTCGACATCAGACGGAATCTGTCCGCCGCATTGGCCACCATAAATGGCGGAGATATCGAGACTCGCGGCGAGCGGCCCGGCCGCCTGCGGCGGTGGCGGCAGCGCCGATGTCCGTTGCGCGATGACCGGCTTCAGGGCGGAAAGCGCATTGAGGATCGGCAGCGCCGCCTCGATCGCATTGGCGCCGGCACTGCGCTGCTCGCCGGCATGGGCCGCCTTGCCGTGAACGCTCAAAGTCAGCGTGAACAGGCCGAAGCAGCCGGCCCAGATGCGCGGCATGGCGCTGCCGTTGAAATTGAGGACATGCCCTTCGAGCCGGCCTTGCTCGGCGAGATAGCGCACGCCGGGATAGAGCCCCGCCTCCTCGTCCGTGCACAACAGCAGCATCGGATCGTAAGCGAGAGGCACGCCGGTCGCCTGCGCGGCGCGCAGCGCCAGCAGCGCCGCCGCAATCGAGCCCTTCATGTCGGCCGCACCAAGCCCGATCAAACAATCACCGTCGCGCGTCAACTGCAGCGGATCGGTCGTCCAGCCGGGCGCAGCCGGCACCGTATCGACGTGGAAATACAGCCCGAGCACGGGCCTGCCTGAGCGACGCCGCGCAATCAGGTTGGTGCGCTGTCCCCACGCGCCCGGCGCGCGCCACAGCTCCTCGGGGACGACCACGCGCTCACAGTCCAGCGCCAGTGGCGCGGCGAACTGCTCCATCAGATAGGCAAAGGCATCGTAGCCGGCGCCCGGCGGAAAGCTGGTGTCAACCGCCACCATCTTCTGCAGGTCGTCGACGGCGGTCTCGGACAGCCGCTCTATCGCAGTGAAGGCGTGGGCCAAGCTGGCCCCGCCCCGACCTGCCGAGATGTCCAGAGATTCCATTTGCCGTCAGCTCAATCCTATATTCTATATAGAAATAGAATTCACAGCGTAGCGTTTGTCAATTCCATGAAACAGGCAGGCGTGGCCAGCAAAGCGGCAGACGGGATGGGTGCCGGTCCGGGCGGCCTGCCCGTGCCGCTCTACGAGCATGTCAAACGGCAGATCGCGGAGGCGATCCTGATCGGTGACATGCCGCCGGGCACGGTGCTGCCCGGCGAGGTCGCGCTCGCCAATCAATACGGCGTCGCCGTCGGCACCATCCGCCGCGCGCTGGCCGACCTCACCGCCGGCGGCATGCTGATGCGCCGGCGCAAGACCGGCACGGTCGTCACGGGACGTGCCTCGCAGAACGGCCTGCAGTTCTTCTTCCAGTATTTCCGCCTGCTCGGCGCGGACGGCAGCCTCCTGCACTCGGACGCCGAGGTGCTGTCGGTGGCGACGCGATCCGCCGACAGGGCCGAGGCCGCGCTGTTCGCCGTGGCCGATGGCGAGCCGCTGCTGCATCTTCATCGGATCCGCCGCGTGGCCGGCGCACCGGTGCTGCATTCGCGCATTTCGCTGGTCGCGAGCCGCGTGCCCGGATTTCCGCGCGAGACGAAGAAGGTCCCGGCCCTGATCTATCGGCACCTGCTCGAAGCCCACGGCATCCGGATCGCGGCCGTCCGCGAGAAGGTCACGGCCGAAGTCGCCACCAAGGAGGATCGCAAGCTGCTCGGCCTGCCCGCCCCCGGCGCCGTGCTCGTGATCGATGAGGAAGCCTACGACCAGACCGGCGCGCTCGCGATCCTCAGCCAGCACCGCGCGACGACCGCGCATCACTACTACTCGAACGAGATCCGCTGAGCAGACCGTTCAGCAGCCCCAGCGCAGCGCCGCCGTGTGCACCGGCGCGTCCCACAGCGACAGTGTGGCGTCGTCGAGCGCGGTGACCGTGAGCGAGCAGCCGGCCATGTCGAGCGAGGTGACGTAGGAGCCGACCAGCCCGCGCGCGATGGCAAGCCCGCGCCCCTCCAGGATGCGCCGCGCCGCATTGGCCATCAAATAGAGCTCCATCGCCGGCGTGGCGCCGAAGCCGTTGACCAGCAGCAGGCATGGCGTGCCGGGCTTGGCTGCGAGATCGGCCAGGATTGCGCCCATCATCTCCTCGGCGATCGCGTCCGCCGAGGCCAGCTTGACCCGGTGCCGGCCGGGCTCGCCATGGATGCCGACGCCCATCTCCATCTCGTCCTCGCCGAGCGCGAAGGTCGGCTTGCCCGCCGCCGGGACGGTGCAGGAGGTCAACGCCACGCCCATCGACCGGGTGCGCTTGTTGACGTCGTCGCCGAGCGCCTTGAGCGCGGCGAGATCACGGCCCTGCTCGGCCGCGGCGCCCAGCATCTTCTCCACCACGAGCGTGCCGGCGACGCCGCGACGGCCGGTCGAATAGGTCGAGGTCTCGACCGCGACATCGTCGTCGGTGATGACGGTCGCGACCTTCGTCTCCATCATCTCCGCGGCCATCGCGAAGTTCATCACGTCGCCTTCGTAGTTCTTGATGATGAACAGCGAACCGGCGCCGGTGTCCACCGCCTGCGCCGCAGCCAGCATCTGGTCGGGGGTCGGCGAGGTGAACACCTGGCCCGGACAGGCCGCGTCGAGCATGCCCTGGCCGACGAAGCCCGCATGCAGCGGCTCATGGCCGGAGCCGCCGCCGGAGATCAGCGCGACCTTGCCTTGCTTGAGACTCTTGCGGCGGACGAACTTGTTCTCCTCGCCGAGCGTGACGATATCGCCATGCACGGCGGCAAAGCCCTGCAGGCTCTCGGTCAGCACGTCGGAAACGGCATTGATCAGCTTCTTCATGGCTTCCCTCCCGGTTCGGCATCGTCCTGGTTTTCATTGGCGGAGATCAGCGCGGTGATGCCGCGCGCGACGCCGGTGATGATGCGGTCGGCATGGGCGTTGAGCGCGGCATCGCCAAAATCCGGCAGCTCGACGACGAGACGCCGCATCGGCCGCTGCGTCTCGGCCTCCTCGAGCCGGCCGGGATGCGCGGCGCGATAGGCCGCGAGAAACGCCTGCTGCTCATGCGGCGAGAAGTGGCAGATGTGGAAAATGGTGTCGAGATGCTGCAGCGGGATCGGCGTCGCATAGGCGGGATTGACGATCTGCGAGATGAAGCTGCGGTTCTTGCCGATCGCTTCCGCCAGCCGCTGCCGCGTGCCCGAGGGGCGGCTGTCGATCACCGCGCGCAGGATCGCCTTGTATTCGGCGAGCGGACTCGCGGCCTCGAATGGCTCCTGCTCGCTCATGCGCCCTCTGCAAGCTTTGCAAGATCGATCTCGCGGACCGCAGCCTTCACCAGCGGCAACAAGCCCGGTGAGACCGACAGCGCCCGCACGCCGGCCGCGAGCAACGCTGGAATGGCCCTGACGTCACCGGCGGCGTCGCCGCAGACCGAGACTTCGACGCTCCTCGCACGGCCGGCGCGCACCACATGAGCGATCATCGCCAGCACGCCGGGATGCAGCACGTCGGCGTAGTCGGCGACCTCGGCGCCGTCGCGCGAGGCGGCGGTGGCATATTGGGTGAGATCATTGGTGCCGATCGAGAAGAAGTCGGCAGCGAAATCCTGCGCAGCGAGTGCCGCAGCCGGCACCTCGACCATCATGCCGAAGGCCGGCTCGGCAAAGGCGACATGGCTATCGGCGAGCTCAGCGAGCACGTCGCGCAGATGCCCGCGCGCGGCGTCCAACTCGGCGGCATTGGTCACCATCGGCAACATCACCTTGAGCGGCCCAAGCACCGCGGCGCGGGCAAGCGCCCGTAGCTGGACGCGGAAGATCTCGGGATGGCGCAGCGACAGGCGGAGGCCGCGCAGGCCGAGAAACGGATTGCTCTCGCCGTCGATGGTGTAGCCCGGGATCGGCTTGTCGCCGCCGGCATCGAGCGTGCGGATCGTGACCGGACGGCCGTCGGCCCAGCGCATCAGCTCGGCATAGGCGCGATACTGCGCCTCCTCGTCGTGAAGCACGTTGGCAGTGAGGAATTCCGTGCGCGCCAGCCCGACGCCGTCGCAGGCTGCGGCCGGCAGCACCGTCATATCGGCCGGACCGGAGATGTTGACGAGGACGGCAACGGCCGTGCCGTCGCGCGTCAGCGCCGGCTCGTGCTGGCGCGCCACCGCGCCGGCCTTGCGGCGCGTGAGCGCCTCGCCCTCCGTCTGCGCATCGGCGATCTGCCTCACGCCGGGATCAACGATGACAAAGCCGCGGCCTCCATCCACAAGCAATGTGCCGTCGAGACTCTCCCAATCCTGACCGAGCCCGACCACCATCGGCACGCCGCGGCCGCGCGCCAGCATCGCGACGTGGCTGGTCGGGCTGCCCTCGCCGAGCGCGATGCCGCCACCCTTCGACCAGTCGATGCCGAGGAAGGCCGACGGCACGAGGTCGCGCGCGACCACGATCGCGCCGTCCGGCAGTTGGCCGTCGTCAGCGAGGCCGAACAGATGCCGCAGCACGCGATCCCTGATGTCGGTGAGATCGCTGGCGCGAGCGCGGAAATATTCGTCGTCGGCCGCCTCGTAGCCCGCGATTTCCTCGGCCATTGCCGCGCGCCAGGCGGCATCAGCCGCGACACCAGCCTCGATCTGCGCATACGCCGTTTCCGTCAACGCGTCGTCTTCGAGCAGCGCGAGCTGAAAGCCGATCAGCTCGGCGGCATCGCCGGCGAGCCGGCCAATCAGTTCAGCAACGGCCTCGCGTGCGCGCACAACCGCCGCGGCCAGAGCCGCATGCTCCTCCGCGATGGAGCCCTTCGGCCTGCTGGCGCCATCGAGCGCACGCAGCATCGCCGACGGCCCGATCGCCAGCCCGTCCGACGCCGCACGGCCGGAGATGCGCCGCTCCATCGTCACTCCTCGTCGAACTTGCGGTTGACCAGCCCGACCAGCGCGCCGACGGCGGCCTCCGCATCCGTGCCGTTCGCCCGCATATACAGCGTCTCGCCCTTGGCCGCCTTGACGCGCATGATCTTCACCGGGCTCTTGGCGTCGGTCCACGGCCCGTCGGCCGCAATCGCGACTTCGACGGTCGACGCAAAGCGCTTGGCGAGCTGGGTGAGCTTGACCGAGGGGCGCGCATGCAGCCCGACCTCGTTGATCAACAGCGCATGCGCCTTCACTTCCTGCATGCCGATCTCTCCACCGTCAGCCATTGTCGTTCCCGCTGCAATTCCCGCTCATCCGCCCATCAGCTCTTCAGCGGTCGCGCGCACGGCATCGAGCGGCGACCCGCCCGAGGCCTCCGTCGCCGCCATGACCGCGCCCTCGACCAGCGGCGCATTGCAGATCACGATGCGGTCGCGCCGCGTCTCCGGCATCATCTCGATCGCCATCTCGCTGTTGGTCTCGGCGCCGCCGAGATCGACCAGGATGGCGACACCAGATTCCGACCAGGCCTTGTCGATTGCGCCCATGATGGCGCCGACGTCGGTGCCGAGCCCGCCATCGGCATTGCCGCCGACCGCGGCGAGCGGCACGCTGTCGCCGACCATCTGCCTGACCATGTCGGCCGCGCCTTCCGCCACCTTGGCGGAATGCGACACGATGACGATGCCGACATTCTTCTGCTCACTCATGATCAGGCCTCATTGAATACGCTGCAGATCGCCTGCACCAGCAGACTGGACGAGCGCGCGCCGGGATCCATGTGCCCGATCGAACGCTCGCCGAGAAACGAGGCGCGGCCGCGGATCGCCTTCATCGGCACGGTGGCATCGGCCGCTTCAGCGGCGACGGCAGGCAACCGAGTTGCAAGATCTTCACCGCCAGCGGCAAAAGCGACCTGCACCGGGATCAGCACGTCGAGCATGGTCTTCTGACCGGCCTCGGATTTGCCGCGCGCCTTGACGTCCGCGATGGCGCGGTCGAGCGCGGCCGCGGCGTCAGCGACCGATGGCTCCGGCGGCAGCGCCTTGCCGAGGCCCATCGCGAGCGTGCCGTAGAGCGGACCGGAGGCGCCGCCGACCTTCATCACCAGCGTCATGCCGATCGCCTTCAACGCATCCGGCAACGGCTTGGCCGTGATGTTGTCGGCATCGGCGAGCACGGCTTCGAAGCCGCGCTTCATGTTGAGACCATGGTCGCCATCGCCGATTGCGGAATCCAGCGCCGTCAACTCCTCGGCATGGGCGATGATGGCATCGGCCATCGCCATGATCAGTCTGCGCTTGAAGTCCTGGTCCATGCCTCATCTCACCCGCTGGCCAACCCGGTCGAACAGCAGCGGCCGGGTGAACTCGATAGCGACGGCGTCGCCGACTTTCAATTCCGTATCCGGCTCGACCAGGCTGACGATCTTCTGGTCCCGTAACGTGATATGCAGATGATTCTGGTCGCCGAGATGCTCGATCCACTTCACCCGCGCATCCGCACCGTTGCCCGCGCGGCGGACCGTCATGTGCTCGGTGCGCGCGCCGATCGTCGTGACGTCGCCGGGAACAGCGAGATCCGGAAACAACCCGCGCGGCAACAGATTGATGCCGGGGCTGCCGAGCCGGGTCGCGACATAGGTGTTGGCCGGATCCTCGTAGATCTCGCGCGGACTGCCGACCTGCACCAGCCGGCCCTGGTCGATGACGCCGATGCGGTTGGCCAGGGTCATCGCCTCGATCTGGTCGTGGGTGACGTAGAGCATGGTGGCGCCGAGATCCTGCTGGATGCGCTTGAGCTCGATGCGCAGCTCGGCACGCAGCTTGGCATCCAGTGATGAGAGCGGCTCGTCGAGCAGCGCGATCGCGGGCCTGCGCACCAGCGCGCGGCCGATGGCGACGCGCTGCATCTGGCCGCCCGAGAGCTGGGTGGCGCGGTTGCCGAGCTTGTCCTCGATCCGCAGCATCGCCGCGATCTCGGCGACGATGCGCTTGATCTCGGGCTCCGGCGTCCTGCGCACCGGCGAGCGCAGCGGGAAAGCGAGATTGTCGTACACCGACAGATGCGGATAGAGCGAATATTGCTGGAACACGAAGGTGACGTCGCGCGCCGCCGGCGTCGCGCGGGTCTGGTCGACGCCGCCGATCGTGACGGTGCCGTTGTCGGGCACCTCGAGACCTGCGACCAAGCGTAACGTCGTGGTCTTGCCGGCGCCGGTCGGCCCGAGCAGCACCACGAGCTCGCCGTCGCGGATGGTCAGCGAGAGATCCTGCACCGCGGGCTTGGTGCCGAAGGATTTGCTGACGGCGTTGAGGCGCGTCTCAGCCATGGCGGCGTCCCCTCACCGGCTGCTCGTAAAGTGCCGTACGGATCGCACGCCCCGTGGTGCCGTCGAACAGCGACAGCCGGTCGGCGCGAAACGTGATGCCGACGGGTTCGGCCCGCTGTACGCGCTGAGTGGCGGGAGCGCGCGCCTTCACCATGCCGTGCGCCGTCGTGATGGTGATGATCTGGGTGGTGCCGAGATATTCGGCGCCGAACACCTCACCGCGCAGGCCACCCTGATCCGTCAGCGTCACCTGCTCCGGCCGGACCCCGAGCACCAGCTCGCTCGTCTCGGCATCCTCGCGCAGCTCGGGCACGCCGATCTCCGCACCGTCGATGCGGACACTGTTGGCTCCGGCTGCGAGCCTGTCCTCGAAGCGGATGAAGTTCATGGCCGGCGAGCCGATGAAGTCGGCAACAAACATCGTGGCGGGACGGTCATAGATCTCCTGCGGGGTCCCGAGCTGCTCGACCACACCGCGATTCATCACCGCGATCTTGTCGGCCATCGACATCGCTTCGAGCTGATCATGGGTGACGAACACGGTGGTGGCCCTGAGGCGATCGTGCAGCGCGCGCAGCTCGCCGCACATGATATGGCGGAACTCGGCGTCGAGCGCGCCGAGCGGCTCATCCATCAGAAACGCCTTGGGCTCGCGCACGATGGCGCGGCCGAGCGCCACGCGCTGGCGATCGCCGCTCGACAGGCCGCTGACCGGCCGATCGATCAAATGATCGATACGCAGGATGCGCGCGGCCTCCTCGACACGCCGCTTGATCTCAGGTTTCGGCACGCCCATCGAGACCAGCGGAAAGGCGATGTTCCTGCGGACGTTCATGTGCGGATAGAGTGCGAACAGCTGGAACACCATGGCGATGTCGCGCTCGCGGGCGCGGCGAAAGGTGACATCCTCGCCTCCCAAGCTGATCGTGCCCGACGTCGGCAGCTCGAGCCCGGCAATCATGCGCAAGGTCGTGGTCTTGCCGCAGCCGGATGGACCGAGCAGGCAGAAGAACTCGCCATCGGCGATGGTGAAGCTGGTACCGCGCACCGCAGCGAAGCCGCCGAACTGCTTGAACAGGTTTTCGATCCGGATCTCGGCCATGGCGTCAGTCCGGAAACTTGGAAACGATGGTGAACATCACGACGCCGGCGAGCGTGGTGACGAACGAATACGTGTAGAGCACCAGCGCAAACGGCTGCAGCAGCATCAGCACGCCCGCCGCAATCAGGATCGTCGCCAGCGTCTCCATCGGGCCACGCCGCAGCGCCCGCGGCCAGCGCGTGGTGGCGACGTCGGCAGGGATGTTTTGAGGAGATCCGCTCATTTGCGCACCGCTCCGAAGGTGATGCCGCGCAACAGATGCTTCCGCAGCAGCACGGTGAACACGACGATCGGGATCAGGAACAGCGTGGTGCCCGCCGCGACCGCCGGCCAGTCCTGGCCGCCCTCGCCGATGATGATCGGAATGAAGGGCGGCGCGGTCTGCGCCGTGCCCGACGTCAGAAGCACCGCGAAGGCATATTCGTTCCAGGCGAAGATCAGGCAGAAGATCGCGGTGGCGACGATGCCGGTGGTGGCCTGCGGCAGCACCACCTTGAAGAAGGCCTGCAGCCGCGTATAGCCGTCGACCATCGCCGCGTCCTCGTATTCGCGCGGGATCTCGTCCATGAAGCCCTTGAGCAGCCAGACCGCGAGCGAGATGTTGACGGACGTGTAGAGCAGGATCATGCCGAGCCGGGTGTCGGACAGGCCGAGCTCGCGATACATCAGGTAGATCGGGATAGCGACCGCGATCGGCGGCATCATCCGCGTCGACAGGATGAAGAACATGAGATCGTCCTTCAACGGCACCTTGAAGCGCGAGAACGCGTAGGCCGCGAGCGTGCCGAGCACGACCGACAGCGCGGTCGAACCGAACGCAATCACCAGCGAGTTGATGTAGCGCGGGATGTAGTTCGACGGGCCCGCGACCACCATGTTGCGGCCGCGCGAGACGCGGTCGCACAGGCTGGCGGCCGGCGGCAGCTTGGCCATGTACTCCGGCGTCTGCCGCGTCCGCGTCGTGAACAGGTTGCAATAGCCCTCCGGGGTCGGCTCGGCGACGAGCTTGGGCGGATAGGCGATCGCATCCGACGGCGACTTGAATCCCGTCATGAAGATCCAGAGCAGCGGCACCAGGGTGATCAACGCATAGCCGATCACGACGGTCGCAGCGATGCGCTTCGTAAGCGGCGACGGATCGACCACGGAATGGGCGGTTGCGAGACCGGTCATCGGCTTTTCACCCGGTTGAGCGCCTTGACGTAGATATTGGCGAGACCGAACACGGTGACGAACAGGATGATGGCGAAGGCTGAGGAATAGCCCGTCCGCCATTTCTCGAAGGCCTCGCGCTTCAAGGTGATCGAGGCCACCTCGGTGGTCGAGCCCGGTCCGCCGCCGGTCAGGAGGTTGACCATGTCGAACATCTTGAAGTTCTCGATGCCGCGGAACAGCACCGCAAGCATGATAAAGGGCAGCGCCATCGGCAGGGTGATCGACCAGAACTGCCGCCACGGCGAGGCACGATCGACCTCGGCCGCCTCGTAGATGTAGTCGGGAATCGAGCGCAAACCTGCAAGGCAGATCAGCATCACATAGGGCGTCCACATCCAGGTGTCGACGATGACGATGGCCCAGGGCGCGAGCTGCACCTGCGCCAGCATCTGGAACGAGGACGCCGGCGCACCGGTCACGGCGGCAATGACGTAGTTGAACAGCCCGATCTGCGGCTGATAGAGGAAGGTCCAGAAATTTCCGACCACCGCCGGCGACAGCATCATCGGCAGCAGGATCAGGGTGGTCCACAGACCATGGCTGCGGAATTTCTTGTCGATCAGCCAGGCCAGGGTAAAGCCGAGCACGGTCTGGATCAGGATGGACCAGAACACGAAGCGCGCGGTCACCGTCATCGCCGCCCACACATCCGGGTCGGTCAGGATCGACTGGTAGTTGGCGAGCCCGACATCGAGCATTGTCGCATTCGGCCGGTTGGCGCGGTAGTTGGTGAAGGACAGCCGGATGGTCCAGATCAGCGGGAAGATGTTGATCGCGAGCAGCAGCAGCATGGTCGGGGTGATGAACAGCCAGGCGATGGCGCGCTCGGACAGCCCGCGCATGCGCCGCGCGACGACGGGCGGCGTCACCAGTGCGGCACGGTCGACAAGGCCGCTCAATCCGGTTTGGTCGGTCATGCGAGGGACTGCTTCACTGGGGCTGCTTCTGGCTTGCGTCTGGGTCAGGTCTCGTCCACCGGCAGGCTCCTGAGCCTGCCGGAAGGATCGTGCGCACAGCACGTGCCTTGCGCGAGGGGCAATGGCAGATCAGAGCTTGCCGTCCTCCTTGAACACCTTGGTCCAATCGGCGATCAGCCCGTCGAGCGCACCCTTGGCCGTGCCCTGGTCGGCGACGACATAGTCATGAACGCGCTTCTGCATAGCCAGCAGCAGCTGCGCGTAGGACGGCTCGGCCCAGAAATCGACCACCTGGTCCATCGCGACCAGGAAGTCGGCGGCGAACGGCGCGGTGTTCTTGAAGTTGGGATCGTTGAGCACGCCCTTGTGGCAGCTGTAGCCGCCGAGCGCCCACCACTTCTTCTGGGTGTCGAGCGAGGCGAACCATTTGATGTAGGCCAGCGCCTCGGCGCGGTTCGGCGAATAGGCGACCACGGAGATGCCCTGCCCACCGAGCTGCGAACCCTTTTCCTTCTGCGCCGGGTTGACGAAGAAGCCGATTTTTTCGCCGCCGACATTGGGATCCTTGTAGAGACCCGGGAAGAAGGCGAACCAGTTCATCTGCAGCGCGACCTGGCCGGACTTGAAGGCATCGAGCCCTTCCTGCATGTAGCCGTTGGAATAGCCCGGCGGCGTGCAGCACTGGTACAGCGCCTTGTAGAATTCGAGGCCCTTCACGGCGTCGTCGGAATTGACGTAGCCCTGCATGTCATAGGGCTTCTTCGGGTTCTGATACTTGAAGCCGAACGGATAGAGCGCGTTGGTGACGCCCATGGTGATGCCTTCCGAGCCGCGCTCGGTGAAGATCGCCGCGCCATAGACGGTCTTGCCGTCGATCACGCGCTTCTGGAAGAACTCGGCAATGTCCTTCAGTTCGGCTTGGGTCTTCGGCACGTCGAGCTCGCGGCCGAACTTCTTCTTGAACTCTTCCCTGATCTCCGGCCGTGAGAACCAGTCCTTGCGGTAGGTCCAGCCATTGGCGTCGCCCATCGCCGGCAGCGCCCAGTAGTTCGGCGAGCCCTTCGGCCACTCGGCATAGCCCGCCACGGTGGCCGGCATGAAGTCGGAGATCTTGATGCCTTCCTTGTCGAAGAACTCGTTGAGCTTGACGTATTGGCCGTTCTCGGCGGCGCCGCCGATCCATTGGGAGTCGCCGATCATCAGGTCGCACAGCTTGCCCTTGGAGTTGAGCTCGTTGAGCATGCGGTCGGCGAAGTTCGGCCATGGCACGAACTCGAACTTCATGTTGACGCCGGTCTTGGCGGTGAAGTCCTTGGACAGCTCGACCAGCGCGTTGGCAGGATCCCACGCGGCCCAGCACAAGGTGATCGTCTTTCCTTCGGCGCGCGCCGGCGCGGATGCGCCCAGCGCCGTGGCGGCGGCGACCACAGCCGTCAGTGCAAATGTCTGCAGCAACTTCATCTGGCACTCCCTCCCTGTTGGCGCCGCCCCTGCCTTTGCGCGGGTGACGGCGATTTGTGGCCCGCGGCCAACGCGCCGTCACAACGACAGCGGGAGCCGCAAGCGTTTCCCCATGATCCCCGGATCGTCGGTCCGAGTTAAGTATTTTGTTTAGTAGATTGCCGATGACTAAACATGTCAAGCGCCATTTCCTAGCGTTTGCGGTGCATCATGTTTAGCGCATGCGGTAACCGGCTCGTGAGACGGAGATTTTCGGGAAAGAGCCGTGGCACGATTTGCCGGCGGCGCGCCGGCGGGACGGCCCACCCCAACCCTGGGGTGCGTTCGTGCGGTCAGTCCTGGGCAAGCTCGACGCCGCAGCCGACCCGATCGTCATCGACTAGAAAACGTCCGGACAGGCGGGCGACGGCGGCCGGCCAGCCTTCCTTGAGCACGCGCGCCTCGAACGTGCCCGAGGCCCATTCGATCGCAAGCTCGACATCCCGGAATTCGAGGAAGCCGCGCGTGATCGGATACTGACATTTGTAGTACGCTTCCTTGGCGCTGAAGATCACGATCGGCAGCAGCGGCCGGAGCGTCGCGGGCTGGGCGCAAAGCCACCGCCGCTCTGTGGGCGTGAGCACGAGATCCAGCATCGTCGGCTCGAGCTCACGCAGATCCTCCACGTCCAGACCGAGCGATCGGACATCGCGGCTTCGCGCCACGACGACGGCGCAATAATCGGCGCAATGAGAAATGCTTCCCGTATAGCCCGACGGCCAGACCGGCGCGCGATCGGCCGTCGGCACCAGCGCGACCGAGGGCGCCCCTACGGCGGCAAGCGCGCGGCGCGACAGGATCCGCGCCGTCGCGAACTCCGCGCGCCGCTTGGGTACCGCGTTCTGGATATGGGCGCGCTCCTCGGGATACAGCTCGTGCTCAGCCAGCCACAGCGCCGAGGTCTCAATCGCGACCGGGCCACGAAACAGGTCTGCTATCGCCGTCATGAACAACTCTGCAAGCGGGTGGCTTCCACGGACGGGCCTTTGACCACGAGGCATCTTGACCAGGAGTCATCGACCGGGCGGCCACAGTACACCACATGGTCGCTGCCACCATCGCAACGATCGCGAGCCTCGGCGCGCCGACGGAATCATCGGCGCGAGGCGCGCGATCTCCTGGCAGGATGGGCCGCACGGGACTGCCAAAGCCAAGACAAGAGGCCTGCGCCAAAAACGCAATTTCTGCTGCGCCGTCAACCTGATTTGGCCTGTCCAGTCCCCCGGCGAAAAATATTCTTCTTTCGTTTTATCGGAAATCATGGTTGAGTGTCGCCATCCCGCCTCGCGAGAGGGGACGTATCGCGATCGTCACGGACGTCGGGTGCGGGATGCGGTGGCTGCAAGGATGCTGCAGCGGGCTTCAGGGCTCGCCGACGAACAGCACCTTGCGGACGTGAAGACGCGTGGTCCTGGCGCCCCGACGCTGGCGCTAAGTCCGAGGGGATGATGATCCCCGAGGGCGACGGTGGCTATCAAGCCCGGACACCGGGGAGAGCGCGAGATAAGCGTAAAAACCATCGCGCGGGGAATGCCGGGATGCCTCGGCTGAACCTGTGGTGACTGCCGCCTGCTTTCTTGTCGCAGGCGGGCCATGGGTGCGGCCAGCGCCCGGCATTCCCCGCGCCCTCTTCTTCAAGAGGGCGACAACGACCGGCACACCTCGGACGCTGATGCGTCGCGAGACCGACGGCCCGTGTTCGACAGCCGGTGTTCAGATGACCGATCGACGGACACGCGTGAACATTGCACGGAAGCCGGTTGCTGCTGCGTTCAGCGCGGCCCTACAGCCCCGCGCCCTTTGCGATCGCCGCGGAGAACGAGCGGTCGAGGATATCAGCCGCGTCGAGATGCTCCCTGATCAGGCCGGTCCGCGCGTAGAGATCGATGGTCTTTTGCTCATCGGCCACCACGGCGTCGTCGACCGGCACGATGCGCACCTTCGCCCGGCTGAGCCAGTTCAGCGGCACCGCCGGCGGGATGTTCATGAGCCGGCCCCAGGTCTCGGCATAGCTCTCGACATTGCCCAGCGACCAGGCGCGCGCCGCCGTCAGCCGCTGCACGAAGTCCTCCAGCGCCGCACGCTTGTCCTTGATCGCCGTGGGCGTTGCGACTTGGAAGCTCAGGCCGGGCGTCAATCCCTCGCCGGTGATGATGCGCCGCGACTTGAACAGCACCTCCTCCTGGCTCACATACGGCTCCCAGGTCGACCACGCGTCGACCGAGCCTTGGCTGTAGGCGACCTTGGCGTCCGACGGCGGCAGGAACACCAGCTGGATATCGTTCACGGTCCAGCCGCGCGACTCCAGCGCCGCCAGCACCAACTGGTGACCGATCGAGCCGCGGCCGGTTGCAATCTTCTTGCCCTTCAGCTCGTCGAAGCTCTTGATGGCGGAGCTTTCCGGCACCAGCATCGCGAGCCCTTCCTGGGTCTGTCGGATCGCGGCGATCGCCTTGACCGGCACGCCCGAGGCGGCGGCAAAGGTGAACGGCGCATCGCCGACGAGCCCGGTCTCGATCGCGCCGGCGCTGAGCGCTTCCAGCAAGGGCGCCGCCGCAACGAACTCCTTCCATTCGATGGTGTAGGGCACGTCCTTGAGCACACCGGCGGCTTCCATGACGGCGCGCGAATTGCCCTTCTGATCGCCGACGCGCAGGGTGACCTGCGCGAGGGCGGACGCTGTGAACGCGAGCAACAGGCCCGCGGCAAGGAGAACGCGCTTCATTCTGCGGCCACTCCCTTGGCGCCCTGCCGCCGCGCGATCAGCTCGCGCGTCGCCGGAATCAGCTCGCGGCCATACTCGATGGCATCGATCAGCGGATCGAAGCCACGGATCAGGAAATGGCTGATGCCGAGATCATAATAATCGCCGAACACTTCGGCGACCTGCTCCGGCGTGCCGACCAGCGCGGTGGTGTTGCTGTTGGCGCCGGTGAGCCTGGCGATCTCGGTCCACAGCCGCTTGTCGACGCGCTTGCCCTGCTCGGCGATGGCGAGCAGGCGCTTGGCGCCGTCGGTCGCATGACCGTCGGCCGGCTTGCGATAGCCGGTCTGATCCTGCAGCGCGGTGGCGCGCTCCAGGATCTGCTGCGCCTCGGCCCAGGCCTTGTCCTCGGTTTCGGCGAGGATCGGTCGCACCGAGAGCGAGAAGCGCGGCGCCGGCCGGCCATGCTTGGCGGCCGCCGCGCTGACGCGGGCGACCTGCTCGCGCACCTGCGCGTAGGACTCGCCCCACAGCGCGTAGGTGTCGGCGTGCCTGCCGGCGACGTCAATCGCAGCATCCGACGCGCCGCCGAAATAGATCCGGATGCCCTCTTTGCGATACGGCTTCACCTGCGCGAACGCGTTCTCGACCTGGTAGTACTTGCCGGCATAGCTGAACGGCTTCTCGCTGCTCCATTCGGCGCGCACGATGTCGAGGAACTCAGCTGTCCTGGCGTAGCGCTCTTCTTTGTCGTCCAGCGTGTTGCCGTCCTGGCGCAGCTCGGTGGCGTTGCCGCCCGTGATCACGTGCAGCGCGACGCGGCCCTTCGAGAACTGGTCGAGAACCGCGAACTGGCGTGCCAAAAGGGTCGGCGACGTGAAGCCCGGGCGCTGCGCGATCAGCACATTGAGCTTCTCGGTCACGCCGAGCACATGCTGGGCGACCTGCAGGCTGTCGGGCGAGGTCGAGTGGAACGCCAGCAGCGCGCGGTCGAAACCAGCGTTCTCATGCGCCTTGGCCACCGTCTCGATGTGGACGGGATCGAGCACCGGCCCTTGACGGACGATCGTCTCGGACGAGTTGTTATTGGAAATGAATCCGATGAATTCAATCTCGGACATGTGTCCTGTCTCCTGCTGTTCTCAAAGTCCAAGGGCGAGACGGCCGGCGGCGATCCGCGTGGCATCGTCCTGCGGGGTGTGCACGCGGCCGCAGAGCACGTCGCGATAATGACGCTCCAACGGGTTGGCGCGGCTGAGCCCGTGATTGCTCGACAGCGACAGCGCGTCCTCGACCGCGGCGACCGCGTTGTTGGTCACGGTGAGCTTGATGATGCTGCCCTCGACCGGGCTGACGACGTTGCCCTCGTCGAAATCGCGCGCGACGCTGTCGATCAGCCGCGCATTGACCTGCAGCCGCGCCTCGATCGCGCCGAGCACCTCCTGCGCGCGCGGCAGGGTCGCGAGCGGTGCGCCGAGGCTCGACGGCGTCCGCGTCTTGAGGAAGTCGACGATCCAGTTGCGCGCGGCGCGGGCGACACCGCCATAGATCGCGCCGACGAAGGCGGCATGGACCAGCGCCTGGGTGGGGTTCTGCACGCGCCAGCCGTCCGGCTTGCGCAGTTCGATCTCATGATCGAGCGGGATCACGACGTCATCGAACACCACGTCATGGCTGCCGCTGGCGCGCAGGCCGAGATGGTCCCAGGTCTCGACGATGCTGATGCCGGGAAGCCCTGCCTGCACCAGGAACAGGCCGAGCCGCGGCTCGGCCTCGTCGGTCTTCGCCCACACCGCGTACCAGCTCAGGATCGGCGCGCCGGTCGAATAGATCTTGCGGCCGCTCAGCCGCCATCCGGTTTCGGTGCGCCGCGCCGTCGTCTCCGGCAGGCCGCCGCGCGACGGCGAGCCGAGCGCCGGCTCGACGCGGAACGTATTGATCAGCGCACCCTGCTCGACCGAGTCCCGCGCCAGCTTGCGGGCCAGCCGCGGCGGATAGTCCTGGTGACGGGCCATCACGAAATGCTGGATGTAGTGCATCGCGAGCACCAGCGCCGTCGAGGGATCGGCCTCGGCGATGATCCCGAGCACGCGCGCCGTGAGGCGCGCACCCGCCCCGTGTCCGCCGAGCGCCGTCGGCACCGTCAGCGACAACAGGCCCGCGTCGAACAGATCCTTGAAGTTCTGAAACGGAAAGCTGCCGTCGCGGTCATGTGCAGGTGCACGTTCGGCAAACAGCGGAACCAACCGACGCGCCCGCGTGAGCAATTCCGCTTCATTCTGCGCGCCGGCCTGGCGCGGCGCGATGCTTTCGATGGCGGCTACCATGTCGCTTCCAATCCGAGGAGACCGAGGATTTGTCGCCGCAGATCGCCGAGATATGGATCGCCACGATGCCGCGGATGAGGCCTGTTCACCACGATGTCCGCCTTGATCCGCGCCGGGCGGTCGCTGAGAACGACGACGCGATTGGCGAGCACCAGTGCCTCCTCGACATCGTGGGTGACGAGCAGGGTGGTGAATCCCTTGCGCTGCCACAGCGCCACGAGTTCCGCCTGCATCGCCATGCGCGTCAGCGAGTCGAGCTTGCCGAGCGGCTCGTCGAGCACCAGCACCTTGGGATCGTTGACCAGCGCCCGCGCCAGTGCCACCCGCTGCGCCATGCCGCCGGAGAGTTGATGCGGATAGGCATTGCGGAAGTCGGACAGTCCGACCAGGTCGAGCGCCGCGTCGACGCGATGACGCTGCTTCTTCAGGATGCCCTGCGCTTCCAGTCCGAGCGCGACGTTGTCCCACACGTTGCGCCAGGGAAACAGCGTCGGATCCTGGAACACGACGACACGCGAGGGATGCGGTCCCTTGATGCTGATGTCGTCCTCGCGGAGCACACCGCTGCGCGGCCTGTCGAGACCGGCGATCAGACGCAGCAGCGTCGACTTGCCGCATCCCGACGGTCCGAGCAGCGCGACGAACTCGCCGGGCTCGACGATCAGGCTGACGTCATCGAGCACCTTCAGTTCGGCGCCGTCGATGTCGAAGGCATGATCGACATGGGCGATGTCGATCGCAGCACCCGGGAATGGCGCCCTTGCGGCCTCGGCTACGGCTACCATTTGACGACCCCCTTCTGCCAGACCAGCACGCGGTCACGGGTCTTGAACAGCAGCGTGATCGCGCCGGAGCACAGCAGCGACATGACCAGCAGCGCAGCATACATGTTGGCGTATGCGGCCCAGCCCTGCGCCCACTGCAGGTACCAGCCGAGACCGGCCTTGACGCCGATCATCTCGGCGACGACCAGCACCGCAAAGGAGGCGCCGAGCCCCATGAACAGGCCGACGAACACATGAGGCAGTGCCGCGGGGATTGCGACCTTCAGCACCAGGAACGACGGCTTGGCGCCGAGCGTCCGCGCCACGTCGTAATAGGCACTCGGAACGCTGGCGACGCCGGACCAGGTCAGCACGGTCACTGGGAAGCCTGTGGCCAGCGCGATCAGGAAGGTCGACGCGCTCCAGCTGGTCGGAAAGCTGAAGAAGGCGACCGGCAGCCACGCGGTGGCCGGCAGCGGTCCGATGAAGCGCAGCACCGGATGCACCCAATAGCCGATCCGCGTCGACCAGCCGATCGAGACACCGGTGACGAAGCCGATGCCCGCACCGATGACGTAGCCGCCGAGCTGCAGCTTGACCGAGGCCCACGCGCTATCGAGCAACTTGGGCAGGTCGTCCGTATAGACCTCGATGATCGCCTGCGGCGGCGGAAAGAACGGCAGCGGCAACCAGGCGAATTTCGCGGTGGCGAGCTCCCACAGCGACAGGACCACGCCGAGCGCGATCAGCCAGGGACTGCGCTGGCGCAACGCGCCACCTGCGCGGCCAAGGCGTGACGCAGCGATGCTGGCAATGAGGATGAGAGCCCCGATGACGAATGCCGCGACAGCGAGATCCGTGGTGCGCGACCAGTCGCCGACATCCTCGCGCACCAGGCAGGATGCACCGAACGCTGCCCACGCCAGCGCCGCGGCAACGCCGGGCGCAAGATCGCGCAGCTTGCCGGCGAGACCGGCGCCGCGTTCGACCTCGCCTGCGACGACGTCAGACAGAGAAAATGTCGACATAGATGCGCTCGGCAAATTTATTGGTGTCGGTGGAGGGCTTGAACACGGAGACGACCTTCAGGTCGTCGGCATAGGCCTTGAGCTCCTGCTTGAGCGCGGGACCGTGCGGATGATGATGATGGGTGTGATAGCGCACCATGCCTTCGAGATCGGCCAACGTCGCCTGCTTCGGCGCATAGGGCTGGAACGACTTCGCCGCCTCGACCGGGTTCTGCGCCGTGAACATCGCGGCATCGAGCAGCGCCTGGGTGATCGCACGGCCGACCTGCGGCTCCTCACGCACCAGGCTGCCACGCAGGCCGAGGATGCAGCAGACGCGGTTCTGGTAGTCGCCGTCGAGATTGGAGGCGACCTCCTTGTAGGCGGGATCCTTGAGCCAGAGATAGGCAAGCGGATCGGAGGCGAGGAACGCCTGCGCCTCGCCCTTGTCGGCGGCGACGTTGACAACAGCCCCGGGATAGACACGCCAATCGACGTCCTTCACCGGATCCACGCCCAGCCTCGCCAGCTGGATCGAGAAGAAGTTTTTGTCGGGACCGCCGAGATCGCCGACGGCGACCGCCTTGCCCTTCAGGTCGGCCAACTTGGTGATGCCGGAATCGGTGCGTGCCAGCACCCGCATGCAGCCGCCATGGGTGCCGGCTGCGATCTTGACGTCGAAGCCCTGCTCCAACGGCTTGAGCCAGCGCAGCGCCATGCCGAGGCCGGCATCGCTCTTGCCGGTCGCGATCGCTTCGAGCAGCTGATCGGTGGAGCCGCTGTAGTTGATCAGCTCGACATCGAGATTGTACTTCTTGAAGAAGCCCTGGTCGATCGCCACCGGAACCGGCGTCAGGCAGACGGCGCCGGCATTCCACGACAGCTTGAGTTGGCGCGGCGCGCCCGTCAGCACCGGTCCCTCGGCCGTGGTCCTGCAGATCGGAAACTGCGACATGTCGATGTCAGGCGCGGCTCGCAACGACAGGGCCTGCGCGGCAAGGCCGCCGAACGGCGCCACCAAAGCGGCCCCGGCACCTGCCTGCAGCAGTCGACGCCGGCTCAGCGCGTTTGTCTTCTCCGAGTTGTCCATCACCCTCTCCTGCCGACAACGCTCCGCCGATGCGCAGGCACGTCGCGCCCGCACTCCCCCGCGGAATGCATCGATGTGTCGTTGAACGCGCGCTGTCGTCAGCGCCCCAATCATGAACGGATGATGCGTTCACCTGTGCACATCGTCAATGAAATGGATTTTCGAATGTGGCACGACAGCGAGCGAATATCTCCCCACGCGACGATCTTCGCAAAGCAATCAGTTCGTCTGCGCGCTCCGCAGCCGAGATCATCCCACACGACGATCGGAATCGGCCACCGAGAGACCATGGTCTCGCTGCCTTTGTCGCACGCGCGGAATGACCTCCTCCGCAAATCTCTTCATCTCGGCCTCGAACGGCTGGAACTGCAGCGTGAACAGCTCGATGCCGGCGGCATGGAAGTCGACGATGCGGCCCGCGACCTCCTCGTAGCTGCCGACGAGCCCGGCCGCCGTGCCGCCGTTGCTGCCGACCCGCGCACTCTTCTGCATGGTCTGCATCATCACGACCTTCGGGTCGGTGTTCTCCTTCTGGATCGCCTTCATCGGCGCATCCCTTTCGGCGAGGCGCAACAGCCGCTCATGGGCGGCTTCCGCCTCCGCTGCGGTCGGGCGCGCGATCACGAACGCCGAGAGGCCGAAGCGAAGCGGCGGCGCGCCGTCCCTCGGCCGCGACGCGACGTCGTGGATCAGGCTTGCGACATCAGCGAGAGGCTGACCATTGACGAACCAGACATCGCCATGATCGGCGACCAGCGCGCGCGCCGGCCCCGACTCACCGCCGACGTAGATGCGCGGTCTCTCCCGATAGAGATCCTTCGGTCGCAGCACATAGTCCTGCACGTCGAAATATCTGCCCTTGTGCGTGAGGCGCTCGCCCTGCAGCAGCCGCGACACGACCGATATCCATTCGCGCCCGTACGCGTAGCGCTCGTCATGCTCGGCAAAGCCGATCCCCGCCCGCTCCAACTCCGGCCGGTTCCAGGCATTGACGAGGTTGATGGCAAAGCGCCCGCGGCTGATGTTCTCGATGCCGAGCGCCATCTTGGCGAGCACGACCGGATGATAGAGATAAGGCTTGATCGCCGTGATGATCTCGATCCGGCTGGTCAGGGCGGCCAGGGCGGCCGCCGCGCTCCAGGCCTCGAGCTGATCAAGATCCTCCTGATGCGGATTGATGGTGTGCTGGGCCACCAGCGTCGACTCATAGCCCAACTCTTCCGCCCTCAACACGAGATCGCGATTGCGCTCCCAGGAGGCATCATACGGCTCCTCGGGATCCTGATGCGCCGCGCGCGGGCCATGGACCAGCGCCCAGATGCCGAACCGAAGCGGATGAGTCATTTTCGAGCCTCACAATCTGCAGAGTTCGGATCGCCGTCTCGACGAAGCGCCATCTCCAGCTCAGGTACTAACAAAATCGGAAAAGAAGTTCTTGCCGCTTTTTGTTCACGGCGGAAATCGAAAACCTCCAACCACGACAACAATTGGAAAACGGCTCTATTTCGGTCTGCATTGTTTCGTGGGAGAGTTTGGCAGCACGCGACAAGGCAGAGCAACGTGGCCTCGCGCGCAGAACGGATCAGCGGCCGTGCAAACCGAGTTCGATCGGCGCGCATGACATGGTGAGGACTACACACACTTGACCAGTTTCGAACAGGCTGCAGGAACGATCGAACTGCCGCGGACAAGCGCCGACAGCGTCCGGCCCGACGCCGACGCACGCCGCTCGATCAGCCCAGTCGCCCTGCAGGCGCTGTCCTGGCTCGCACCGGCACTCCTGGTTCTGATCTGGGAGGCGCTCGCTCAGGGCGGCTATCTGTCGCCTCAGGTGCTGCCGGCCCCCAGCAAGGTTCTGCGCGCTGCCTTCAAGCTCGCCTCGCAGGGAACGTTGCTCAGCGATCTCGGCGTCAGCCTGCTGCGCGCCGCCGCCGGTTTTGCGATCGGCGGCGCCATCGGTTTTGCGCTCGGCATTCTCGTCGGCTTCTCTCGGATCGCGGAAGCTCTGATCGATCGCAGCATCCAGATGATCCGCGCGATCCCGTTCCTAGCCCTTTTGCCGCTCGTGATCGTCTGGCTCGGCGTCGGCGAAGCCGAGAAGGTGTTCCTCGTCGCGCTCGGCGTGACCTTCCCGATCTATATCAACACGACACTCGGCATCCGTCAGGTCGATCCGAAGCTGATCGAGCTCGGCCATGTCCAGGGCTTGTCGACCCTGCAGCTGATCCGGCGCATCATTCTGCCGGGCGCCCTGCCCTCGGTCCTCACCGGCGTCCGCTATGCGCTGGCGACGGCCTGGCTCGCCCTGGTCGTCGCCGAGACCATCGGCGCGCAGTCGGGCCTCGGCTTCCTCGCGATGGACGCCCGCGAATTCCTGCGCACGGATGTAATCGTCCTCACGATCGTGATCTATGCGCTGATCGGCGTCGCGGCCGACCTGATCGCGCGATGGCTCGAGCGGCGGCTGCTGTCGTGGCATCCGAACTACGGGGCGGCACGATGACCATCCAGTTCGCGCCGACGCTGCAAGGCGCAGCCGCGCCGGCCGTCATCGTCAATGGGCTGCGCCGCGCCTATGGCGACCGCACCGTCATCGAAGGCCTCGATCTTCGCATCGAGCGCGGTGAGTTCGTTGCCCTGCTCGGCGAAAGCGGCTGCGGGAAGACCACGCTGTTGCGCGCCCTTGCAGGCCTCGATCCGATTCAGGCCGGGCGAATCATTGCGCCGCGACGTCCTGCCGTCGTGTTCCAGGAGCATCGTCTGCTGCCGTGGGACAGCCTCTGGCGCAATGTCGCACTCGGCCTCGAGACACCGGATGCGCGCGCCCGTGCCGGCGCGGCGCTGGCCGAAGTGGGACTGGGCGACCGCCTCGACGACTGGCCGCGCAATCTCTCCGGCGGCCAGGCGCAGCGCGTCGCGCTCGCCCGCGCCCTGGTGCAACAGCCGGAGCTGCTGCTGCTCGACGAACCGTTTGCCGCGCTCGATGCGCTGACCCGCATCCGCATGCACGCGCTGGTGCGCGAGCTCGTCGCCAATCACCGCCCCGGGGTGCTGCTGGTGACGCACGATGTCGACGAGGCGATCGCGCTGGCCGACCGCATCCTGGTGATGCGCGACGGCCGGATCGCCTACGAGCACCGCTCGCACGGCAACAGCAAGGTCGCCCGCGACGACCTGCTCGCCGAACTCGGTGTGCTCAGCGCACACACTCCCGCTTGATTTTCGGAAGGATCAATCATGTCTTCGGATGACTTTGAACAGCCCTCGCGCCGTCGGTTCCTCGGCACTGCCGCGTTCGGAATCGGAGCGCTCGCCGGCTTCACCCTGACCGATGAGGCCTGGTCCGCCCCCGGCCGCGTCACGGACACCGTGCGCCTGACCTGGGGTCTGTCGGGGCTCAACCTGATCGCCAGGGAGCGCGGCGAGTTCGAGAAGCTGCTCGCCAAGGACGGCATCAAGGTCGAATGGCTCGGGCCGTTCCCGAACCATGCGCCGACGCTTCAGGCGGTGACCGGCGGCAGTGCCGATTTCAGCTTCGGCGGCTCGACCACGCCGGCGCTGGCCGCGATCATTGCCGGCTCCCCGCTGGTGTTCACGCAGTTCGTCGTCTACGAGCCCCGCACCACTGCGATCATCGCCCGCGACGATTCCGGCATCACCAAGGTCGAGGACCTCGTCGGCAAGTCGGTGGCGGTCAACCGTTCGGGCCTCGGCGAATTCCTGCTGGTCGCCGCGCTCGAAAAGCACAAGGTCGATCGCTCCAAGGTCAAGTTCGTCTACCTCAATCCGCCGGACGCGGCGCCGGCTCTGGCCTCGGGCAAGGTCGATGCCTGGTCGATGTGGAGCCCGGGCGTCGACATCGCCCGCCTCGACTACAAGGCCCACGACATCTTCCTGGAAGGCCGCGATCTCGAATTCCAGATCGACTACACATCCTACCTGACGACCCGCAAATTCGCGACCGAGAATCCGGCCCTGGTGCGCGCCGTCAACGACGCCTTCCGGGCCGAGGGCAAATGGATTTCGGACAACAGCAAGGACGCGGAGTACATCGCGCAGAAGGCTGGCAAGTACAGCGATCAGGTGCGCGATCAGTTCATCGCACTCGATCGCAAGTACCGCTATTACTCCGTCAACGACAAGCAATTCGTGACTGACCTGCAGAAGGCCGCCGACTGGCTGGTCGAGCGCAAGGTGCTGCCCGAGCCGGTCAAGGTCACAGATCACCTCGCCCAGATCGACGAGCCGGCGCCACAACGCTGACCGGTCGCCCCCCTCTTGTCATTGCCAGGCTCCGTCATGAACAAGCCGCTATCCACCAAGGCTCTCGCCACCGAACCGACCGTCCCGCTCTCCACGAGCACCCTCGACGCCCTGCTTGCAGAGATCGCGGAAGGCGAGTCGGAGCGCGAGCGCGAACGCACCCTGCCACATCGGCAGATCGCCCTGATCAAGCAGGCCCGTCTCGGCGCGCTGCGCCTGCCGGTGGCTGCCGGCGGCGCCGGCAGCTCGATTCGCGAGCTGTTCCAGATCATCATCCGGCTCGCCGAGGCCGATGCCAATGTCGCGCATATCCTGCGCAACCATTTCAGCGTCGTGGAGCGGCTGGTTCGCAATCCGCGCGACAACCAGGCGGGGGAATGGCAGACGGCGGTGGCCGGCGGCGCCATCATCGGGCTTGCCACCACCGAGCTCGACAGCCCCCAGGTCGGCAACATCACGCCGAACACGACCTTCACGCCCGATGGCGACGATTATCTGCTGAACGGCACCAAATATTACAGCACCGGCACCTTGTACTCCGACCTCGTGCTGGTGCGCGCGGCCGATCCGAGCGGGCGTCCCGGTGCATCGATCATCCCGGTGAACCGGGACGGCATCGAGCTGATCGACGATTGGGACGGCATGGGGCAGCGGCTGACCGCGACCGGCACCACCCATTTCCGCAATGTCAGGGTCAAGCGGCAGGAGATCGTGTTCGACGCGCCGGACATCGGCTACGGCGTGCCGTACTCAAACACGTTCGCGCAGCTGTTCCTGACCGCGGCCGTCGCCGGCATCAGCCGCGCCGCGTTGCGCGACGCGATTGCGCTGGTGCGGTCGCGCAAGCGCACGTTCTATTATGCGCCGCACGAGAGGCCGACCGAGGACCCGTTGCTGCAGGAAACGATCGGCAAGATCGCAAGCGCGGCGCATGCCGCCGAGACGGTCGTCCTTGTCGCAGCCGAAGCGCTCGACGCGGCCACGGAGGCGTTCGATGCCGGGCGCGGCGACGCCGAGGAACTGGCTCACCGGGCTGCGCTGCTGTCGGCCCAGGCCAAGATCGTCGCTGACGACGCAGCCATTCGCAATGGCGGACACATCTTCGATGTCGGCGGCGCCTCGTCGACCAAGAAGGCCACCAATTTCGATCGGCACTGGCGCAACGCGCGCACATTGTCGTCGCATAATCCGGTCAGCTACAAGGAACGGGCGATCGGACAATACCTGATCAACGGCACACCGCTTCCGGCCAAGGGCTTCTTCTGACGGACAGCGCTGCGCCGCGACGAGGGCACGACCATGACGGCTCGTGTGCCCGAAGGAGGCGACGGATGAGCAAGCGTGAACTTCATCTCGTACCCGAGACCGCGTCCGATCCCCTGCACTTCCACTCGGCGCTGCGCCGCGTCGCCGCCGGCGTCAGCATCGTGACCGCGGGACGTGGCGACGACATCACCGGCGTGACGATTGCGTCACTGATCTCGCTGTCGGTCGCCCCGCCACGCCTCATGATCAATCTCGGCAGGCAGTCGTCGGCGTTTCCGCTGATCGCCCGCGACGGCTGGTTCGGCATCAACATCCTCGGCTCGGACCAGCTCGCCCTCGCCGACCGCTTCGGCACGCCGTATCTGTCCGGCCGCCAGAAGTTCGACGACGTCCGCTGGTCGCGCGGGGCCGCGGGCGTCCCGCTGCTGCAGCATGCGCAGGCGGCCATCGCATGCGAGGTCGACGAGATCATCGAGCGCTATGCGCACGCGATCATCGTCGGTCGCCCCGAAAGCGTCGAGCTTGCGCCGAAGCTGTCGAGCCTGCTCTATTGGAACGAGCAGTATGTCGAGGTCGACCGCAATGCCGACCTCGACCTGCTGGCAGAGGTCAGCGTTCCCCCTGCTCATGTCAGGTGAGCTGGCCAAACACGCGGATGACGACGGAGACCAAGACCATGAGCCACGGTCAGCCGGCTGGTTCGGAGCGCCTCACGACCGGATCCGATTTGACGGACAGCTCGACATCGAGCCCGCGCTGGGATCTCGACCGGCTCGTGACGGAGCTGCGCATATCGCGAGAGGAGACGCACAGCATCCGCAAGGACGGCGTGATCCACCGGCCGCCCTCGCGCGACAAGCTCGCGCAAGTCATCTCCGCGCTGACCGAGGCGCTGTTTCCCCGCCATTACGGTCAGTACGATCTCGACGGCGAGAACATCGACTATTTCGTCGGTCACCGGCTCAGCGTCGCGCTCGATCTGCTGTCGGATCAGATCCACCGCTCCGCCCTGTTCGTCGGCGATGAGCTGATCCCCGGCTTCCGGCAGCCCGAGGCCGTCGAGCTGACGCGCAGCTTTGCGGCCGAGCTGCCTGCCCTGCGCGGCGTCCTGATCAGCGACCTGCGAGCCGCCTTCGTCGGCGACCCCGCCGCCAAGAGCTTTCCGGAGATCCTGATCGGCTATCCCGGGATGACGGCGATCATCCACCACAGGCTCGCGCATCTTCTCTACGGCTTCGGCGCGCGCCTCGTGGCCCGGCTGATCGCCGAGATCGCCCATACCCGCACCGGGATCGACATTCATCCGGGCGCAACGATCGGCTCCGGATTCTTCATCGATCATGGCACAGGAGTCGTGATCGGCGAGACCGCCATCATCGGCGACCACGTCCGGATCTATCAGGCCGTCACGCTCGGCGCGCGCCATTTTCCCACCGACGACGACGGTTCGCTGATCAAGGGCGACGCCCGCCACCCGATCGTCGAGGACGACGTCGTCATCTATGCGGGCGCCACGATCCTCGGCCGTATTACGATCGGTCGCGGATCGACGATCGGTGGCAATGTCTGGCTGACCAATGACGTGCCGCCGAACAATGTCGTGACCCAGGCGTCTCTGCGCAACAAGGTCGGCAGCCCGAACCTGCAGAAGTCCTGACCGTCTCTTGCGCCGAAGGCGATGCCCGAAGTCGGGTGCGCCGACCCGGCGGCTGTTCGGCCGCGACGTCCGTCGAGGCTATCAAAATGGGCCTCTTGAGTCCTTGGCTCGGTACGACGCGTTCATGCTGGTGTCGCGCGCAACAATGCAAATCCATTTCATCGACAGCATCGGGACCGAGACGCTAGATTTCGACGCTACAGCCGGCCCCGTGTCTGTGAGCGGCAGCGTATGGATGGATAGCACGATGTCAGACCCCCTCGCCGTGATCAGCCTTCACCAGGACACCCCGGAGCTCGCCCACACCTATGAGCAACTGGGCGTCATCCAATTCAACCACGGCAAGCTGCTGCTGGAGCCGCTTGCGTTGAAACCCGGCGAACGCGTGCTCGACGTAGGCGCCGGAACCGGCCGGCTCGCCGAATTTGCCGCCCGTCTGGTCGGCCCCACCGGCCACGTCGTCGGCGTCGACCCGCTCGATAGCCGCATCGCCATCGCGCGCCTGCGCCAATCGACCAACCTCGTCTTCGATACCGGCCGCGCCGAGGATCTCTCGCGCTTCGGCGAAGGCGAGTTCGACGTCGTCTATTTCAACAGCGTGCTGCACTGGATCGCCGACAAGCGGACCGTTCTGCAGGAGGCCCGCCGGGTGCTCCGGCCCAGCGGCCGTATCGGCCTCACCATCCAGGATCCGACGGCTCCCCACGAGTCCCGCATCCTGTTGCGTCGCGCCATCACCGAGGCGGGTCTCGATGCGGAACGGCTCAGTGCCCACGGTGTTTACGCGGCGACCGACGCCGAGCTTCGTGCGCTGTTCGACCACACCGGCTTCGTCGGCTACCAAAGCGAGCTGCGCACGCTGGTCGAGACGCACGGCAATGTCGATGAGCTGCTCGGCTGGTCGGAGAGCAGCGCGTTCGGAAACTTCCTGGACGGATTCTCCTACGCCGAGGGCAAGCGGATCCGGGCTGCTTTCACCGGCCTGGTCGAAGCCCACCGGACGCCCGAGGGCCTGCGGCTGGCGCGCTACCTGCGCTACGCCTTCGCGCGCAAGCCGGAATAACCCGCCTCAGCCGATGATCGCCGTGCATCACACGTCAGCACAAGCCAAGACATGAGCGCCCCATGAGCGAACGCCGTCAACTCGCCCTTAACCTCTTCATCTATCCTGGCGGCCATCATGAGGCCGCATGGCGCTACAAGGGCTCCTCGGCCAGCCGGGCGTTCGACATCGGCTATTATCAGCAGCTGGCGCGCACGGCCGAGCATTACAAGTTCGATGCAATTTTCTTCGCGGATGGTCCGGCGCTGGCGGACAACGTCCGCTACGCACAGCGCTTCCGCTTCGAGCCGATCACCTGGCTGTCGGCGATCGCAGCGGCCACCAGCCGCATCGGCTTGATCGGCACGGCGTCAACCACCTATCACGAGCCCTACAACCTGGCGCGCCTGTTCACCTCGCTCGATCATCTCAGCGGTGGCCGCGCCGGCTGGAACATCGTCACCACCAGCGCGCCACAGGCGGCGCAGAATTTCGGCCTGCCGGAGCATCCGCCACATCACGAGCGCTACGAGCGCGCCAAGGAGTTCCTCGATGTCGTCACGGCGCTGTGGGACAGCTGGGAAGACGACGCCGTGGTCAACGATCCCGCCTCGGGCATCTTTGCCGATACAGACAAAGTCCACCCGCTCAACCATGTCGGCAAGTACTTCCGCGTGCGCGGACCGCTCAACGTGCCGCGCTCGCCACAGGGGCGCCCGGTCTATGTGCAGGCAGGCTCGTCCGAGGACGGCCGCGCTTTCGCCGCGCGCTTCGCGGAGGCCATCTTCACCGCGCACCAGACGCTCGCCAGCGCACAAGGCTTCTACGCCGACATCAAGCGCCAGGCGCGCGCGCTCGACCGCAATCCCGACCACGTCAAGATCCTGCCCGGCATCAGCCCGTTCATCGGCTCGACGCAAGCCGAGGCCGACCGCTTGCAGGAAGAATTCAACGACCTGATCCAGCCTGAGTATTCGCTGGTGCAGCTGCGCCAGATGCTGGGCCTCGATCTCTCCGGCTTCGACCTCGACGGCCCGTTCCCGCGCCATCTGATCGAAGCCGACGGCGCGCGCGGCGTCGCCAGCCGCTTCAAGCTGGTGGTCGACATCGTGGACCGCAAGAAGCCGACGATCCGGCAGCTGATCCAGCGCCTCGCCGGCGCGCGCGGCCATTGGGTGATCGCGGGCACGCCGGAGAAGATCGCCGACAACATCCAGGCCTGGTTCGAACAGGACGCGGCCGATGGCTTCAACGTGATGCCGCCCTGGCTGCCGGGCGGCTTCGACCTGTTCGCCGAGCACGTCGTGCCGATCCTGCGCAAGCGCGGCCTGTTTCGCGAGGATTACACCGGCAGGACCCTGCGCGAGCATTACGGGCTCGACCGTCCGGACAGCGCCTACAGTCATCAGGTCCAGGCGATCGCCTGAGATCCGTATCCTAAGCGGCGCGGATGCGTTGCGAGGCGTCCGCGCCGCCTTTCGTTTGTCCAAGCTTCGGAAGTCTCATGACCAGAATGACAAGATCACGTTTCCTCGGCCTGCTCGCCGCCTCGACACTCTCCCTGTTCGCCACCAGCGCGGTTGCGCAGACGGCCGAGAAGAAGGACCTCAAGGTCGGCTTCGTGCCCGGTCCCTATATCGACGAGTTCAAGATTGGCGTCGCGCCCGAGCTGCAGAAGAAGGGCTACCAGATCCGCTACGTCGAGTTCTCGACCGGCTTGGAGGCCAACAACGCGGTGTTCAAGAGCGAGATCGACGCCAACGTAATGCAGCACACGGTGTTCCTGAACTCCTACAACGAGCGCCAGAACACCGACCTTGCGGGCATCGTGCACGTACCGACACCGCCGATGGGACTCTATTCCAAGAAGCACCCGCTCGGCACCAGGATCGGCGCCGGCGCCAAGATCGCGGTGCCGAACGACCCGATCAACCTGCAGCGCGCGCTGTGGATCCTGCGCGATCTCGGCCTGATCGAGATCCGCGACTCCAAGCCGATCGACGTCTCCGAGCTCGACGTGATCAAGAATCCCGGCGGCATCAAGATCGTGCCGCTGGAGGCAGCCCAGGCGCCGCGCGCCCTCGATGACGTCGATTTCGCAGCCATCCAGGGCAATTTCGCAATCTTCAGCGGCCTGAAGCTGACCAACGCCTTCGCGCTCGAAAAGATGACCGCGCCCTACATCAACGTGGTCGCCGTCAAGCGCGACAATACCGAGACAGCATGGGCGAAGGACATCGTGGCGGGCTACAAGTCGCCGGCCTTCAAGGCCGCCATCCTCGCGGATCGCTTCTATGACGGCTTCACCCTGCCCGACTATATGAAGTGATCATCAGACCGAAACGGCGGCCCGCGTTCGTCACGGGCCGCCGTCGACGTCATCACGCTTCTAAGCTTAAGCGGCCCGGCCGACCGGCTTCGGCGCCTTGATACGCGTCACGCTCTTGCGGCCGTCGACCCCGACCGGAACGTCGCCATCGATCGTCGCCCGCCGCACGATGCGGTGCTGATCGCCGTAATCGTTGACCGCGATGTGCTGGGTCGCGCGATTGTCCCAGATCGCGATGTCGCCGGCCTTCCAGCGCCAGCGCACGGTGTTCTCCGGCGCCGTGATGTAGGACTGGAACAGGTCGAACAGCTTCTGGCCGTCCGCCTTGCGGATCCCGGAAAATCTCTGCACGAAATGGCCGAGCAGCAGCGTGCGCTCGCCCGTCTCGGGATGCACGCGCACCACGGGATGCTCGGTCTCGTAGACCGTGCCGGTGAAGACCTCGTCGAAATGCTTGCGGTCGGCATCCGTCGCGCGGTTGCGGGTCGCGGCATAGTCGTAGGCGTTGCTGTGAACCGCCCAAAGCTCATCGGCCAGCCGCTGCAGCGGCGCCGGGAGATCCTGATAGGCGGCCGCCGTGTTCGACCAGATCGTGTCGCCGCCGAATTCGGGGATCACGACGCCGCGCAGCACCGCAGCCTTGGGATAGGCATCGACGAAGGTGACGTCCGTATGCCAGGAATCCGCGCGGCCCCCGCCGCGCGCGGAGTCCAGCTCGAGAATGGAGGCGGTGCCCTTGATCGCACCGACCGTCGGATGCGGGACGAGATCGCCGAGCCGCTTGGCAAAGCGCTCCTGCTCGGAATCGTCGAGATGATCCTGGCTGCGGAAGAAGATGACGCGATGCTGTAACAGCAGATCATGGATCTCCTTGACCAGGTCATTAGGCAGATCGCCCGACAATCTCACATTGTTGATCTCGGCGCCGATCTGTGCCGACAGCCTTGATACGTCGGACGACGGGATCGAACGTCCCGAAGCCGGAGTTGATATTGGAACTGATTGGACGCTGGCCATGGCGGGTTCCCGATGCGTTGCCGTTCTTACGTCGCTGTCCGACCGGGCCATGTCCTCGTTGCAAGAAGCCATGGCCCTACAAGTCACGACGCTCAACTCACGGTATACGCAAGCCTGCAGAATTGGCTTTCAAACTTGACACGCCTAATGGAAGGAGAATCGACGGGCAGCGTCATCGCGAGAACAACGCCGCCTGCTACTACTTAATCCCGAATCCGAGCGCGCGCAGCGCCTCAGTCAGCTTATCGCGGCCGTTGAGCGCCTTGGCGGAGCCCAGCCGGTTGAGCACGGCCTCGCGCCATCCGACCGCGGCCACACCCTGGCTGGTTTGAAACTCACGCAGCGTCTCGTTATAGGCCGCGATGCCGTGGATCTCGTCCGTCGGCGCATAGCGCTCGCGATGCACGATCACGCTCTGGCGCAACCGCGGCTTGACGTCCTCGCCAGCCGCGCGATCGGGATAGCCGACACACAGGCCGAACACGGCGAGCACGTTGGGCGGCAGGCCGAGCTCATCGGCCACGGCCTGCGGACGGTTGCGGATCGCGCCGATATAGACGGAGCCGAGCCCGAGCGCTTCCAGCGCGACAACGGCATTCTGCGCCGCCAGCGCGGCGTCGATGATGGCGACGAACAGCGTCTCCAGGAAATGAATGCCGTCGTCGGGACGCCCTTCCCGCCTGGCCAGACGCTCCGCCCGCGACAGATCAGCCAGCCAGACCAGGAACAGCGGCGCCTCGCGGATGTGCTTCTGATTGCCGGCGAATTCGGACAGGCGCTGCTTGCGCGCCTGATCCTCGACTGCAACGACGCTCCAGGTCTGCAGGTTCGAGGACGATGCGGCCGATTGCGCCGCAGCCACCAGCGTCTCGACCGTGTGCGGCGGCACCGGATCGGACCGGTAGCTGCGGATCGACCGATGCGCCAGCAGATGGCCGAGGATATCGTCGGCGCCGGGCGCGATCTTGGGAATATGCGCGCCGTAACGCTTGCGCAGCGCCGCGGTGATGTCGTCCTCTGCCGCGGCGGCTGTCCTCGTTTCGATGATCGTCATTCCAATTCCTCACGTCAGGCGGTGCGCCATCGCACCAGCCGATGCTCGATCCAGCTTGCGCTCCGGTCCACAGCAAAGCCGACGAGACCGACGACGACAATCCCCAGCATCACCAGCGCCATCTCGAAGCGCTCACGTCCGGAGATGATCAGTCCGCCGATGCCGGGTCCGGCGGCCATGAAATACTCGGCACCGATGGTCGCAAGCCAGGCGTAGATCAGGCCGAGATGCAGTCCCGTCAATATCGACGGCGTCGCCGCCGGCAGATAGAGCGACCGCACCAGTTGCAGCCGGTTGAACCTGAAGACCTCACCGACGTCCCGGAGCTTCGTCGAGGTGGAGCGCACACCTTCGATCGTATTGAGAATGACCGGAATGGCCGCGGCCAGCGCGATGAAGACGATCTTGGCGGCCTCATCGAAGCCGAACCACAGCGAGATCAGCGGAATCCAGGCCAGCAGTGCAATCTGCTTGAGACCGTTGAACCAGGTCGTGAAGATGCGATCGGCGATGCGGGACAGGCCCAGCAGCAGGCCTGCGACGATGCCGATGCCGGCGCCGAGCGCAAAGCCCAGAAGATCGCGCTTGAGGCTTGCCGCCAGCGCATAGGGCAGCTCGCCGCTCGCGAGCTCCTGCCAGGCGACCCGGCCCACCTTTTCCAGCGGCGGCAGGAACTGCGGATTGACCAGACCGGAATGGCTGCCGGCCTCCCAGGCCGCGAGCAGCAGCAGCGGCAGCACCAGCCCACGCCGCAGGGCAACGGACGCGGAGTGAGCCGGAAGATCCTCAGACGCCATCGGTGCGCCACCGCTGCAGCCGCGCCTCGACGCTCGCCAGCAGCTTGTCGCTGGCGAAGCCGATCACGCCGATCACGATCATCGCCACCAGCACCGTATCGAGCCAGAACATCTGCCGGCCCCAGACCAGGAGATAGCCGAGCCCCTCGGACGACGCGAGCAGCTCGACGCTGACCAGCGCGATCCAGGCATGGGTGAGGCCATAGCGCAGGCCGGTGAAGATCGGCGGCACCGAGCCGGGCAGCACGACATGGCGCAGCATCTGCAGCGGGGTGAAGCGGAAGGTCTCTCCGACCTCGACCAGCGCGCGCGGCACGTTGGCAATCCCGGCACTGGTGTTCATCGCGACCGGCACGAACGCTGCCTTGGCGATGACGACGATCTTCAAGGTCTCGCCGATGCCGAGCAGCAGCATGGCGAGCGGAATCCAGGCGAGCGCCGGCACCTGCGCGACCGCGGTGAACAGCGGACGCACGTGATCGTCGACCCCCCGCGACAGACCCATCGCCGCGCCGAGCACGAGGCCAGCCCCGGCGCCAACCGCAAAGCCGAGCAGCACGCGCAGCAGGCTGATGCCGGCATGCTGCGCCAGCTCGCCGCTCGCGAGCATCTCGTTGAAGGTGTGCAGCACGTCGGCCGGCCGCGGCAGGATCTGCTCGGCCAGCCAGCCGCGCTCGCTGCCGACGATCCAGAGCGGCAGCGCGACCGCGGGGAAAATCAGCAGCCACGCCGCTGCCTTCACGCGCGTGATCAGAGCCGCGACCAGCGCATTGCCAGGCCATTCGCGCCATCTCCGCGCGGCGAGCGCGCGGGCCGGGCTCAGATTCGTCTCCAGGATCGTGTCGCTCATGCGCCGCTCCGGTTGCTTTGGCTGGTCGGGGGATCACCCGCTCCATCCTGCTCGAGCGTCCGCAGCACCGCGTTGCGCAGCCGGATCAGATCGTCATCGCTGCGCTCACGTGGCCGGACGGCCGCGACGTCGAAGATGCGTGAAATGCGCCCAGGGCGCGGCGCGAGCACGATGACGCGATCGCCGAGAAACACCGCCTCGTCGACGTCGTGGGTCACCAGGATCATCGAGATCTTCTCATGCGCCCAGATGCGCTGCAGCTCGGTCTGCAGCCGGGCCCGCGTCAGCGCGTCGAGCGCGCCGAACGGCTCGTCGAGCAGCAGCAGACGCGGCCGATTGACGAGGCCGCGCGCGATCGCCGCACGTTGCGCCATGCCTCCCGACAGCTGATGCGGGTAGGCCTCGGCAAAGCCGTCGAGGCCGATCAGCGTGATATGCGCGGCGACGGCCTCGCGCTTCGCCGCCTCGCTGATCGGCGCATTCTTCAGCCCGAGCGCGATGTTCTGACGAACCGTCGCCCAGGGAAACAGCCGCGGCTCCTGGAACACGATGCCACGCGCGAGGCTCGTGCCGGTGACGGCTTCGCCATCCTGCACGATGCTGCCCTTGTGGTCGCGGTCGAGCCCTGCGATCAGCCGCAGCAGCGTGGACTTGCCGCAGCCGCTCGGACCCAGCAGGGCCACGAACTCTCCAGGCGCAACACTCAACGAAACGTCGTTCAGCGCTGCGATCGGAGCGCTATTGACGATGAACGTCTTCGAGACGCCGCGCACCTCCAACCGGCCGCACGCCTCGGCCAACGCCGGCGTTTCGATCCGCGTGTCGCGTTCGATCGCAATGCTCATTGGCCGGCCGCCACGGGCTTGCCGTCGGCGCCGAACTCTTGCCAATAGCCAACCAACCCCTGCTCCTTCAACGCCTTGTCGAGGAAGGAGCGGTCGAACCAGCCGTCGATCTCGACATTGCGGCGGAGCAGACCAAACTCCCTGGCCTGCCTGGCCTGGACGCGATAGCTCTCGATGATCGAGGCATCGATGACAGGCGAATTACGGTACTTGAGCTCCTGGCCCTTGAAGTCGAACCGATAGCCCGAGGCAGGAAAGCCCGAGCGCGCCGAGATGTCGAAGAAGGCCTCGCGATTGGCCTCGTCCGACGACCAGCGCGCCGCGCGCACGATGGCCGACACGATCTTCTGCGTCACATCGGGATGAGCCGCGATGAAGGCCTCCTGCCCGATCAGCGTTGAATGGCGCTCATAGGCCGGGTTGTCGCCCTTGGTCGTATAGATGATCTCGGCGATGTTCTTCTCGACCAGACTGGCCAGCGGGAAGTTGCCGAAGGCGGCATCGATGTCGCGCGACGTCAGCGCCGCATTGGTCGTCGCCGTGTCCATGTTGATGACCTGGACGTCCTTCTCCTGTAGCCCATAGCCTGCCAATACCTTCACCGCCGCCAGATGATTGTTGGTGCCACGGAAGATCGAGACCTTGCGTCCCCTGAGATCGGCGACCTTGCGGACCGGCGAGTCCTTCGGTACGGCGAGGTAGATCGGCGCATGCGCGCCCGCCGCCAGCAGGATCTTGGTCTTCAGACCATTGGCGCGGCCAATGATCTCGGGAAGATCACCCTGCAGAGCGAAATCGAGCTGATTGTTGGCGAAGGCCTCGTTGACCGCAGGACCTGCGCCCTTGAAGAACGACCATTCGATCTTGACGTCGGGCAGATCGCGCAACTCCTGCTCGACATAGCGCTCTGAATGGGCGATCGCGGCCGCAGACCCTCCGGAGAACTGCCGGTTGTCGGCACCGACCGACGCAAAGCCGATCCGCACCGTCAGCGGCTCCGCTGCAGCCGGTGCCACGCCGAGCACGCCCAAGGTCAGCGCTGCGGCCAGCCCGATCGAAAATTGCTTGCGCGTTGACGTCATCTCTCTCGTCCTTTGCTTGTCGGCTATTCGACGGCCTGCGCCGCGGCACGATGAGCGGCCGCCTCGACCACGGGCGTGCGCAAGCCGGCCTGCTCCATCAGCGGCAGCACGCGGCGGCCGAAGAAGTCGAGATCCGGCTTGAAATCGTAGAACGACAGCTGCAGGCCGTCGACGCCGGCCTGTTTGAGCTGGACGAACTGTTCGACCACCTGCTCCGGCGTGCCGATCACCTCGATGTTGCCGCCGATCGCGCGGCGCTTGGGTGCGTCGACGCCGACGCGCCCGCGCCAGGCATGGGCGTCGCTGTCGAGCCGATGAAAGTCGCCGATCGGATCGGCGTGGGCGACGATGGCGTCGTGATAAGCCCAGGTCTCGCGCTCGGTCTCGCGGCAGATTACCATGGGATTGAGCAGCGTCCGCACCTCGCGGCCGAGATCACGTGCTGCCTGCTTGACTCTCGCCGTGTGCGCCGGCAGCGCCGGGATCGCGCTCGCGAAGCTCGATCCGGCAGGGCTGGTGATGAAGACGATGTCGGAATAGCGCGCCGCGAAGGCGATGCCGGCGTCCGATCCGGTGGCGTTGACCAGAACCGGCCGGCCGTAGCGCGGCTTCGGCGTGACGAAAGCGTCGTTGAGCTTCCAGGACGACTGGCCGGCGAACGAATAGTTCTCGGTCTCGCGCCACAGCCGCTGCAGCACTTCGAGAAACTCCGCGGCGAGCTCGTAGCGGCGATCGTGATCGATCCGGCTCCAACCGAACGCCTCGTGCTCGGCCGCGCGATGACCGGTCACGACGTTGATGCCCCAGCGCCCGTTGGAAATGTGGTCGAGCGTCGCGCCATATTTGGCGAGATGCAGCGGATGCCAGGGACCGTAGAGCACGTGGATGGTCGAGACCAGGATGATGCGCCAGGTCAGGCTCGTCAGCGCCGCCGTGGTCATGAAGGAGTCGAGCGCCTCGCCGGTGAAGACGCCGCCATAGCCGCCCTTGGGCAGCCATTGCGACAGCGCGAACACCAGATCGAAGCCGAGATTCTCCGCCGTCAGCACCAGGTCGCGGTTGTAGTCGAAATGCCAGGACGTCGTCCGCGGCAAGGTCGATGCGCTCCAGCCGCCGGCCTGGATCGGCAGGAACAGACCGAGCAGCAGCGGCTGCGTCAGTGCCTGCGACAGCGGACTCTCCGGCCAGTCGGCCGGTCCGCGAAACCCGTCGAGACCAACCAGGGCTCCCGGCCGGTGCGTGATGATGGTCATGCTATCCTCTCGTCATCAGCGTCGGCTGCACGCGCGGCGGCCTCGCCGGCTCGGCGGAACACCGTCTCCATCAGCCATTGCTCGTTGGGAAAATGCCCGGCCCATTCGTCCCAGCCGGAATGCCTGCGATATTGGCCAAGCGTTCCCGAGGCCACGGCCTCATCCGGCGTGATCGCGACGCGCCGATCGCAATCGGGCGCGACATAGATCGCATCCGCGCGGCAATGGAGCTCGCACAGGAAGCAGGTCTGGCAATCCTCGACCCGCGCCAGCCGCGGCGGCCCCGATGGTGCGCGTTCGAGCACGTTGGTCGGGCAGACCTCGACACAGGCGCCGCACTCGGTGCAGCGATCGGCAACAATGAGCTCGATCATGATGTGGCTTCCAGCGTGCGCGAAGCGGCCGGCGCACGCTGCCCCTCCGGGGTCACGACGATGCGGTCCAGGCCGCTGCTGAGCAGCCTCATTGCGAATTGCGGATCGAGTTGAGGGTGATCGACCCTGCGATGCAGCCCCCTGCTCTCGGTACGCTGGCGCGCGGTGGCGACCGACCAGCGCGCGGAGGCCACCAGCGCCGCCGTCTCACGCGATCGCAGGACATCGCCGGCCGCGTGGCCGGCGATCTCGCGCCAAAGACCATCGAGCGCGCGCTGCGAGGCGGCCAGACCAGCCTCCTTGCGGAAAAGCACCTTCTCGAACGGGTGCATCTCGGCGCGCACACCGGCCCGGATCGTGTCGAGGTCGACCGCTCTCGTTCTCACCTTCGGCCGCAGTCCAGCTTGTCCAAGCGGCGTCAATGCGGCGGCGGACGAGCCGACATATCGCGCCAGCCGCGCAGCCGCCTGCCCGGCCCGGACGCCCGACGACAGCGCCCACGCCGCATTGACGTTGCCGCCGCCGGAGATCGCACCGGCGACCTTCTCGCGCGAGGCATTGTCGCCAGCAACGAACAGGCCGGGCACCGATGTGCAGCCGTCGACATCGTCGACCCTGATGCCGCCGAGACCACGGATCGTGCCGTCATTGTGCAGCGTGACCTCGAAGCGATCGCGATAGGGATCGATGCCCCAGCGATCGAACACCAGCGGCACATTCGGCGAGATCGTGTGCAGCCGGGCCTTGATGTCATCGGGCAGCCGATGCAGCGAGCAGAACACCGGGCCCGCGAGCAGCGCCTTGGCCAGTGCAATCGTCTGCTGCGGGCCGAACGGCAGGTCGAGCTCGCGACCGTCGGCGTCGTAGTAGGTCGCGAACGCATAGGCCATGCTGCGCGTCATGGTCGAATGCGCCGGCGCGATCGTATAGGCCGCCGTGAATTCCATGCCGGACAGCTCGGCTCCGGCTTCCGCTGCCAGGAGATAGCCGTCTCCCGTGTTCGTGCGCGATCCCAACAGATACGACAGGAAGCTGGTGCCGCCGGCGGCCAGAACGGTCGCAGCTGCGGCGATCTGATAGAGACGATTTCCCTCCTGACGGCGCAGACCACGGGCACCGCCGATCGATCCGTCGCCGCGCGCGAGCAGCTCCAGCACCGGTGAATGATCGAGAATCGTGACGCTGTGGGCGCCCGCGAAGGCGCGCAGCGCCCGCATGTATTCCGGACCGCGCACGGCGCGGTAGTTCGTGCGCCCCTCGTCGTCGGTGCCGAAAGCGTAGTGTCCGGCCAGCGTCGGCAGCGAGCGCCAGGTCTCCTCGATGATGGCGTGCATCCAGGCGGCCTCGCCGAGACCGAGACCAGCGGCAACGCGTTGACTGACGGCTTGCTCGCGCGCATGTGGCGGCACCCACCAGTGGCCAGGACCGGCCGCCGCGGTGACGCCGCTGGTGCCGCAATAGCCCTTGTCGGCCAGGATGACGCGCGCACCGGCGCGGGCGGCTGAGACAGCGGCCCAGGCACCGGCCATGCCTCCGCCGATCACGAGCACGTCGGCCGTGAGCGACAACGGATCTGGCACCGATACCCTCACCACGACACCTGAGATGCCACCAGCAGGCAACTGCATGCCGTTAAATCTGGCGCATTGACGCAGGCAATCATGATTCCAACTCCGAGCTCATGCGCAAACGACGCACGTCAGCAGTCATGGTTGTCCAGTGCAGCGCCGCTGGCAATTTCAGAGTTGCGCGATTTTCGACGGCTCTGTTCTCGCCGCGATCAGTTGTCGGAGAAAATTTCGGTTGAGGGGAGCGGCCCCGCTGACGCACTCGCCGCGCCTATAATAATTCTATCGCCGTATGGCTCATGACGACACACTCGCGACGACAATTTGATTTTTCTTGGAACAAGGTCGATCGGAACAGGCTCAGAATTAGAATATTTGTCTTTCCGGCGGCGCCAGTC
The DNA here is from genome assembly GCF_021088345.1 of Bradyrhizobium ontarionense. NCBI lineage: Bacteria > Pseudomonadati > Pseudomonadota > Alphaproteobacteria > Hyphomicrobiales > Nitrobacteraceae > Bradyrhizobium > Bradyrhizobium ontarionense. Next base: position 470,094 of record NZ_CP088156.1, on the reverse strand, counting down.
GTTTTGCGTGCTACATTTCGAAAGACGCGCATCGTCCGCGCTCGAGAGAAAAGGCATCTTTGCATGAGCCGTTTTCCAGAACGACACATGATCATTGTCGGCGGTGGAGCATCCGGTGTGCTTCTGGCCTATCAGCTCCTGCAGCATCCGGACTCGGACGTCCGCGTCACCCTGATCGAAAAGCGCTCGGAGGTCGGCCGAGGACTTGCCTATCACACGGGCAATGCGGATCACCTTCTCAACGTGCGTGCCGCCAACATGAGCGCGCTGCCTGACGATCCCGACCATTTTTGGCGCTGGCTGTCGACGCAGGCGCACGCCCAGCCGCTTTGCCCTGATCCCTTCTGTTTCGTGCCACGCCGCATCTATGGCGACTACATCGCGAGCCTCATCGCACCATTTCTTGCCGAGGAGGAGGGCGCACGTCGCCTCACCATCATACGGAGCGAATGTGTCGCGGTCAGCGAAGGGCGTGGCGGCGTCACCGTCAGTCTCGCCGATGGAACGCGTCAGCTCGGCGACACAGCCGTCCTCGCGACCGGCCACGATGCGGCGATTCCCCGCTCGGCCTGGCATGCCGACCCCTGGATCTCTCCGTCCGTTCCCGGCTTCGGCAAGGACGCCACTGTGCTGATCTTGGGCACCGGCCTGACGATGGCAGACTACGTGCTGTCGCTGCTGCGCGAAGGCCACCGCGGCCCGATCGTCGCGATCTCGCGCCGTGGGCTCATGGCGAAAGCGCATCGGCGCATCAGTCCCTGCAAGATCAGCGAAGATGAGGTTCCGTTCGGCGCAAACGGGAGCACCCTGCTGCGCTGGTTCCGCCAGCGCATTGCCGCCCATGTCGCCGAGGGCGGCGACTGGCGCGGCGTCATCGACGCCATCAGGCCGTTCAGCCATCGGCTGTGGCACGAGCTGTCGCAGGCGTCCAAGCGCAGCTTCCTGGAGCATGCGCGGGCCTGGTGGGACGTCCATCGGCACCGGATGGCGCCCGAGGTCGAAGAGCGCATCGCCCGGGCGATCTCCGATGGACAACTCCGCGTCGCGGCGGCGAAGCTGGTCAAGATCGACGGCGGCACGAACGGCGCCCAGGCGCACTATCGACGCCGCGGCCGGAGCGAGATCGAGACGCTCGAGGTCGGCGCCGTGATCGACTGCACGGGGATCGTGAGGGATCCCCGCGCCACCGCCAATCCCGCGGTGCGCAGCCTGTTCGACCAGGGGCTGGCGCGCTGCGATCCGCTGCGGATCGGCATCGAGGTCGCCGCCGATTGCACCGTCGTCGGCGCGGATGGCTCGCCATCCCAGCGCCTGTTCGCGATCGGCCCGCTGACCCGCGCCGCCTTCTGGGAGATCATCGCGATCCCCGATATCCGAAGCCAGTGCGCCGCGCTCGCCGACAGACTGCTGCAGGCCCGTCCGATCGCGGTGCCGCCGCGCGATGCTCCGGCACTCGCGGCCGCCCCCGATCACCAGGTCGCGATGTAGGTGCCCTTGAAGCGGGTCTCCAGGAACGCCTTGACCGGCTCGGACTGATAGGCCTCGATCAGCTGCTTGACCCAGGACTTGTCCTTGTCTTCCTCGCGCACCGCGAGGATGTTGACCCACGGCCCTTCTGCGTTCTCGCGCGCGATCGCGTCCTTGGCGGGATTGAGCCCGGCCTGAACCGCATAATTGTTGTTGATCGAGACCAGGTCGACGTCGGCGAGCGCGCGCGGCAGCTGGGCCGCATCGAGCTCGACGAATTTCAGCTTCTTGGGATTGTCGCTGATGTCGGCCACCGTCGCGGCGACGTTGCCCGCATCCTTCAGCTTGATGACGCCGTGCAGCGCCAGGATCATCAGGCCGCGCGCACCGTTCGACGGATCATTGGCGATCGCGACGCGCGCGCCGTCCGGAAGCTCGGCCAGTGACTTGTACTTCTGCGAATAGACGCCCTGCGGCGAGGCGATGGTGGTCGCGACCTTGACGATCTTCCAGCCGGTCTTGGAGATCTGGTTCTTCAGGTAAGGCTCGTGCTGGAACGAATTCGCCTCGAGATCCCCGAGCGCCAGCGCCTGGTTCGGAATCACGTAGTCGGTGAATTCGACGACCTTGATATCGAGCCCGCGTTCGGCGCCGACCTTCTTCACGACATCGATGATCTCGGCATGCGGCCCGGCGGTGACACCGACGCGAATGGTTTCGCCCCGTGCGGGAATGACCAGGGACAGGAGGGCGGCGACGGCGGCAAGTGAACTACGCATTCAATTCTCCACTGAAACAATCGGGGTTCGCTGCTCACTAGCGCCGGTCCCGCCCGGCATCAATTGCTTCCCGAACAAAGCAACAAGGACACTTTCAATCCGGACTATCGCGCTCAGATGTTCTTTCCTCTCCAGGTTTCGTGACCTGTTTGTTCTCGTATCCCGGATGAGCGCAAGCGATATCCGGGGGAGACCGTCCCGCATGTCGCTAACGCTCATGCAGGCTACGGGACCTCCTTCAGTTGAAGAGATCCGGCTCCTGCGCCGTGATCCAATCCCACAGCGGCTGGAAACTGAAATAGCCGCCCTTGTGGGTGCCGACCTGGCCCGCCGTCAGCTTGGCGATCTCATGCGGGATCGGCTTGGTGGGGCCGGCAGCCTCGGCCAGCAACTGGGTGCGCGCGGCATTGTCCATCGCGATATACCACCACGCCGCCGCCTCGATGGTCGGGCCGACCGTCAGCAGCCCATGGTTCTGCAGGATGGCGGCCTTCTTCGTACCAAGCGCCTGCGCGATCTTCTTGCCCTCGTCGGCATCGAGCACCACGCCGGTGAACGGATCGAACAGCACGTGATCCCCGTAGAAGGCGCAGGAATCCTGCGTCAGCGGATCGAGTAGCCGGCCGAGCGCCGACCACGCCTTGCCATAGGTCGAATGGGTATGCGCGGCGGCGATCACATGCGGATGCGCCGCATGGATCGCCGAGTGAATCACGAAGCCGGCCTGATTGATCGGCTTGTCGCCGATCAGGATGTTGCCGTCGTGATCGACGAGCTGCAGATCGGAGACCTTGATCTGGCTGAAATGCATGGACAGCGGATTGATCCAGAACCGGTCCGGGAATTCGGGATCGCGCACCGTGACGTGGCCGGCCAGTCCCTGATCGAAACCGTAGCGGGCGAACAGGCGGAAGGTCGCCGCAAGGCGCTGCTTGCGATGCAGCCGCTCTTCCTCGAAGGTGGCCGCGGGCTGCCGTTCGACGAGCGCAAATTTCCTGGGTCGTTCGACGATCGTGTTCATGGTCGTTCACCTCCCGCCTCGAGCGCCCGCATTCACCGCGACACGCTCACACGCCAAGATCCTGTCCTCAACGCTGCCGCAGCCGCCGATTGAGCCGGCGGGCAAGATGATCGCCCACGGTCTGCACCGTCTGCACCAGTGCGATCAGGACGACGACCACCGCGAGCATCATCTCGGGCATGAAACGTTGATAGCCGTAGCGGATGCCAAGATCGCCGAGCCCGCCGCCGCCGACCGCGCCCACCATCGCGGAATAGCCGAGCAGGCTGACCACGGCGAGCGTCAGTGCCAGCACGAGGCCCGGCAGCGCTTCCGGAATCAACACCTTGAACACGATCTGCAGCGGCGTCGCGCCGAACGAGGACGCGGTTTCGATCAGGCCGCCGTCGACCTCGCGAATGGCCGCCTCGACCAGCCGCGCGATGAAGGGCGTCGCCGCGACCGTCAGCGGCACGATCGCCGCGCCAGAGCCGATCGACGTACCGGCGACAAGGCGGGTGAACGGGATGATGGCGACGACGAGGATGATGAAGGGCGTCGACCGCGTCGCGTTGACGACCACGCCGAGGGCCGCGTTGATCGCGGGTGCTGCGAACAATTCCCCCTTGCGGCTGGTGGCCAGGAAAATGCCGAGCGGCAGCCCGAGCGAGGTCGCGACCAGTGCGGCCGTCGACACCATGAACAGGCTCTCGCCGGTGGCCTGGATGATCAGATTGATGAGCTCAGGAGACATAGCCGAGACGCTCCGATGAGACATGATGCTGAGCGAGATACGCCACGGTTTGCCGCGCCGCCGCCTCGCCGCCCGGAATTCCCAGGATCAGTGAACCGACATGCTGGCCGCCGATCTCGTCAATCCGCGCCGACAGCAGCGCGACATCGATCGACAGCTCGCGCGCCAGCCGCGCCACCAGCGTATCGCCTGCATCGGTACCGCGCAGCTGGACGCGAATGACCGCCTGTCCGACCGACAGCGGCGCCGGCACGAGGCGGCTTGCCAGTGAGACGGGCACGGCGTCGCCGAGCGCTTCCGACAAGAACGCCTGCGTGGTGGGATGCCTCGGATGGGTGAAGATGTCGGCGACATGGCCGCGCTCGACGACACGTCCGTCATCGATCACGACGACCTCCTTGGCGAGCTGGCGGACCACGGACATTTCATGGGTGATGAGGATGATGGTGACGCCGAGCTCGCGATTGATGTTGGCGAGCAGGTCGAGAATGGCGCGCGTGGTCTGCGGATCCAGCGCCGACGTTGCTTCGTCCGACAGCAGCACGTTCGGCCGCGTCGCCAGTGCGCGCGCGATGCCGATGCGCTGCTTCTGACCGCCGGACAGCTCCGACGGATAGCGATCGTGCTTGTCGGCGATGTCGACCAAATCCAGGAGCTCGGACACCCGTGCCCGGATGTCGGCCTTCGACCAGCCGGCGATCTCCAGCGGCAGCGCGATGTTGTCGGCCGCCGTGCGCGACGACAGCAGGTTGAAATGCTGGAAGATCATGCCGATCGAGCGTTGCGCAAGCCGCAGCGGCTGACCGCGCAAGGCCGAGATATCGCGGCCATCGACGATGACGCGTCCCGCCGTCGGCTTCTCGAGCCCATTGATCAGCCTGACGAGACTCGACTTGCCGGCACCGGAACGGCCGATCACGCCGGTGATCGAGCCGCGCGCGATCGCGAAGTCGATATCCTTGAGCGCTTCGACATCGGGCTTGTCGCGATAGGCGGGATAGACCTTCGACAGTCCCTCGAAGCGGACCATCGGCTCGGCGACGCGACCAGCGGGCACGACCGGCTCCGTGGGCCGGATCGGCTCGGCGATGCCGACGTATGGGTGGGCATTCATCGAATAGCTCTCTTTGACGTGCTGCAGCGCACTCGAATTTGCGCCACCATCGCCCGTGTGATCGGCCCGGAGGCAATTTCAGAAAATGCTCTCCGGTTGGACGATGCTTCTCGAACGACCATCATCCGGAAAACGTCTTCCTCCTCCTCATTGATTCATGCCCGGTGAAACACCAGCGCCCGCAATTCGATGCTCTCGCGCGGCGGCGCATCGGGTGGCGTCGTCGGATCGACGAACGCGGTGTGCGGCGCGAACCGCGTGCGGCCGTCGGTCGCCGAATCGTAGCACTTCAGCAGCAGCGCCTCATCGACCGTCATCTCTGGAAAATAGAACCAGCGATGACGCGGATTGTACGTCACCGAATAGGTCTCGCCGTTGCGATTGGGATAGATCAGGTCGGACGCGACCAGATCGCCGGGCGCCACGGTGGTGGCATCGCACATCGCGAGCGGCGTGTCGCGCAACGGGCCGATGATCGGCCGCCACAGATTGATCACCTGCACCCGCCCGCGCAGCAGGTCGTCCGCCTCGGCGCCGAGGTGCTCGCGGACACGGTTGGCGCCCGATGTCGCCGTCTGGTCCACATGCACGCGCGTCGCCGGCTGCCGTGGCCCGCCGTCGCGGATGTCGGCGGCGCCGGCCACGCGCTTGCGGACGGTGTGATCGAAGATCACGACGCGGTCCGCGCGCAAGGTGGCACGAATGAACGCCTCGGCCGCCGGATAGTAGACGCCGCGGATCTCCTTCTCGTTGGTGAAGTCGCGCACGAATGTCGGATGGCGCACCAGCGCAAAGCCCTCGCGATCCAGAGCAAACGACTCCGCGATCGGACGGCCGCTGAACACCGGCACCTGGCGCGGCTCCGGCAGCGCGGTCGACTTCGGCTCCCCCGGTGGCGGATCGAAGGCGTAGGTGCGCGGCTTGGCTAGTGTCGGCGCCAGATAGTTCAGCTCGGCCAGCACGAACGGCAGCGACTCGATCTTTCTCTCGACCAGGCTCATGGATCTCTCCGGGACGATTTCATGCGATTGCATGCATGTTGGCGCGCGCGGTCGGCAGCGGCAAGCTGACCGCGAAAATAGCAATGTTCCTGCTCCCGGCGGTCCTGCAGATAGCATTGCTTGCCGTGCAGGACCGCGCCGCCGACCGATTTGTCCTTCCTGCCGATTCGCCCTACTCCGCGGCCTCGCTGAGCGCGAGGCGCGCCCGCGGGACCTCGCCGGTCACGACCGACACGCGCTCGCCCCAACGCTCTTCGGGATAGTAGTCCCAGACCGCATGGTGCTGGCTCGCCCAATTGTCCCACACCAGCAGCGAATTCGGCTGCCAGTGCACGCGCGCCTGCAGTGCGAGCTGCCCCTCGACATGACGAAACAGGAGCTGCAGCAGCGCGTCGCTTTCCCGCCGCGTCAGCTGCACGATGTGCGAGGTGAAGGACGCATTGACGTAGAGGAACTTGCGACCGGTGCGCGGATGGGTGACGACCACCGGATGCTCCGACTGCGGATAGGTCTTGCCCGGATCGGGCTTGGCGCCGTAGCCGGCGGTCCACGCCAGTGATCCGTCATGGATCGCCGTCAGGCCATCGAGCAGTTGCTTGATCGGGTCCGACAGGAATTCATAGGCGAGGTACATGTTGGCGAAGGCCGTGTCGCCGCCGAGCGGCGGCGTCCTGGTCACGCGCAGCAGCGAAACCGCGATCGGGCTCGGATCGCACGAGACATCCGGATGCCAGCCATCACCCGCGGTGAAGCGCGACGTCTTGTCGGTCTTCCAGGACAGGAACTCCGGATCGAACGATCCCTCGTGGCGGAAGCGGGTCGCCGCCAGCTCGTGCCGGTGCAGCGACTTGCCGAAACGGCGCGCGAAGCGCTTGTGGTCGTCCTTGGAGATGTCCTGATCACGAAACACGATCGCGAGATTCTCGTCGAGCGCGCGACGGATCTCTACGAACTGCGCGTCCGAGACCTCCTTGGTCAGATCGACACCCCCGACCTCCGCGCCCACCGTCGGGCTGAGCTGCCGCACCTCGATCGTTGCGTAAGGCTCACGCCTGCCGCTGTTCCAGGCCTCGATGGCGAGCTTGTCGTTGAAGTCTTTGTAGAAGCTCATGGTGAGACGTCCTCGTCTGGCTGTTATTGAATTCAGAGCGACCGGCGCCGCGGCATTCCGCGGGAGTTCAACAGCGCGCGGGCGGCGCGTTCGGCCTCGCGCGCGGATGCGAAGAAGCGCCCTTCGAGGCTGTCGAAGGCGCGCTCGGATGAAAAGAAGCTGAAGCCGTGCTCATCGCCCGTGACGATGCCGGCGGTGCGATTGTAGACTTCGATGACGTAGGCGGTGGACATGGATGCTCATTCGCCGCTGGCGTCGCGGCGCTCCTGCCTGATCTGCTGATGGTGGGGGACGATCGACTTCGCGGACGGCGGTCAGCAACAGGCCCCGGTCGCCGCCGAGAAGCAGCGTCCTGCGCGGCGCTTGCGCACCAGGCGGCATGCTGCAGCTTTCGTTCTCATCTGGCGACCCGTGATTGAGCGATGACGCTCGGCAATATCCGCGCACGGCCCGCTCCGGTCAATGAAATCGCCGTTCAAAGATCGGCGCGTCGCGCGCCTTTTGTTCCATGCGGCGACGACGCCGACAAATAAGTCGTTTCGCTCGCCTCGCACCGGGGATTGCGACCGATTTGCAGGCATGGTCCGACCTGAACGGCACGCAACAGGAAGGGTCGTTCTCGAGACCGCTTCTCGCGCGGCGCGCGCCTGCGACCTCCCAAGGAGTCAAGCAGCAAGCAACAACAGTGATGAGTGACGACAGGCACAGCGACCAAATGGCTTCGCGATCTCGCGGCACGTTGCGCCCGAGCTTTGCATCAGTTGATCCTCTTCTGATGAAGAAGAGGCGCAGGGAAGGCCGGGAGCCTGCCGCCCCCATGGCCCCCGTGCAGTGAAAAAGCACGGGGTAGGAACCACAGGTTCGGCTGGGACATCCCGGCCTTCCCTGCGCGATGGTTTGCCAGCTTATACGTGCTCTCCCCGGGGACCGGCTTGATTGCCCCCGTCGTCAGCGGTTCATCATCACCGCTGACTTGGCGCCAGCATCGGGGCGCCAGGACCACACGATTTCGCCGTCGCATCGCTCCGCTCGTCCGCCTGATCGGTGAGACCAAGCTACGAAACAACGCGCCCATCGCATCTCCGGCTCGACGTTCGTGACGATCGCGAAACGCCCCTCTTCTCGAGCCGGGACGCGCGAGAAAGTGCCGGTGATTTGCCCGACGGTGCAAGCGCTAAGTTCGCGACAAACCGGCACGACGGGCAGTTTGCGCATGCGCGGCATGCACGGATGGCCCGTCGGGCAAGACTGACTCGGCGCGGCTCGGGCCACGAGAGTCACAGCTGCAACGGTCATCGCCCGCGGGTGATGACCGCATGGCCAAATCAACTCACGCTGCGACAGCGGCCGGCCGGCGCCGACGAGATACGCGGTCCACAAATCGACGCCACCGACACGACACCCGCATCCGAAGACTTCGTATCGTCTTGTATTTTGTCGGATTCCCGACACCAACTTTTCTTGACCGTCACGCCGCGCGCTCCTAGTTTCCGTCTCCGTTTGAAGCGACAATCAACAAACTCATCACGGGCGGAAACGATGGTTCGAGAATTCGAGTACAAGGGGGAAGTGTTTCGGGTGACGGCGCATGGCATCCCGGGCCATGAGGAGATCTTCATCGTCCACATCGATGACGGCGTCGAAGGCGGCGAGATCTCGATCGACCGGATGACCGAGGAGAACGACACCAGCGCACCGCTCGAAGCCATCATCGTCATGCTGTGCGACAAGCTGATTCCGGAAGCCGGCATCGCCTGCCGCGACCCAAACGGCCCGTTCGCCTGGCGCGAGGGCAAGGTCGTCTACCAGGTTCACGACGGCGTGCAGGAACTCAACCGCGGCTGATCGAAGGCGCCGAGCAGGACCGCCATGGTCAGATGCGCCGCTGCACCGTCGTGGGTCGGAGATCCGGCTCGCAGCTGCAGGTTCTCTGCGCCCTCTCCTGCAGCACCTGTGAGACCATTCGCTCCGTCCCGGTCAGGCCGGTCAGAATCGTCGCACCGACGGCCATGCCCGATCGCAATTCGGGAGGCATGGCAGCCTTCAGCAGGCTGATCTTCAGCGCGATCCGGTCTTCGCCGTATCGCGAGCCGGATGCCGCACCGATCAGCTCGGCATCCGCGACGTGTCCATAGAGTCGGACGGAGGGCAGGCCCGGCACGTCGATCGTGACCGCCTGTCCGATGGCGACATAGGTGATCTCGGACACCGCGAGACCGGCGATGACCTGGGCCTCGCCCGGCGTGACCACCGCCATCAACGGCCGATCCGCCGTCACCGATTCCCCGACATGAAGACCGCTTGCGGCAACGACGCCGGTGACGGGAGCGATGATGTCGTTCAGCACGGCCGTCGCGGCGCTCTCGTCCCGGTGCTCGATCCGCGCGAGAACCTGCCCCGCAACGATCTCCTGATTGTCGATCACGAGCAGATCCCTGACGAGGCCGGACACCGCAGACGTGATCGGGACTTCGTTCATCCTGACATAGGCGTCATCGGTGTAAACGAGATATTGGCCGACGGTCACATATTCGAACGTCCACGACAGCACGATGGCCGTTCCGATCATCAGGCTGAGCCCGACGAGCGGCCATAGCGCACGTCCCGCGCACGCCCTGGGCGTGGCGCGCCGGCCCGCCGGGTGAGACTCCTCCTGCACAATGACCGGCCCGGATCCGCCCGGCGCTTGCTGTCCGTCCACCGCTCGCTCCTCACCACCACCGGCATCAGGCCGCGCTGCCGCCCCGACAGCGTCCTCGTGTCATGAGGGTCGCGCCCGTCGGATGCTCGTGGTGCGGATGTGGCTGCTCGCAGGCCGATTGATAATGGCGGCTGGACCGAATTGGGTCTTCAAGTTTCCGAAACAATGCCCCGCGTCGACGTGCGGAACCTGCCGCGAGCGACGTTGGGAGAGCGGGCGCGGCGTCTGCACGTGTCGATGTCCGCATTGGACCGTGAGGATCGCCTGATCCGGCAATCGCCTGGAGAGATCAGGACGTCCCACAGCGAATGGCAGATCCGCCGGCCGCCCCCCTTGCGCCACGGGGCGCCGCGAAAGATGCTCTGCGCCTCGCTCATCGAAGGGATTCGTTCATGACTGTCGACGCTGATGCCGCCACCGACCGCCTCATGCGTTTCCTCGCGGTCGAGGGCGTCAGCGGACAGGAGAAAGCGATCGGGCGCGAGATCGCGGCGGCGCTGAGGGACGGCGGCGTGCCGGCCAAGGCGATCCGCCTCGACGACGCCAACAGCCGCATCCCGCTGCCGACCGAAACCGGCAACCTCATCGTCGACCTGCCCGGCCGCGGCACGATGCACAACCAGCCGCGGATCATGTTCATGACCCACATGGACACGGTGCCGCTGTGCGCCGGCGCGCAGCCGAAGATCTCGGGCCGCAAGATCGTCAACGCCGCGAAGACCGCGCTCGGCGGCGATAACCGCTGCGGCTGCGGCATTCTCGTGACACTCGCGGCCGAGCTGATCCGCGAGAAGCTCGATCATCCGCCGATCACGCTCTTGTTCTGCGTGCGCGAGGAGACCGGGCTGTGGGGCGCGCGGCACGTCAAGACCGACGACCTCGGCGCACCAGTCATGGCCTTCAACTTCGACGGCAGCTCCGCCTCCGGCGTCACCATCGGCGCGGTCGGCGCCGATCGCTGGCAGGTCGAGATCCTCGGCCGCGCCTCGCATGCCGGCGTCGCGCCGGAGCGCGGCATCAGCGCGACCATGATCCTGGCGCTCGCGCTCGCCGACGTGAAGGCCGGCGGCTGGTTCGGCAAGGTGGTGAAGGGCAAGGGCAAGGACGCCAAACTCGGCACCAGCAATGTCGGCCCCGTCACCGGCGGCGAGGGCCGCCCCGCAGGCGACGCCACCAATGTCGTCACCGACTACATCCACGTGCGCGGCGAGAGCCGTAGCCACGATGCAAAATTCGTCAGGGAGATCACGAAGGCATACAAGGCGGCGTTCGAGAAGGCCGCCAAGCAGGTCACCAACAGCGACGGCAAGGCGGGCCGCATCAAGTTCAAGGCCGAGACCGACTACCATCCGTTCCGCATGAAGGAGAGCCTGCCCGTGGTCAAGCGCGCGGTCGCGGCGGTGTCCGATGTCGGCGGAGCCCCGACCATCCGCGCCAGCAATGGCGGGCTGGATGCGAACTGGATGGTCCGCCACGGTGTACCGACCGTGACCTTCGGAACGGGTCAGAACGAGCCCCACACGATCGACGAATGGATCAATCGCGACGAGTACGAGCGCGCCTGCGCGCTGGCGCTGCGGCTCGCGACGATGCGGTGAGCGGCAATCCAGATCAAGACGCGTGTCCGAGCCGGCGACCGGCGGTGGTCGCCCTCCCTCGGTCCAGCGGCCACCGTTTCACCCGGCGCACGCACCGTAGAACTACTGGTCTGAGCTGTTTGGACCAGACGTCGTCCGTCACGCCGGCGCATCGTGCGGATTATCGGCACCCCCTCTTACCGATAGACGGCACCTCCGGTCACGAGCATTGACGGTGCTCTGCTCGGCACGCTTCGGACGTCTGAGAGATCGGATTTTGGCAATGTCGATGGGGTCAACTGACCAGCTTCAACTTAGCAAAACACCGCCCGTCGCCGACGACGCTCCGCATCTCCGCTGCGACCAATGCGGCTCAGACATGACCCATCTCGGCGACCTGCCCTCCCTGATGGGGGCAACGGCAAAGCGCGTCTTTCGCTGCTATCGCTGCAACCGGGTCGCCTCCGCACCCTGGTAAGCCGTCTCGACGCAGGCGCGTCCGCCGCGATACAGGCGGGCGGCGCGCCTTCGCCGGTCCGGGCATTTTGTGCACTGTCACCGTAACTACGTCGCAGCTCACGAGTGTCAGCCGCGGTGGAGGCGGACTGTCCGCGGTCAGGACTTTCACGTACTGGCACCGTCACGCCAGCGTTGCCACGCTTCAAACGACCGCCCCAAACAACTTTCCGATGCCCGCGGTGAGGCCGAGGGCGAAGGCTCCCCAAAATGTGACGCGAACGGTGGCGCGCGGAATGTTCGCCCCGCCTGCCTTTGCGCCGATCGCCCCCAGCACCGCAAGAAAGGCGAGCGAAGCCGCGGAAACGATCGGGACCAGCGCGTTGGCAGGTGACACGACGACCATCAGCAAGGGCATGGCGGCCCCCACTGAAAACATCACGGCCGAGGTCAGGGCAGCCTGGATCGGCCGCGCTGCCGTGATCTCCGAGATTCCCAATTCGTCGCGCGCATGAGCCGTCAACGCGTCTTTCGCCATCAACTGCTCGGCCACCTGTCGCGCAAGGGATTGATCGACACCTCGCTTGACGTAGATATCGGCAAGCTCGTCGCGCTCAAATGCGGGGTTGTCGCTCAGCTCCTTGCGTTCGCGTGCAAGGTCGGCCTGCTCGGTATCCGACTGAGAGCTGACCGAGACATATTCACCGGCGGCCATCGACATCGCTCCGGCGACCAATCCCGCGACGCCCGCGATCAGGACGTCGTTTCGTGTCGCGGCGGCCGCAGCAACACCGACGATCAGGCTCGCAGTCGAAATGATTCCGTCATTGGCGCCGAGAACGGCCGCCCTTAGCCATCCGATTCTCGCCACCAGATGGTTTTCGGGATGGGCGCGAAGGCGGCTCATGTCCTTCTCCTGATCACGCCCTGGAGCTTCGTCGCGGCCGCCACGGTGTTGGAGATCGTCCCATACTTCCTGACATTCTGATGAAGCAGCTCCAGCCGGCGGTCATCTTCATCGGTGTCGACGATCAGCTCGTAGTCGATCGACGCCATCATCGGCGGGCTGTCCTGACGGACGCCGATCAACCGCACGTCGACACCGCGAAGATCGAACTTGAGCATCGGCGTCACGCGCTCGATTCCCTTGATCATGCAGGCGGCAACCGCCGCGAGAAGAAGCTCGGCCGGATTGAACGCATCCCGCCGTCCCTTGATATCGGTATCGAGCACCACGGTCGCATCCTTGCAGTCTGCGACGCTTTCATGCGCGTCGATCCGTCGGGCGCTGACGCGATATTCCAACATTGGTGAGTCTCCCGGCCGTGTTTCCCTGGGGATTGGCAATCCGAACCACGAGCGGTGCGATGCGTCATCCCTGCAGGCGTGCCGCTTCCTCTAATTGTCCGAGTGAGGCAACATGCGAAGCAGCGTCCGGTCCCGGAAGATCCAGTGATGAATCAGCGCGGCAGCCGCATGCATTGCGGCTACGATGACGAGGGCGTGGGCGAGAATTTCATGCACTTCCTTGACGTTGTGAGCAAACGCGCGGTCCTTGGGCCAAGGCGACGCGATCTCGGCGATGCCAAACAGCGGCAAGGCATCACCGCGCGCAAACTGCAGCACGATTCCCACGACGGGCACGGCAAAGAGCAGCGCATAGAGGGCGTAGTGCGCGAAACGCGCGGCCGGATCCTGCCACTTTCCCATCCATGTGGCGAATTCGGTCGCCTCGGGCGGCGGAGATGGATCGGCCAGCCGCCATGCCAGGCGCACCACCAGAAGCGCGAGGATCGCGATCCCAGCCGTCACGTGGATGAACAGGCCGGACTCACGCGGTGCGCCCTTGGGCAGCGCGTCGCCGAACACACCAAGCGCCCAGGCGGCGGCCACGAGAACGACCGTCAGCCAATGCAGCGCCTGCGGGATCGCGCCGTAGTTCCTCGTCGAGTTGAAGAGCTGCATCTCGAATCCCTCTCGCTAGAATATGGTCCTGACGCGCCCCTCCCCCGTTGATATGAATCAAGCCCTTGTCGGCCTGCGCCCCTTCGCATTGTGCGACGGTGTAGCCCCCCATCGTCCCACGCGGTGGTCGCGCGCGACGCCGACCACGCTGGCTGCGCGCGGAGGCAAGACGCGCGGCGCGGCCCGGCCCTCGCGCAGTGCTCAGACCGGCGGGACGAGCGCCAGCTCTGCGTCGGCGATGACATAGCGGACGTAGCGGTAGTCGCGGATGAAGCTGATCTTGCCGTCGCGCCAGCTGAGCCACATGATGTAGCTGGGCTTCGGATCGCCCTGGCGTTCAAACACGGCGATGACTTCCCGGCCCTCGAGCCAGGCAGGCGCCAGCCAGAGGCCGTCAATGCCGGCGTAGATGCTGAAGAACATCCCGACATCGGCCGAGCCGACGCGGACGGGATGGGCGGACTGGTGCAGTTTGACGTCATGCGCCAGCAGCGCGCGCAGCCCGTCCCAATCACGCTGGTTGAACAGGCTCACATAGCGCGCCACCGCATCGGACACGGGTCTCGCCGCCGGCTGCGCATCGGCAACGGCGTTGATCTCGGAGAGCCGCGCCCGAGCGCGGGCGAGATGTGCCTTCACCGAGTCCACCGTCAGGCCGAGCAGAGCCGCGATGTCGGCGAGCGGCTCATCGAGCACGTCCTTCAGGATGAGAACGCTGCGCTGAGGGATCGGAAGCTCCGTGAAGCGCGACACCGCCGTCCTGATCGCCTCGTCGCGCATCATCACCTCCACGGCATCCGGTGCGGCGGCGTCGGCGACGTCGTCAGCCGCCTCGATCGGTTCGGCCGCACGGATCGCACGGCCGCGCAGCAGGTCCAGCGCCCGGTTATGCGCGACCCGGAACAGCCAGGCGCGCAGCATCGCGAGGTCCCGCATCTCGTCCACGGCGACGAGCGCCTTCGTCAGGGTGTCCTGCACGACGTCCTCGCCGTCGATCACCGAGCCCATCAGGCGCGCGCAATAGCGATGAAGCTCGGGCCGTAGCTGCTCTGCGAGAGCCATGAGCTCGGCCCTGCGCGCGCCGTGCGAAGCATGTCCGCCGTCACTCAAGCCGCCGCTCCTTCCATCACCGTCACGCCATCGTCGCCGTTGAGACCGAACACGACGCCGTCGGCGAAACGCGGGTCCTCCAGCACCGCGACCACGCGATCGCCGAACGCCCGTGGCGGCATCGGCGCGCCGAAGCGGGCGACGAACGCTTCCGGCGTGATGCCTATGGACCCGGCATAAGCGCCCGCGGCCGTATCCCCCACTCCCGTGCCGAGGATCATCATGCGCGGCACGATCGCCTGGAAGCGGATGCCGAGCCTGGTCTCCTGCGACACGCCATTGGCGTATTTCGCCATGAACCAGAGCATGCGTTTGGCGCCCCCGTAGCCGCCAGACATCTGTGAGCCCGTCACCGCCGCGCCGCTCGATCCGACCAGGACGCGGCTTCCCGGCTTGAGCGGGAGCTTGAGCGCCGCCTGGATCCAATACAAGCCGGCCTTGACGTCCGTCTCCCAGGCCGCGGAAAAGTCCGTCCAGCTCAGCTGATCCAGCCGGCCCATCCGCGGCGTCGTGCCGGCATTCAGCACAAGGATGTCCGGGCGGATGTCCCCGACGATGCGCTGCGCGGCGGCCTCGTCGGTGACATCGGCCGCAACCGTGGCCACGCCCAGACGGGCGGCGACGGCGTTCAGCGCCTCGGTTCCGCGCGCGACCACGGTCACCCTCGCGCCGTGATGGACCAGGGCCTCCACCAGTCCCAGGCCGAGACCGCGGCTTCCGCCGGTGACGACGACACTCTTGTCTTGCAGGCTCATGATGATGCTCCACTCTCCAGATGAGGTGAAGACGATCGAGCCGGGGCAAAAGAGTCAGGCGGCCGGTGCGATGGATCGGTCAGGTGAGGACCGCGGCGCCTGAGGCTCAGAGCATGAGGTGAAGGTTGCGGCCCCCGCCGCCCCCTCATCAATCGCGCATGTCAGACGTCGGTAAGCTTGGCCACGTTCATATCGCCGGACGGATGCATGGCCTTGAAGCAAGGAGAGTCCTTGGCGCACGACATCGGAGACAATTGCGTGACCCTCCAGGTCGCGGACAAGCGGGATCTGCCGGGCTTCAAGAGGGAATTGCAGGAGGCATTTTCGGCCGCCGTGATCGACGCGGTCGGCTCGGTCCCGGACCAATCGATCCCCTCCGGCGACGATGTCGAGGAGTCATTCAGCGCGCCGGGCGCCGCGACCTATCATGTCCTCCTGGACGGGATACGCGTCGGCGGAGCCGTCCTGACCATTGATCCGGTCTCGCATCGCAACTCGCTCGATCTGTTCTACATCTCGATCAGGCAGCATGGCCGCGGCGTCGGGCAACGGGCCTGGCAGGCGATCGAAGCGCGATATCCCGAAACGAAGGTCTGGCAAACCTTCACGCCGTATTTCGAGAAGCGCAACATTCACTTCTACGTCAACAAATGCGGCTTCAAGATCGTCGAATACTACAACGCCCACAACCCGCTTCCGCACCGGCCTGCGCCGGAGGGCATGCCCGACGACGGCGATTTCTTCCGGTTCGAGAAGATCATGCGGGACGAGCGTTGAGCCGAGCGCCGCATGGGCAGATCAATCTGCTCTTCGCGACGCCCGTTGGGCCTCGGCGGGCGCTCGCTCCACGCGACGCGTTGCGGCACTGGTGGCGCCTCCCCTCTAGGAAGCTGCTCGGCCAAGGCCCGCGCAAAGCTACGAACATGGACCGTGACCAGTCGGCGCATGTCGTCAGGATCTGCAGCCACGGCCGACATCCATGATTACTGCGCGTCATCCGGCGCGATGACGCCCTTGCTGAAGATAAAACAGCCGTAGAAGCGGCGCTCGCCGGTCGCGATCACGCAATAGGCGCTCCTCGCCATCTCATAGAACGCGTAGCGCTCGACGCCGACCAGCGGCCACGACTTGCCTTCGGCGCGGTCGATCACCGCCTGGACCTCCTGCTGCACCGGCGTCACCTCCTCCGGCTTCCCGACGACCTCCATCCTGACAGCGGCATCGTCGATGAAGCTGTCGAGCGGCAGCACCGACAGCACCGCCTGGACGGCGCGCGCCGCGCTCACATTGTCGATGCGCAAGAGCTCGCCGAACACGGTCTGCCGCGCGATCGCGTCCGCCGGAAAATTGGTGTCGCAGATCACCAGCCGGTCGCCATGCCCCATCGCACTGAGCGCATAGAGCACGTCGGCATTGAGCAACGGATCGAGGTTCTTGAGCATGGTCTCTCCCTGAAGCATCGTTTGCATGATTGGTCTGCCTGCCCTGCTCTTTCGGCCGGGTCGGCGTGGGCATTCAATTTGATGGTGCGATAGTCTCTGCTGCCGATCCAGACATTTGCACCTGTGCGGTCACGTTTACGGCGGCGCCGCAAACGGATCGCGCACGGCAACACCCAGCGGCTCGAGCGACCGGAGCGACAATCCGCTTCATTGCGCGTCACCAACCAGGCGAAGATCCATCCTGCCGATCAGGTCCGAGCGAACCGTCTCAGCGGTGGCCATTGCCGCCATTGTCTGTCGCAATGTGCTGACGTTCGATCCGAGTGAAACGGTGCCGCCGAGCACCGCAGCAATCGCACCGAGGGCGACGACAGCATTAGACCCGAGCAGGCCCAGCACCGCGCCGAGCAGCAATCCGGCGCCGACATAGATCACGACCTTCGAGACCAGGATGATCTTCCGACACCGCTCGGCCATTCCGGCAAGCTCCTCGAGCCGCGCCTCGATCCGGGATATTTGTTCGCTCCAGTCGTCCTCATCCATCAGACCAACTGTTCTCCATGACGTTTCGCGCCATCGCATGTGGCCGGCGTCCGCGCAACCTGGATGGTCATGGCGTCGGGCACGATTCGACGAGCTCGGCGCCGCAATGATCGCGCCCCAGCATGTCGCAGGTCCGCCAATTGCGCCAGCTTTCTTGCGCGGCCGGTCCCGATGATCCCAAACGCGCAGCCTGCCAAAGCCGCCGCATGACGTTCGCCGCGCCCTGCCCCTTCGGCAGGTCGCGCTCAGATCCAAGACCCCGCAAACGCGACAAAACGCCACGCAACCTCGCCTACTCACACGCGATCATCTCGCGGACGAATAAGGCCTTGATTCCCCCGTTCGACGTCAATCCCGAAGAAACCCGCGAACGCGCATCCTGGTCTCCGGGCTCTGCATGAGCGTCCAGATGCCTTCGATTTCGGCCTGGGCGCCTCGCGCCAGATCGTGTCGCGGCGGCCTGCGTCCAAGGTCTGATGAACGCGCGCGCCGTGCGTTGGACCAAGCGCATCGTGCCGCCCCTCGCCGATCCCGTTCCGCATCTCTGCTGCGACCAATGCGGCACGGACATGACCCACCTCGGCGACCTTCCCTACCTGAGGGGCTCAGCGGCGACATGCGTCTTCCGCTGCTACCCTTGCAACCGGATCGTTTCGACACGGTGGTGACGTGCCGGACTGACGCGGCTCACGCCAGCCGCTGGAGTTAGCAAGCGCATAGAACCGCGTCAGGCCATCTCCTCGCGTACGGTCCGCGCCAGCACGGACTCATCGAACTCGCCGCAGATCTTCGCAGTCACGATCGTGGCGATGCTGTTGCCGATCACGTTGGTGGTCGCGATCGCGATCGACATGAAACGGTAGACACCGAACAGCACGGCCAGACCTTCGAGCGGCAGGACGCCGGTGGCAGCCACGGTCGCCGCGAACACCACGAAGCTGCCGCCGGAGACGGTTGCAGCGCCCTTCGAGGTGAGCAGCATGATGGCGAGAATGCCGAGCTGCTGGCTGAAGTCGAGCGGCACGTTGTAGGCATGGGCCAGGAACAGAATGCCCATCGACATGTAGATCGACGTGCCGTCGAGATTGAAGGCATAGCCGGTCGGCAGCACCAGCCCGACGCTCTGCTTCGAGCAGCCATAGGTCGGCAGCTTCTCCAGCAACCGCGGCAGCACGCTCTCGGACGACGCGGTGCCGAGCACGATGAAGATCTCGTCCTTGATGAAGGCGAGGAAGCTAAAGAGGTTGATGCGGAACATCGCGCAGATGCCGCCGAGCACCACGACGATGAAGGCGATGACGACCGCGTAGAAGCTGAGCACGAGATAGATCAGCGACAGCAGCACCGCGGTCCCGCTCGAGCCGACCGCAAAGGCGACCGCACCGAAGGTGCCGATCGGCGCAACCCACATGATCAGGTGGATGAACTCGAAGAAGGCGTCCGAGATGGCGTTGAGCCCGCGCTCGATCGGAAGCCGCTTGCTCTCCTTCAGATGCAGCAGCGCCGCGCCGAAGATCAGGGCGATCACGAGAACCTGCAGCAGCTCGCCCCTTGCGAAGGCGCCGATGAAGTTGTCGGGAAAGATGTTGAGGATGAACTCCAGCGTCGAATGCGGCGCGCCTGCGGCCGAAGGCGGCTTGACGCCGGATGCCGCTGTGGTCGCCGACATGCCCTGGCCGATGCCGAGCAGGTTGCCGGCAACGAGGCCGAAGCCGAGCGCGATCGACGACACGATCTCGAAATAGAGCATCGCGACCAGGCCGACCTTGCCGATCCGCTTGAAGTCGCCGGCCGACACGACGCCGACGACGACGCAGAGAAACACCAAGGGCGCCACCGCGGTCTTGATCAGCCGCAGGAAGATGTCGCCGAGGATCTTGAGCTGGGCGGCAAAGGATGGAAACAGCAATCCGACCAGCGTGCCGAGGATCATGGCGATGACGACCTGGACGCCGAGATTCTTCCACAGCGCCTTTCTCGCCGGCGCCGAAGCCGACGCGACAGCAACAGACATTCCAACCTCCCTTTTCGAATTTGGCCATGACTCTGCCGTTCCCGGTTTTGGGCCGGGCCAGACAGCTTCGATGCGGCAGACGCGAGCGCTTGATCGCGCTCGTTCTTGATTGTCAGCCTCGGCGCTTGTCCGCGTCGAGCACGCGGTCGACCATCGCCGGCGCGAGGCCGAGATAGTTGCGGGGTGACGTCAGGCGATCGATCGTGGCGCGATCGATGCGGCCGGCCACCTCCGGATTTGCGGCAAGCGCGTCAGCGAGCGTGCCGCCCTTTTCGTTGACGACGCGGCAGGCGTCATAGACGACGTCATGCGCCTGCTGCCGTCCGATCTGCGGGGCCAGGCCCATCATGACCGCCTCGGCCACGATCAGGCCGCGGCTGATGTCGAGATTGTCGGCCATCCGCTTCTCGTCGACGATCAGGCCGCCAAGGGCGAACTTCGCCTGGTGCAGCGCGCCGGCGGTGAGCACGAAGCTCTCGGGGATCGCCATCCATTCGGCGTGCCACGGGCCCGTGGCGCGCTCGAAATCCTGAACCATCGCGTCGAGCATCAGGCCGGCATGCTGACGCACGCCCTTGCAGGCTGCGAGCATCAGCTCGGAGGAGATCGGATTGCGCTTCTGCGGCATGGTCGAGGAGGCGCCGCGGCCTTTGACGAAGGGCTCATAGACCTCGGCGAACTCGGTCGAGGCCATGATCATGATATCCAGCGCGATCTTGCCGAGCGAGCCGGTGACCAGGCCGAAGAAATTCACGACTTCCGCAAGGCCGTCGCGCGCGACGTGCCAGGTCGAGACGGGAACGCCGAGCCCGAGCTCCTCGCAGAGCGCGGCCTGCACCTCGAAACCCTTGTCGCCGAGCGATGCGAGCGTGCCGGCGGCGCCGGCGAATTCGCCGACGAGAACGCGCGGCTTGAGCTGCGCCAGGCGCTCGGCGTGGCGATCGAACATCGCGAGCCAGATCGCGGTCTTGTAGCCGAAGGTCACGGGTAGCGCCTGCTGCAGATGGGTGCGGCCGGCCATCGGGGTGTCGCGATATCTCCGCGACAGGTCGGCCAGGATGCGCCTGAGCTCGGCGATATCGGCTTCGATGATCTCCAGTCCGGCGCGGACCTGCAGGATCACCGCGGTGTCCATGATGTCCTGCGTGGTCGCGCCCCAATGCACGTAGCGGCCGGCGTCGCCGCACTGCTTCACCATCTGGTGGACCAGCGGCAGGATCGGGTAGCCGACGATATCGGTCTCCTGGCGCAGCAGGTCGAGATCGAACGCGGCGACGTCCGTCAGCCGCGCGATGTCCTCCGCGGCCTGTTGCGGGATGACGCCGCAGCGCGCCTCGGCTTTGGCGAGCGCGATCTCGACCTCGACGTAGCAGGAGATCAGCGCATGATCGGAGAACACCGCGCGCATGCGCGGCGTGCCGAAGGCGTCGCGAAACAGGAAAGAATCGAAGACGGTGGTGGCTGCGAGAGGAGCCGATCGGTCCATGGCGTGTTCCTCGTGCCGGATCTCATGTCCGGACATAATCCCTCGTAAATTATGTCCGGACATGAAGTCAAGGGGCTGGTAACGTCATGGCCGGATTTGTTTGGGCGGACGATTCATGAGCGAAACGCGCTATGCCCAGGTCGCGCGCGACTTGGCGGAGGGAATTGCCAACGGGCGCTTTCCCGTTGGCTCGGTGCTGCCGACGGAATTCGAGCTGTGCGACCATTATGGCGCCAGCCGCCACACGGTGCGCGCCGCCATCAAGGAGTTGCAGGACCTTGGTCTGGTCTCCCGCAAGAAGAAGCTCGGGACTCGCGTCGAAGCCTCGACGCCGGCGCAAGGCGGCTATCGGCCGTCACTGACCTCGGTCGCGGATCTCGTCCAGTTCGGCGCCGCGCACACCCGCGTGGTGCAGGACATGGCCGACCTCGTCGCCGACCGCCCCCTGGCGAAGATGCTCGGTTGCGCGGTGGGCCGGCGCTGGCTGCGCATCTCCAGCCTCCGCCTCGACGGGGACGAAGGGTCGGCGCCGATCGGCTGGACGGATGTGTATGTCGATGCCGCCTATGCGAGTCTGCGCGATAGCGTGCGCACGACGCCGGACGTGCTGATCAGCGACCTCATCGAGGCGCGCTTCGGCCGCCGCGCCGCCGAAATCCGCCAGGACATCGAACCCGTGCTGATCCCCGACGATCTCGCGCAACCGCTTCGGGTCGACCGAGGAACGGCAGGGCTGCGGATCATCAGGCATTATCTCGACAGCGCCGGCGCCTGCTTCGAGACGTCCGTCAGCATCCATCCCGCCGGCCGCTTCATGATGTCGATGCGGCTGAAGCGCGAACGGGAATGACTCCAAGATCAGCCACAGCACGCCGCAAGCGATAAGTCCGCGACAAACTGGCACGACGGGCAGTTGGCACATGCGCGCCATGCAAGGATTGCCCGTCGGGCAGCTCGGGATGACGCGAGCTCATCGGGTCACAGCGGCCAGTATCATCGACGTCCTTCAAACGTCTTCAGTTATTGGAATGCACCTTCACCGTTATGAGTTGGCTCCGGCGTGGGGCTGCTGGTCGGCAAAGGAGGAGCCGCTCCCCTCCTCCGCAGGCCCAGCGGCACTGTTCCGATCGCATTGAAGTTCGGGCGGGGCCGGAACTCCAAAGGGGAGCAGCGGTTCTATTGCGGTGGACCTGACATTCGCTTTGGGACCCCTGCTGGCTCCTCAAGCGAGGTCAGATCCAGAACCGCAATTGATCATCCGTTTGCCGGAATTCTTCGGCTCTGACGTTCGTCAACAGTTCTCGGCAGAGCCGGACACCGAAGACATCCGCCGATCACGGCGCACTTCACTGGAGGCCTGACATGTCGACCCAAAAAGCTCTGCTCGGCCGCACGGCCGTCATCGCTTCATTGACCGCACTCGCGATCGGCGCCTTGACCCCGACCAGTGCCGACGCTCGGAATGGGCGCTGGCACGGCGGCGGCAGCGCGGCGGTCGGCGCGGCGCTTGCGGCGGGTGCCATCGGCACCGGTCTTGCGATCGCCGCAAGCCGTAACGCCTATGATTATTATGATGGTCCGGTCTATGGCGGTCCGGCCTATTACGAAGCTCCGTCCTATTACGGAGCGAACCCCTATGCCTATGGCTATTATCGCAAAGGCGAATACCCCTATCAGGTCTATGGCGGCGAAAGCCCGAACGCGGTTTGCGCGCAAGGAACTACCTGGAATTGCCGCTGAGGGGCCGCTTCTGATTGAAACCTCGGCGCGGCACCGGGCAAGTTCTCGCGGCGCTCGCCCGGCGCAGCGACCCCCTCTCTGCCCTCGCGATGGATCCCGTAGCCCGCCATGAGCGCAGCGACATGCGGGACCGGTCTCTGAGCGTCTCATCCCTATCCAGGCGAGGATGACTCATCGCCCCTCGCCGCCACCGCTTGCGCGGCGCAGCCTGCCAGGCACCGCCATCGTCGTCAGCCTCATACGCCACAATCCGGATTTCATCGTGCCGGACCTGAAAACCGACGAACATTTCATGCAGAAGGCGATCAAGGTCGCAACGCAAGATGGCGCAGATCCGGCGCTGTCGCCGATCGGCTGCGTGATCGTATTGGGCTCCGACATCATCGCAGCCGATCGAAATCACGTCGCCGACAAGCATGACGCCACGGCCCACGCAGAGATCGAGGCCGTCCGAACGGCCGGACGCGGCTTCGACGCACCTCGTGCTGTCAATTAATGCAGCGTCACCCTCATTCACCGATGTCGAAAGCGTCACGCAACGCAATCCAGCATCCATTGCACGCCGAACCGGTCGGTGAGCTTGCCGAAGTAGCTCCCCCAAGGTTGATCTGCGAGCGGCGTGGTTATCCGGCCGCCATCAGCCAAACGGACAAACAGCCTATCGGTGCTGTCGCGATCATCCATGATCAGCATATGGGCAGAACCTCGCATCGGCTCGGCATCGTGATTGTCCGAAGCGAAGAACAGGATACCCGGCCCTTCGAAGCGCGCGTGCATCACCTTGCCCTGCATGACTTCGGTGACGACGGGTATGCCATGGGCGCCGTGGCGCACGAGTTCGGTGACCCGGCCGAGCCCACATTTCGTATAAAAGGCAAGCGCTTCTTCGCACTGCGTGGTGAAGAACAGATAATTGGCAAGCCGCATGTTCAACTCCGTTGCGCTGACGTGCCTGTGATGGCGCCAATGAGATCGGCGTTGCTGTAGCTTCGCCCGGCGATCCCCCACGCCCCGTCCGGGGCATAGACGATGTTTGACCAGATGCGCTCGCGTGTGAGCCGTCCTCCGGCAGCCTTTTCGACGATATCTGTCGCCTTTTCGATGAAGGCCTTCTTCGCCTCGGGCGTTGCCAGCGCGATCTCTGGCAGCTTGAGTTCGACAAACGCCGCAGCGATCGGCTTTCCGGCGGCACGCACGTGGTCCTTCGGGAGGACGTTGATCGAGCCGATGACGTTCGGGGTCATGAAGGCATTGCCGGTCAGGCCGGAGACCTCCAGAAGGGCGTCCGTCAGTTCGTCAAAGGCGCGTACCTGCTCTTCGGATGAGAGCAGGCCCTCGGGCAGTGTGAGCGTGATGGGCATGGGTCTCTCCTTGTTTGAATCGCGACGGTGATTCATATACGTTGATCACTCTTTATCGATACACGCCGATCGCTCTCTTAGCAAGAGATAAAGAGCGATTCCTCTCTATGGAAGTGACCATGCGCTACAGCACTGAACACAAACAGGAAACCCGTGCGCGCGTCGTCGCAGCCGCCGGACAGGTGTTTCGCGAGGAAGGCTATGGGGGCGCCAGCATCGATGCGCTGACGAAGGCGGCTGGGGTTACCAACGGCGCATTCTACGGACACTTCAAATCCAAGAGCGAAGCCTTCCGCACCGCCGTCCTGTCGGGGCTGGAAGAACTGCGTCAGGGGATCGCGGCACTCAAGGCGGATCGGCCAGGAGACTGGCTGAAGGCTTTCGTCGGCTATTACCTCGGCTACAAGCGAACCTGCGAACTTGGTGAGAGCTGTACCTTGCCGAGCCTGTCCCCCGACGTGATGCGCGCGGACAACGAAACGCGAGCCGCCTATACCGTGGAATTGAAGCGCCTCATCGCGGAAGTCGCCGCCGGCCTGCCGGAGAATGAAGCGCCGGGCCGAGCCGACAGCTCACGAGAGGACCAAGCGATCCTGCTTCTCGCCATGCTCAGTGGCGGCGTCACGCTATCCCGCGCCGTTTCCGACGCAACGCTGTCCGAACGCATCGCACACCTCGTCGCGCAGGCCGCCCTTTCTGGAACGCAGCAGGGTAGGAAGCGGGCCTGAGCTTGGGCTGTCGTACTTCGACGATAAGGACCACGACTCTCAGATTAAGAGTTCGAAGCGTCACGAAGCTCGTTCTGCTCGGCGACAATGCCGATGACGCCTACGCTAGCCTGACCGCCCTGTACAAGCGATTGACCACGACCGCCGGCGACCTGCCGCGCGTCAGTCGTGCGATACGGACAGCCCCGCGAGAAGCGGCGCGTACGCGGCGAGCCTGCGGGATACGAACTCCGTGAAGAGCCGCACGCGCTTGGTCTTGCGTGTCTCCCCCTGCGTGAGAAGCCAGAGCGTTCCGTACATGTGCAGGTCGGTGCCCGGCACCCTCACCAGCAGGGGGTCGGCGTCTCCGACGAAGCACGGCAGCGTCGTCATCCCGATCCCTCGCCTTGCTGCAACGATCTGCGCCTCGCCGTCCGTGGTCCTGAACGGAACCCCCGTGGCGCTGACCTCGCGGACCCAGTCCGGGATTCCATGACTGCTGATGACGATCCACCGGGTGGGATCAGGCGCGCCCGCACGCGACGCTGCCAGTCGATCGCGGGACATGTAGACGCCGCCGAACACCTCCGGTCCCTTCAGGCCGTGAAGATTGAGCGGCAGGGTTTTGCGGTCGTAGACGACGCGGATAGCCACATCAGCGTCTCGGTTGGTCAGATTTGCCAGCTCGCCGGACGACAGGATTTCCATCTCGATGTCCGGATGCAGACGCGCGAAATCGGCGAAGTCCGGCATCAGCAGGTGTGTCGCGACGGTCGGTGCCAGTGTCACCCGCAGAAGCCCGCGCACACTCTGGTCGCGGCCGAAGACCCGCGTCTCCAGCTGGTGCGACGACGCTTCCATCTGGTCCGCGAGCTCGAGAACCTCCTCGCCTGCAGCCGTCAGGCGGTAGCCCGAAGGCAGCTTCTCGAACATCTGCGCCCCCAGGCGCTCCTCGAGCTGAGCAATACGTCGCAGTACGGTCGCGTGATTCACCCCGAGGCGCCCGGCGGCGGCCCGCACCGAGCCTCCGCGCGCGACGGCGAGAAAATAGCGAACGTCATCCCAGTCGATCATGGTGCATTCCCGCGCCGCGCAGTGCTCCTTCCGGAACCCGTATCTCCCGCATCGTACGGCAGTACGGCGGTCATCATAGCTTATTTCAACGAGCGCGGCCCAATTCCGAACGGCGGACACCGATCGTCACGGCTGGCGTCAGTCGTCCGGCCGGATCGATTTTGCACCACCGATGTGCGCGCTTCCGCACTCAACGCCTGACGCCGGCGGACCCATCTCGAGGGTCTCGGGGGACCTCCCCGAACGACCAAAGACGGTGTCTGAAAGGAAGTCATGGGAAAGCTTGAGGGTAAGGTTGCAGTCATCACGGGTGGATCGAGCGGCATGGCGCTGGCGAGCGCCAAGCGGTTCGTCGAAGAAGGCGCCTACGTTTTCATAACGGGCCGGAGGCAGGAGGCGCTCGATAAGGCCGTCAAGCTGATTGGCCGGAACGTGACCGCCGTGCGCGGCGACGCGGCCAATCTCGACGACCTCGACCGCCTGTTCGATACGGTCAAGCGGGTCAAGGGCAAGATCGACATCCTGTACGCGAGCGCCGGCACCGGCGAAGCCGTCCCACTGGGCGAAATTACCGAGCAGCATTTCGATGCGACCTTCAGCCTGAATGCGCGGGGCACGCTGTTTACGGTGCAGAAGGCGTTGCCGCTGTTCAACGATGGCGGATCGATCTTCATGACCGGGTCGGTTGCTTCGATCAAAGGTTTTCCTGGTTACAGCGTGTATGCGGCGAGCAAGGCTACGCTGCACGCATTCGCACGCGGTTGGCTCAACGAACTGAAGGGCAGGAATATCCGGGTGAACGTGCTGCACCCGGGGCCGATCGCCACACCGATGCAGGACCAGGTTCTCACCGAGGAGGCGAAGCAGATGTTCGAATCCCTGATCCCGCGGGGAAAGATGGGTCGTCCTGAGGAAATTGCGGCGGCCGCGCTGTTTCTTGCTTCAGACGATTCGAGCTTCGTGAATGGAGTGGAGCTGTCTGTCGACGGCGGCTTCTCGGCGATCTGAATTCGCGCCGAACGAAAAAGGAGAGATACGATGAGCACCGAAGAGAATGTCCAGCTTGTGAAGAATTTCTTTGCAGCCATGGGCAGCAGCAACGCGCGCGATCTGCTGGCGTTGGCTGCCGAAGATATCGAGTGGATCATTCCGGGCGAAGGCTGGCCGCTGGCAGGCACGCACCGCGGGCACGCGGAGTTGGCGGCTGTGCTCAAGAAGGCGTCCGAAGAGGTGGAAACGCAATACCCGAAGCCCCCCGAATTCATGGCGCAGGGAGACCGGGTTATGGTCGTCGGCGTCGCTACGGGAAAAATCAAAGCCACGAATAGGCCGTTCAAGGACGAGTGGGTCTTCGACATTACCGTTCGAGACGGCAAAGTCGCCCACATCCAGGAGTACATCGACACGCAAGCGCTGGCGCGGGCCTCGCAGATCGACGCAAGGACCTAGTCAAGTTCGACGTGTGAATCGTGATCGCATGACACGATGTTGTGCCGACCAACATCCATTTCCTGAAAGCGCTCCCACCTATGACTTCCGCTTCAAACGATCAGTCGCTTGATCAGATCTTTCGCTCCGCTCGCACCCCCAACGGATGGGCAGATCGTCCTATAGGGGACAATCTGGTACGAGAGATCTATGACCTCCTGAAATGGGGCCCGACATCTGCGAACAGCAGCCCCGCGCGGTTTGTCTGGGTGCGTAGCCCTGATGGAAAGGCAACGCTCGCCGGGCTTGCTGCGGAACCGAATAAGCCGAAGATTCTGAAGGCTCCTGTCACGGTCATTATCGGCCACGATTTGGATTTCGCCGGCGAGTTGCCCAAGCTTTTGCCTCACGCTGCCGAGGTCATGCAGAAATACTTTGCGGCACCAGACGTGGCCGAGGTGACGGCAATGCGAAACGGAACGCTGCAGGGCGCTTACCTCATCGTCGCTGCGCGGGCGTTGGGACTGGACTGCGGGCCCATGTCCGGCTTCGACAACGCTGGCGTGGATAAGGCGTTCTTCTCAGGCATGCGGGTTCGGTCGAACTTCATCTGCAGCATTGGGTACGGCGATCCAGCTTCCGTGTTTCCGCGCAATCCCCGCCTTAGTTTTGAGGAGGCCGGTCGCTGGGCCTAGGCCCGCCCATCTGCGGCCATCAGGTTCGGGGTCGGCGGTGAATGAGCCGTGGATCGCCCCCTCGCCCGCCGCGCGCTCGTCGAATGCCCAACCGTAAAGGAGATCCCGATGTACGACCAATCCAAGCTATCCGAGTTGATCCGTTTCGCACGCATAGATGCGGGCTCCACCGTCATCGACGTTTACCCAGGCGATGGCGACTGGACCCGTCTCTTCTCCAGCATCGTGGGACCCGACGGATGCGTTTACAGCTTCGTGCCGGCCGAAGTCGCCCACTTCAAGAACGATCCGGTCGGCCGCATGCGGACGCTTGCGAAGGAGCCGGGCCGAGAGAATGTCGAAGCCGTCTCGGCGGACCTCGTGGCGATGCCGGAGGCCACGCAAGCAGCGGATATCCTGTGGCTGCACCTGTTCTACCACGACCTCCACACCGCGCTGATCCAGGCCAAGGGCGCGACCGCGGCCCTCTTCAATCGAGCTGTCTACGAGCGGCTGAAGCCCGGTGGGTCCTACGTCATCGTCGACCACGCCGCCGCCGTCGGGGCGGGCACGAGCGACGCCCAGTCGCTGCATCGGATCGAGCCCGCATCCGTTCGCACGGAGGTGGAGGCGGCCGGCTTCGTCCTGGACGCGGAAAGCACCCTGCTCGCGAACAAGGACGATCCGCACGGGATCAAGGCGTTCGATCCCTCGATCAAGGGCAAGACCGATCGCTTCGCCTATCGGTTCGTGAAACCCTGACACCACACCGATCGGCTCGCACTGGACTGCGCGTGGGCCGTCCGCGTCCTCACGACGGCTCAGGTGCATTTGCTTGACGTGTCAAACAGCGAAGGCGTGAAGTCGCGATCTCGCGGCGCGATGCGCCCGAGTTTTGGATCAGTTCGGCCCTCGTCTCTTGAAGAGAGGGCGCAGGGAAGGCCGGGTATCGACTGATACCCGCGGTCCGCGTGCAGCAAAAAAGCACGCGGCAGAACCACAGGTTCAGCCCAATATCCGGCCTTCCCTGCGCGACGGTTTGACGGGTTATAGGCGCTCTCCCCCGGGGATCGGCTGTCTTGCCCCCGTCGCCGGCGGATCATCATCACCGCCGACTTGGCGCCAGCACCGGGATGCCAGGACCACACGATTTCGCCGTCGCATCGCTCCGTTCGTCGGCCAGGCTGTGACACCCGGCTGCAGAGCAACGCGCCCATCGCTTCCCCAACTCGACGCTCGTGACGATCGCGAAACGTCCCTCTTCAGCGAGCCGGGATAACAGGAAATGTGGATGTGATTTGCCCGACGGTGCAAGTGATTAGTTTGCGACAAACTGGCACGACGGGCCGTCGGCGTGCGCATGGATGGCCTGATATCGGAGCGGCGGACGCCCATTCGTGGCTGCGATCTCAAGAGCTCGACTCTCGTCTCGATACGATCGAGATAGCGTTCGGCGGCGGCCGGCTGCTCTAGCCCGATCAGCAGATAGATATCGATCAGATCGGCCCGCGCCTAATTGGACCAGATCAGCTCAATCGGCATGGCCGGAGGCTTTCTTCGCCCCCTTCAACCGGTCGCGAGCCTCCTTGCGCAACTGCTTCATGTCGACCTTGCCGGCAGAGCCGCTGGCAACGCCCTCGTCCCATGCCTGCCGCAAACGCCTGATGTCTTCCTGCCGCAACTCGCGCTTCAACTGCCAGTCACGCACCGCCTCCCGGACGATCTCGCTCGTGGTGGCATATTCGCCGGACTCGACGGCCGTCTTGAGAGCCGAGACCTGCTCATTGGTCAGCGCAACGCTCAGCTTTTCGACAGATGCCATCGGATCGCTCCACGACTGGGGAGCATAAATTGCCACTATTTGCTAACGCGGCCAACACCTGCCGGCATGGCTGGCCCTAGGCCATGGCCAAGGCAATCCCGGGTCGCGATGCCGGAACAATCCTTGGAGATCCAGCCTGTCGCCGACGACGGTCAATTGAAGGTGCGATCAGGATGTCAGGACATGAGACGGCCTCTGCTCACCACCGCGATCCTCCTGGGAGCCGTCGCCATTCCGCCCCCGAGGCGCGCGTCGCCGCTCGACGACGCCCAGCTTCTTGGCTGGACTGCGACGCTATTAGCTCAGCGTATGATGGCAGGTCGCGATCTACTGCCGCGGGGACCACAAGGCGCCGTATCACGGCCACCTCGCGCAGCACCAAAATCGTGCGCGAGACTGGATCGCCTGCGTGCAGGACGTTGTCCAGCTTATTGCCAAGCATCGGATTCAGGTCTGTCGGCCGCAGATCGGAGGCGAGGCGTCCGGTCGTGCGGACGCCTTCAGGATCAGACGCAGGCAGGCATTCGCGTTTCATCGCGGCTCACCTCATGCGAACCCACACGCCTTTGGCGGCCGAGGATTTCACTGCGGCATCGATGAACTTCACCCCCGCGAGGCCATCCTCGACGGTCGGGAACAGGACGTCAGCATCGGGCTTCACGCCGGCTCTCGCCGCGTGGATGGCGCGCGCGGCCTCGGCATAGATCGTCGCGAAGCCTTCGAGGTAGCCCTCGGGGTGGCCCGAGGGAACGCGGGTGACGCGGGCCGCATCGCCGATGGCGCCGGCGCCGCCGCGGGTCAGGAGCTGTTTGGGCCGGCCATGCGGCGTGAACCAGAGCTGGTTCGGATTCTCCTGCGCCCATTCGAGTCCGCCCTTGCTGCCGTAGACTCGCAGCGTGAGGGCATTCTCATTGCCGACCGCGACCTGGCTCGCCCATAGCATGCCCTTGGCGCCGCCCTTCCACTTGAGCAGGATCTGGACATCGTCATCGAGGCGCCGTCCCGCGACGAAGGTCGAGAGCTCGGCGAGCAGCTCGTCGAGCTCGAGCCCGCTGACGAAGCAGGCAAGATTGTAGGCATGCGTGCCGATGTCGCCGATGCAGCCGCCGGCGCCGGAGCGGGCCGGATCCGTGCGCCACGCCGCCTGCTTGTGGTCGCTTGCCTCCAGCCGCTCGGTCAGCCAGTCCTGAAGATATTCGGCCTGCACCAGCCGGATCTCGCCGAGCTCGCCGTTTGCAACCATGGCCCTGGCCTGTCGCACCATGGGATAGCCGGTGTAGTTGTGCGTCACCACGAACACCCTGCCCGTCGTCCTCACCAGCGCCACCAGCTCTTCGGCTTCGGCCACGGTCGTCGTCAGCGGCTTGTCGCAGATGACGTGGATTCCCGCCTGGAGGAAAGCCTTCGCGACCGGAGCGTGCATGTGGTTTGGCGTGACGATCGCGACCGCCTCGATGCCGTCCGTCCGCGCAGCTTCGGCCTTCGCCATCTCTTCGAAGGAGCCATAGGCGCGATCGGAGGCCAAGCCGAGCTCCTTCGCCGAGGCCTTGGCGCGGATCGGATCGGATGCCAGCGCACCGGCCACCAGCTCGAACTGGTCATCGATGCGTGCGGCAATACGGTGGACCGCGCCGATGAAGGCGCCCTGCCCGCCTCCGACCATTCCCAGCCGGATACGGTCATGTCGACCGGCTGCACTGCTTGCCTCGATCGCCATTTTCGTTCTCCGCTCAGGACAGGCCCAGCATCTTGCGGTTGGCCATGTCGTCTGCGCCCGAGCCCGCGAAATCGTCGAACGCCTTCTCGGTCACCCGAATGATGTGGCTCTTGATGAACTCTGCGCCCTCCTGCGCGCCCTGCTCCGGATGCTTGAGCGCACACTCCCATTCGAGCACCGCCCAGCTCGCGTAGTCATACTGCGTCAGCTTCGAGAAGATCGCGCCGAAATCGACCTGGCCGTCGCCCAGCGAGCGGAAGCGGCCGGCGCGGTCGACCCAGCTCTGAAACCCGCCATAGACGCCCTGGCGCCCGGTCGGATTGAACTCGGCGTCCTTGACGTGGAAGGCCTTGATCCGCTCGTGATAGATGTCGATGTAGGCGAGGTAGTCGAGCTGCTGCAGCACGAAGTGCGAGGGATCGTAGAGCAGATTTGCGCGCCTGTGGTTGTTCACCCGCTGCAGGAACATCTCGTAGGAGACGCCGTCGTGCAGGTCCTCGCCCGGGTGGATCTCATAGGCGAGATCGACCCCGTTCTCCTCCGCATGGTCGAGGATCGGCAGCCAGCGCCTTGCGAGTTCGTCGAACGCGGCCTCGATCAGGCCAGGCGGACGCTGCGGCCACGGATAGATGTAGGGCCAGGCCAGCGCGCCGGAGAAGGTCGCGTGCGCGGTGAGCCCGAGACGCCTGGACGCCACGATCGCGCGCTTGACCTGGTCGACAGCCCAGCTCGTGCGCGCACTCGGATTGCCGCGCACCTCCGGCGCGGCGAAACCGTCGAAGGCCGCATCATAGGCCGGGTGAACGGCGACGAGCTGGCCCTGCAGATGGGTCGAGAGCTCGGTAATACCTAGTCCATGGCGCGCCGCGATCCCCTTGATCTCGTCAGCGTAGTCCTGCGATTCCGAGGCCTTGTGGAGGTCGAACAGCCTGCCATCCCAGGTCGGGATCTGGACTCCCTCGTAACCGAGCGAGGCCGCCCATCCGCAGATCGAATCGAACGAGTTGAACGGCACCGCATCCGCGGCGAACTGGGCCAGGAAGATGCCCGGTCCCTTGATCATCCTCATCGCATGCTCCCTCTTCCGTGGACTTGCTCGTTGGACGCGCTCACCGGGCCCGGTTTGCGCCGAGCCTTCTGCGTTTCTTCCCTCGGGTATCTTACTCGGACCGTCGGACCAGACCACCGGAATTTGCACCTCCGCCCGCAAGGCCATCGTCTCGACGCCTGACGGTCGCGGCCGGCCGCAATCGCCACGGGCGAGGTGATGGTCAACAGGCTTTCTCCGTCGTCGCACGCTGTTGCGGTCCTGATGCGTCGACGGACATCGCCACGGACCCTCTCTCCACGTTCCAAACAGCAGGCATGACTGAGCCATCTCGCGGCGGCCTGCGCCCGAGTTGTGCCATCAGTCGACCTCTTCGTCGAAGAAGAGGCGCAGGGAAGACCGGGTATCGACTGATACCCGCGGTCCGCGTGCAACAAAAAGCACGCGGCAGAACCACAGGTTCAGCCCAATATCCGGCCTTCCCTGCGCGACGGTCTGTCGACTTATACGCGCTCTCCCCGGGGACCGGCTGTCTTGCCCCCGTCACCAGCGGATCATCATCACCGCCGACTTGGCATCAGCACCGGGATGATGCCAGGACCACACGATTTCGCCGTCGCATCACTCCGTTCGTCGGCCCGGCTGTGACACCCGGCTGCAGAGCAACGCGCCCATCGCTGTCCAACTCGACGCTCGTGACGATCGCGAAACGTCCCTCTTCAGCGAGCCGGGATGCGCCGAAATGTGGAGGTGATTTTCCCGACGCCGCAAGTGATGAGTTTGCGACAAACTGGCACGACGGGCAGATGGTCAGTCGCACGGCGAACGCGTGTCAGTGAGTGACCTCGCCTCTCTCGTCATCGTCATGGCCGTGCGCGTCACGGCCATCCACGTCGTCGTCATCACGAATAAGGATTATGGATTCCCACGCCTCCATCATGGCCCCGAGGGGCCGCCTCGATACAGGGGACGAGTAAAACGGGCTCGGTATCAACCTCAGCTGCGGTGGCATCGATCCTTAACGCCTCGCCTTTCTCAACGCTTCGCACACCCGCCAGCACCTTATGGCCACGGCGAGCCAATTCGCGGGCTGCGCCCTTACGAGGCCTGAGGTGGCACCAGAAATCAGGATGGTCTTTGACATTTGGGTTCCTTTCGGGTCGCGCCTGAAAAGAACTTGCCCGCACCACGTCACACTTGCATTCTCGGAATATGCCAAAATTCTATCACAACGCGCCAAATCGTCGGAAGCGTCTAGCGAGCATACCTGTGCCGTGCTTGTGATTATGCGCCATACGAAAAAGGCGAACAATTATGACGACACGACTCTACCCCATGGCCAAGTCCCTCAAGCAGCTGTCCAAGCTTCTGAATTTTTCTGCTGAGCAGGCTCTTCGCCGCGCTGGGCTACCGACGGATCTCCTCCTTAATGAAGGTAAAGGACTGACTCCGTCTCAGACGTTCGATCTGTGGACGGCTATTGGCGTGGAGGTCGACAGACATGATCTGCCCTTGCATCTCGCTCGGCTGTTCGCCCATGCCCCCTTCACCCCTGCGATGTTCTCGTTCTCCTCGTCACCTGACGTCCGCACCGGCTTCCAGCGCCTCTCGCTGTTCAAGCCATTGATGGGGCCCATGCGGATCGACGTGACAGAGGACGCCGGCGGCCTGCACCTTGCGATTGGTTCGGTCGATCCAATGACGCCAGCGCCAGCCCAATTTGTCTGGTTCGAGGCCCTCTACTTGCTGGAATGCATGCGGTGCTACACCGCCGAGATGATCAGGCCACTAAAGGTGCGGTTGCCCGAGTTGAAGAATGCCGGGTCCGAGACGATCGACTTCCTTGCGTGTGATCCGGAGATTGGCCCAAACGCCAGTCTCACCATCGCGGCGGAGCATGCCGGTCTTCCGCTGATCACCGACAACTCCGAGGCGTGGCCCGCTTTCGAGAGGCAACTGCGCAAGGAGATGGAAGAACGCACCGGCGATATTCCGACGACGATACGAGCCAAGCGCGCGCTGCACGAGATGCTACCGGCGGGGGATGCCAGTATCGAAGCCATGTGTAAACGCCTGGCCATGTCGAAGCGAACCCTGCAGCGCGAGCTCAAGGAGGAAGGCGAAACCTTCCAGACCGTGTTAGCCTCGACACGTTCGGAACTCGCCCGACAGTATCTCGCGCAAGACAACCTCAGCGTCGAAGAGGTCAGTTATCTCCTGGCCTATAAGGAGCCGAACTCGTTCTATCGAGCCTTCCATGGGTGGACGGGCCTGACCCCAGCTGAAGCGCGCAGGATGCAGGCACATTAACACCCACCACGCCGCTGTAAGGCGGATAACGGATTGGCATCTTTAGATAGATGATTGGCGCGATGCGATTTTGAAAGGGTCGGAGAAAACCGCCAGATTGATCTCCATCAGCAAGGGCATCCGCCCGAAACTCTGGAGATTAAAATGGCAAACGCAAAGCAAGTCGCCCTGGTCACCGGCGCATCGTCGGGCATGGGCAAGGTCATAGCTGAAAGGCTGATCAAGGACGGCATGACGGTCATCGTCGCCGCCCGTCGTCTGGAGCAGATGAACGGGCTCAAGGATCAGGGCGCCTACCCGATCGAACTGGACGTCTCGGATGAGGCCAGCCGGCTCGCGGCAGTCACCGCGGTCACCGAGAGCTTCGGCGGGGTCGATCTTTTGATCAACAATGCCGGCTTCGGGCTCTATGGCTCCGTCGAAGATGTGCCGCTCGCCGATGCCCGTTACCAGTTCGAAGTCAACGTGTTCGGGGCTGCCGCGCTGATTCAGCTGCTGGTTCCCTACATGCGGCAGAAGCGCGCCGGAAAGATCATCAACATCACTTCGATGGGCGGCAAGATCTATACGCCCCTCGGCGCCTGGTACCACGCCTCCAAACACGCGCTTGAGGGCCTCTCCGACAGCCTTCGCCTGGAACTGCAGCAATTCGGTATCGACGTTGTTGTGGTGGAACCAGGCATCATCCAGACCAACTTCGGCAATGTCGTTGAAGGACCGATGATGAAGTTCTCCGGCAAGACGGCTTATGGCCCACTGGCGGCGAAAGTCGCCAAGGCCACTGCCAACAGCTATCGCGAGGGCGGCGGCTCCTCGCCCCAGGTCATTGCCGATGTGGTGTCAAAGGCTGTCGCGGCCCGCAAGCCAAAGACCCGCTATTCGGCAGGTCGATATGCCAAGCTGATGATGGGCATTCGCAAATGGCTCGGCGACCGCGCTTTCGACCGGCTGGTGATGGCCACCGTTCGCTGAGCCCAGCCAAGCCATCTTTGCACGTCTAGACCGCGCCAAGTCCGCATCATCCTCGGACTTCCCCCAAACCGGTATCTGCCCGGCCGCGCTCCGGCAGAGCCGGCAATCACGTCGATCTTTATCGTTCGCACCAGGAGACTACCATGACCACCCAGCTCACCCTCATCGCCCGGCTGACGGCCAAGCCCGAGCATAGCGAAACTCTCGGCGAGAGCCTCCGCGCGATGATCGCGCCAACGACCCGGGAAGAGGGTTGTCTTGGTTACATCGTCCATCGTGACAACAACGATCCCAACATTTGGATCGTCTATGAGACCTGGGTGTCCCATGCCGCGCTCGAATTCCACTTCGCGCAGCCCTATACGGCCTCTCTGCTCGCCCGCGCCTCTGATATTCTCGCTAAGGAAGCGGAGATGACCTACGCCACTGCCATGAATCCACGTAGCTGAGAACCGGACAGGGAGCCAAAGAGTTTAGTGCACTGCCACCGTAACTCCCATTCCGCCCCCGAGGCGTACGTCGCCGCTCGACGACGCCGCTAGGCGGATTGCGATTTTTGGTCAGCGCGCGCGTGGGGCGTTGGCTCTGGGCGCGGCAGGGCTGCGATCAGCCATAGTCGGCCAAGGTCAGCGCGCTGTGAATCAGACGGGAGCTATCCTTCTCAAGAACCTTGCCTCCCGCCTCGGCCGCCATCTTCCGAAACATCTCATTGCGGGCGTCGATCTCCTCCTGGGTGTCCGGAATCATGGTGCGCTTGCCTTTATCGACCAGGGCCTGGTTCATCTCGACGAAGGGCCGCACCAGTTTCTCATAGGACTCGAAAGCAGAGCTGTAGTCGGCTTTGGTCGCGATCTCGCCGGCCAGGACATAGGCGCCGACAAGCGCCATGCTCGATCCT
The DNA here is from genome assembly GCF_021088345.1 of Bradyrhizobium ontarionense. Lineage (NCBI taxonomy): Bacteria > Pseudomonadati > Pseudomonadota > Alphaproteobacteria > Hyphomicrobiales > Nitrobacteraceae > Bradyrhizobium > Bradyrhizobium ontarionense. The sequence goes on along the minus strand of NZ_CP088156.1, from coordinate 433,068 downwards.
TGGCCCGACATGAAAGAGGTGGCGTGCGCAGCGTCCCCGGCGAGCACGACGCGCCCCTTCGACCAGACCGGCATGTAGATCTGGCTGACCGAGTCAAAGAACAGGTCCTTGGCTGTTCGCATCGCCCCCACCATTTGCGGCACGATCCACCCATTGACCCCTTCGAACATGCGGGCGGTCAGATCGCGCTTATCCGCGTCGGTGAGGCTCTTCCGAAACGGCGAGGTCGGATACTTGAAGACGAGGAATGCGAATGCCGGACCGCCATCGTTGGTCGCATAGATGACCGCATTTTTTCCTGGAAGCGCATAGGCCAGCGCGCCGCGATCGAGGCCGAAGGTGTTCGGGATCGTGAACCCGGCGAAGCAGTACCCAATGTACCGCTCGAATTGCGACTCGTGACCGAAGACCAGCGCTCGGGTGTTCGAATGCAGGCCGTCAGCGCCAATGACGATATCGTAGGTCCCGGTTTCTCCGCTGACAAATGTCACGTTTACGCCGTCGGCATGCTCCTGCAGAGCGTCAATGGAGTCGTTGAACTTGTAGTTCGTCGTGTCCTTCGTCGCGGTATATAAGGTCGTGGCGATTTCGCCCCGGCGGATCTCGATATCCTTGCCCCTGACGCCGCCGGTGATCGCTTCCGGATCGATCTTCGCGACCACTGCGCCGTTGGCTTCGACGAAGCCGATGCTCTGCGTGTCGACGTGCGCCGCGCGCATCTGCGCATACAAGCCCATACGCTCCACCGCCTCGATCGCCGTGCCCCGGACATCGACCGGATAGCCGCCGCCGCGCAACGACGAGGCCTTTTCAACGACCGTTACATCGATGCCATAGCGGGCGAGCCAGAACGCCAGTGCAGGCCCCGCAATGCTGGCGCCTGATATTAGGACGGTCTTGACCGCTCTCTCACACATGTCTTGCAATCCCGTCTTGTTCTGCGGCCGATCGTTCCACGAGCGCTTCGCGGTTCGCGATCCGAATGGGCTTTCCGTCGAGCCACGCCGCCACGGCTTCAACAGCGTCCGAATAGACGGCGGCGAGAAGTTCGCGGGTGACGTAGCCGAGGTGAGGAGAAAGCGTGACGTTCGGCAGCGATCGCAGCGGATGATCGGACGGCAGAGGTTCGACGTCATAGACGTCCAGCCCTGCTCCGGCGATCTGTCCTGCTTTGAGCGCGGCGATGAGGGCCGCCTCATCGACGATCGGGCCTCTGGAAGTGTTGATCAAATAGGAGCTTGGCTTCATCAGGGCCAACTCTGGTCTCCCGACGAGGCCGTGTGTGCGTTCCGACAGCACCAAGTGGATGGAGATCACGTCGGCTTCTCTAAAGAGAGCCTCCTTCTCGACCCAGCGCGCGCCGACCGCCGCCGCGGCCTCAGCGGTCAGATTTTGGCTCCAGGCGACGACCTCCATCCCAAAAAACTTTGCGTATCCATTTATGATTTTGCCGCTCCTGCCGAGACCGAGAAGGCCGAGCGTCTTGCCGTGGAGGGTCGTGCCTACCGAGGCCTGCCACCCGCCTTCGCGGATGCGCCGATGTTCTTCGGCCAGGTTGCGCACGGTCGCCATCGTCAATCCCCACACCAGTTCCGGGACGGCGGCGCCGGCGGCTGCGAATGCGGGGTTGGCGAAGTCCGGATGGGCCACCAGGATGCCCCGTTCGGTTGCGGTAGCCATGTCCAGGTTCGCCAGGCTCATGCCGACGATTGTCATGAACTTCAGGTTCGGCAGCCGCTCGATAAGCGTGCGCGGAAAGGCCGTCCGTTCCCGGAGGGTACAAATCACGTCGAACGGTTGCAGCACCTCCGCGGCGTCATCTTCGGAGAGGTGACGGTCGAAAACCGTTACGTCCGCCTTGGCCCGCACCGACGACCAGTCGGCGAGGTCGAGGGCGACGCCGGCGTAGTCGTCGAGTATCGCCACCTTCGTCATTCGGCCTCCTGGTCAATCAACGGACCGGCTTGGACTGGCAGGTTGCGCGCAAACCAAATAAGATGCATAGATCGTTCTTATAGCTCCGACGCAGGAGCGTCAATTAGAATCACTCGCGCATCTTAAAGAGGGCGGCGTGGAAGCGAATAAAGGTCGGCGACGCGGGGACGCTCTCGAGACAGCAATCCTTGACGCCGCTTGGGCCGAACTGCTGGAAGCTGGATATTCCAGCTTCACGGTGGAAGCGGTAGCGAAGCGGGCGAGAACGAGTCGGCCGGTTTTGGCGCGCCGTTGGCCGGGCCGCGCCGATCTGGCCGTCGCTGCGCTAGCGCATTACAATAGGACTCATCCCGTCGAGATGCCCGACCTCGGAAACGTGCGGGACGAATTGATCCTCATTCTGCAAAAGCTCTCGGAACGAGGCGCCAGCACCGTGATGAAGGTCGTTCTGACCATGAACGACTATTTTGCGGAGACCAATTCGAGCATCGCCGATCTTCGGGCGCGTTTGGTTGGCGAGAACAAATTCGAACAGGTGCTACGGCGCGGCGTCGCGCGAGGGGAACTGGATCAGGGCAGATTGACATCCCGCATATCGTCGCTGCCACTCGATCTTCTCCGCCACGAACTGATCATGACGCGCATGCCTGTTTCAAAAGAGCTGATTGTCGAAATCGTAGATACGATATTCTTGCCGTTAGCGGCCGCCAGGACCGCGGGTTGATGCGCGCCACGCGTGATCGAAGGTATTACGGTGACGCTGCACTCAATCGTATCCTGCTCATTCGGATCAACAGCCGCCATCTATTGCACTGTCCCCGCGCTTGTCACCTTCCTGCTGCCGCCATCAAAGGTTTTTGGTCTTTAGCCAGGTACGGATGGCCTGAGTGAGATCGCTCTTGCGTTCTAGCGGCAGCCAATGGCCGGAGGGCATGCTCGTCGTGGTGAGGTCGGCACAGGCCGCGCGCATCGGGTCGCCTTGGTGATTTCCGGTGATGGTGCAGATTTGATCGTAGTCGCCGTTGACGAACAGCACGGGTTGCGAAAGCCGGCCGCCATCAGGCGCCTCGCGAGCGTAGGCAATGTCCGCATCGTCATTCATGTACCACGCGCACGAGGGACGGAAGCCGTGAGCCTCGAATGTCTGCACCAGCACGCCAAAGTCCGCCGGTGGCCAGAGAGCCGGGTTGGGTTGAGTAGGTGGAGCGCGGTGCGCGGCGCCGAAGCGCCCGCCCTTGCGCGTGACCAAGGCATTTGGCGAAACCTTGCCGATACCTGCGGGATCACCGGGTTGAAAGATCGACGCCAGCGATGCTGCCTTGTCTGCATCGAGGTCGGCGACAGCCTCCTCGAAGTGCGTCGTGTAATAGCGGTAATAGTCCCATTGACCATCCGGATATTGATCAGTGGGATAAATCGTACGGTCGACCAGCGGGACGAGCGTCCGCAGGGCATGTCCATCGGGTTGATACGCCAGCGAGGTCAGCACGACGCCGCGGCTGCGCTCCGGCGCATGCGCAGCGAGCTGACCGACCACGACCACGCCCCAGTCGTGGCCGACCCAGATCGCAGGTTTGCCGCTGAGATGATCATGGAGCTCCGTCATATCTGCCACGATGTCCCTGATCGTGTAGGCGTCGTTGGCGGCAGGCGCGGAAGAGCCGCCGAAGCCGCGCAGATCGGGAGCGACACAATGCCAGCCGTCGGCGGCGAACGCGTCCATCTGGGCGCGCCACATCAGACTGATGGTCGGCCAACCGTGGAGGAAGATCATCAACGGCCCGCCGGCAGGCCCGCTCTCGACGTAGTGCGTTGTTTGACGAGGCGTGCTGAAAGAGCGCGAGGCCAGCGTGGAGGACGACGGCGTCGCCCATGCTGCGCCCGGCAGGGCGGCGGCAACGCCCATCCCGAGAAGATGAGTATGCCGGTCCAGCGTCAATCCGGGCGCCCAACTGAGCGGTTGAAGTAAGGCTGTCATGATCAAGCACTCCGGTGACAATGCACTGAATGAGATATCGGTTCACCGCGCGCCTTCGCATCCATCGAGGGTTTACGGAGCCGATCCGATCTTGCGGCCCGCGACGCCGGTGGCGCAGCCGAAGAAGTATTTCACATATTTCACCTCGAGCCCCTGCTCGCGCAGCATGGCTGCGATCCCTGCGGCGCTGCCAAAATTGGTGCTGTACGTGCCGATCATCGCGAAGTCCTGGGCGCCGCGCAGAAAGATGCGCTCGATGAGCGGCAGGACCACCTTGAGATGAAGCCGGTACAGTGGCCGAAGCCACCAGCCTTTCGGGTCCGACGCCTCGATCATCGAGAAGACGCCGCCGGGCTTCAGCACGCGGGCGATGAGCGCGGCGAGACGCGCATGCTGCTCGGGATTGAATGTCTTCAACCCGAAGGTCGAGATGACGAAGTCCGCGCTCTCCGCCGGCAGGTCGCTGGCCAGCACGTCATCCTCGATGAAGTCGATGCGGTGCGCACGGTGGGTGTGCAGCCGCGCCAGCGCGCGACGGTGCATGCCGGAGGAGATATCGACAGCCGTGATCGCGGCGATATCAGCGAAGCGCTTCAACAGATGCGGCCAGACCTCGCCGGTGCCGGCCATCAGATCGTAGCCGCGGGCGCCCGTCCCGAGGGCGGGCATCGCCGCCACGCATTGCCGGCGCCAGCGCTCGGTAAAGCCGAACGAGCAGATCAGGCTGAAGGTGATGTACCGATCCGAGCAGCGATCGAATACACCCTTCACGAAGTCAGGGTCATAGATGTCGGCCATGCCCGCTGCCCGCCCCCTATTCCTGCGCGATCCTACGTTGCGGCTTGCTCGTCATATCGGAGGGCCAACGGCCGGATACTTCAAGGGGCGTTTTGAAGTCGGGAGCCGCCGACCGTGGCCGGTGGACGATCAGTGCATTGTCACCTGAGAGCGCGTTTGTCAGCGGCTCCAGCCTTTCAGCACCCAGTTCGTCCGCTCATGCAGGCATTCGAAGCCGGCGCGCTCCATATTGGCGAGTGATGGGTTCGGGCCGTCGAGGATGCCGGTCTCGGTGAACGCCCAGGATTTGCCAAGTGCTGCCGCATCGGCGATGCGCCGGGCGATGAGCGCGCTCTGCGCCCCGCGTTTGCGGCTCGTGGGCAGTGTCGCGGCCATGCCGAGCCAGGCGCTGTCGCCGTCGAGGTAGAGCGCGGCGGCGGCAAGCGTCTCGCCCGCCGCGCGCGCGAGATAGCAGCGCCAGCCCGCCCGTCCCGGCAAGGCGGCGAGCCAGGGCGAGAAGGAGCGCGGCATCCCGAAGCCGGCGAGCACCGTATCGGCATAGAGCTCCGCATCCGCTGGCCCGGCCAAGTCGATGGTGAATTCGGTGTCGAAGACCGGCGGGCGGGCGGTACGGCGGCCCATCTTCGCCCAGACGGTCGGCGCGCGGCCAAACCCTTCGTCGGCGAGATCTGCCTCCAACCCGGACGACAGCGCGAACGGCGCGATCTGCAATTGCGCCACCGGAGCCGAGGCAGACCGCATCTGCCGCGCGATCTCTCTGAGATCGTGGCGCTCGACCGGCCGTTCGAGGCCCAGCCCGATCACGCGGTTGAAAGTGACAAGCGGCACGTTCCTGGCGCTGATCACAAGCGCGCCGCCGACGATCCGGCCATCACCACCGATCTCGGTCTTGAGCTGAGCCGGCATGACATCCAACAAGTCCTGCCATGCCTTCACCTCGATGGCTTCGGCTGCCCGCTGTTCGCCCGTAATCGCAACCATTGATCTATCCCCAAAAATTCTTACAGTGTAAGGTACAGCAAAAGTTTACGCTGTAAAGGGGAAGCGTTGCAGTGACCGCCAAGCGCTTGAACCTGACCCGCGACGCCATAATCGACAAGGCGCTGGACCTGATCGAACAGGACGGGCTGGACCGTCTCTCGACCCGCGCGCTCGGCAAGAGCCTCGGCGTGCAGGCCATGTCGCTCTATCACTACGTGCCGAGCAAGGATGCGCTGCTTGACGATGTGACGGCTCGGCTTGCCGCGATGATCGTCATTCCCGAGCCGAGCGAGAACTGGCGCGGCGACCTGGAGACGATCGCCAGGAGCTATATCGCGATTGCGCGAACCCATCCGCGGGCCTATCCGCTGCTCGCGGGGCGGCGCTTCAATTCGCGGGAAACCCTGCCGATCCTGGAACAAGTGTTCTCGATCTTCGGTGCCGCGGGCCTGCCGCCGGACGGCATTGCCGCCGCCTTCCGCCTCCTCGGCTATTTCATGAACGGGGCCGGCATGGCGGAGATGGCGACCCGGGAAGCGACCCGACGCAGCGATTTCCAACTCCCTGATCCGGATTTTCTCGCCGATTATCCCTTGGCGCGGCAGGTCGTGCCGCATCTGGCGCTCGACGAACTGAACGGTATTTTTGAGAAAGGATTGAAGGCTATCCTGGATTCGATCGAGAACGACCCTGCCCGCAAGCCGAAGATCGCTGCGGCTTAGTTTGATTGCGGTGACGGCGCACTAAACCGTATGCTGCTCATTTGGATCAACGGCCGCCATTTCATGCACCGTCACCCGGCTGACGATATAGGTGAGACCGCGTGGATGGGGCGATTCTGCGCCACACCAGCGCGGGACATCGCCACGAAACCCTTTCTCCACGTTTCAAACAGCAGGCATGACTGAGCCATCTCGCGGCGGCCTGCGCCCGAGTTTTGCGATCAGTCGACCTCTCCTCCGAAGAAGAGGCGCAGGGAAGGCCGGGTATCGACTGATACCCGCGGTCCGCGTGCAACAAAAAGCACGCGGCAGAACCACAGGTTCAGCCCAATATCCGGCCTTCCCTGCGCGACGGTTTGACGGGTTATAGGCGCTCTCCCCGGGGATCGGCTGTCTTGCCCCCGTCACCGGCGGATCATCATCACCGCCGGCTTGGCATCAGCACCGCGATGCCAGGACCACACCATTTCGCCGTCGCCTCGCTCCGTTCGTCGGCACGGGCTGTGACACCCGGCTGCAGAGCAACACGCCCATCGCCTCCCCAACTCGACGCTCGTGACGATCGCGAAACGTCCCTCTTCAGCGAGCCGGGATGGCCGGAAATGTGGAGGTGATTTGCCCGACGACGCAAGCGACGATACCTGCGACAAACTGGCACGACGGGCAACTTGCGCATGAACGACATGCGCAGATTGCCCGTCGGGTAGATTGCATGGACGCCGAGATTTTGGTCATTCTCCGCTGAAGAATTATTGCCCGTTCGGCTTCGCTATCAACGCGAGTGCACGCAAAAGATCGTCGGCTACCAATCTCGAAAGTTCATCCAAGCGCGCCAGACCAGGTGCTCGCGGTCGATTGGCAGGATCACCCCAGGTCATATCCAAGCGGCAATCAGGATCGCTCAGCACACGTTTGACGTCGAATGAACGGCTTCGCTCGCCATCTTTGCGTGCAGCATCGAAGTACATACTTACGAACTCTCGCAGATCCTCGTTCTGTAGCGGCCTCGTGCGGAGTGAAAATCGCTTATCTGAACGAAGATCGTACACCCAGAGACGTTGATTATTAACTGCCCCAATCTTTTTCGGCTTGCTGAAGAAGATGACGTTCGACTTTACACCTGCAGCATAGAACAACCCGGGCGGCAGCTTTAGAATCGTATGGAGACAGCAGTTCTCCACCAACCGGCGGCGCACGGAAGCCGCAGCGCCCCCCTCGAACAACACGTTGTCTGGAACAACCACTGCAGCCCGCCCGCCAGGTTTCAGAAGGGCCACAATGTGCTGCATAAAGTTAAGCTGCTTGTTAGCACTCTGAACCCAGAAGTCGGGCCGTACGATCGTCAGGCCGTCCTCAGCACGTGTTGAGCTTCCTTTAGAATATGTAACACTGCCTTTGATTCCAAATGGAGGGTTCGTAAGCACGACGTCATACTGCCGAGCCGGGGGTGCCTTGAGGCTGTCCGCACATTCGATCGGCAATTCATCCTCATCGTTACCGCCGACGCCATGCAGCAGTAGATTCATCGCTGCGAGACGCGCAACTTCCTCCACTAGCTCCACTCCGCGAATGGACCTGGTGGCAAGATTTTTCCTCTGTGCCGCCGTCATCTTCGGATTGCTCTTCCGCAGGTAATCATGAGCTACTAAAAGGAATCCCGCCGTTCCGCACGCCGGATCGCAGATCATCTCCCCTAGCTGCGGGTTCACACATTGAACAATAGCTTCAATGAGAGGACGTGGCGTGAAATACTGCCCCGCTCCGCTTTTGGTGTCCCGCGCGTTCTTTTCAAGCAAGCCCTCGTAGGCGTCACCCTTCAGATCATCCGACAACCCCGTCCATTCCGTTTGACCAATGAGGTCGACGATCAGTAAGCGCAACTTCCCCGGATCTCGAATTTTGTTTTTTGCATTGCCGAAGATCAATCCAAGCATACCCTTGCGCCCACCGAGCGCCGATAGAATGCGGCCGTAGTGCGCGTGCATCTCGTCCGGCTCTAGGCGAACTAGGGAACGCCAACAATATTTGCTTGGTATGGCCCGGTCGGCTTGCTCGTCAGCCATTTTCAAGAATAGTAGATACGTCAACTGCTCGACATAATCCGGGTACGAAAGACCGTCGTCTCGCAACACGTTACAATAATGCCAGAGCTTCCGCACTAAGGCCTGTGCGCCAGGCGCGCTCGTGTCCGTCATTTCAAAGCCTTAGAACCACGTCGTTTACCCACCAAACATTCCTGAACGACTCAACGTAAACTTTGGCCGCGGCCGAGTACTCGGCCCGCGGGTCCATGTAGTTCTTGAGGTCGCGGATAGCATCCTTGAACGCTTCGCTAGCCGTTGGCCAACCTTCGAAATTAACCGGCGCCTCTCGGCATCCACGTTCTATTGCTCGCTCTACGAGATTGTAGAGCGTTAAACGTCCCTCGACAAACTTCGGCCAATTCAAGTGCAGACCGAGTCGGCTCGCCTCAATTTTCGCCTCCGCGACCGCGTTGCCTCGGAACTCTGGAGACAGGTCAACCTCCCCATTCGGCCTAAACGTCAGAAGGATGGGATCACCGGGGTCCGTCGGATCAAGAAGGGCAGGATGCTCCAGAGCAAGATCGTCACTAGGTCCCCGAGCCCGAATTCCCGTCGGCAAAAGTGGAAAGTGAGTGGATTTTCCCCCGGCGATACGTGTGCCAGGAGCGATGCGTGGTCGGTTGGCCCGCTGACAACTCAGCCGCATGTTTCTCCAATCGAATGCCAACCAGTAATAACCCGGATGGGTCCGATCCTCGCGTACCTTTCCCTTGGGACGGAAGTGATCGATGTCATTCTCTGCGCCGGGACACTTGCACTCTGTGTACCAGCATTTGTCAGACGAAGCCTGCTCAAATGCCTCTCGAAGAGCCGTCCAACTTTGTTGATTGGCCTCAATAATCCGCGCGCGGCGCTTGGGGTCCGGCTCCGCGAGGGTCGCGTCCTGCGCGATCTGCAGGTCCGATAGAAGGCTCCGAATTTTCGGAAGGATGGCTTCAAGATCGATGAACCGCATATCTATCAGGATCCACCCGCCTCCCGACGCAGTTCTTCTACGATCCGCGCTGCTAGCTTCCCTCGAGCCGCGCGCTGCTTAGGCGTCAACTCTACCACATCGCGCCAAGCTGGATCTTCCTGCGCGGTCCACGCTTTCAGAAACTCCTGATAGAGAGGATCCCGAATTGTGAAGTCAAAGCCTCGGCCGCGCAGGTCATCTCTAATCCGGCCAAGCTCAGCCTCCTCTTCCGGCGTCAGCGACTCTTTCATGGCGAGCACGCGCTGACGATCCAAGGCAGCCTGAGTCTTGGTATCGAGTGTTGTCTTAAGGCGAAAGAGATCACTGGTCAGGATCGCTGCGACACCCATCCCTCGCGGATCTTGTTCGGGTAGCTCCGCAACAGCGCGTCCCTTGTCGTCCCGCCTGAAAATCCGCACCTGGGCCCGCTCAAGCCCAGCAAATACGAGCGGATCATGCGAAGACATCACAATGTGGCAGCTATCACGACCTTTAATGAAACGATCTAAGAAAGCTAGGTACTGCGTACTCCAAGCTGGGTTGAGATGGGTATCTGGTTCGTCAAGCAGAAACAAAGCTTCGTCTCGGGCTGTGAATTTCAACAAGCCAAGAACCAACAGCAACTGCTGCTCGCCCTCACTCAGGTCGCGGTACGTGACGTTTCCGCCTCCTGCCCCCGCGCTCATTTTGACGCGCGTACGGACCTCGGCTAACACCTTGGACAGGTGCATACTCTCAAGCGCCGTGAAAAAAGCATACTGGTCACCATATGAACGGTACACATCCGCGAGCGCCTCGGCGCTAGACAGAAACAGATAGAGACTCTGGACGATGGGATTCTTTGTCAAATCGACTGGAATGCGCCGCGGCATACGTAGGGGAAGCATCGCTTGTTGATATAGCCGACTGAGAAACTGCTGGACTTCTCCGACCGCATTCCAGAACCTAGGATCTCCGCCCTTGCGCTTCCAAGGGGGCTCTTTTAGAGCGAAGAGCACGCTATCTAGACCCTCGATTTGAAGATGCTCGCGAAGGAAATCGCGATCTTCCTTCGAGGCGTCGCTAGCCTCCATAAAGAACGCAATTAGGGCGAACTGCCCGTGCAACGTCTGGGCATAGAAGAGACGCCGCAACGCATTCGGGTCACTGATCGCCTTTCCTCGCTGTTCAGGTGATTTTATGATCCAGCTATAAAATCGTTCGCGATGCCTCTCGAATATAACTGCCAAGCGATCGCTTGGGCCAGAGTAATACCCAAACACAAATGCCGGACGATAGTGCGGGCGACCATTTCGATCCTCTGTCATAAAGGTCTTACGAGGAAGTTCACCATACTCAGTCTCCCCCGCCCGTTTGATCCGGAAGGTCGGAAACTCGTCCGCTTTGGCGCGGATCTCAATATGGCTTTCGCGGCACTCGTAATTCAGGTCGTAATCAAACGGCGCTTCAACATCGAGATCGAGATTACGGAAGATTAGCGTCAACGCTTCAATCAGGTTTGACTTTCCTGCGCCATTCTCACCGACGAGAACAGTGTAGGACGACCTTTCGTCAAAATCGACGGAAAGATCTCGTAGATTCTTGAACGAGCCGATCCTGACGGTGTTAAGCCGCATTGGCCTCAAGTTCCGCGTTCTCTGCAGACTCACCTGTCAAACGAATAGTTTTTCCGAGCGCCTTACGCAGTGCGAGATAGAAGAGTTCGACGTGTTCGGGCAGGTCACGATTGTACCCTGCCTGTGCAAATAGCTCTGGCATAGGCAAAGATCCACCGTGTTTCTGCAACACAGCCGCCAAGTCAGGTGTCGGTTCAGCTTGCTGCGTCGGGCGAGGGCGTCTCTTTGACATAATATCGGCTCTTAGACTCGACTGGGGTAATGTCGCTTCGGTCTTGCGTGGGGGACCCAGCCGCCGGAACAGCTCGCTTGCCGGCTCGTCGCCTGGGTCTTGCGGCACTAAGTCGCCTGCCACCGCTGCCGCCAACAATTCTCGCTCAAACTCGGGCACTCGCGCAAGCGAGGCTTCAATGGCTAGCATCTGGGAAGCCGCAGCCTCAAGTCGGCGACGAGCTTCGGCGACAATACGCCGTTGTTCACCACGGGGGGGTATTGGAAATGGAAGAGATCTAAACCGCTCCAATCCTAGATGAGCAATGTTTGTCGACCATCGCGCAATCTTACGAAATACCCCCGAATGCATGTAGTGACGAAATACGAATAGCGCATATTCCGGCTCAATCTCGTCGCCGGAACGGAAGCGGATCAGGGTATTCTGAAAACACGCTCCCGGCACCTCTCCACGGTAAATCGCTGGACGACCAACTAGTTCCGGGCTCTGCCCTTCATTGAGAAGAACATCGCCGTCCCGCAGCTCGTAGATGGCGACTTCCTCCGGCTCAAAGTTCATGTGGAGAACGTCGGACGTGTCAATCCTGTCTTCGTAGACATTTGCCACGCGAAGATAGGGTCGCATATTATGCCCCCGCTCGTGCTTCGGCGCGCGCTGTCGCCCCAATGTAACTTGTCCAGCCTGCTCGACACGACACCATCGCCATCCTTCCGGCACAGTACCGCCAAGTCCCAGGACTTTCTGGGCGGATACTGCCTCATTCTCGAAGAGGCTAATCTGCCTCGATCTTGACGACGCATGAGCTCGGTCCGGTTCAGCCGCCTGCGGCGATTGCGGCACCAGTTCGCCAGCTGCGGCCGCCGCTAAGATCTCGCGCACCTGCTCTTTCAGATGTCCAAGCGCAGACCGAAGACGAGCTTCCGCTTCTCTGATGTTGGCTAGACGTACGTCGACGACCTCAGTTATCCGCTTCTGCTCAGCCAGCGGCGGCAACGGATAAAGAATCTCAGCGAAACGCGAGCCGCCCAAATGCTGAATGCCCACACCCCGCGCTACGCCTGCGAACACGCCAGCCGCCGCATAGTGCCGAAAGACGACGAGCGCGTATTCAGAGGTCGTCAGATGCGGGCGAAACCGGATCACTGTATTTTGAAAGCAGCATGGCTCGACTTCGCCGCGCCAAATCGAGGCTCTTCCAACTTGAGAGGCACTGCCCGACGCCTCGGTTAGCAAAACGTCACCCGGCTTAAGACCGAACGCCTCGCGCTCAGCTGGCGTGAAGTTCATCTCAAGAAGATTTGAGATGTTCATGCCAGCGGGAGTTATGTTAGCTGCACGAACGTATCTGGTCATATATGCACCAGATTCCTGGTCAGGCGACCGTTGTCGACCCAGCCGTACCTCGCCCACCTGATCGACGCGGACAGAAACCCAACCGGGCGGCAGTGCACGTTCAGAATCAGCCGGCAGTTGGTCCATTCGTTTCCTCATCCCTTGGGGTAGATAGGCATATCCAGAATAGTTTACAGAACTGCTAGCAGATTTTAGCTTGATTTACTCCCACTCAATCGTCCCCGGCGGCTTGCTCGTCACGTCATACACCACCCGATTCACGCCCTTCACCTCGTTGATGATGCGCGTGGCCGTATTGCCCAAAAACTTCATGTCGAACGGATAGAAATCCGCCGTCATGCCGTCCGTCGAAGTCACCGCGCGCAGGCCCACGACGTAGTCGTAGGTGCGGCCGTCGCCCATGACGCCGACGGTCTTGACCGGGAGCAGCACCGCAAAAGCCTGCCAGATGGTGTCGTAGAGGCCGGCCTTGCGGATCTCGTCGATGTAGATGGCGTCGGCCTTGCGCAGGATGTCGAGCTTGTCGACGGTGATCTCGCCGGGGCAGCGGATGGCGAGGCCGGGGCCCGGGAACGGGTGGCGGCCGACGAACACGTCGGGAAGGCCGAGCTCGCGGCCGAGCACGCGGACCTCGTCCTTGAACAATTCGCGCAGCGGCTCGACCAGCTTCATGTTCATGCGCGCAGGGAGACCGCCGACATTGTGGTGCGACTTGATGGTCACCGAGGGCCCGCCCGTGAAGGAGACGCTCTCGATCACGTCGGGATAGAGCGTGCCTTGCGCCAGGAAATCGGCGCCGCCGATCTTCTTCGCCTCGGCATCGAACACGTCGATGAAGAGTTTGCCGATGGTCTTGCGCTTCTGCTCGGGGTCGGTGACGCCTGCGAGTTCGCCGAGGAACAGTTTTGAGGCGTCCACATGCACCAGCGGGATGTTGTAGTGGTGCCGGAACAGATCGACGACGGTCTCGGCCTCGTTGAGACGCAAGAGGCCGTGATCGACGAACACGCAGGTGAGCTGGTCGCCGATCGCCTCGTGGATCAGCACGGCGGCGACGGCCGAATCGACGCCGCCGGAGAGGCCGCAGATCACCTTGCCCTTGCCCACCTGCGCGCGGATCTTCTTGATCTCCTCCGCGCGGAAGGCGTGCATGGTCCAGTCGCCGCCGAGGCCGGCGATGTTGCGGACGAAGTTGCGGATCAGCTTGGCGCCGTCGGGCGTGTGCACCACCTCGGGGTGGAACATCAGGCCGTAATATCTGCGCGCCTCGTCCTGGATCACGGCGAACGGCGCGTTCGGCGAGACGCCGGCCACCGAGAAGCCCGGCGGCATCTGCGTGATGCGGTCGCCATGGCTCATCCACACCTGGTGCTGCTCGCCGGTCTGCCAGACGCCCTCGAACAGGCGGCTCGTCGTCTTGACCTCGACGTCGGCACGGCCGAACTCGCGGTGGTGGCCGCCCTCGACGGTGCCGCCGAGCTGGGCGGCCAAGGTCATCTGGCCGTAGCAGATGCCGAGCACGGGCACGCCGGACTCGAAGATCAGCTGCGGCGCGCGCGGCGAGCCTTCCTCATGGACCGATCCCGGCCCGCCGGACAGGATCACGGCCTTCGGCTGCATCTCGCGGAAGGCGGCCTCCGCCTTCTGGAACGGCACGATCTCGCAATACACGCCGTCCTCGCGCACCCGGCGCGCGATCAGCTGCGTGACCTGGCTGCCGAAATCGACGATCAGGATCTTGTCGTGGAGCGCGGCCACGGAGAGGTCCTGGCCGGCGGATGTGTCGGGGGATTTGGGGGGGAAGTTGTCTTGGGCTGTCATGGCAAGCAATTACGCCGAGGCGGGAGGACTCGCAACCCTTGCAAGCGGGCGATTCACCGGTGCGTCGTCACCCACCGCTGTCGTCCCGGCCAAGCGGACTGGGGCAATGCGCAAGCATTGCGCCGGTCCGCGCCGAGCCGGGATCCATAACCACAGGATGCGGGTCGGGGCACGCTGGCCGCTCCAGCTCGCGCCTCACGACGGCCGCGGCGTTTGGGTCCCGGGTCGGCGCCCCACGCGCTGCGCGCGAGGGGCTTGCCCGGGACGACAGCGGAGAGGATCACGGCCGCCTACCCCGTCATTGCGAGCGAAGCGAAGCAATCCAGAGTGCCGCGCGCAGCCCTGGATTGCTTCGCTTCGCTCGCAATGACGGCGGTGGGTGGGGCTTAGGCCTGCTTCTTCAGCACCGACACGAAGAACCCGTCGGTCCCCGTCCGGCGGGGGGTCATCAGCCAGCCCTCGTCCGACTTCAGCGCTGCCTCGGCGAAGGCCTCGGCCTTGTCCCAGAGGACGGTGGCGGTCTGATCGGGGGGCTGGATGGCAAACGCCGGGTGGCGGGCGATGAAGGCGCGGACCTGGTCGCCGTTCTCCGGGTGCAGCACCGAGCAGGTGATGTAGGCGATGCGGCCGCCGGGCTTGACCAGGGATGCCGCGCGATCAAGCACTTCGGCCTGGTCCTTCAGGCGGATCTCGAGCGCGCCGGGGCGCATGCGCCATTTGGCGTCGGGGTTGCGGCGCCAGGTGCCGGTGCCCGTGCAGGGAGCGTCGATCACGACCAGATCGGCCGACGCCCTGATGTCGGCGAGCGGGTCGGCGTCGCCCTTCGGGCTGCGCACATCGGCATTGTGGACGCCGGCGCGCGACAGCCGCTCGTGGATGGGCGCGAGCTGGCGCTTGTCGTGGTCGGTCGCGATCAGCCGGCCCTTGCCGCCCATCATCGCCGCCAGCGCCAGGGTCTTGCCGCCGGCGCCGGCGCAGAGATCGATGACCTGCTCGCCGGGCTTGGCCGCGGTGAACAGCGCCGCGAGCTGCGAGCCCTCGTCCTGGACTTCAACCGCACCCTTGATGAAATCCTCCTCGGCATGAACGCCGGGATTGCGCGCGTCGGCCCCGAGCGCGATGCGCAAGCCCAGCGGCGACCACGGCGTCGGCACGGCGCCGAGATGCTTGAGCGAGGCCTGCACCTTCTCGCGCTTGGCCTTCAGCGTGTTGACGCGCAGATCGAGCGGCGCGCGGCTGGCCATCGCCATGGCCTCGGCGACGCGGTCGTCGCCGAATACGGCGGCGAGATACGGGTCGAGCCAATCGGGATAGTCGCCGGCGACGGGCGGCGGCGCGCCGGCGGTGGTGCGCGAGGCGAGCGCGCTCTCCTCCTGGGCGGTGAGCGGCGGCGGCGCGAAGCGGCTGCCGTCGCACATCGCGGCGATGGTCGCAACATCGAGGCCGCGCTCGAGCTTGAGCATGCCGAGCACGCGCGCCCGCGCCGTATCGTCCTCCATCACATAGGCGCTGGAGGCGCGGCGGCGCAGCACGTCCCAGACCAGGCCGGCGATAGCGGCGCGGTCGCCGGAGCCGGCGAAGCGATGACTGGTGCCCCAGTCCTTGAGGGCCTTGGCCGCCGGCGCCCGCTGGGCTTCGATGGACTCGATGATGTCGATGGCGGCGGACAGCCGGGCGGCGGGGGTCATTCCAGGAATTCCAAAGCTAGAGCAGAAGCAACATCTTGAGGGCGAAATACAGCCACATCGCCAGCAACACCAGTACCCCGGCAAGCCAGGCCAGCCCGCGCTGGCGGCTGTCCTTGGCGCCGCTGACCAGCCCGGCGTTGGCAAAACGGGTCACCACGAAGACCCAGGACAAGAGCACGATGACCAGATCGGCATGGCGCAGCGGCAGCGCCAGCGCGATCAGGGCGTAGAACAGCGTCGGCAGGCCGAACTCGTCGGCTGCGTCGGCCGGCGTGGCGCGGCTCCTGTTCCACAACAGGAGCGCAAAGGTGAGCCCGACCTGCACGAAGACGGGCAGCAGAACCATGGTGAGCGACATCGAAAATCCCCCTGGAAAGTCTTTGGGCCCGGCGCGATGCCGGGCCCTTAAGATTGAACCGGTTCCCTCAGGACTCCCGATAAGCCATCATGGTTCCCGCGTTTTTCGCGTTGGCCTGAACTTTTACATCAGGTGTGGCGTCACGCCTTGTCCGGCCCGACCCGCACCAGCTGCTTGCCGAAATTGGCGCCCTTCAGGAGGCCCATGAACGCATCAGGCGCGTTCTCCAGGCCCTCGGTGACGAACTCCTTGTACTTGACCTTGCCGTCCCGGACCCAGCCCGACATGTCCTTCAGGAAGTCGCCATGGCGGCTGGCGAAGTCGCTGACGATGAAGCCGCGGATGGTGAGCCGCTTGGTCAGCACGTTGCGCATCATCGCGCCGGCCCATTTCGGCGCCACCGACTGGGTGTCGTTGTAATGGGCGATCAGGCCGCAGACGGGCATGCGGGCAAAGGCGTTGAACAGCGGGAACACCGCCTCGAACACCGGACCGCCGACATTCTCGAAATAGACGTCGATGCCCTTGGGGCACGCGTCCTTCAGCTTGGCGGCGAGATCAGGGTCGCGATGGTCGAGACAGTCGTCGAAGCCGAACTCACGCTTCACGTAGTCGCATTTGTCCTTGCCGCCGGCGATGCCGATGGCGCGGGCGCCCTTGATCCTGGCGATCTGGCCGACCGCCGAGCCGACCGCGCCGGAGGCCGCGGCGACCACGACGGTCTCGCCCGGCTTGGGCTGGCCGATGTCGAGCAGGCCGGTGTACGCCGTCATGCCGGGCATGCCGAGCACGCCGACCGCGGTCGAGATCGGCGCCAGCTTGGGGTCGACCTTGGCGAGGCCACGGCCGTCGGAGATCGCATGCGTCTGCCAGCCCGCGCGGGCCAGCACGATGTCACCGGCCGCGAAGCCCGGATTGTTCGAGGCCACCACCTCGCACACGGTCCCCGCTTCCATCACGCCGCCGACCGGCACCGGCTGGGCATAGGACGGCCCGTCGCTCATCCGCCCGCGCATATAGGGATCGAGCGACAGCCAGATCGTGCGCAGCAGCACCTCGCCGGCACCCGGCGTCGGCACGGCATAGTCCTCGAGGCGGAAGTCGGAGGGCTTGGGCTCGCCGACCGGGCGGGCGGCGAGAACGATGCGCTTGGCTTGGGACATGGGTGTTTCCTCCTGATGTTCTTATCGTTGCCGACGGAAGGATGATCTCTCCTCCGTCATTCCGGGACGCGCGTCAGCGCGAACCCGGAATCCAGAGGTGATGCGCAAACGTGATTGCGCAAGACAATATCGAGATTCCGGGTTCAGCCCGCCGCGACATGTCGCGTCGGACTGCCCCGGAATGACGGCGCGAGTGGCGCCGCCGTATCTTACGCCCCGCCCGGATAGTTCGGGCTTTCGCGCGTAATCGTGACGTCATGCACGTGGCTCTCGCGCAGGCCCGCGCCGGTGATGCGGACGAACTCGGCCTTGCCGTGGAATTCGGCGAGATCCTTGGCGCCGACATAGCCCATGGCGGCGCGCAGGCCGCCGGCGAGCTGGTGCATGACGTTGCCGACCGGGCCCTTGTACGGCACCTGACCCTCGATGCCCTCCGGCACCAGCTTCAAGGTGTCCTTGATGTCCTGCTGGAAATAGCGGTCGGCCGAGCCGCGCGCCATCGCGCCGACCGAGCCCATGCCGCGATAGGCCTTGTAGGAGCGGCCTTGCCACAGGAACACTTCGCCGGGCGTCTCGTCGGTGCCGGCAAGCAGCGAGCCGACCATGGCGACATCGGCGCCGGCGGCGAGCGCCTTGGCGAGGTCGCCGGAGAACTTGATGCCGCCATCGGCGATGACAGGCACGTCGGCCTTCTTGGCCGCCTCGACCGCATCCATGATCGCGGTGAGCTGCGGCACGCCGACGCCGGCGACGATGCGCGTGGTGCAGATCGAGCCCGGGCCGATGCCGACCTTGACCGCGTCAGCGCCGGCGTCGATCAGCGCCTGCGCGCCGTCACGGGTGGCGATGTTGCCGGCGATGACCTGCACGGCGTTGGAGATCCGCTTGATGCGGTTGACCGCCTCGAGCACGCGCGCGGAATGGCCATGCGCGGTGTCGACCACGATGAGATCGACGCCGGCCTCGATCAGCTTCTCGGTGCGCTCGAAGCCGCCCTCGCCGACGGTGGTCGCAGCCGCCACGCGCAGGCGGCCCTGGCCGTCCTTGCAGGCGAGCGGATGGGCGACCGCCTTCTCCATGTCCTTGACGGTGATCAGGCCGACGCAGCGATAGTGCTCGTCGACGACCAGCAGCTTCTCGATGCGGTGCTTGTGCAGGATCTTCTTGGCCTCGTCCTGGCCGACGCCCTCGCGCACCGTGACGAGGTTCTCATGCGTCATCAGCTCGGAGATCTTCTGGCGCGGATCGGTGGCGAAGCGCACGTCGCGGTTGGTGAGGATGCCGACCAGCTTGCCGGGGATCCCCTTGCCGCCGCCGGTCACCACCGGAATGCCGGAGAAGCCGTAATCCTTCATCAGCGCCATCGCGTCGGCCAGCGTCGCCTCCGGCGCGATGGTCAGCGGGTTGACCACCATGCCCGACTCGAACTTCTTGACCTGGCGCACCTGGGCCGCCTGGCCGTCGGGATCGAAATTGCGGTGGATGACCCCGACACCGCCGGCCTGCGCCATGGCGATCGCCATGCGCGCCTCGGTGACGGTATCCATGGCGGAGGCCATGATCGGAATGTTGAGCGGGATCTCGCGGGTCACGCGGGAGCGGATGTCGACCTCGGACGGCAAGACATCCGACAGGCCCGGCTTCAAGAGCACGTCGTCGAAGGTAAAGGCTTCGCGAAGACTCTGCACGGTCGCCATCGTCAACTCCTTGTCTGCGGACGTAAACGGCCGCGATGCTGATACGGATGAGCGGCGCCGCCGTCGAGACCATGCCTCGCCGTCGAATCGGTGCCCATCGGAGGGGGTTGACGCGGGTCGATAGCATGGGCCTGTGACGAATCAAAGGGCCCTCGCGCCGTCATCCCGCGATGGCGAAGGACGGCCGCCGCACGGCGTCAATCGCGCGGCAGGCGTAACAAAAGATCGCGGACGACCCGATTCCGGAGCAGAAATTCCGCGCCGCGAGGCTGGCGCGTCCTCAGCGCCAGGCGCTCGGCGGCGGCCCGTAGCGCCTGATCGCATCGACCACCTCGCGGTGCCGGCGGTCCTCTCGCCGCATGTGCACCGCGATCAGGGCATGCGCCGACGGCACCAGCAGGAGAAAGTGGAAGAACAAGCCAAGAATGATGCAGACCACTGATAGCAGCAGGTTGAAGATGGCCGCAAACGGCTGGCCGTTGAACAGCAGCCCCAGCGGCGGCACCAATGCGGCAAGCAGGTAGATCATCCGGCACGTCTCCAAACGGAACGCCGCAGCGTCGCGCAGGATTTAGGCGGCCATGCGGCCAGTGCAATGGCCTGCGCAAGCGCAGGGTGATAAAGCCGCAGCGCCCGCCTGTCCTGCCCCTCCCCCACCGACACCCGTATGAACAAGCAACGCGTCATTCCGCTGATCGTCGCCACCGCCCTGTTCATGGAGAACATGGATTCCACGGTCATCGCCACCTCGCTGCCGGCGATCGCCCGCGACATCGGCACCAGCCCGCTGACCCTGAAGCTCGCCATCACCTCCTACCTGCTGTCGCTGGCGGTATTCATCCCCGCGAGCGGCTGGACCGCCGACCGGTTCGGCGCGCGGCGGGTGTTCTCCAGTGCCGTCTTCGTGTTCATGATCGGCTCGATCGGGTGCGCGCTCGCCAATTCGGTCGAGAACTTCGTGTTCGCCCGTATCCTGCAGGGCATGGGCGGGGCGATGATGACGCCGGTGGGCCGGCTCGTGCTGTTGCGCTCGGTCGACAAGAGCGCGCTGGTCGGCGCGATGGCCTGGGTCACGATCCCGGCGCTGATCGGCCCGGTGATCGGGCCGCCGGTCGGCGGCTTCATCACCACCTATTTCTCCTGGCACTGGATCTTCCTGATCAACATCCCGATCGGCATCGTCGGCATCGTGATGGCGTTGCGCTTCATCGATCCGATCAAGAGCGACAATCCCGAACCATTCGACTTGTATGGAATGGTGCTCGCGGGCATCGGCCTTGCCGGGCTCGCCTTCGGGCTCTCCGTCGCCGGCCTGAACCTGCTGCCGTGGTCGGTCGTCGCGAGCCTGGTCGCGATCGGCGCCATCGCGATGACGCTCTACGTCCGGCACTCCCGCCGCACCAACTCGCCGGTGCTGGATTTCTCGCTGCTGCGGCTGCCGACCTTGCGCGCCTCGATCGTCGGCGGCTTCATGTTCCGGCTCGGCATCGGCGCGCTGCCGTTCCTGCTGCCGCTGTTGATGCAGATCGGCTTCGGCCTGTCGCCGTTCCAGTCCGGCCTCGTCACCTTCGGCTCCTCGGCCGGTGCGATGGGCATGAAGGCGCTGGCGGCGCGCATCATCCGCGCCTTCGGCTTCCGCTATCTGATGACCGTGAATGCCGTGGTCAGCTCGGTCTTCCTCGCGGCCTGCGCGCTGTTCACGCCGGCGACGCCGCTGATGCTGATCCTGATCATCCTGGTCGTCGGCGGCTTCTTCCGCTCGCTGCAGTTCACCGCGATCAACACCGTCGCCTATGCCGAAGTCGAGACGGCGCAGATGAGCCGCGCCACGACGCTCACCAGCGTCAACCAGCAGCTCGCGATCTCGGCCGGTGTCGCGGTCGGCGCATTCTCGGTCGAGACCACGATGTGGATGCATCAGGCGAGCCAGATCACCGCCTCCTCCTTCGCGCCGGCCTTCATCGTCGTCGCCATCACCTCGGCGCTGTCCTCGATCTTCTTCTGGCAGATGCCGGACGATGCCGGCAGCGAGATCTCGGGCCGCAAGGTCGCGGCGATCGCAAGCCGCAAGGGCGCCGAGAAGGGCAAGGAAAAGGCGGCGACCAAGACCGCGAGCGAGACCACGCAGGATGCGCGGGATCAGCGGCTCGGGTAGTTGGCCGGCCAACCTGTCCTCGCGCCATTGTCGCGGCGAGTCGCCAGCGCGACATCGCCAGCCTCGACGTCGACGTGCGGCGGCCTCTCCGCCCGGAAGCAGACGTCAGGTCCGGGACACGAAGCTCGGCAGCACAACCTCAGCCATGATTGCCGCGACGACGCGCTGCTGCTCGCGCCCCGGTTTTCCGTAATTGCCACAGTGGATCACGACGGCGAGGTCGTGGCTGGGGAATACGTAGAGGCGCTGCCCTCCCCAGCCATTGCCGCCGAACCAGTGATCCGATGACGCGCCCGCCGCGATGTCGCCCATATACCATTGATAGCCATAGGACCGTTCACGGTCGATCGTCACAACAGGCGTCGTGATGCGCTTGACCCATTCCGCCGGCACGATCTGACGTCCGTCCCAGCGGCCACCGGCCTGCATGAGCCGCCCGATCTTGACGAGATCGGGCGGCAACAATCTGAGACCGGAGGCGGCAATGGGATCGCCGCGCCTGTCGCGATGCCACTCGAACCCGCCAAACTGCAGCGGACCAAACAGGACACGCTGACAATATGTAGGCAGATCATCGCCAGTTCCTTTGGCGATCAACTGTCCGAGCAGCGCGGTGGCGCCGCCGCAATAGATCCACCTTGCCCCCGGCTCGGCGACGATCGGCCGGTCCAGAATGAAACGGAAGCGGTCGGGCGCGGCATCCATCGCGTCCTCGCTGTTGGCCGGATTGCCATAGGGAACGGTGCTTTCATCCCATTGCAATCCAAGCGTCATGCTGAGCACATTGTGGATTGTCAGCCGGTCACGCCCGGGTTGACCGGCGAGATCGGAATATTCGGGAAACTGCGCATAGAGACTGGCCTCGGGCGGAGGCACCCGCCCCTCGGCCAGCGCAATCCCGTAGGCCAGCCCGACCACACTCTTCGACACCGAGCGCAGGTCGTGCAACACGTCGGGCGCGAACGCGACCGTACCGAGCGGCCGGCCACGCGCCCAATCTTCACCCTTGCCATAATGCTCGAACACGAGCCGGCCACCCTGGCTCGCCAGAAGCGCATGGAGACCAAACACGCGGCCCGCCTGCTCGGCCTCGGCGAGGCGCTGCGCAATATCCGACGCAGAAACTTCGGCGTGTGACGGGTTTCCCGTCAACAGCGCCGCTCCCATTCCAACCAAGACATTGCGTCGATTGAGATTGATCATGACGACCCTCGAGCCACCGCGCAGCGCTTTCTCCGTAAAGCTACGCGCTCCGCGTGACGACGTCCGCCGATTTTTTTTCAACTCTTCGAGAAGCTTGGTTCCGGCGTACTGCGGCCACACCGGTTCTGCCGCAGCGGACAAATAGCTTCGTTCGCAAGAGCGCGCTCGGCGCACAGCTCGCATTCCGGATCCGCTGCGATTGGAGCGCCTCCGCAGCCGATCGCACGCAATCCCCGGACGGGAGCGTGGACGTCAGGGGACTACAGCGCCGATAAACGGATTCCATCCAGTTTCGGCCAGCGCCGCCCAGGCCGTCGCGCCAAGGTGAGGCCGCCGATAGTAGAAGAAGTCGGGCGTGGTGCCGGTCGGATCGATCGACAGGCCCGTCGTCACACGCCGGCTGCGCGTGGCGTTGAGCAGCCCGGATCCGACCTGATCGGCGCGCATCCCCTTCATCAGGCGCTCATGCATCGCACGATCGCCGACGAGCCGATAGGCCATGGCCGCCTGCGCCGTGCCCTCGACCCAGACGCCGTCGCGGTCGCCATTGAAGTCGAAGCCGCCATCGACGGCGAGATGCGCCTGTGCGAAGCCGAGCGCATCACGCCAGGCGCGCGGCGCATCGGGCACCGCCATCCACGGCCAGAGCTGGACATCGAGCGCAAGCAGGCTGTCATCCGCGGGGCTGCCATCGGGCTTGGTGCCGAGGCTGAAATGATCGCCGCGAAAGGCGCGATCGAGCAGCCGTCGCGCCCGTTTCGCGGCGTCGTCGTAACGCGCCTCGCCGGTCAAGCGAAACAACCAGCGCGACACCGCGTAGACGTCGACATTGTGCTCGGTGGACGACCAGGTCAGCCGGACCTGCTGCGGATCGTAGCCGTGGACTCCTCCACAGTAGCCGTCGGGTCCGCAGGACGTGGTGGTCATCACCCAGTCCATCGCGCGCCGCGCGGCGGACAGAAACGTCTGCTCACCGGTCGCCTGGTGCAGCGTCAGCAAAGCGAGGGCCGCCCAGGCGACATTGCCGGTCGAGCTGCCGTCCTGCGCAGCATCCTCGGCCCACAGCCCGGCGCGATCGTCCCACCAGCCCGGCAGCAGCGGCGCCTCATCATAGATCGGTCCGGCGCGGTAGGCATTGCGGATGCGCCCGTCGGTAAAGGTGCGATCGCGCGAGGCGGCAAGAACCAAGGCCTCTCCGATCGCTCTTGCCTCGGTCACCCGACCGCAGGCGACCAGCGCGATCGCGACGAGCGCGTTGTCATAGACGAAGGCGGTCGTCGCCAGCGGCGCCGGCAGGCGGCGTTCGTCGGCCGCAGGTTCATAGCTGCGGAGAAAGACCGCGTCGGCCACGCGAAGCGGCACGGCGACAGCCCGCGCCAGACCGTCGCAGAACGGCCGCTCCTCGACTGAACCCGCAGCCGCCGGACGACCGCTCGCCAACAATGCCAGAGTAACGGCGACGGCAGCGCGCCAACTCATCGGATCATCCCTCTGACGCGGCGCGGCAGACGGCTCATCCGCGAGCTGCGCCGTCAATCCTCGTTCGCCTTGAAGCGGCCGAGCCCTTTCAACACGAACGGGGCGATCAGCGCAATCAGCGCAACGGCCAGGAGCGTCGCGGAGATCGGGGATTGCAACAGCGTCATGGGATCGCCGAGACTGATCGCGAGCGCGCGCCGCAGCTGGCTCTCCGCGATCGGTCCGAGGATCAAGCCGACCACGACCGGCGCAATGGGAAAATCAAAGCGGCGCATCAGGAAGCCGAGCACGCCGAAACCGGCCAGCATCGAGAGCTCGACGACAGACGGTTTCGCCGCGATGGTGCCCATGGTCGCGAACACGAGGATGCCGGCGTAGAGCCAGGGCGTCGGGATCGCGAGCAGCTTCACCCACAGGCCGACCAGCGGCAGGTTGAGCACCAGCAGCATCGTGTTGGCGATGAACAGGCTCGCGATCAGGCCCCAGACCAGATCCGGACGTTCGGCGAACAGCAGCGGTCCCGGATTGAGGCCGTATTGCTGGAAGCCGGCGAGCATCATCGCGGCCGTTGCCGATGTCGGCAGGCCAAGCGTCAGCAACGGCACCAAGGTGCCCGCGGCAGAGGCGTTGTTGGCGGCTTCGGGCCCGGCGACACCCTCGATCGCGCCCTTGCCGAACTGCTCCGGATATTTCGTCAGCCGCCGCTCCGTCGAATAGGACAGGAAGGTCGGAATCTCGGCGCCGCCCGCCGGCAGCGCGCCGATTGGAAAGCCGAGCAACGTGCCGCGCAGCCACGGTTTCCACGACCGCTTCCAGTCCTCGCGCGTCATCCACAGCGAGCCTTTGATGGCCTCGATCTTCTCCTCGGTGTGGTGGCGGCGCGAGGCGACGTAGAGCGCCTCGCCGACCGCGAACAGGCCGACCGCCAAGGTCGTCACCTCGACGCCGTCGAGCAGTTCCGGCACGCCGAAGGCAAGCCGCGCCTGCCCAGTGAGCTTGTCGATGCCGATGAGCCCGAGCGTCAGTCCGATGAACAGGCTGGTGAGCCCGCGCACGGGTGAATCGCCGAACGTCGCGGACACCGTGACGAAGGCGACGCACATCAGCGCGAAGTAATCTTCCGGCCCGAAGCGCACGGCGATGTCGACGAGGTACGGCGACAGGAATGCAAGGCCGATGGTGGCGATGGTGCCGGCGACGAAGGAGCCGATCGCCGAGGTCGCCAGCGCCGGGCCGCCGCGGCCGGCCTTGGCCATCTTGTTGCCCTCCAGGGCGGTCGCCATCGAGGCGCTCTCGCCGGGGGTGTTGATCAGGATCGCCGTAGTCGACCCGCCATACATGCCGCCATAGTAGATGCCCGCGAACATGATCAGCGAGCCGCCGGGATCGAGCTTGTAGGTGACCGGCAGCAGCAGCGCGACGGTGAGCGCGGGCCCGATGCCCGGCAGCACGCCGACCGCGGTGCCGAGGAACACGCCGATCAGCGCATAGAGCAGGTTCATGGGCTGGACGGCGATCGCCATCCCATGCGCGAGCGCGACAAAGGTGTCCATCAGAGCAGTCTTTCGAGAGGACCGGCGGGAAGGCTCAGGGTCAGGAGGCGATCGAAAGCGAGATAGATCGCGGTCGTCAGCACGGCGCCGATGATGAGATCGGTGACGTAGGCGCGCCTCCCGAACGCGGCCGATGTCGTCACGAACAAAGTGGTGGTGGCCAGAATGAAACCGCCACCGAAACCGATGATCATGATCAAGAGCGCAAGGCCAGCGAGGATCAGCAGCACCGCCATCGGATCGGCGCTCTCGCGCGGGGGCAGGTTGCCTCTGACGGCATCGATCAGATTGGCCAGTGCAAGAATGCCGAGCCCGATCGCGATCACGACCGGCATGACCTGCGGGCCCATGCCGTACATCGTCGTCGCCGGGATCTGGTTGGCGTCATAGACCAGCACCAGCGCGACCGCCGCCAGCAGCGCCGCGATGACGATGCCGGCCTTGTCGACGCCTCCCGAGGCAGGAGTCTCGGTGCCAGCGCTGTCCGGTGTCATGACTTGACGAGGCCGACCGACTTCAGCACGTCGGTGACGCGGACGTTCTCCTTCTTCAGGAAGTCGGAGAAAGCGTCGCCGGGCAGATAGGCGTCGTCCCAGCCCTTCTGCTTGAGGATGTCGCGCCACGCGTCCGACTTCACCATCTTCTCGACCGCGTCGCTGAGCGTCTTGCGCTGCTCCGCAGTGATGCCCGGGGGGGCCATGACCGAGCGCCAGTTGGCGAGCACGAGATCGATGCCCTGCTCCTTGAAGGTCGGGATGTCGACGCCGGGAATGCGGTTCTCCGAGGACACGCCGATCGCGCGCAGCTTGCCGCTCTTGATCTGCCCGTCATATTCGGACAGGCCGGAAATGCCCGCGGTGACCTTGCCACCGAGGATGGCGGCCAGCGACTCGCCACCGCCCGAGAACGGGATGTAGTTGACCTTCTTGGCGTCGGCACCGACGGTGCCGGCGAACAGCGCCGCCATCACATGGTCGACGCCGCCGGCCGAGCCGCCCGCAAACGTCACCTTGGCGATGTCGGCCTTCAGCGCAGCCGCGAGATCCTGCGCGGTCTTGATCGGCGAAGCGGCCGGCACGACGATGACCTGGATCTCCTCGGTGAGCCGCGCGATCGGCGTGACCTGCTCCAAGGTCACCGGCGACTTGTTCATGGCGAGCGCGCCGACCATGACGAAGCCGTTGACCATCAGCTGATTGCCGTCGCCCTTGGCGCCATTGACAAACTGCGCGATGCCGACGGTGCCGCCGGCGCCGGCGACGTTGGTGACCTGGACGCTGCGCGCCACACCGGAGGCGACGAAGGCCTGCTGCATGGCCCGCGCGGTCTGATCCCAGCCGCCGCCGGGCGCGGCCGGCGCCATCACCTTGAGCTCGAGCTGCTGGGCAATGGCCGGACCACCGGCCAGCGACGTCAACACGATGGCTGCGCCGAACAGGCGCGCACGGAACGAATTCAAGGGACCCCTCCACAGCCGGCAAGCGGCTCACGTTTCTTGTCTTGTGACTGTCCTGCCCCTCGAAAGTGGCCAGCTAGCACGACGGCGTGTCCTGTGCGGACACAGAACAGGCGCGTGGCGGCCGGGTCCGCTCTCGAATTCTCAAGACACGCCAAAAGCCTACAGCTGCAGAGGGTGCGTTCAAGGCATCCGCATGCGACAGGAGAGCGCACCCCACATGCGCTCGACCGGTGCAGCCGATTGCGGTCTCAGAGGCCTATCCGCAGGTCCAGACCGCGCCAACCGGCGTCCGCGTCCAGCACGGGCCGAAGCTGCCGCCATTGTAATGGCCGCGATAGAAGCCGGGCTGGCCGAAATAATGCCACTCGCCGTTATAGAGGAGATATTTCGGCGTGCCGTCGATGTACCAGTTGCGCCGGCTGCCGCGGGGCCCGTTGCGCATGGCCTCCTTGTCGGCATAGAGCGGCAGGCTGTTGTTGGGCGGCTGCTTGTAGCCGGGCAGGAAGCCGTAGCCCTGCCAGCGCGGTGGCTTGCGCTTATGCGTGGGCGCGGCAAAAGCGATTGCGGGCACCAGCAGCAGGAGCATCACGATCGAAACGATGAAACGATGCGGCATCTCGGAAGCCCGATTGATACGAGGTCTCGAATCTTCAGTTCGATTGCGGCGCGGCAACGGCCGTACCGTCATGAAATGTTTCAGCCATGCCGCCGATGCGCGCGGCGCGGCGGCGGCGGCGCGAAGAACGGATTGAGATCGCAGACAGCCGGCCGGCCCGACGCCGTCGCGCGGCATTGCGGCAGCGACGTGAAGCTGCAATCGATCCACTCGCCGCCGTCGAGCGGACCGGCATAGAGCTTCATGCACACGGGATAGCGCGGATCGTAGGTCTGGGCGTGAGCCGGAACCACCATCAGGGTGAGCGCGAGAGCGCTCCAGGCCAGGACACGCATCAGAACCTCCGGAACCTCATCTCGCCGGCGCCGGACGGGCGCCAAGATTCAGCAAGACTCAGATCGTATTTGCGTCTTGCTTCAGGTCTGTACCGCCCGGGCGGACCGGTCGCAATGACGCCGTTACAACACCTCGGCGTCCTCGCCCCGAAAGCCCATCGCCAGCACGTAGCGTTCCGACGAATCCTGGCGGCTCGACGCCGGCTTGACGTGACGCACGGTGGCGAAATCGCGCTTGAGCTGGGTCATCAGGTCGGCGTCCGCACCGCTCTGGAACGTCTTGGCGAGAAAGCTGCCGCCCGGCTTCAGCACCTCGCTGGCGAAATGCGCGGCGAGCTCGACCAGGCCGACGATGCGCAGCTGGTCGGTCTTGCGGTGGCCGGTGGTGTTGGCCGCCATGTCCGACATCACGACATCGGCACGGCCGCCGATCATCGCCGTCAGCTTCTCCGGCGCATCCTGGGCGTGGAAATCGAGCTGCGTGAAGGTGACGCCGGGGATCTCGCCCATCTCCAGGAGGTCGATCGCGATCACCCGGCCCTTCCCCGCCTCGGCGCCGACGCGCCTGCCTGCGATCTGGCTCCAGCCGCCGGGCGCCGCGCCGAGATCGACAACGGTCATGCCGGGCTTGAGCAGA
Organism: Bradyrhizobium ontarionense; assembly: GCF_021088345.1. NCBI lineage: Bacteria > Pseudomonadati > Pseudomonadota > Alphaproteobacteria > Hyphomicrobiales > Nitrobacteraceae > Bradyrhizobium > Bradyrhizobium ontarionense. The sequence continues at coordinate 404,250 of NZ_CP088156.1, read as the reverse complement.
CGGTATTTGTCGTCGATCTCGATCAGCTTGTAGGCCGCGCGCGAGCGATAGCCGTCGCGCTTGGCTTGCGCGACATAGGGATCGTTGAGCTGGCGCTCCAGCCAGAGCTTGGAGGACAGCTTGCGCTTGCCCCCTGTCTTGACCTGCACATGCATGCGGCCGGTGGTGTCTTTTGCCATGTGGGTCTCTGTATCGTGACCTGTGCTGCGTCGACGGGACCGAACGATCCGCGAGGCGACAACAGCAGATTGGACGTCCACCCTCCCCTGGAGGGGGAGGGTCGATCGGGAGCGAAGCGAGCGATCGGGGTGGGGTGAAGCCACGGCAAGACTGCCCGTGTGACTCACCCCACCCCGTCTCACATCTCGCTTCGCTCAATGTGAGCCGCCCCTCCCCCTCCAGGGGAGGGTGAAGACGCTACGCTGTCCTGAGCGCGCCGTCCTCGCGCATCATCTCGACCAGCATGCCCTCGCGCAGGCCGCGGTCGGCGACGCGCAGCCGCGGCAGCGGGAACGCCTGGCGGATCGCATCGAGGATGGCGCAGCCCGCGAGCACGAGGTCAGCCCGGTCGATGCTGATGCAGTTGTTCTCGGCCCGCTGCTGATAGCTCATCGCCAGCAGCCGCGCGATGGTCGCGGTGATGTCGGCGTCGTTGATCCAGATGCCGTCGACCCGGCGACGGTCATAGCGGGCCAGATTGAGATGAATGCCGGCGAGCGTCGTCACCGTGCCGGATGTGCCGAGCAGATGCATGCCGCCGAGATCGCCGCCATGCTCGGCCGCGAACGGGCCGACGTGCCCGGCCACCGCTTCGACCATGCCGGCATAGACCTCCGGCGTGACGTCACGGCCGCCGAAGCGCTCGGCCAGGGTGACGACCCCGAGCGGAATCGACATCCAGGCCTTGATCCGCGGTTCGGCGGTGCGATCGGCCGGATTACGTTCGATCCGGACCAACTCGCTGGAACCACCGCCGATGTCGAACAGGATGGCGCCTCGCCCGACCGGATCGAGCAGCGGCGAGCAGCCTTTGACAGCCAGCGCCGCCTCGGTCTCGCGGTCGATCACCTCGAGCTCGATGCCGGTCTCGGCCGCCACCCGGCTGCGGAACCCCTCGGCATTGGAGGCGGCGCGGCAGGCCTCGGTCGCGATCAGGCGCAACCGCCGCGCCTTCTTCGACTGGATCTTGTCCCGGCAGATGCTGAGGGCGGCGATGGCGCGATCCATCGCCGCATCGCTGATGCAGCCGGTGGTCGAGATGCCCTCGCCCAGCCGGACGATGCGCGAGAAGGAGTCGACCACGCGGAAACTGTCGCCAGAGGGACAGGCGATCAGGAGCCGGCAATTGTTGGTTCCGAGGTCCAGTGCCGCGTAGACGCTGCTGCCATTGCTGGCGCAGGAAGGCGTCGCGACGTCCAGACCCGGACGCAAGCCGGGCTCCAGGTTCCCGCGCGGCGTCGGACTCTCCCGCAGCCGCGTGTCATTGATCATTCAAATGTCTTTCCGCTGGCCGAACCGGCCCAGATGGAAGTTCTCTTTCATGAGACATTATCAGTGGATAGCGCCGGCGCAACAGCCCCTCCGTCAGGCGTGATGCACCATTCCTAATCAACCGTTGTCCGGCCGCGGGCGCTGCACTATCTGGGAACAGCCCGCATTTGCGACCAATCCAGCTTCCGGATCCTCAATCCATGCAAGATCACACCTCCCCGGCCCTCGAAAACGCGATCGCGCTGCAGAAATACGGCGTCGGGCAGCCGGTCCGGCGCAAAGAGGATGACACGCTGGTCCGCGGTCACGGCAAATATACCGACGATGTCAACCTGCCCGGCCAGGCTCATGCCTGGATCGTGCGCTCCAGCCACGCCCACGGCGTCATCAAGGGGATCGACACCAGTGCGGCCAAGACGATGCCGGGCGTGCTCGGGGTGTGGACCGGCGCCGACCTCGCCGGCGCCAATTACGGCCCCTTCACTTGCGGCCTGCCGCTGAAGGGCCGGGACGGCTCGCCGCTGCTGCAGACCAACCGCGCCGCGCTCACCAGCGACAAGGTGCGTTTCGTCGGCGACCCCGTCGCCTTCGTGGTGGCGGAGACCCTCGCTCAGGCCCGTGACGCCGCGGAGGCGGTCGAGCTCGACATCGAGCCCCTGCCCGCGGTGACCAATGCGGAGGAAGCGGCCAAGCCGGGCGCGCCCCAGCTCTATGATCACATCCCGAACAACGTCGCGCTCGACTATCATTATGGCGACGCCGCCAGGATCGAGGAGGCCTTCGCCAAGGCCGCACACGTGACCAAGCTCGACATCGTCAACACCCGCGTCGCCGTGGTGTCGATGGAGCCGCGCGTGGCGCTCGCCGCGTTCGACGGCAAGACCGAGCGCTTCACCCTGCAGGTGCCGACGCAGGGCGTTTCGGGGAACAAGGCGACGCTCGCCAAGATCCTCAACGTCGCGCCGGAGAAGGTCCGCATCCTCACCACCAATGTCGGCGGCTCGTTCGGGATGAAGAACGTCTCCTATCCCGAATATGTCTGCATCCTGCATGCCGCGAAGCAGCTCGGCCGGCCCGTGAAGTGGCGCGACGAGCGCACCACGAGCTTCCTGTCCGACAGCCAGGGCCGCGACCAGATCATCCATGGCGAGCTGGCGCTCGCCGCCGACGGCAAGTTCCTCGCCGTGCATCTCTCCGGCTACGGCAATCTCGGCGCCTACATCATGGGCGTGGCGCCGCTGCCGCTGTCGCTCAACACCGGCAAGAATCTCGCCAGCGTCTACAAGACGCCGCTGCTCGGCGTCGATATCAAGACCGTGTTGACCAACGTTACCCTGATGGGCGCCTATCGCGGTGCCGGCCGCCCCGAGGCCAACTATTTCATGGAGCGGCTGATCGACACCGCCGCGCGCGAGATGGGCATCGACCGGCTGACGATCCGCAAGCGCAACTTCATCAAGCCGAGCCAGATGCCGTTCCCGGCGGCGTCGGGCGTCACCTATGATTCCGGCGATTTCGCCGCTGTCTTCGAGAAGGCGCTGGAGGTCTCGGATTACGCCGGGTTCGCCAAGCGCAAGCGCGAGAGCCGCAAGGCCGGCAAGCTGCGCGGCATCGCGGTCGGCTCCTATCTCGAGGTCACCGCGCCGCCGTCAGGCGAGCTCGGTAAGATCACCTTCGATGCCGACGGCGGCGTGACCTTGACGACCGGCACGCTCGATTACGGCCAGGGCCATGCCACGCCGTTCGCGCAGGTGCTGTCGGCAGAGCTCGGCGTGCCCTTCGAGAAGGTCCGGCTGGAGCAGAGCGACTCTGATCTGGTGCGGTTCGGCAACGGCACCGGCGGCTCGCGCTCGATCACCGCGACCGGCCAGGCCATCGTCGAGTCCTCGCAGCTCGTGATCGCCAAGGGCAAGCAGGCCGCCGCGCATCTGCTCGAAGCGTCAGAGGCCGACATCGAGTTCAACAACGGCCGGTTCACGATCGCGGGCACCGACCGCAGCATCGACATCATGGAGCTGGCGCGCCGCATGCGCGAGGGCAAGATGCCCGACGGCGTGCCGGCCTCGCTCGACGTCGACCACAACTCGACCGTGACCGAGTCGACCTTCCCCAATGGCTGCCATGTCTGCGAGGTCGAGGTCGAGCCGGACACCGGCGTGGCGCAGATCGTCGCCTATACCGCCATCAACGATTTCGGTACGGTCATCAATCCGATGATCGTCGCCGGCCAGCTGCATGGCGGCGTCGCCCAGGGCATCGGCCAGGCGCTGATGGAGCACCTGCGCTACGACGAGAGCGGCCAGCCGATCACGGGCTCGCTGATGGACTACGCGCTGCCGCGCGCCTCCGACGTGCCGATGATGACGGTCGACAACCATCCGGTGCCCGCCAAGAGCAATCCGCTGGGCACCAAGGGCTGCGGCGAGGCCGGCTGCGCCGGCTCGATGGCCTCAGTGATCAATGCCGTGATCGACGCGTTGTCGGACTACGGCGTGAAGCATCTCGACATGCCGCTGACCACCGAGAAGCTCTGGCGCGCGATCCAGGACGGCAAGGCAACCAGGGCGGCGTAGTTGGTCAACGTGGACCAGTGCGGCGTGCGGACAGTGCAGCGCTGCACGGAACAGCGCGGCCTCACATCACGGCAATTCTCTCGTCATGGCCGGGCTTGACCCGGCCATCCACGAGCCCCGAGCGAGGAAAGACGTGGATGCCCGGGCCTTCGCCGCGCCGAAGCGGCTTCGGCCGCGCAGGCAGGACATGCCCGGGCATGACGAGTAGTTGTCGAAAGACGGCGTCATTGCGAGCGCAGCGAAGCAATCCAGACTGCCTCCGCGGCAACACTCTGGATTGCTTCGCTGCGCTAGCAATGACGGGAGTGTGGGGCGACCAGCGTGCCCCAATCTCAACTGTCATCGTCCGCGCAGGCGGACGATCCAGTACGCCGAGGCGACTGTGATCAACAGAGAGTTCACAGCGTACTGGATGCTCCGCCTTCGCGGAGCATGACAGCTGTTTTGTGGATGCCACGTGCCTCTTACCGGTTCTACCCGCTACGCCGCCGCCTGCACGCGCGGCTGGTAGATTGCGACATGATGACAATGCGCCAGCGCGCGGCTGCCATTCGCCACCACCAGCGCGTCGATCTCGACAAAGCGATGGCCCTTCTTGTCGTAGTTCGCGATCACGCGGCCGCGCGCGGTGATCTCGTCGGTCTCCTCGATCGCCGACAGCAATTGCATCCGGCTGCCGACGTGAATCCAGGGTCCGAGGACGACATTGTCGACGAGCAACCGGTTCATCACCCGCTGCAGGATGCCGGGATGACCGAGCCGCCCGCCGGCATAGATCGGATCGGACTCGCGGATCTCGGCGAGATAGGTCGTGGCCGCCTGCCCCGGCCACGCGCGGGGCGCGGTGCCGAGCCAGCTGCCCACCGCGAACGACTCCGCGCTAACCGGCGGCCGCACGCCGACGGCCGGAACATCGCGATACTCCGCCAATGCGACATCAGGCGCCGACGCCGGCAGCGACGCGGAACCGGTGGCGCAAAGCTCGCCTTTGCTCATCACCTCGAGGCTGAGCCCATCGCCCGCCTCGCTCGCGCGGACCTCGGCGATCTCGCCGTCATAGACCGGCTTGATGAAGCGCGCCTCGATCAGGCCGCGCTCGAGGAACGCCCGGCCCCAGCGCGCCACCGGCTGATGCAGCATATAAGCCAGCACCTCGACACCGGGCACGAGGCCACCGGAGAAGCCGAAGCGGCGCGCCACACCGTCGTCATGCATCTTGTTCTCGGACTGTTTGGCCGTGTTGAACGCCTCGACCGCATAGGTCGTGATCGACCCCGTCATGAACACCTCCGTTTCGCCCATTTTGGGCGATGGTAACCGCCGGAAAGGTCCTGGCAAGCGGCGCGTTCGGCTCGCAATTTGGCTTGCGATAGGGTACCAACCGGCCATTCGAACAGATGGCCCGATGACGACCGAAACCACCGAACTCGCCCCTATCAGAATCTATGTCGACGCCGACGCCTGTCCGGTGAAGGACGAGATCTACCGGGTCGCGCTCCGGCATGGCGTGCCGGTCAGCGTGGTCGCCGGCAATTTCATCCGTGTGCCGCAGGACCCGCTGATCGAGCGCATCGCGGCCGGCTCGGGCATGGATGCCGCCGACGACTGGATCGCCGAGCGCGCCAGGACGGGCGATATCGTGATCACGTCGGACATCCCGCTGGCGAGCCGCTGCGTCAAGCTGGGCGCAGCCGTCATTGCCCCCAACGGCAAGGCGTTCACAGAGGAATCGATCGGAATGGCACTGGCCGTGCGCAACCTGATGACCGACCTGCGCTCGTCCGGCGAGGTGACGGGCGGGCCGCGCGGCTTCACGCCGCGCGACCGCTCGGCGTTCCTGTCCGCACTCGACCAGGCCATTCGTCGCAGCCAGCGCCAGCGCGCCGACCAACAAGCGCAGCAACAGAGTTAGCATCATGGCGCCCCCGCTCATTCAACTGAAAGACATCCGCCTGACGTTCGGCGGCACGCCGCTGCTGTCCGGCGTCGAGCTGTCGGTCTCGCCCGGCGAGCGCGTCTGCCTGATCGGCCGCAACGGCTCCGGCAAATCGACGCTGCTGAAGATCGCCGCCGGTCAGGTCGAGTCCGACAGCGGCACCCGTTTCGTGCAGCCCGGCGCGACGGTGCGTTATCTGCCGCAGGAGCCGGACTTCTCCGGCCACGCCACCACGCTGTCCTATGTCGAGGCCGGCCTCGGCCCCGGTGACGATCATTACCAGGCGCGCTACCTCGTCGAGCAGCTCGGTCTCACAGGCGAAGAGGATCCCGCGCATGTCTCCGGCGGCGAGGCCCGCCGCGCTGCGCTGGCACGCGTGCTCGCCCCGAACCCCGACATCCTGCTGCTGGACGAGCCGACCAACCATCTCGATCTGACGACCATCGAATGGCTGGAGAACGAGCTCGACGGCCGCCGCTGTGCACTGGTGCTGATCAGCCATGACCGCCGCTTCCTCACCAATCTGTCGCGCGCGACCGCCTGGCTCGACCGCGGCCAGATCAAGCAGATCGACCGCGGCTTCGCCGGCTTCGAGGCGTGGCGTGACGAGGTGCTGGCGGAAGAAGAGCGCGAGCAGCACAAGCTCGACCGTAAGATCGTCAACGAGGAGCACTGGCTGCGCTACGGCGTCTCCGGCCGGCGCAAGCGCAACGTCAAGCGGCTCGCCAACCTGCACGCGCTGCGCCAGCAGCGCCGCGACTATCGCGGCGCGGCCGGCAGCGCCAACCTCGCTGCCGCCGAGGCCGACAAGTCCGGCAAGCTGGTGATCGAGGCCAAGGGCGCATCGAAGGCGTTCGGCGATCGCAAGATCGTCGACAATTTCTCCATCCGCATCCAGCGCGGCGATCGCATCGGCATCGTCGGCCCCAACGGCGCCGGCAAGACCACGCTGGTCAATCTGCTGACCGGCGCGGAGCCGCCGGACTCAGGGATGATCCGGTTGGGCGTCAATCTGGAGATGGCGACGCTCGACCAGCATCGCGAAAGCCTCGATCCGAAGACGACGCTGGCGGAAGCGCTGACCGGCGGGCGCGGCGACCATGTCATGGTCGGCGGCAAGCCGAAACACGTCGTCGGCTACATGGAGGACTTCCTGTTCGCGCGCGAGCAGATGCGCACGCCGCTGGAGGTGCTCTCCGGCGGCGAGCGTGGCCGGCTGATGCTGGCGCGCGCGCTGGCCAAGCCATCGAACCTGCTGGTGCTGGACGAGCCGACCAACGATCTCGACCTCGATACGCTCGATGTGCTCGAGGACATGCTCGGCGACTACGAAGGCACCGTCATCCTGATCAGCCATGACCGCGACTTCCTCGACCGGGTCGTCACTTCGGTGATCGTGCCGGAGGGCGACGGCAAATGGCAGGAATATGCCGGTGGCTACAGCGACATGCTGGTGCAACGCGGCGCCGATCTCAAGCGCGCGCATGCCATGGCAGCCGCGACCGCAGCCGACGAGAAGAAGCCGGCGAAGACTGCCGCCTCACCATCGAGCGCGCCGAAGCGCAAGCTCTCCTTCAACGAGAAGCACGCGCTGGAGACGCTGCCCAAGACCATCAAGAAGCTGCAGGCCGAGATCGCGAAACAGCAGAAGCTGCTCGACGACCCCGCGCTCTACGCCAAGGATCGCAAAAAATTCGACGCCGCCTCGCTTGCGCTGGCCACGGCGCAGGCCGAGCTCACCGCCGCCGAAGACCGCTGGCTGGAGCTCGAAATGCTGCGTGAGGAGATCGAGGGCGCGTGAGCGGTCCCGTAGGGCGGGCAAAGGCGCAGCGCGCACAACGCGTTGCAACGTGCCCACCGCGTTCTTGCACGACAGAAGACGGTGGGCACGCTTCGCTTTGCCCGCCCTACCTTGATGGCGCGATGCCACGACCAACCATGGAGCATCAGATATGACCACGCCGCTCGCCGCCAAGATCGCCAGGGAGTACGGCACCCCGTGTGCCGTCATCGACATGGACAGGGTCGAGCGCAACATCGCGCGCATCCAGGCACAGTGCGAGGCGGCCGGCGTCGCCAACCGTCCGCACATCAAGACGCACAAGAGTCCGGTGCTGGCGAAGCTGCAGATCGAGGCCGGCGCGCAAGGCATTACCTGCCAGAAGATCGGCGAGGCCGAGATCATGGCGGATGCCGGCATCGCCGATATCCTGATCAGCTACAATCTGATCGGCGAAGAGAAGATGGCGCGGCTCGCGGCGCTGCAGGCCAAGGCCGGCATGACCGTGGCCGCCGACAACGCCACCGTGATCGCCGGCCTGCCACAGGCGGCGAAGCAATCGGGCCGCACGCTCTCGGTCGTGGTCGAATGCGACACGGGCCGCAAGCGTGCCGGCGTCGAGACGCCGACCGAGGCGATCCAGCTCGCGCGCCAGATCGCAGCATCGGACGGTCTGCGCTTCGCGGGCTTCATGATGTACCCGACCGAGACCGGCTGGGACGACGCGCAGCGGTTCTACGACGAAGCGCTGGCCGGCGTCCGCGCTGAGGGACTGGACCCCACTATCGTCTCGACCGGCGGATCGCCCAACCTGAAGAATCTCGGCAAGCTCAAGGGCGCCACCGAGCACCGGCCCGGCACCTACATCTACAACGACCGCATGCAGGTCGCCGCCGGCGTCGCCAGCTGGGATGACTGTGCGCTGAACATCTATTCGACCGTCGTCAGCCGCGCCGCGCCCGAGCGCGGCATCCTCGACGCCGGCTCGAAGACGCTCACCACCGACACCGGCGGGCTCGACGGCCACGGCCTGATCCTGGAGCACCCGGAAGCGAAGATCGCCCGCTTCGCCGAGGAGCACGGCTTCCTCGACCTGTCGCGCAGCAACACCCGCCCCAATGTCGGCGACGTCGTCCGCATCGTCCCCAACCACGTCTGCGTCGTCGTCAACATGATGGACGAGGTCGTGATGGTCCGCGGCGAGGAGATTCTGGGCACGCTGCCGGTCGCCGCGCGGGGCAAGCTGCGGTAGACCGCGCTCTCTCCATCGTCATTGCGAGGCGGCCCTTGCGCCGAAGCAATCCAGGGTCACGCACGCCGCCCTGGATTGCGTCGCTTCGCTCGCAATGACGACAAACAAGTAGGGTGGGCAAAGAAGCGCACGCGGCAACGCCGCGTCGCATCGTGCCCACCGTGGTTAACGCAAGAGCGGATGGTGGGCACGCTGCCGGTCGCGGCGCAAACTGCGATAGGGCAAGACTCTCTCTACTCGTCATTCCGGGGCAGCCGCGCCAGCGGCTGAGCCCGGAATCCATACGCCCGATCGTGGTTATGGATTCCGGGCTCGTCCTTGCGGACGCCCCGGAATGACGGTGAGTTTGTGGCGGTCGGCCTGGCTACTCACCGCAGCTGTTCCGCCAATCATCCATGGAATCGTAGATCACGGCCTCGGGCCAGCGAGGGCCAAACTCCCGGCGCCGTGTCCACGTCAAATGGACTTGAGCCACGCGGCCTCCGTCGAGGGCAACAAGAACGTCGTCGCAGTCATCGCGTCGGGCGACGATCCTGAGGGACAGATTGGCCAGCGCATGATTGGGACCAACTTCGCGCGTAAGTTCTTCTTCGAACGTGGCGCGGAGCCGATCGTCAGTCATCCAATACCACGGCTCAGGAAGCTGGTCAGTCATTGCCTGCCGTTCCCCCTGCAAGCCACTTCAACACGCCCTTCCCCGCAGCCACGCCGGTCGCAAATGATGCCTGCAGCAGATAGCCGCCGGTCGGCGCTTCCCAATCGAGCATTTCGCCGGCGGCGAATATGCCGGGCAGCCGCTTGAGCATGAAGTCCGCGTCGAGCTCATCGCGCGCGATGCCGCCGGCGCTGGAGATGGCGCGCGCCAGTCCGGCGGTGCCCGTCAGCCTGACCGGTACGGCATTGATCAGCGGCGCGAGGCGGTCCGGCGGCAGCGATGACAACGCCAGGCCTTGCGCCTTCGCCGCCTCCTGCAACAGCCCGGTCGCCACAGGTGACAGCTGCACCAGCTTGCGCAGCACGTTGGACAACGACTGCTTGCCGCGCGGCGCCGACAGGCGTCTGATCAGCTCAGTGGCCGCAAGGTCGGGCCGCAGCGCGACGTGTAGGATCGCCTCGCCTGTCGCCGCGATCGCCTCGCGCAGCTCGGCCGACAGCGCATAGACCGCGCCGCCTTCGATGCCGTCGCGCGTGATCACGGCCTCGCCGCGCACGCTGCGGTCGCCGAACGACAGCGCGATGCCCTTCAGCGGCTGGCCCTCGAAGCGGTCGCGGAAGATATCCGACCAGGCGATGGTGAAGCCGCAATTGGCCGGCCGCAGCGGCGCGATCGCGAGACCCTTCGCGGCGAGAAGTGCTGCCCAGCCGCCGTCGGAGCCGAGCCGCGGCCAGCTGGCGCCGCCGAGCGCGAGCACGGTCGCATCGGCCGTGATCGCACGCAATCCAGCTGGTGTCTCGAACGTCAGCCGCGCCTCGCCGTCCCATCCGATCCAGCGATGCCGCAGCTCGAAGCGGACACCCTGCGTGGCAAGCCGGCGCAACCACGCCCGGAGCAGCGGCGAGGCTTTCATCGCCACCGGAAACACGCGGCCGGAGGAGCCGACGAAGGTGGGCTCGCCCAGCGCCTCGCACCAGTCGCGCAGCCGCTGCGGCGGGAACGCGCGGATCGCGGGCTCCAGCCATTCCGCCGCCTCGCGATAGCGCGACAGGAATGCTGGCAACTCCTCACTGTGGGTGAGGTTGAGCCCGCCGCGGCCGGCCATCAGGAACTTGCGCGCCACCGACGGCATCGCGTCGTAGACAGTGACGGCGGTGCCGCCCTCGGCCAGCACCTCGGCCGCCATCAGCCCAGCCGGCCCGGCTCCGATGATGGCGACATTCTTGTGAAGGCGGCTGGTCGCGTCCGACACGACATCTCCAGGCATCGGCTTAGCCCCTCATCCTGACGAGCGGCTGCAAGCCGCGTCTCGAAGGATGAGGCCCGTGCACGGCCTCATGGTTCGAGACGCACGGCTTTGCCGTGCTCCTCACCATGAGGGTCTTCCGACTTTGCACTTACAGCTTGAGCCCCAGGCGCGCTGCGGCCTGACCGACGTATTTCTGCGTCTGCTCGAACGCGCCCTGCAGCGCCCTCGCCTTCGACATGTCGCTGATCTCGGCGAAATGTGCAGCGATCGCGTCCGGCGTCCACTCCTCCGGCGGCAGGTTGATGCCCTCGCTCTCCAAAATCTTGATCACCGCGAATGAGCCGGCACCGGCGCCCATGATGGTGCGGGTCGGGGCGTCCTCGCTGAGCAGATACTCCACCGCCGGCGTGATCGATTCCGGCCGCATCAGCTGCAGCGCCTGCGGCGGCAGCAGTTCCTCGGTCATGCGCGTCGCTGCCGTCGGCGAGATGATGTTGACGCGGATGTTGGTCTTGCGCCCCTCCTCCGCCAGCACGTTCATCAGGCCGACCATGCCGGTCTTGGCGGCCCCATAATTGGCCTGGCCGAAATTGCCGAACAGGCCGGATGACGACGTCGTCAGCACGATGCGGCCGTAGCTGCGCTCGCGCATGCCGTTCCACACCGCCTTGCAGCAGTAGAAGCTGCCGACGAGATGCACGTCCAGCACCTTGGCGAAATCGGCCACTTCCATCTTGCCGAACGACTTGTCGCGCAGGATGCCGGCATTGGCGCACATGATATCGACGCTGCCCCACTCCTTGGTGGCGCGCTCGACCATCGCGGTGACCTGCTCGAAGTTCGAGACGTCGGCACCGTCAGCGATCGCCGTACCGCCCGCCTTTCGGATCTCCTCAACGACGGTCTCGGCCGCCGTCATCGAGCCGCCGGTGCCGTCGCGCGCACCGCCGAAATCATTGACCACGACCTTGGCACCGCGGCTCGCCAGCCCCAGCGCATGCGCGCGTCCCAGACCATTGCCTGCGCCGGTGACGATGGCGACACGTCCGTCAAATCTGATTGCCATAATTGCGTTCCTGTTTGTTCGTCGTCATGCCCGGGCTTGACCCGCCTGCGGGGCCGAAGCCCCTTCAGCGCGGCGAAGGCCCGGGCATCCATCAACTTGGAGAAACCCTCGGTCTTGATGGATCGCCGGGTCAAGCCCGGCGATGACGATTGAGTTAGCTGAGATAGATGAGGCCGATCCAGTCGGCGAGCAACGCGGGCTTGTCCTCGCCTTCGATCTCGACCGCCACGTTGGTGACCGATTGCAATTCCTTCGGCTTGCGCAGCGTGGCCTCGGTGAGAACGAAGCGTCCGCGCACGCGCTTGCCGGATTTCACCGGCGCCAGGAAGCGTAGCCGGTTGAAGCCGTAGTTCACGCCCATCGTCGTACCCTCGATCGCCGGCATCACCTCGTAGGACATCACTGACAGCAGCGACATCGTCAGGAAGCCGTGCGCGATGGTGGTGCCGAACGGCGTCGCCTTCGCCCGCTCGGGATCGACATGGATGAACTGGTGATCCTCGACCACGTCGGCATAGGTGTCGATCCGCTTCTGATCGAGCACGTGCCACGACGATACGCCGATCTCCTCTCCGACCATGGCCTGATAGGCTTGGAGCGAAATCGGAGGCTTCTTCCAGATCTGATTCATTCGTCTTCGTCTCTCTCCAACACCATCAATCATCCTTCAGCACTGATCGGTGCCACCACCGCTCTAGCCTTCCGGCCCCGGCCGCGCCTTCTGCAGCTCCGGAAAATCCTCTTCACGAAACTCGACGCCGCGCAAGCCATCGCTGCGGTTGTCGTCATGCTCCAGCCGGCGCAGCTGCACGCGGCGGATCTTGCCGGAGATCGTCTTCGGCAGCTCGCTGACCAGCTCGAGCCGGCGGATGCGCTTGAACGGCGCCAGGCGCGCCTGCAGATGCGTGAAGATCGACAGCGCTGTCTCGCGAGACCGTTCTGCGCCTGATGTGAGCAGCACATAGGCCTTGGGGATCGCAAGGCGTATGGGATCGGGGCTCGGCACCACGGCGGCTTCGGCGACGGCTTCGTGCTCCAGCAGCACGCTCTCCAGCTCGAACGGCGAGATGCGGTAGTCGGACGATTTGAACACGTCGTCGGAGCGGCCGACGAAGGTGAGGTAGCCCTCCTCGTCCTGGAATACGACGTCACCGGTGCGGTAGCGCTCACCATCGGCGCCCGAGAGCTTGCCGTCGTCGCCCTGATAGCCCTGCATCAGGCCGGCCGGACGCTCGCCGTACAATGCGAGCGTGATCTCGCCCTCCTTCGCCGGACCACCGTCGATGTCGGCGACCTCGACGCGATAACCCGGCAGCGGCCGTCCCATCGAGCCGATCTTCAGCTTCTGGCCCGGCGAGTTGCCGACGATCGCGGCGGTCTCGGTCTGGCCGTAGCCGTCGCGGATTGTCAGGCCCCAGGCGGCGCGCACCTGATCGATCACCTCGGGATTGAGCGGTTCGCCAGCGCCGCAGGCCTCGCGCAACGCGATCTTGAAATCCGCGAGATGCTCCTGGATGAACAGCCGCCACACCGTAGGCGGCGCGCATAAGGTCGTCACGCCGCAGCGTTTGATGATCGCGAGCAGCCCCTTGGCATCGAAGCGCGGCTGGTTGACGACGAACACGGTCGCACCGGCATTCCATGGCGAGAAGAAGCAGCTCCAGGCATGCTTGGCCCAGCCCGGCGAGGAGATGTTGAGATGCACGTCGCCTGGCTGCAGGCCGAGCCAATACATCGTGGAGAGATGACCGACCGGATAGCTGCGATGGCTGTGCCGCACCAGCTTCGGCTTGGCGGTCGTACCCGAGGTGAAATACAGCAGCATCGGGTCGTCGGGCTTGGTCGGCCCGTCCGGCGTGAACGCCTCGGGCGCATCGGCGGCCTGCTCGAACGCCAGCCAGCCCGGGGGCGTGGCCGGTGCACCCGCCACGATGCGGACCAGACCATCAGCACCGAGATTGGCGAATTTCGCGACCTGGTCCTGCGTGACGACCACTGCCCTGGCGCGGCCGCGCTCGAGACGATCGCGCAGCTCGTCGATGGTCAGAAGCGTGGTCGCTGGGATCACGACGATCCCGAGCTTCATCGCCGCCAGCATCGTCTCCCACAGCGGCACGACGTTGCCGAGCAAGAGCAGCAGATGGTCGCCGCGCTTCAGCCCCTGCGCGCGCAGGAAGTTGGCGACCTGGTTGGAGCGGCGCGACAACGCCGCGAAGGACAGCTTGGTCTGGCGATCGTGCGCGGCATCGAAGATCCACAGCGCGGCACGGTCGCGGCTGTCGGGATCAGCGGCCAGCTCGGCATCGAACCAGTCGAGCGCCCAATTGAACGGCACGGCATCCGGCCAGCGAAAGCCTTTCACCGCCGCATCGTAGTCGGTGCGATGCGCGAGCAGAAACGCGCGTGCGTCCTTGAATGTCGTCATCAGGTGATCCCGGCAAGTGTCCGAACGTGCTGGATGATTCCCGAAAAATCGACGCCGCCATGGCCGGCCGCCTCGAACGCCTTGTAGATCTCCTGGGCATGCTGGCCGAGCGGCGTCGCAGCACCTGCGGCCTTGGCCGCGTCCTGCGACAGCGTCAGGTCCTTCAGCATCAGCGCGGTCGCGAAGCCGGGCTTGTAGTCGTTGTTGGCGGGCGAGGCCGGCACCGGTCCCGGCACCGGGCAATAGGATGTCAGCGACCAGCACTGGCCCGACGAGGTCGAGGCCACGTCGAACAGCGCCTGATGCGACAGGCCGAGCTTTTCACCGAGCGCGAAGGCTTCGCTGACCGCGATCATGGAAATGCCGAGGATCATGTTGTTGCAGATCTTGGCCGCCTGACCGGCGCCGGCGCCGCCGCAATGCACGATCTTCTTGCCCATCTTTTCCAGGATCGGCTTGGCCATGGCGAACGCGCCCTCCTCGCCGCCGCACATGAAGGTGAGCGTCGCGCCCTTGGCACCGCCGGTGCCGCCGGACACCGGCGCGTCGACAGCGGCAATGCCGTGCTTCGCGGCCAGCGCATGCGCCGCGCGCGCGCTCTCCACATCGATGGTGGAGGAGTCGATGATCAGCGCGCCCTTCGACATTGCCGGCACGACCTCGGTCCAGACCGCCAGCACATGCTTGCCGGCCGGCAGCATGGTGACGACGGCATCCGCACCCTTCACTGCCGCGACGGCGCTGTCGGCAATGTCAGCACCGTCAGCCTTGGCCTGCGCCCGCGACGCCTCGACCAGATCGAACGCCACCACCTTGTGGCCGGCCTTGATCAAATTGGCGGCCATCGGCCCACCCATGTTGCCGAGGCCGATGAATGCGATCGTTGCCATGGTTCGTTGTCTCCCCTCGACGTGCTTGTTATCTGCTTTGCGGGAATGTCAGCTCGTCGGCGCCGATCTCAGCGAGATACGGCGCCAGCATCTCGGGCGTCACCTGATCGACGTCCGGCGGCGACCATCTGGGACTACGATCCTTGTCGATGATCGCCGCACGCACGCCTTCGCGGAAATCGTCGCTGCGGAACACTTCGAGCGCCGCGCGGTATTCGCGCACGAGGCACGCTTCGAGCGAGACCGCTCCTCGCGCCAGTCGCAGCAGCTTCAAGGTCACGACCATGCCGCGTGGCGATTTCTCCCGCAGCGTCTTCAGGGTCGCAAGCGCCAGCTCCGAACCATCCTTTTCAAGCGCGGTGAAAATGTCGTGCATGCTGTCATGGGCGAACCATGCATCGATCCGCGCCTGCTGCGCGGCGACCGGCCCCGCAGCATCGCTCGTGGCGAAGCCCGCGATCAGCCGATCGACCTCAACTGACAGCGTGCCGGGCCCGACCTTGGTCAGAACGTCGCGCAGCGCCGGCCACTCCTCGGTCGGCACCACGGCGTCGGCAAAGCGGGCGTGAATCGCGTCAGGCCCGTTCATCGTCTGCCCAGTCAGGCCGAAATAGGCGCCGAGCTCGCCGGGCGCGCGCGACAACAACCAAGTGCCGCCGACATCGGGAAAGAAGCCGAGGCCCACTTCCGGCATCGCCAGTTTCGTCTTCTCGGTCACGATGCGGTGGCGGCCATGCGCCGACAGCCCGACGCCGCCGCCCATCACCAGCCCGTCCATGTACGCGACATAGGGCTTCGGGAACGCCGCGATGCGCGCGTTCATGATGTATTCCTGGCGCCAGAATACCTTGCCGAGATCGCCATTCGCCTTCGAGCTCTCGTAGAGCCCGCGGATGTCGCCGCCCGCGCACAGCCCGCGCTCGCCGGCGCCTTCCAGCACCACGACGGCGACGGCAGGATCCGCCTCGAACTGATCGAGCGCGGCGTCGATGCCCATCGACATTTCGAGCGTCATCGCATTGATCGCCTTGGGACGGTTGAGGCGGATGATCCCGGCCGAACCTTCGCGGCGGACGATCAGGTCGCCTTCCACGGCCTCGCTCATCGCGCGCCCTCGATCAGCTTGCGCGATACGATCAGCCGCATGATCTCGTTGGTGCCCTCCAGGATCTGGTGCACGCGCAGATCACGCACGATCTTCTCGATGCCGTACTCGCTCAAGTAGCCGTAGCCGCCGTGCAGCTGCAGCGCCTGGTTGGCGACCTCGAAGCCGACATCGGTGCCGAAGCGCTTGGCCATCGCGCACAGCATGGTGGCGTCAGCATCCTTGCGGTCGAGTGCGGCCGCGGCGCGCCAGACGAACGTGCGGGCGGCTTCCAGCTCGATCGCCATGTCGGCGATGCGGAACTGCAGCGCCTGGAATTCGTCGAGCCGTTTGCCGAACGCCTTCCTCTCCCTGGTGTAAGCCAGCGTCTTGTCGAGCGCCGCCTGCGCGCCGCCGAGCGAACAAGCCGCGATGTTGAGGCGGCCGCCGTCGAGCCCGGCCATCGCGATCTTGAAGCCGATGCCCTCCTCGCCCAACCGGTTGGCGACAGGCACCCGGGCATTCTCGAAAATGACGGCGCGGGTCGGCTGCGCGTTCCAGCCCATCTTGCGCTCGTTGGCGCCGAACGACACGCCGGGCGTCTTGGCATCGATCACCAGCGTAGAGATGCCGCCGGGGCCGTCAGCACCCGTGCGCACCATCGCCACGAGGATGTCCGTTGCGCCGGCCCCGGAGATGAACTGCTTCTGACCGTTGAGCACGTAGTCATCGCCGTCGCGCACCGCGCGTGTGCGCAGCGCCGCCGCATCCGAGCCGGCGCCCGGCTCGGTCAGGCAGTAGCTCGCGATCAGATCCATGGTGCAGAGCCTCGGCAGATAGGCCTGGCGCTGCGCCTCGCTGCCGAAGGTATCGATCATCCACGACGCCATGTTGTGGATCGAGATGAAGGCCGACACCGTCGGACATCCCGTCGCCAGCGCCTCGAAGATCAGCGCCGCGTCGAGACGCCCCAGCCCCGAGCCACCGACGTCGTCGCGGATGTAGATGCCGCCCATGCCGAGACCAGCCGCTTCCCGCATCACGTCGAGCGGGAAATGCTTCTCCTCGTCCCAGCGCAGCGCATGCGGCGCGATCTTCTCCGCCGCGAAGGCGCGCGCCATGTCGCGCACTGCGATCTGATCCTCGTCGAGAGCGAACTGCATCCGTTCTCCGCGTTTCCGTGGCTTTGTTATGTTGGCCGTGGCGCTTCTTCACACTCCGTCATTGCGAGCGACGCGACGTGTCCGCCGAAGCCTCTTGGCGTAGGCGGAAGCAATCCAGAATCTTTCCTCGGAGGCAGTCTGGATTGCTTCGTCGCTTCGCTCCTCGCAATGACGAACGTGGGAGCCCTTGCAGGCCCCCACGCACATCACTTCATCAGCGGGATCGAGAACTCCGCGCCTTCCTTGACGCCCGACGGCCAGCGCGAGGTCACCGTCTTGGTCTTGGTGTAGAAGCGGATCGAATCCGGACCATGCTGGTTGAGATCGCCGAAGCCGGACTTCTTCCAGCCGCCGAAGGTGTAATAGGCGATCGGCACCGGGATCGGCACGTTGATGCCGACCATGCCGACATTGACCTTGGCGGCAAAATCGCGCGCGGCGTCGCCGTCGCGGGTGAAGATCGCGACGCCATTGCCGTAATCATGCTCCGACGGCAGCGCCAGCGCTTCGGCGTAATCCTTGGCACGCACGACCGACAGCACCGGACCGAAGATCTCTTCCTTGTAGATCCGCATGTCCTTGGTGACGTTGTCGAATAGCGACCCGCCGAGATAGAAGCCGTTCTCATAGCCCTGCATCTTGAAGCCGCGACCGTCGACGGCGAGCGTCGCGCCCTCCTTGATGCCGATATCGATGTAGCCCTTGACCTTCTCGACCGCCTCGCGCGTCACCAGCGGGCCGAAATCGGCCGACGGATCGATCGAGGTGCCGATCTTCAGGCTCTCGACGCGCGGGATCAGCTTCTCCATCAGCCGGTCAGCCGTGGTCTTGCCGACGGGCACAGCGACCGACACCGCCATGCAGCGCTCGCCGGCCGAGCCGTAGCCGGCGCCGATCAGCGCGTCGACGGCCTGGTCGAGATCGGCGTCCGGCATGATGATGGCGTGGTTCTTGGCGCCGCCGAAGCACTGGCAGCGCTTGCCGTGCGCGGCCGCGCGCTCATAGATGTACTGCGCGATCGGCGACGAGCCGACAAAGCCGATCGCCATGATGTCCGGATCCTCTAGGATGGCGTCGACCGCCTCCTTGTCGCCGTTGACGACGTTGAGAATCCCGGCCGGCAGCCCGGCCTCGATCATCAGCTCCGCGAGCCTCATCGGCACGCCCGGATCGCGCTCCGACGGCTTCAGGATGAAGGCGTTGCCGCAGGCGATGGCGGGCGCGAACTTCCACATCGGAATCATCGCCGGGAAATTGAACGGCGTGATGCCGGCAACGACACCGAGCGGCTGGCGCATGGAATAGATGTCGATGCCGGGGCCGGCACCTTCGGTATATTCGCCCTTCATCAGATGCGGGATGCCGCAGGCAAACTCCGCGACCTCCAGGCCGCGCTGGATGTCGCCCTTGGCGTCCGGAACGGTCTTGCCGTGCTCGCGGGCGAGCAGCTCAGCGAGCTGGTCATAGTCACGCTGGACGAGCTCGACGAATTTCATCATCACGCGTGCGCGGCGCTGGGGATTGGTCGCCGCCCAGGCTGGCTGCGCCGCCTTGGCGTTCTCCACGGCGGCCCGCAGCTCCGCACGGGAGGCGAGTGCGACCTTCGCCTGAACGTCACCGGTCATCGGCTCGAAGATATCGGCCGTCCGACCAGACGTGCCCTTGACCTCTTTGCCACCAATGAAATGACCGACTGAACGCATGGGGTATCCTCCGCAGGGGTAAGCAGTGCCGATTTGGCCGGCATCTTGCAGTCTTTGCGCCGTTTGGGAAGGGTCTAAGCGCTGACCGGCGCTGCGAAAATGCCGCCCCTTCGCTCCGCGGAGAAGACCCGCGGCCACACCCCGTGTCCCAGCGTGGCCGCCGGCTCAGCGCTTCCCTGCAGCCGACTTGCTGACGCGCTTCTTGACCGGAGGCCGCGCCGGCGACTTGGCGGCCGATCCGCAGCCGCTGCCGATTGCCAGAGCCACCTCGCGCCCGGAGTTCAGGATCTCATCGGACAATTCGCCGCTGCCGGTCACACGCGCCATGACCAACGTCCCCATCAGCGTCGCTAGCATCGCCGACGCCCGCTTTCGTGCGGCCTTGCGTGGCACGTCGACGATGTAATCGGCGAACAGGTCGATCAGCTCTTCGAGCTTCGCCGCAAAGGCCTTGCGGGTCTTCGCACTCTCGCGCGCGATCTCCGCTCCGAGCGCGGGAATCGCACAACCGTGACCGGGATCGTCGCGATGATCAGGCGAAAGGTAGCCGTCGACGATCGCAGCCAGCCGTTTCTGCGGTGGAAGTTCATCCAGCTGGTTGCGCCAGCGCTCCACCGAACGGTCGATCGCATAGCTGAACGCCTCGACGACCAGCGCCTCGCGAGATTCGAAATGCGCGTAGAATCCGCCATGAGTCAGCCCGGCCTCCTTCATCAGGTCGGCGACGCCGACGCCGTGAGCGCCCTTCTCGCGCAGCCGCACCGAGGCCTTGCGCACGATTCGCGCGTGGGTTTCCGCCTTGTGTTCCGGAGAATAGCGCATTGCCGTCCCATTGAATGTCTGTAGTCATACAATAGCAGTTTTGCGCCCTGCTTGCCGCATGAATTTGATGAATTCGAGTTGATCTGGATCAAGAACGCTGATCCGATTCCGGCCCGCTGCTTTCCCGTCCGACAATCCCGATGAGGCCCGCCATGGACATGCTCAATTCTCACTGCGGCGTGAGTCGCGACAGCCGCGGCGTCGTCCGGCTTGCGATCTGCAATGCCGGCGCGCTCAACATTCTCGGATCTGCGGCGATCCTTGACCTGCAGACCGCTCTGCAGACGCTCGCCTCCGATGACACCGTCCGCGCCGTCGTGCTGGCGGGGGCGAGCGAGAAGAGCATGATCGGCGGCGCCGACATCAAGGAAATGGCGACGCTCGACCAGGCCTCCGCGGAAGCGTTCATCACGCGGCTCGCCGGGCTCTGCGAGGCGGTGCGGCGATTCCCCGCCCCCGTGATCGCACGGATGCCCGGCTGGTGCCTCGGCGGCGGGCTGGAGGTCGCGGTCGCCTGCGACATCCGGGTCGCGGGACACGACGCCCGATTCGGCATGCCAGAGGTGCGCGTCGGCATCCCCTCGGTCATTCATGCCGCGCTGCTGCCGCGGCTGGTCGGCTGGGGCCGCACGCGCTGGCTGCTGATGACGGCCGAGACGATCGACGCGCCGACCGCATTGGCCTGGGGCCTCGTCGATGCCGTTGCAGCCGAAGGAGAACTGGACTTCGCGGTCGAGAAGGTCGTTGCATCGCTGCTCGCCTGTGGCCCCGAGGCGCTGCGGGCTCAGAAGGCCTTGCTGCGGCAATGGGAGGACCTGCCGCTGAAGGACTCGATCGAGGTGTCGATCGGCGCCTTCGGACGATCGTTCCTGACCGACGAGCCAAGACGGCTGATGCAGCAGTTCATCGACAGGAAACGGTAGCAAGTTTCTCCAAGATTGCTGCCGCAGACCCCAGGCAGTCTCGCTTCGTCTTCACGACAAGTTCAGCGTGGCCGCCGGGGTTTGCTTTTCCAGGACATCATTATATGATGATCGTAATATTTTCTTGAAGGAGCCTGCCATGGCCTCGTCCGATCCCGTCGTCATCCTGTCCGCCGTACGGTCCCCGCTCGGGCGTTTCATGGGCGAATTGTCGCCGCTGAGCGGGCACAAGCTTGGGGCGCACGTGATCCGGTCCGCGCTCGAACGCGCCACGGTCGCGCCCGATGCGGTCCAGGAGATCTTCATGGGCAACGTGCTGCCCGCCGGTCAGGGCCAGGCTCCGGCGCGGCAGGCCGCGCGCGGCGCCGGACTGCCGGACGCGACCGGCGCCACCACGATCAACAAGGTCTGCGGTTCCGGCATGAAGGCGACCATGCTGGCGCACGACATCATCCAGGCCGGGTCCGCCGACGTCGTCGTGTCCGGCGGCATGGAGAGCATGAGCAACGCGCCCTATCTGCTGATGAAGGCGCGCGGCGGCTATCGCGCGGGCCATGATCGCATTCTCGACCACATGATGCTGGACGGGCTCGAGGACGCCTATGAGACCGGCCGTTCGATGGGCGATTTCGGCGAGGCCACGGCTGAAGCCTATCAGTTCACGCGCGCCGACCAGGACGCCTACGCCATCGAGACCCTGACTCGCGCCCGCAGGGCGGTCGAGGGGGGCGCGTTCAAGGCCGAGATCGCGCCGATCACGATCGTCGAGAAATCGGGCCCTCGACTGATCACCAACGACGAGCACCCGCTCAAGGTCGATCCCGCGAAGATCCCGACGCTGAAGCCGGCGTTCCGCAAGGATGGCACCATCACGCCGGCGGCGTCTTCGGCGAATGCCGACGGCGCCGCGGCGCTCGTTCTCGCGACACGATCGCGCGCCGACCGCGGCGGGCTGCCGGTGATCGCGGAGATCAAGGGCCACGCGACGCACAGCCAGGAGCCGCAATGGTTCACGACGGCGCCGATTCCGGCGATCAGGAAACTGCTCGACAAGGTCGGCTGGCGCGTCGAGGACGTCGATCTGTTCGAGATCAACGAGGCCTTCGCGGTCGTCGCCATGGCGGCGCAGCGCGATCTCGGCATTGACCGCGACCGGCTGAACGTCAACGGCGGCGCCTGCGCGCTCGGCCATCCGATCGGCGCCACCGGCGCACGGCTGATCGTGACGCTGCTGCATGCGATGGAAGCCCGCGGGCTGAAGCGCGGTGTGGCAGCGCTATGCATCGGCGGCGGCGAAGCCACGGCGATCGCGGTCGAGCGGGTCGCAACATCGCCGGCAATGTCCTGAAATGAGGGAACATTGTCATTCGCGTCACGCGCTCGTTCTGGCAGGATGAGCCAACCTCTCCCCGATCGGACCAGGAATCTCATGATCTCGAACCAGCTCGCGGCGGCACTCGACAGGCGCAACATCCACTACGGCTGGGTCATGGTCGCCGTGACCTTCTTCGCGGCGCTGGTGTCCGCCGGCACGGTGGGCGCACCCGGCGTGTTCATCGTGCCCCTGCAGCAGGAGTTCGGCTGGAGCACCGCGGAAATTTCCTCTGCGCTGTCGATCCGCTTCGTGCTGTTCGGGCTGATGGCGCCGTTTGCCGCCGCCCTGCTCAACCGCTACGGCCTGCGCAACATCACGCTGCTGGCGCAGCTGATCGTGGTGTCGGCGCTCGTGGGCTCGCTGGCGATGACGCAGGTCTGGCACCTGGTGCTGCTGTGGGGCGTCGTGATCGGCATCGGCACCGGCATGACTGCGCTGGTGCTGGGCGCGACCATCGCCACGCGTTGGTTCGTCGCGCGCCGGGGCCTCGTCGTCGGCATCCTGACCGCCAGCGTCGCCACCGGACAGCTGGTGTTCCTGCCGCTGCTCGCGAGCCTCACCGAGCGGCTCGGCTGGCGGGTGGCGCTCGCCCTCGTCTGCGGCATGCTCGGCGTGTCCGCGACCGCCGTGCTGCTGCTGATGCGGGACCGGCCTAGCGATCTCGGCCTGCGCCCGTTCGGCGACAAAGGCACCGAGCCGATCGCCGCGCCTGCGCCCGTCACCACGCCGATCCTCGCCGCCGCGCTCGGCACGTTGCGCGACGCCTCGCGCGCGCCGGTGTTCTGGATGCTGTTCGCGACCTTCTTCATCTGCGGCGCCTCGACCAACGGGCTGGTCCAGGTGCACCTGATCCCGATGTGCCTCGATTTCGGCATTCCGCAGGTGCAGGCGGCGAGCCTGCTGGCCGCGATGGGCATCTTCGATTTCTTCGGCACGATCGTCTCAGGCTGGCTGTCGGACCGCTACGACAACCGCTGGCTGCTGTTCTGGTATTACGGCCTGCGCGGCCTGTCGCTGCTGTTCCTGCCGTTCAGTGACTTCTCGTTCTATGGCCTCTCATTATTTGCGATGTTCTACGGCCTCGACTGGATCGCGACCGTGCCGCCGACGGTGCGGCTGACCGCGCAGCGGTTCGGCACCGAGCGGGCCAATCTGGTGTTCGGCTGGGTGTTCGCCGGACACCAGCTCGGCGCCGGCACCGCGGCCTTCGGCGCGGGCCTGTCGCGCACTTTGCTGCAGAGCTATCTGCCCGCTTTCTTCATTGCCGGCGCGCTGTGCATCGTCGCGGCCCTGTTGGCGCTCGCCATCGCGCGGCAAGCCAAGCCGGCGACGGCGTGAGACCGGCGAATAGTGAGTAGCGAATGAACTTTCAGTTTGCTCTTCCCTATTCGCCACTCCCTATTCGCCATTCGCATCTCAAGGCCGCGTCGTCATCGCCGAAGGCGGCCCCGGGGTGCGCAGCGGTTCGGCGAGACGCGCGAACTCGCACAGCAGCGTCCGCGTCTTGCGTGGGTCGATGATCTCCTCGACCCAGAACTTCTCGGCCGA
Organism: Bradyrhizobium ontarionense; assembly: GCF_021088345.1. Classification (NCBI taxonomy): domain Bacteria; kingdom Pseudomonadati; phylum Pseudomonadota; class Alphaproteobacteria; order Hyphomicrobiales; family Nitrobacteraceae; genus Bradyrhizobium; species Bradyrhizobium ontarionense. The sequence goes on along the minus strand of NZ_CP088156.1, from coordinate 380,315 downwards.
GCGGAACGGCGAGCGCAGCTTGTTCAACCGGTCCTCGATCTCCTTCAGCTTGGCCTTCGGATCCGGCGCGGCATCGATCTCGGCGCGGTACGCCGCCTCGATGCCGCCTTCCAGCGGCAGCGAGCCCCAATAACCCGACGGCCAGGCGTAGCGGATCGAGAACCGGTCCGCCGGCTGATGCACGACACCGGCGACGCCGAAATTGTTGCGCACGATCACCGTGCACCACGGCACCGTCGACTGATTGACCGCGGCCATCGCGCGCACGCCGTGGCGGATGGTCGCGGCCTTCTCCGCCTCGAGGCCAACCATGAAGCCGGGGCAGTCCATCAGATAGACGATCGGCAGATGGAAGGTTTCGGCGAAATCGACCCAGCGGATCACCTTCTGGCAGGCATCCGCCGTCCACGAGCCGCCATAGTGATAGGGATCGCTCGCGAGCACCATGACCGCGCGGCCTTCGAGGCGCGCCAGCCCCACGATAATCGGGCGGCCGTAATTTTGCGCCACCTCGAAGAACGAGCCGTTGTCGACGACCGCCTCGACGATCGGCCGCATCTTGTAGACGTGCCGGCGATGCCGCGGCACGGCGCTGATCAGCTGCTCGTCGGTGCGCTGCGGATCATCCGTGCACGACAATGTCGGCGGCAGCTCATAAACGGAGGACGGCAGGTAGGACAGGAAGCGGCGCGCGCAGGCAAACGCTTCCTCCTCGGTGTCGACAGCGTGGTCAACGCCGCCGGCACGAGTCTGGATGTCGGCGCCGCCGAGCTCCATCTTGCCGAGGTCCTGCCCCAGCCGCTTCACCACCGGCGGTCCGGCGACGAACATCGCCGACGTCTTGGTCATGACCGAGTAATGGCTCGCTGCGAGCCGCGCGGCGCCTAACCCGGCGACCGAGCCGAGGCCGAGCGCAATCACCGGCACCAGCGACATGTTCTCCGTGGTGTAGCGGTACCAGCGATTGCCGCCGATGCCGCCCGGCAGATTGGCCGCGCCCTTGGTCTCGATGGTCTTGACCGAGCCGCCGCCGCCCGAACCCTCGATGATGCGGATGATGGGCAGGCGGAAGTCGTGCGCCATCTCCTCCGCCATCAGCGGCTTGGCCGCGATCGACGCATCGGCTGAGCCGCCGCGCACGGTGAAGTCATCACCGACCACGACGACGGTGCGGCCGTCGATGCGGCCGCGTCCGAACACGCAGTTGGCGGGCGTTACATGCGTGAGCTCGCCCTGCTCGTCATACTCGCCGAGGCCGGCGACGGCGCCGATCTCGTGAAAGCTGCCGGGATCGACGACCCCATCGATGCGCTCGCGGACAGTGAGACGGCCCTGATCATGCTGACGCTTGACCTTGTCAGGCCCGCCCATCTCCCGCGCGAAGGCCTCGCGCCGGGCCAGTTCCTCGAGCTCCGGCTGCCAACTCATTCGTGTCCCCCGTCCCGGTGATGGTCTTGTTCTTCTGGTTGGTCTTCGCGTTCACCTGGAGCGGCTTTCTCTCCACCCGGCTGTTGAAGACATCGGCTTCGGCGCCCTGCAGCAACGCGGCGATGCTGCGGCCGAGCTCGCGCATCGGCTGGGCGACCTCGTCATGCAGGCGCTGCTCGTCGTACATCGCCGACAACAGGCCGATCGTGAGGACGACATAGGTCTGGTATTGCGGCGACCAGATCGGCAGCGCGACGCCGTTGATGTGCGGGCTCCACAGGCCACAGGCGACGACGTAGCCATGCTCCTTGAGGAACTGCCTGTTGTGCTCGAGACGCGGCCGCAGCAGCTTGGCCGCGTCCGGCAGCTCCCGCTCCATCTCGGTGAGCAGCGCGTCGCCCATTTCGGGCTCGAGCGCGGCGACATAAGCGTGACCAGCGGCGGTCGAGGCCATCGAGATGCGGCTGCCGGTGGTCTCGTGCAGACCGAGCGCGTTCGCGGCGCGGCCGAACTCCAGGTAGACGAGATGAAACTGGTCCGGAATGACGAAGCCGACGGTGCCCGGCAATTGCTCCGCGACATCCTGCAGCCGCTGCCGGATCAAATTGCGCAGTTGCAGCCCGCGCGTCATCGACGTGCTCATCGCGACCGCGCTCGGGCCGATGCGGTATTTCTGGTCGCGCGGCAGATAGACCAGCTGTCCCATGCGGGTCAGCGTGTGCGTCAGGCGCGACACCGTCGACCGCGGCAGACCGCAGCGATTCGAGATTTCGAGATTTCCGAGCCGAGAATCGTGCCCCTCGAAACAGCGCAGCACGTCGAACGCCCGCGACACCACCTGAATGACCTCGCCTTCGCCAGCGAGATCTCCGGGCAGCATGCCCACCCTGCTCAATCGCTCAGACCGTCGTCCCATGCGTTTCCCACCAATTCCATCCTGCGGAATGATATTCCGCTTATTGAACAAGCTAGCCCAGCCGTTTTGCCGTCACAACACCGGACCATGCCGGAAAACCATCGTTCTTCAGCGTGTTGGCACAAGACTCGGCATCGCCATGCCAATCGGGCGTGGCCCGCCGGTGATGGGGTAACGGCCGGTGCCGGCGCGGCAGCATCGGGCCCAGAGCGACCCGTTCGGCAACGAGCCGAGCACGCCGACATCGCCCTGAGTCGCGGTGACCGCGAGCCCCGCCCCCCGCTCAATCGGTGAGCAGCGGCAACATTTGACCAGCGTTGCGACAAGTGTGGGCTGGCTGCCCCGTCGCGGCTGCGACATAACCAGCGCGCAACCTTGTCCCCGCCGAGCTTCCCCATGACGACGCAACATCCGAGGCCGATCCGCCATCCGCAGCATTGGGCGTCCGCCGCGATGCCGCCGCTGCAGCGCTTCCTATCGGCCTGCCACGCCGACTTCTGGCCCGATCATGACGGCGCGGTCGCGAACTACATCCCCGAGCTGGGCAAAGCCGATCCGGCGCATTTCGGCATCAGCCTCGCCACCCTCGACGGTCATGTCTACGAAGTCGGCGACAGCCGCGTGCCGTTCACGATCCAGTCGATGTCGAAGCCGTTCGTGTTCGCGCTCGCGCTCGATGCGCTCGGCTCGGATCAGGTCGAACGCGTGATCGGCGTCGAGCCGTCCGGCGATCCCTTCAACTCGATCCGGCTCAATGCCGAGAACCATCCGTTCAATCCGATGGTCAATGCCGGCGCGATCACCTGCAGCGGCTTGATCCGCAAGGCGAGGGGCGCGGATGCCTTCGAGGCCATCAGGGATGCGCTCGGCCGCTTCGCCGGCCGCAAGCTCGACGTCGACGATGCCGTGTTCGCATCGGAAGTCGCGACCGGCGACCGCAACCGCGCCATCGCCTATCTGCTGCGGACCTCCGACGTCATCAAGGAGCCCGTCGACGACGTGCTCGCGGTCTACTTCCGGCAATGCGCCGTGCTCGTCACCGCGCGCGACTGCGCGATCATGGCCGCAACGCTGGCCAACCGGGGCGTCAATCCCGTGACCGGCGAGCAGGTGGTGACGCCCTACGCCGTGTCACGCACACTCTCGGTCATGACCTCCTCGGGCATGTATGATTTCGCCGGCGAATGGATCTACCGCGTCGGCATTCCCGCCAAGAGCGGCGTCGGCGGCGGCATCCTGGCGAGCCTGCCGGCGCGGCTCGGGCTCGGCAGCTATTCGCCGCGGCTCGACGGCCACGGCAACAGCGTGCGCGGCATCAAGGTCTGCGAGGCGCTGTCGGCGCATTACGGGCTGCACATGCTGAACCGCTCGGATGATGCCCGCACCTCGATCATCGCCGACTACGACATCGGCGCCAATCCGTCGCGGCGCAGCCGCCGCGCGCAGGAGCGCAAGATCCTGGCCGCGCATCCTGACGCGGTGCGCGTGCTCGAGCTGGTCGGCACGCTGTCTTTCTCCAATGTCGACTACGTCTCGCGCCAGCTCGCAGCGAGCGCGCGCCCGCAATTCGTGATCTTCGATCTCCACCGCGTCACCGCCATGACGCCCGCAGGCCTGCGCCTGCTCGCCGAGCTGTTTCACGAGCTGGCCGACTTTCAGGTCACCGTGGTGCTGTCGGGCATCCGTCGTTCCTCCTCGGAGTGGCAGGAGATCACCGCGCTCACCGGCGACATCAGCAACGTGCGTGATTTCTACCTGCTCGACACGGCCATCGAATGGGCCGAGGATCAGATCGTCTACCGCTACGGCGGCGCGATCGATTTCCTCGAGACCACCGAGCTTGCCGAGCAGCCGCTCCTTGCGGGACTTTCCGGAGACGAGCGCCACGAACTCGCCGCGCTTGCCACCATCAGACACTATCAGCAGGGCGAACGCATCCTCGCCGCCGGCGAGCCGGCGACCTCGCTCTTCTTCCTGCGCTCCGGCGTCGTCCACGTCACCCTGCCCGACGGCATCCGGCTGGCGACGCTGACGGCGGGGCAATGCTTCGGCGAGATGGCACTGCTGGAGCCCGTGCGCTCCGCCGATGTCATAGCCGACTTCTCGGCCACCGCCTTCGAGATCACGCTGGATGATTTCGAGCGCTTCCGCGCGCGGCATCCGAAGGCGGGCGAGCGCATCATGCGCAACCTTGCCCAGCTCCTTGCAGAGCGCCTGACGATCGCGAATGCGCGGCTCAACCTGCTCGCGGCGGACTAGGACAGTCATCGCAGCGTCACATCCACGCGACGCAGACGAACACTCAAGGTTGCAATTCACAGCAACTGATAGCTTCCGGTCGAGATCTTTCATCACTCGTAATTGTACGGGCTCGCCTAAACGTTACCGGAACTCGGTCGCAGGACAACCATAAGCGAGCCCAATTCGCGCCGCATTACCCGACGATGTTCTGAACCGTCGATGAACGCCGAGTGGGGACTCGCGAAGCAGACGTCGATGTGGGGTGTTCCGAGTAAAATTCCAGCCGCCGTCGCGTGTGTAGTTGCGCAACGGAGAGTCGTGTCCAGTGTCCAGGGAGGAAACGGCATGAAGGAAGCCACTAAGAGGGCAACATCGGAAGCACTCGCGCACATGCTGGCGGTGACGTCGATGATTGTCATCGCCAGCGTCCTGTTCTACGGGCGATGAAGGGCTGTCTGGAGGTTCTGCGTCGCAGTTTCTTCATCGCCCGTAGGTAGGAATGTGAGCTTGATTGCTCACGCGAACGACCGAGTAGAGTTGCGTTTGAGTTAGTAAGCGTAGCGTAACAGTTTTGCGTCAATCGCGCGGCGATCCGGGTCGGGACGAACTTGTAATGCGTATCGTCCCGCCTCGGTCGCCCGCGTTCGACCGCTTGCCACGCCGTTCGGCGACATCGCGTCATTTCGCTTTCCCAAAGTAAGGCACAATGCCGCCTGCAAAGGCTGTGAAGCGCGCTTCGACCGAATCGCCGATCGCAAGATCGTGGTCGCCATGGGCCATCATGCGAAAGCCCTCCCGCATATCCACCAGCACGATGTTGTACGGCACATGCGCGCGCGTCTCCGGCGTCGCGGCACGGCAGACCAATGACGCCGCGTAGACGGTGCCCTCGCCGCCCGCTTCGTGCTCGGTGAGCGCGGGCGAGCCGCAGGCCGCGCAGAAGTCGCGGCGGAAATACTGCACGTGGGCGCAGCACGCGCAGCGCTGATAGCTGATCGCCGCAAAGCCCTTGGTCCAGTCGGCCGATTCGCTCATCGCACCCGCTCCCAGAACATGCTGACATGGGACGACAGCACGCCACCATCACCATGCAGCAAGGTCAGCGTGGCGTCGCGCACCTGACGGTGACCCGCCCGCTCCGTCATCTGCAGATGTGCCTCGCTGAGATGCGCCATCGCGCCGCCGACGCCGCAATGGCCGTAGCTCAACAGCCCGCCATGGGTGTTGAGCGGCACCGCACCGTCGCGGCTGAAATGGCCGGCCCTCACACGCGCCGCAGCCTCGCCGCGACCGGCGAGGCCGAGGTCCTCGAGCAGCATGCACAGCGTGATCGTGAAGCTGTCATAGACGGCGGCATAGTTGATGTCTGCGATCGCCACGCCGGCAGCAGACTTGGCCTTTGCAATCGCGATCTCGGCGCCGAGCTCGCTCAAGGCGGGTGCCGCCGTGACGTGCTGGTGGGTGTGCGCCTGGGCGCAACCGCGCACGCGCACGGCGATGGCGCCGGTCGGCTCGCGGCTGACGATGATGGCGGCGCCGCCGTCGGACACCGGGCAGCAATCGAGCAGCTTCAGCGGCCGCGCCACCGGCTTCGACGCCATCACCTCGGCAACGGTGATCGGCTCATGGAATTGCGCGCCGGGATGGTCCAGCGCATGCGCGCGCATCAGCACGGCGAACTCGGCGAGATCCTGCTCGGTGACGCCGTGCTCATGCATGTAGCGCGAGGCGACGAGGCCGTAATAGGCGGGGATCGTCGGCCCGAGCGGCAGCTCGTAGTCGGGATGACCGACCTGGGCCAGCGCCTGGATCGAGACATCGCGGCTCTGCCCGGTCAGGCGATTCTCTCCGGCGACAACGAGCATATGCTTGACCACGCCGGCCTCGACGAGGTGATGCGCCAGCATCACCATCGCCAGCCCGGTGGCGCCGCCGACCTGGACGGCGTGGGCATAGGATGGCTGGATGCCGAAATGCTCGGCGAACATGGTGGCGAGCATGATGTGCGGCGACACCGTCGAATAGCCGCACAGGATGCCGTCGATGTCGCGACGGGTGAGCCCGGCATCGTCGAGCGCAAGCTGGGCGGCCATGCTCATCAGGTCGAGCGAGGAGCGGCCGTCATGCCTGCCGAACGAGGTGAGGCCGGTGCCGGTGATGTAGGTCATGGTGCAACGCGCTCCGCCGTCATTCCGTGGCGCGCGTCAGCGCGAGCTACGATGCGCAATTGCGCATCGTAGCTCGCCCTTCGGGTGCCCCGGAATGACGCGTGGAGAGAGCGCGTGCATGTCATGATCAGAGCCATCCTCAATACGATTTCGGCAGGCCGAGGACCTTCTCGGCGATGAAGCTCAGGATCAGTTGCGGGCTGATCGGGGCGATGCGGGGGATCAGGGATTCGCGCAGGTAACGCTCGACGTGATACTCGCGCGCATAGCCGAAGCCGCCATGGGTCATCACGGCCTGCTCGCAGGCCTGGAAGCCGGCCTCGGCGGCGAGATATTTCGCAGCGTTCGCCGCCGGGCCGCAGGGCATGCCCTGGTCGTATTGCCAGCCGGCCTGCAGCACCATCAGCCAGGCGGCTTCCAGCTCCATCCAGTTCTTCGCCAGGGGATGCTGGATGCCCTGGTTCTGGCCGATCGGGCGATTGAACACGTTGCGCGCCTTCGCATAGGCCGACGCGCGCGACAGCGCGAGATGGCCGAGCCCGACGGCTTCAGCGGCGATCAGGATGCGCTCCGGATTCATGCCGTGCAGGATGTAGTCGAAGCCGCGCCCCTCCTCGCCGAGGCGATCCTCGACCGGAATCTCGAAATCCGCGAAGAACAGCTCGTTGGAATCGACCGGCTTGCGGCCCATCTTCTCGATCTCGTGCACCGTGATGCGGCTGCGATCGAAGTCCGTGTAGAACAGGCTGAGCCCGTGGGTCGGACGCTTCACCTCCTCCATCGGCGTGGTGCGCGCCAGCAGCAGGATCTTCTCGGCGACCTGCGCGGTCGAGATCCACACCTTCTGGCCATTGACGACGTAGCGGTCGCCCTTGCGCACCGCGCGGGTCTTGAGCTGGGTGGTGTTGAGGCCGGTGTTGGGCTCGGTCACCGCGAAACAGGCCTTCTCGCTGCCGTCGACGATGCCCGGCAGCATGCGCGCGCACTGCTCCTTCGTGCCGAACACAACGACCGGGTTGAGCCCGAACACGTTCATGTGGATTGCCGAGGCGCCGGACATGCCGGCGCCGGACTCCGAGATCGCGCGCATCATGATCGCGGCATCGAGAATGCCGAGACCGGAGCCGCCATACGCCTCGGGAATGCAGATGCCGAGCCAGCCGGCATCGGCCAGCGCCTTGTGGAAGTCGAAGGGGAAGCCGCCCTCCTTGTCCTTCTTCAGCCAATAGGCATCGTCGAAATCAGCGCAGATTTTCGCGACCGCATCACGGATCGATTCCTGGTTGGCCGAGAGCGCGAAATCCATCGTCTCACTCCTTGGCAGGCGCCGGCGTCGTTGCACCGTCGCGGATCATCGCAGCGATCTCCTCACCCGAGAAACCAAGCTCGCGCAGAATCTGCTCGCCATGCTCGTTCGGCCGCGCCGCCAGACGTTGCGGCTCTGCCTTGGTCTCGGACCAGGTTGCGGAGACGCGGGTGCTGCGGATCGGGCCTTCGGTCGGATGGTCGACCACGGGAAAGAAATCGGTCGCCACCAGGTGCGGATCGTCCAGCAGGCTTTCGAGATCGTGCATCGGCATCACCGGCACATCGGCCGCATCCAGCAGTGCCGTCCACTCGGCGGTCGTGCGCGTCTGAAAGATGCGCGCGAGCTCGGCATAGACCAGATCGATATTGGCGGCGCGGCTCGCGAACGTGTTGAACCTGTCATCCGCGCGCAGGTCGGTGCGGCCGGACGCGGTGAAGAAGGCGTCCCATTGCTTGTCGTTGTAGACGATCACGCAGATGTAGCCGTCGGCGGTCTTGTAGGGCCTGCGGTCGGGCGACAGGTGGCGCGGATAGCCGCCTCTGTCGAGCGGCGGCTCATAGGTGAGCCCGCCCATGTGGTCGCCCATGATGAAGGCCGACATGGTCTCGAACATCGGCACGTCCAGGCGCTGGCCGCGCCCGGTGCGGTCACGATGCACGAGGCTCGCACAGATCGCGCCCACGGCGGTGAGGCCGACGATGCGGTCGACCAGCGCATTGGGCACATAGCGCGGGGTGCCGTCGCCGGCGACCGCCATCAGATGCGACAGCGCCGCCCCGCCCTGGATCAGGTCGTCATAGGCGGGCTTGGCCGCATAGGGCCCGTCCTGGCCGAAGCCGAACACGCCGGCATAGACGAGTCGCGGATTGAGCACCGAGACCACGTCGTAACCGAGGTTCAGCCGGGCCATCGCCTGCGGACGGATGTTGTAGAGCAGCACGTCGGCGTCCTTGACCAGCCGCAGCACGGCCTCGCGCCCCCTGGGCTTCTTGAGATCGAGGCAGATCACGCGCTTGCTGCGGTTGGTATTGAGATAGACCGGGCCCATGCCGGGATGGTGCCACGGGCCGATCTTGCGGGTGACGTCTCCTTCCGGCGATTCCACCTTGATGACGTCGGCGCCGTAATCGCCGAGGGTCTGGGCGGCATACGGCCCCATCAGCACGGTGGTCATGTCGATGACCTTGATGCCCGCAAGCGGTCCCATCGCGGCGTGTGCTCCCTCGTTCCCTGTTGTCACCGGAGCTAACGGCACCACGGGTTCCGGAGCAAGCCGCCGCGTGCGTATGGAGCCATGCGTCGGGCCTTTCTGCCGCAACATTCCGCCGCGCGGATCACGGAACGATAGCCGCTGCGTTGCACCAGATGTTCCCTGCGGCGAGGCGCATTCTGCGATTCCCTTTCGCCGCTCTTGTGTGTCAGCATGCTGGTCCAACAATCGAAAAACACCACATCGGGAGAACGCTCATGACGCTTTATCAGGGCAAATGCTTCTGCGGCGCGGTCGAGCTCGAGACCGACGGCGAGCCGGAGGCGATGGGCTATTGCCATTGTTCATCCTGCCGCTCCTGGTCGGCTGGTCCCGTCAACGCCTTCACCTTGTGGAAGCCGGCAAATGTGCGCGTGACCAAGGGGGCGGATGCGATCGGTACCTATCACAAGACCGACATGAGCCATCGCAAATACTGCACGCGCTGTGGCGGGCACCTGATGACCGACCATCCGCCGCTCGGCATGATCGACGTCTATGCCGCGACGCTTCCGACGCTGAAGTTTGCGCCCGGCGTCCACGTCAATTACGCGGAGAGCGTGCTGCCGATCAAGGATGGCCTGCCGAAGCTGAAGGATTTTCCGGCGGAGTTCGGCGGCTCCGGCGAGATGATGCCGGAGTGAGGCAGGCCTAAGATCAGTCGTAGCCCGGATGAGCGCAGCGACATCCGGGGTCACACGCGCCGTGTCGATGAACCCGGATGTCGCTGCGCTCATCCGGGCTACGCGCTCGCCGGCGGCGAGGTGATGCGGCCATGAGGCAAGGTCTTCGTCCAACAGTGCGCAAGCATCCATGGCCTCGCGACAGGATCTGTCCGAGCTTTGCTGATCGAGCCCGCCCTCTCCGAGAGAGAGGGCGCAGGGAAGGCCGGGTGCCGACTGGCACCCGTGGCCCCCGTGCGAAAGAAAGCACGGGGAGAGAACCACAGGTTCAGCCGGATCAACCCGGCCCTCCCTGCGCGATGGTCTTCACGCTTATATCGCGCTCTCCTCGGTGCACCGGGCTCTTTGGCCACCGTCGCCGGCTGGATCATCACGCCCCGCCGGCTTGGCATCAGCGTCGGGATGCCGGGACCACGCGACTTCACGTCCGCGCCACGTCGTTCGTCCGCGCAGGCTAGCTACGCTGCGACATGTCGCGGCCACCGCATCCCACCTCAACGTTCGTGACGATCGCGAAGCGCCCCTCGTGGCGAAGCAGGATGGCGACACTCAACCACATTTTCTGGAAAAACGAAAGTTAAATATTTTTCGCGACAGGACTGGACAGCCAAATCAGCCTTGAACGGACGGGTGAAATTCGCCGATTGGCGCAGCGCGTAGCCCGGATGAGCGTCAACGACATCCGGGTTCACACGCGCTGCGCGGCCGGACCCGGATGTCGCTTCGCTCGTCCGGGCTACGCACTGTTGCCTCCGGCCGGTGCGTGATCGATCACGCCGCCTGCGGCCATCCTTCGAGACGCCCGCCTACGGGCGGGCTCCTCAGGATGAGGACCAACTACGCCACGCCATCTCGTCAGACCCTCATGGTGAGGAGCGCCGCGAGCATCAGCAGGCTCATCCAGGCGAGCCCTCCGAGGAGCGGCGCGTCTCAAACCATGAGGCCCGGCTCTGTGCCGGTACGTGACGGTCTCGGCGGCGCGATCAGTTCACCCCTGAACACTCAACGCCGCCCGCTGCGGCACCAGTTCAGGCGCGGCATCCGGCGGCCGCCGGTCGAGCTCCTCGATCATGCCGCGCGCGATCTCCCGTTCGCCCATGATGACGACATCCGCCCCCAGCGATTTGAGATGATCGACCTCGGCATCCGAATGCGCCCGCGCGACGATGCGCAAAGCAGGATTGGCACTGCGTGCCTGCTCGACGATCTGTCCCGCTTCGAACGCTTCGGGAATGGCGATGACGAGCGCATGCGCAGCCGTTGGATTGGTGGCGCGCAGCACGTTGCTGCGCGCCGCGTTGCCGATGATGGTCTCGACGCCGGCGCTTCTGAGCTGCTTCAGGATGTCGTCCGACGTCTCCACGGCGAGGAAGACGTGCCCGCGCTGCTGCAGGGCCTCGCCGACGAGGCGCCCCACGCGGCCATAGCCGACGACGATGGTGTGGTCGCTCAGCCGCGTCACCGGGATGTCGGCCGGCGGCGGCGCGGCCGGCGCGGATGGATCGGCACGGCGTTGCTCCAGCCGCGACAGCAGCCAGTCGAGCGCCGCGAACAGCAGCGGATTGAGCATGATCGAGATGATGGCGCCGGCCAGGATCAGGTCGCGGCCCGCCTTGGGAAGAAGATTCGAGGCGCCGCCAAGCTCGGCCAGGATGAAGGAGAATTCGCCGATCTGGGCGAGGCTGGCCGAAATCGTCAGTGCGGTCGAGACCGGATGGCGGAAGGCAACGACGATCAGGAACGCCGCGGCTGATTTGCCGAAGATGATGATGAACAGCGTCGCGAGCAGCGGCCAGGGCTCGCGCATGATGCTCGCCGGATCGAACAGCATGCCCGCCGAGACGAAGAACAGCACGGCGAAGGCGTCGCGCAACGGCAGCGATTCCTGCGCGGCGCGCTGGCTCAGCGGCGACTCGCCGAGCATCATGCCGGCGAAGAAGGCGCCAAGCGCGAGCGACACGCCGAACAGCTTGGTCGAGCCGAAGGCGACGCCGAGCGCGATCGCCAGCACCGCCAGGCGAAACAGCTCGCGCGAGCCGGTGTGGGCGATGTAGTGCAGGATCCACGGGATCAGCCGCCGGCCGACCACCAGCATCAGCGCCATGAACACGCCGATCTTGACGAAGGTCAGCAGCAGCACGCCGGTCAGACCGAGGCCGAACCAGGCGGCGAGCGGGTCGGCGGTGAGCGCCTCGCCATTGCCGTTGGAGAGGCTGGCGAAGGCCGGGATCAGCACCAGCGCCAGCACCATCGCGAGATCTTCGACGATCAGCCAGCCGACGGCGATGCGGCCGCGCTCGGTGTCCATCAGCCGCCGCTCCTGCATCGCGCGCAGCAGCACCACGGTGCTGGCGACCGACAGAGCGAGACCGAACACGAGGCCCGCGCCGATCGACCAGCCCATCATCCAGCCCAGCGCCATGCCCATCAAGGTGGCGGCGGCGATCTGTACGATCGCGCCGGGCACGGCGATGGCGCGCACCGACATCAGGTCCTTGAGCGAGAAATGCAGGCCGACGCCGAACATCAGGAGGATGATGCCGAGCTCGGCGAGCTCGGTCGCCAGCGCCTGGTCGGCGACGAAGCCGGGCGTGAACGGGCCGACGGCGACGCCGGCGAGGAGATAGCCGACCAGCGGCGGAAAACGGAACCGCTGCGCCAGGGCTCCGAAGACGAAGGCAAGGCCGAGGCCTGCGACGATGGTCGCGATGAGAGGTGTGTCGTGCGGCATCTGAACTTCTTGCACAGGTCGGGCGCCGATGCACCGCGACCAAGTGAGGCAGAGTTCCGGCGGTTTCAGACAGACAAGCTGTGGAACCTTCGGCGGTACGTCGAATCCATGATGAATGATCGCGCGGGTTCCGTATGATCGGCGTCGACAGCACGGGGACCGCCAGCCAATGCCCGCCGATCTCGTCCAGCCGTTTCGCGCCTTCGCCTACAACAATGCGTGGGCCAATCACCGCCTGCTGACCGCCTGCGGCCAGCTCAGCGCCGAGGAATTCGGCGCCGACCGCGCGGGTTTCTTCCCGAGCCTGCAGAAGACGCTGAACCACATCTACATCATCGACCTGTTCTACATCGATGCGCTGGAGGGCGGCTGGCTCGGCCCGATGGCGTGGCAGGATCAGATCCCGTTCCCGCGCCTGCCCGACCTCGTCAAGGCGCAGGGCGCGATGGACCGCCGCCTGATTTCGTTCTGCGAGGCGCTGACGCCGGCGCGGCTCGACGACACCGTGCGGATCAACCGCGAGACAAGGGTGCAGAACGAACGCTGCGACCGCCTGCTGCTGCATCTGTTTCAGCACGACATCCATCATCGCGGCCAGGCCCATGCGATGCTGTCGAGCACCTCCGTCAAGCCGCCGCAGCTGGACGAGTTCTTCCCGGCCGACGATGCGGCCTTGCGAGCCAGCGAGTTCAGCGCGCTCGGCTTCAGCGAGGAGAAGGTGTGGCGGAGCTGATCGGGCCATAGGGTGGGCGAAGGCGATGCTTGGCTGTCTCCTCACGGGCGATCACAATGGCGCCGTGCCCACCATCTCACTCTGAGTGCGCCGAGCTGGGCGACGTTCTCTGGACCGCGCAGCAAAACATACGCAGCTTGCAGGACCAGGCGCATATGAGCGGCCCGGCGAGTGCAGGACGGAGCCCACGCACGCCGGACCGCCCACAAGCTGGCGGGTACGCGACAAGCCGACGCGCGTGCGCCAGCTCCGTCACAGCCTGCTGCAAACCTCCATGCAGGCGGCCTGCATCGGTGCGGGCAAAACCTTGCAGCCGGCCGCACACAACTGCTTCAAATCAAGCGACGGCGTGACCCGGGATCCAAAATCCACGGCAACGGTGTTGCCGCTTCTTTGAACCGGGGTGTTCTGGATCGGGAGTTTCATCGGCATTCTCCTTTGGATGGTTAATCGAAGACCACGCTAGCCGGTGACGGCCGGACCTCTGCCGTCACCATTCGAAGATGCAGAAGGAGCCCAACGGTGTGTTGATTTTACCAAAACACCAAGACGGCTGGATCTGGGGCTTCGGCGTCGCAGACTGTGGCAGTTGCCGGTCTACGGGCTTACTCTGATTGGGCAGTCTCATCTGACGATCCTTTCCTGTTGTGACCGGTGCGGGACTTCCGGCCGCGTTGACACAGCACCCGCTCCCGCTACGGGTATCGTGGCGCATGCGCCGCGATCAGTTCGGCCAGTCGCATTGCGACTTGCACATCGATCGTGCCGGCTCGGGCAAGCGGTTGCAGGCGATCTTGCAGGCCGCGGTGTCTTTGTCAGACGCGGCGAGGTGCGGAACGAACATCGTGGTGGCCGGTGTTCTCGTGACCGGTGCAGCTTGGGTGGGCAGTCTCATGGCTTCTCTCCGTTGCTGGGACAGGCGCGGCCGACGTGTCGGCCGCGGAATTGGCGATCAGGGTTGCGACGCCGTCTGTCAGGACAGGCAGTCGACGCAGGAGGTCTGGCCGAGCGCCGCGAAGCAGGCAATGCAGGCTTCCGGGCCGACGAGGCAGGTGTCGGCGCACAGTCCGACTGCGGCGGCGCAGGCCGCAGCCTTGTACCAGGGGCAGTCCGACGGCTGCAGGCCGCCGGACAGGCGGTCCATGCCGAGGTTTCGCGTCACAGGGATGGTCTGGCTGGGCAATCTCATCGTCGTCTCTCCTCTGCTTGCTTGTGGTCAGTGATAGATGGTGGAATTTGCGTCAGCGCGGGCGGCAGTCGCGCTGGGCCCAGCCGCGGGCCGGGCCGATGCTCACCGGCATGCTGTCGGTGACGTCGACGGTCAGCTTGATCACCTGGTCCGACTCCAGGACGTTCTTCGGATTGAAGAAGCACAGCTTCACGTCGTAGCATTCGGAATCGACGCGGCAGATCGGGCTTCGCTCGACGCAGATCGTGTCGAGCTCGTATTCCGAGGTGACCCGCTTGTGCGCCTCGAGCGACTGCACCAGGTTGGTCGCCGAGAAATTGAGGGCGCGGTCCTCGCCGGTGAGGCCGAGATTGCGCAGGTCGTAGTAGACGCGGAAGATGAAGGTCCTGATCGCCTGCGTCTGCGCGTCGAACGCGCTCCGTGCCGCGGCCTCGTCCGGACGCGGCCCCATCACCCGCTCGACCAGGGCCTTCGACGACCAGGCGAACATGCCGAGCGCGCGCGGGACGACCACCGGAACGACCTGCCCCGAACGAAGCCGCATGCTGCCGGCGATGATCCCGGGCACCGAGACCAATTCGACCACGGCATCCGGATCGTTCTGCTTCGGCAGCTGATCCGCCAGCGTGCTGACCAGGAACTCGTAGATCTGGTTCGCAAACGGGCCCGCCGGCTGGATCGCGTAGATCGGCGTCTGGTCCAGCTTCAAGAGCCAGGTCAGCGACGCCGCTTCGAACTGGAAGTCGTTCGAGCGGAGATAGGCGATCATGTTGGCATGAAGCTCGGGCTGGTTGGCACCCGCCGGCATATGCTGGATGAAGGTGTCGCGCCGGGCTTCGCTGGCGAACTCATAGTCGAGCTGGCCGAGCGCAAACACGAGCGCGGGTGCCTGCTGGCCGCCGCCGCAACCGCAGCCCCCACCACCGCCACCGCAGCTGCACTTGCCGCCGCCGCATGAGGGTACAACTCCGCCGCCCCGCGGCGTCGACCGCGCCGGCATCACACCACGGGCCGCGACCGCCGATGGTGCGAGCACGTCAGCAGCGGCAGATGACGGTGCGTCTTCCGACATATGCACGCCACCGCCGGCCCGCTGCATGCTCGGCTCCACTTGCACCGGCACGAAGGTCTCCTGCAGCGAGGACTGCGTCGCCTCGCCGAATTCCATTGCATCTTCCGTCATCGCGTCGTCTCCCTCTGTGATGGCCCTGATGGCCGCATCGATATCGAGGACTCCGGCCAGTGATCTGCGGCAGTCGGTGGAGTCCGTTGGCACGCATGGCGTTGCGTTCTGCAGGACGGCGGCACGGATCGCCTGCGGGTTCGGGCTTTCGCCGTGCGCGACCTGCCGGCTCGCGAGCAGGCCGACCAGTCCGGAGACAAAAGGCGCAGCGAAGCTGGTGCCGCTCTTGCGCGTGGTGCCGCCACCGGGCACCGCCCCCAGCACATCGGCGCCGGGTGCGAGAATTCCCTGGGTGCGGTAGGCTTCACCCCAGTTGCTTGATGAAAGCGGTGCGCCTGCCGGGTCCATTGCGCCGACCGCGAGCACCGAGCGGGCCGCGGCAGGAACATGCAGGCAATCGCAGCCATCATTGCCGGCGGCTGCCACGATCAGGATGTTGCGCCTGGCGCAGGTCTCGATCGCCTGGGCCAATACCGGCGCAGGCTCACCCGACCGCGTCAGTTCTCCGCCGCTGATGTTGATCACGTGCGCACCATTTTCGGCGGCCAGCAGAATCGCCCGGGCGAGATCGAGCTGAGAGCAGCCGAGATGATCGTTTCGCCGATCGGATGCGAAGACGGGGATGAAGAGACCGCGGCAGCGCGGCGCGACGCCTTCGACGTCCGAGCCCGGCTGGCCGAAGATGATGCTGGCGACGTGCGTGCCATGCGCCAGCGCCGGCCCGCACGCCTCGCCCGGCGGCAGCAGGGCATTCACGACCGTGACCTGCGCACCCGCAAAACAGGGATGCGTCATGTCGACCGGCCCGTCGAGCACCGCAATGCAGATGCGGTCATCACCCTGGCCGAGATGTGCGTATGCTTCGGCGTTGTGCACGGGACATGTCTCCGCTGAACGATTGACTCAGGGCAGCTACGGCGGCGTCGAATGGATCACCGGCAGGACGATGGTCTTGTCTTGCCCTTGGACTTGCACTGACGATGCTAGGGCCCCCGCCGGCCGGACGTCCTTAGGATGTCCTTACATTTCGCTGAGGCTTCTCTTAAGATCGGGCAACGGGAGGTTGCATGTGAAAGCAAGGCAGCTCACCTTCGGCGAATTCAGGCTCGATCGGGCCAATGCCCTGCTGTGGCGGGGAACTGATCGCGTCTTGCTCGCGCCGAAGCCGTTCGAGGTGCTCTGCCATCTCGTCGAACACGCCGGCGAGCTCGTCACGAAAGACCATCTGCTCGACGCGGTGTGGGCCGGTCTGCATGTCAGCGAGTCCAGCCTCTCCGTGGCGATGAACACGCTCCGCGCCGCGCTCAGTGATGACCGGCAGACACCGCACTACATCGAGACCGTGCCCCGCCGCGGATACCGCTTCATAGCGCCGGTCGGTGTGGCCGAAACGGTGGCCGCCGAAGCGGCGACACTCGCCGCGGATTCAGCCGTGCCGGACGACACCCCGGAGCGGCGTCGCGTCTGGCGCGTCGGGCGCGCGCCAGCGCTCGATGGGATCGACCGCGCGCTGCAGAAAGCGGTGGCCGGCCAGCGCCAGATCGTCTTCATCACCGGCGAGGCCGGAATCGGCAAGACCACGCTGGTGCAGATGGCCCTCGAGCGCATGCAGCAAAGCCGCCTTGCCGTGCTGCACTGTGCCTGCAACGAGCTATTCGGAACCCGCGAGGCGCTGCTGCCGCTGATCGAAGCGCTGCACGAGCGATGCCGCGGGCCCGACGGCGCGGATCTGCTCAAGTCGCTCCGGCAGTTGGCGCCGACCTGGCTGGCGCAGATGCCCGGCATTCTCGGCGAAGACGACCGCGCCGGCGTTCAACAGGAGATCTTCGGCGCGACGCGGGAGCGCATGCTGCTCGAATTCGCCGATCTGATGGAGAGCCTCAGCACCCAGCGGCCCTGGACCATCATTCTGGAGGACCTGCACTGGAGCGATTTTGCGACCGTGGACGTTCTGTCACGACTGGCGCGGCGCGATCGCCGGGCCGCCATCCTGGTGCTCGCCACCTACCGGCCCATGGAGGTCGCGGTCGCAGGCCATCCGATCCGCTCCGTGCACGAGGATCTGCAGATCCACGGCCAGAGCACCGAGATCGCCCTCGACCGGCTGTCGCAGGCGGAAACCGAACGCTATCTGCTGATGCGCTTCGATTCACCTGCACTCGCGCGGGAGCTCTCGGAGCGGATCTTCGCGCGCACGGCCGGACAACCGCTGTTCGTGGTCTCGCTGGTTGATCACCTTGTCGCCGAGGGTGCGATCATCGAGACCGCCGGACAGTGGCGGCTGGGCAGCGTCGAGGCGATGTCACGCGAGAGCCTGCCGCGCGACCTCGAAGGCATGATCCTCCGACAGATCGATCACCTCGGCACCGAGGAGCGCGGCCTGCTCGAAGTCGCGAGCGCGGCCGGCGCCGAGTTCTCCGCGCTTCACGTCGCGGGCGCGCAGGAGCGCACCGTGCTCGAGGTCGAGCAGCTATGCGAAGATCTGGTGAAAGCCGGCCGCGTCATCGCCGGCGCCGGCATGGCGGAATGGCCGAATGGCGCGGTGTCCGGCCGCTACACGTTCCAGCACGCGCTGTATCAGGAGATCCTCTACCAGCGGCTTGCACCGGCCCGCCGCATGAACACGCATGCGCGGCTCGGCGCCAGCCTCGAACGCGGCTACGACGCCAAGGCTCAAGAGGTGGCCGCGGCGCTCGCCTTGCATTTCGAGCTCGGTCGCGACTTCGTAAAGGCGATCCACTATCTCGCGGCGGCCGCCGAAAGCTCGGCGCGCCGGTTCAGCAGCCGTGACGCGGCAACCTATCTGACCCGGGCGCTCGGTCTCGTGCCGCTGCTGCCGGAGAGCGCTCAGGTCGGCGCACGCCTGAAGCTGCTGCTGCAGCGGGCCTGGGCCTGGCGTGCCGGCGGCGACTTCGTCCGTTCGATCGCAGATCTCCAAGCCGTGGTGGCCCATGCGGCGGAGAACGGGCTGCTGCGCGAGGAGGTCAACGCGCTGGTCGATCTCAGCCGGTTCTGTCTCTACGTCGACCGCCGGCAATGCCTGCCATACGCCGACCAGGCGCTGGCCAAGAGCCAGGCCATCGACGATCCCACGTTTCGCGCCCTGGTCCAGGGCAACGCCGCCAATCTCCGGCTGATGCTGTGCGGCTGGGACAAGAACGATGCCGAATTCTGCCGCCGGGCCGCGGCATCGATGGCCGGCGCCACCGACCTCAGCATGCGCCTGCGGCGCTGCGCCTTGAACATGGTGCTCGAGTATCTGGAATCGAACTACCAGGCCTGCTGCACTGCGACGGCCGAAGGCAAGGAGTTGACCCGTGTCGTCGGCGACGTCTATCTGTACGTTCTGTACAACACCGTCGAAGCTTTCGCCCTGCTCTATTCCGGCCAATGGGGCAGACTGCGCAGCAGCGTCGCCGCCGCGCTAGCGATGTCCGAGCGGAACGTGAACCCGCAGGCGAGCGCTCTGAGCCAGGTCACGATCGGCTGGCTGCAGGCGGAAGCACAGGATTTCGAAAGCGCTGCGCGCTCCGGGCAGAACGCGCTCGACGCCCAGGTCGAGGCAAACCCCTTCACCTTCTTCGTCGGCAGGACCCTTCTGGCAAGGGCCCATACCGGGCTGGGCGATCTCGCCTCGGCTCGCCAACATCTGGACGCGATCGAACGGCGCATGGTGCTAGCGCATGCGCCGATGGAGTCGCTCGTTGTTCCGCAATATCTGCTGTGCCTTTGCGACTACGCGATCGCGGCCGGAGATCTCGAACAGGCGCGCAACTCGGCCACCCGGCTCCGCGAGGCGACCCGCGCCGCCCCCGATCGGCCCTTTCTTGCGCTCGCCCATTGGGCGCTGGCCAGGATCTCATCGCGGACGGGCGACACCAAGGCTGCCAGGCACCATCTCGCCCAGGCTCACGCGATCATCCGCCGCGCGCAGTTGCCGCTTGCCGCCTGGCGCGTCTACGACGCCATCGCAGACTTCTATGCAGGCGTCGGCGAGGCTGCGAAGGCGGACCGATGGCGCCAGCGCTCGAACTCCGTCACTTTCGCCTTGGCGGCCTCGCTCGCGCCCGACGATCCCTTGCGATCCGCGCCGCTGCTGGCCGGCCGCGGCCCGGTGCAGATGTCCTGACGGCGCCCTCAATCCGGAAACTCGGAGATGTCGGCGGGCTCGCGCAGGCGCTGGCCGTTCTTCTCGTCGCGGAACGTGCGCGACAGCCGATAGGCGTCTCGCCGCACGCGCATGATCGAGCCGAGCGGGCGATGCGCGGCCAGACAGCGCCACGGGTCGAACGACAGCACGTCATCGGCATAGGCTCGGCGTGCCGGGCTGTCGGCAATCTGGGCTGGCAGCCGAATGCTGCCGAGCGCCTGCGCCGGCGCGACGTCTTCCGGCCAGTCGATCGACGCGTCCTCGACCGGCGTCCGTGCCAGATCGGTGCCGAGTTGCGCGCAGATCTGATACTCCGCCGCATTCGCCCTGAAGAATGCGGTCACCGCGTCCAACACGGCATGGTCGCCGTCATGGCACGGCTGACCTGCCAGGCTGCGGAGTGCAGGAGAGACCGGATTGGCGCAGAGTCTTGCGACGTAGTCGCCGAACCTGAGTGCCGCCTGGGAATAATATCGCTCGCCGAGGATGTTGTTGCCGTCGTCGCCGAGCGCCCTGGCGACCATCAGGAGCGCATGGCCGCGAGGCTTGGCAAACAGCCGCACCACGCCGCGAGAGATCAGACCGATCGCGCGGAGCGCGATGTCCGGCGTGCTCGGCTGCAGCTCGAAGCTGCGCTGCGCCGTCAGATAGGCGCGTGCATCGGAGAAATAGCTCTTGTGATTGACGAGGAGGAAGTCCTGGTTGGCCGAACTGTCCTCGGGCAGCGCCTTCGCGCCAGTGATGCCGAGAACCTTGATGGCCATGCCGCGCGGCACGCGGATGCGGTCGCTGCGAATGTCGCCAAAGGCGGTGGAGAGCCGGACGATGATCGGATAGCTGCCGGGAGTGGCGAACAGGCCCTGCCGGAGATGGTCCGGCAGGCCGTCATGGACGGTCAGCTCGCCTTTCAGATAGCCCTGTCCTTTGGCGTGTTGCTGGCGGATGCCATGGTTGTGAGCTTTGAAGCTTGCGACGTTGGTCCGCGCGATCGACTCCAGGATCGCCTGCGTCACCTCCGTCTCGTCCGGCAGCGCCTGTTCGATGGAGGGGTCGTAACGAAGATAGGGATCGGACTGACGATCACGTGACATGGCACTGACCTCCGTCCACGAGCCGCATCCGAGAATGCTGGCGCGGGCCTCGCGGCGGATCCAGTGTAGAAGCATGCCCGGTTCGCGCGCAACCTGCGAAGCGAGCATATGCTCGCCTCCGCTCGATGCGTTGAGCACATCACCGGTCATTGCGCGCGGCAACCGCCGCTCAACACGGCGGCGGCTTGCCCGTCTGCTCGCGGGTGATGTAGTCGGCATACCAGTCCGGCCAGTTCTGATCGTGGCCGCCGAGGCGCGCCTCGTGATCGCCATGAGCGGCGGCCGCACGCCGGAGCGCCGCGGTCAGATCGGCCGCCGACGAGGACGTCACGACATCAGGCGCGACCCTAGCCCGGATGAGCGAAGCGATATCCGGGGTCACACGAAATGCCGCGATGAACCCGGATGTCGCTTCGCTCATCCGGGTTACGCGATGGCGCTCGGCACGTAGCCCATCACCGTCATTGCGAGGAGCAACGCGACGAAGCAATCCAGAGTCGCGCGCCTGGCTCTAGATTGCGTCGCTTCGCTCGCAATGACGAAGGATAGATCTCTGCTGAAACGACGCGCTACTTCGCCGGCTCCAGGATCGACACGTAGTTGGCGACAGCCGCGCCACCCATGTTAAAGATGCCGCCGAGCTTGGCGTTGGGCAGTTGCATGCCCTCGGGCGCGGTGCCGGTGAGCTGCATCGCCGTCATCACATGCATCGAGACGCCGGTGGCGCCGATCGGGTGGCCCTTGGCCTTGAGGCCGCCGGACGGATTGACCGGCAGCTTGCCGTCCTTGAGCGTCCAGCCTTCCTTGATGGCGCGGGCGCCCTGCCCCTTCGGGGTCAGGCCCATCGCCTCGTACTCGATCAATTCGGCGACCGTGAAGCAGTCATGGGTCTCGACGAAGGAGAGATCGGACAAGGTGACGCCGGCCTTCTCCAGCGCGCGCTGCCAGGCCACGGTGCAGCCTTCGAAGGCCAGGATGTCGCGCTTGGACATCGGCAGGAAATCCTGCGCATGCGCCGTGGCGCGAACGTTCACCGCCTTGGCGAACGACTTGGCGGTCTCGCTGTCGGCCAGCACCAGCGCCGCGGCGCCGTCCGACACCAGCGAGCAGTCAGTGCGCTTCAGGGGGCCGGCGACGTAAGGATTCTTCTCGCTCTCGGAGCGGCAGAACTCGAAGCCGAAATCCTTGCGCATCTGCGCATAGGGATTGGCGACGCCGTTCTTGTGGTTCTTGGCCGCGATCAGCGCCAGCGCATCCGACTGGTCGCCATACTTCTGGAAATAGCCCTGCGCGATCTTGCCGAACACACCGGCGAAGCCGCCGACCGTGTCGCCGTCCTCCGGCAGATAGGAGGCCTTGAGCAGGTTCTTGCCGATCTCGGCCGAAGGCGTGCGCGTCATCTGCTCGACGCCGACGACGAGCACGATTTTCGCGGCGCCGGCGGCGATGGCGCGGATACCCTGATGCACGGCGGCCGAGCCGGTGGCGCAGGCGTTCTCGACCCGGGTCGCCGGCTTGAAGCGCAAGGCGGGGTCGGCCTGCAGCACCAGCGAGGCGGTGAAGTCCTGCGGCGAGAAGCCGGCGTTGAAATGGCCGAGCACGATCTCATCAACGTCGCCGGCCGTAATGCCGGCGTCGGCGAGCGCTTCGTTGGCGACCTTGACCACAAGGCTTTCCACGGTCTCGGCGTCGAACTTCCCAAACGGCGTGTGCGCCCATCCGACGATGCTGGCTGTCATGATGTCTCTCCCAAATTTGCGCGCGGCGTCTTTAGGCCACGAACTTACCACCGAGTTCGTCCTCGATGTGAATCCGGATGATGTCGTCGAAGGTCTTTTCCTCGGTGGTGAAGCCGAGCTCGCGGGCCCGCTTGGCCTCGAAGTTCCGCGGCCAGCCGGCGACGATGCCGACGATGAACGGATCGGGCTCGCGGCGGATGCGGGCGGCGACGGCGTCGCCGGCGACGCGCTTGAGCGCCGCGATCTGCTCGCCGACGGTCGCCGACAGGCCGGGCATGGTGAGGTTGCGGCGCGGGCCGATCTTGCCCGTGTCCATGGTCGCGGCGTGCAGCAGGAAGCCGACGGCCGAGCGCGGCGTCGCGTGCCAGTGGCGGACGTCCTCGGACACCGGCAGCACGGCCTCCTTGCCGGCCAGCGGCTCGCGCAGGATGTTGGAGAAGAAGCCGGAGGCCGCCTTGTTGGGGGCGCCGGGGCGGATGCAGATGGTCGGCAGGCGGATGCCGACGCCGTCGAAGAAGCCGCGGCGGCTGTAGTCGGCCAGCAGCAGCTCGCCGATCGCCTTCTGGGTGCCGTAGCTGAGCAGCGGCGCATTGACGAACTCGTCGCCGATGGCATCGGGGAACGGCGCGCCGAACACCGCGATCGAGGAGGTGAAGACCAGCCGCGGCTTGTAGCCGTCGCCGATCAGCCTGACCGCGTCGAACAGCATCCGCGTGCCGTCAAGATTGATGCGGTAGCCCTTATCGAAATCGAACTCGGCCTCGCCCGAGACGATCGCGGCGAGATGGAAGATCACGTCGGGACGCGCGGCGACCAGCTTCTCGGCAAAGCCCGCGACGGCAAAATCGCCGGCGACGGTCTCGACCGCGATGCTCGTGTCGGGCTTGGCCGGCGCCACGATGTCCTGCAAGGTCATGCGGGTGATGGCGCTGTTGCCGAGGCGGCCGTCGCGAACGAGACGCTCGACCAGTTTGCGCCCGACCATGCCGGCGGCGCCGAGAACGAGAATATGCAAGGGATGCTCCTTGTTTCTTTTTGTTTGATCACGTCAGCCGCGATGATCGGCGCTGCGCCCGCGGTCCACATTACTGCGCCCTCTCCCCCTGCGGGAGAGGGCATCACCGCCGGTGCCGCACACGCACACGGGTGAGGGGTTGGTCCCACAAACTCCGTCTTCGCGGAGAGAGACCCCTCACCCGGCGCCTTCGGCGCCACTCTCTCCCACAAGGGGAGAGGGTGCACTACCCGTGCGGCAACGTCGAAATCACTCGAGAGCCCGCCTACTCCTTCACCGCGCCGGTCATGGCCGACACATAATGCTCGACGAAGAAGGCGTAAAGGATCACGAGCGGCAGCGAGCCGACCAGGGCGCCGGCCATCAGCGATCCCCATTTGTAGATGTCGCCGTCGACGAACTCGTTGACGATCGCGACCGGCACCGTCTTGTTCGGCGTCGACTGCAGGAAGGTCAGCGCGTAGATGAACTCGTTCCAGCACAAGGTGAACGAGAAGATGAAGGCCGAGATCAGGCCGGGGATCGCCAAGGGCACCACGATCTTGACCAGGATCTGCCAGCGGCTGGCGCCGTCGATCAGGGCGCATTCCTCGAGCTCGAAGGGAATCGTCTTGAAATAGCCCATCAGCAGCCAGGTCGAGAACGGGATCAGAAGCGTCGGATAGACCAGGATCAAGGACAGCGGCGAGTCGAACAGGCCGTAGGCCTGGATCACCGAGGCCAGCGGGATGAACAGGATCGACGGCGGCACCAGATAGGCGAAGAAGATCAGCACACCCACCGTGTCGGCGCCCTTGAAGCGCAGTCGCACGATGGCATAGGCCGCGAGCACGGAAGCGAAGATCGACAGCGTGGTGGCGCCGACCGCGACATACATCGTGTTCCACAGCCAACGCGGATACTGCGTCTCGAACAGCAGCTTGGAGATGTGCTTGAAGGTCGGATGCACCACCCAGAACGGGTTGTACTTCTCCATGTCGATCAGCTGCTCGTCGGGTTTGATCGACGTCAGGCCCATCCAGTAGAACGGGAACAGCAGCACCACGAGGATGATGAACAGCGGCAGATAGAGCGTGATCAGCCGCCGCGGCAACGACTCCAGGTAGCTCATGCCCTCGGATTCGTCGGTGCCGGCCGTGGTGGGCGCCTTTGTGTGCAGCGTGGTGTCGGTCATTGATCTGATCCTTGCTGCCATTTGCGCCGTTGCATGCCGAACCAGGAGATCGCGATCGCGGCCATCAGGAACGGGATCATCGCGGTGGCGATCGCGGCGCCCTCGCCGAGCCTCCCCGAGATGATGCCGCGCTGATAGCTCAAGGTCGCCATCAGGTGGGTGGCGTTGACGGGGCCGCCGCGGGTCAGCGCCCAGATCAGCTGGAAGTCGGTGAAGGTGAAGAGCACCGAGAACGTCATGACGACCGCGATGATCGGGGTCAGCAGCGGATAGGTGATGTAGCGGAATCGCTGCCAGCTGGTGGCGCCGTCCAAGGTCGCGGCCTCGTAGAGCGAGGGCGACACCGTCTGCAGACCGGCCAACAGCGTGATCGCGACGAAGGGCACGCCGCGCCAGATGTTGGCGATGATGACGGAAGCGCGCGCCCAGCTGGTGTCGCCGAGGAAATTGATGTTGTGACTGATCAACCCGAGCTTGGTCAGCGACCAGGAGATGATCGAGAACTGCGCGTCATAGATCCACCAGAACGCGATCGCCGACAGCACGGTCGGCACGATGAAGGGGATCAGCACGATCGCGCGGATCATCGCCTTGAACGGCATATGCCGGTTCAACAGCAGCGCGAGATAGAGGCCGATCGCGAATTTGATGGCGCTCGCCACGATCGTGTAGAGCAGCGTGTTGAACACCGACAGCCAGAAGATCGAGTCGTCCCACAGCCATTCGTAGTTCTCGAGCCCGACGAAGACGCCGCTGCGGCCGATCTTCTCGTCGGTGAAGCTCATCCAGACGCCCAAGCCGAGCGGATAGGCCAAGAACAGGATCAGGAAGGCCGCCGCGGGCAGCATGAACCACAGCGCGATCACGTTGCGGTTGGTCGAAAGGCGTACCCACAGGGATGGCTCGCCGATAGCGGCCGCACGTGCGGGCAACGAGGTCTGAATGGTACTCATTCTTCGAGCAGCTCCCTTCGCGACGGATCCGTAGGGTGGGCAAAGGCCCTCGGCACGATGCATGCATCGTGCCGAGGGCCGTGCCCACCGCCAGGTGTGCGACCGATCCTCGGTGGGCACGGCGCGGGAGACATCACGATCACTCGCGTCGATCTCGGCGCGCCTTTGCCCACCCTACGGCGATGACGACCGGCGCTCTCTCACGCGCCAGCCGTCCTCGCCTCAGCGGAAGATGCGCTTGGCCGAGCGCTCCGCGCTCGCCATCGCCGTCTTCACGTCCTCGCGTCCGGTGCAGTAGTTCGCGAACATGTCGACCAG
This sequence comes from Bradyrhizobium ontarionense, assembly GCF_021088345.1. Taxonomy (NCBI): domain Bacteria; kingdom Pseudomonadati; phylum Pseudomonadota; class Alphaproteobacteria; order Hyphomicrobiales; family Nitrobacteraceae; genus Bradyrhizobium; species Bradyrhizobium ontarionense. The sequence goes on along the minus strand of NZ_CP088156.1, from coordinate 354,045 downwards.
GACGAAATCCGCGATCGCGGCCGCAGCCGCCTCGCCGAGCTTGCCGACGCCGGCCGGCGTGGTCGCGGTTGCGGCGACCTCGCGATACGGCGTGTTCTTCGGATCGACCGTCCAGATCGGGTTGGCGTCGTAAGCCTTCAGGAAGTGAGACAGGTAGCCCTGCGCCGCTTCGATCCACGGATTGAACTGCTCCGGCTCCAGCATGAACGCGGTGAACGCCTTGCAGGTCTGCGGATACTTCGAGAAGTTGAAGACCAGGATCGGGAAGCCGAGATGCATCTCGCGGGTCTTGCCGTCGAGGCCGGGCGGCAGATGCGCGTGGTTCATGTCCTCGGCGATCTGCGGCGCCTCCTTCTTGGCGGTGACGTAGATCGAAATGCCGTTGACGGTCGCATAGAGCTGGCCGGCCAGGAACGCCTTGTTGTTGGAGCTGTCGTTCCACGATGCCGTGCCCGGCACGAAGTTGTCGTACAAGCCCTTGACGTATTCGAGCGCCTTGGCGGTCTCCGGCGAGTTGATGACGACCTTGTTGTCCTTGTCGATCAGGTTGCCGCCATGCGCCCACAGCGCCCAGTGCACCCAGCCATTGGCGTCGCCCGAGGCGTGGCCCAGCGCCATGCCGCCCGGGGTGCCGTTCTTGTTCATCGCCTTGAAGAACTCGGAGAGGCCGGCGAGATCCTTCGGGAACTGCTTGAAGCCTGCCTTCTCGGCCGCCGAGATGCGGTAATTGACCAGGCCGCCGGTGGCCGCCACGGGAATGCCGATCCACTTGCCGTCGAGCATGCCATAGGCCTTGCCCGAGTCGCTCCAGCCGCCGCACTTCTTGCCGAGGTAGTCGGCGACGTCGGTCATGTCGACGCACTTGTTGGAGAACAGGAACGGCAGCGTGTAGAGGCCCCACACCATGTCGAGCCCCTGCCCCGTATTGGCCGCCACCGAGGCCTTGGGCTGGACGTCGTCATAGGATTCGTTGGAGATGTTGATCGTGACGTTGTTGGCTTTCTGGAAGGCGTCGACGATCTTCATGAAGGCCACGTCCTCGGCCTCGACGAAGCGCTTCCAGCGCATCATGTTGATCTTGGCGCCGGGCTCCGGCTTGAACGGCGAGGTCTGCGCCCAGGCCTTGGCGTAGCCGAGCAGGTCCTCGGCCGACATCGTTGCCGCAGCCGCCAGCAAGGTCGCGCCGCCCTTGAGCAGAGACCGTCGGTCAGTGGGGAAATGAGTCATCTGAAGTTTTCTCCCGTTGAATATTTTGCTTGTTTTGTTTGTTGTATTCTTGCGTCGACGGCCGGATCAGAGCCTCCGGCCGCTATCCTTGTCGAACAGATGCGCCGCCGACGCGCGTGGGCGCAAATGGATCTTCTCGCCGGGATTGACCTCGTGGCGATCGCGGAACACTGCGATGATGTCCTGGGTGCCGATGCGAGCGACGATCTGGGTCTCCGAGCCGGTCGGCTCGACCACGACGACCTCGGCCTCGATGCCGTCATCGGCGAGCTCGAGATGCTCGGGCCGCACGCCGTAGACGACGGGGCGGCCGTCGGACGCAGCCGGTGCGGTGAGGATCGGCAGCTTGGCACCGTTCTCGGTCTCGACATAGACCGAGCCGTTGGACTTCAGATGGCCATTGAGGAAGTTCATCGCGGGCGAGCCGATGAAGCCGGCCACGAACTGATTGTCCGGCTTGTCGTAGAGATCGAGCGGCGAGCCCATCTGCTCGACGATGCCGTCATGCATCACCACGATCTTGTCGGCCATGGTCATGGCCTCGATCTGGTCGTGGGTGACGTAGACCGTGGTCGTCTTGAGCCGCTGATGCAGCTCCTTGATCTCGGTGCGCATCGCGACGCGCAGCTTTGCGTCGAGGTTCGACAACGGCTCGTCGAACAGGAACACCTGCGGATCGCGCACGATGGCGCGGCCCATCGCCACGCGCTGACGCTGGCCGCCGGAGAGCTGGCGCGGATAACGGTCGAGCAGTGGCGTCAACGCGAGGATTTCCGCCGCGCGCGCCACGCCCCTCTTGATGTCTTCGGGCCTGGCGCCGCGCAGCTTGAGCGAGAAGCCCATGTTGTCGGCGACCGTCATGTGCGGATAGAGCGCGTAGTTCTGGAACACCATCGCGATGTCGCGCTCTTTCGGCTGCACGTTGTTGACCACGCGCTCGCCGATCGAGATCGTTCCAGCAGTGATGTTCTCGAGCCCGGCGAGCATGCGCAGCAGCGTCGACTTGCCGCAGCCGGACGGCCCGACCAGCACGACGAACTCGCCGTCCTCGATCGGAATCGTCACGCCGTGCAGGACCTCGAATCCGCCGAACGATTTGCGCACGTCGCGAATTTGCACCGACGACATCAATTTCCTCCTCAATGACCGACAGCGCTGGCTGCATGTCGGCGGCATCCTGACCGTTGTTCTCGGCCGTTTTTGGTGGCCGCTTGTCGTTGTCTGCTCTTGCTGTCTTGTTCTTGTTTTTTGTCGTTCTTGCCGCTTGCGGAACTGGGACCAGCTCCGAACACATTGTCGGCAGTTTGGATCTCTTCCGCAATGCTTCGCTTAGCAACCGCGTGATAGCGCTGTCAATATCGCTTGTGTACCAGACCGCCTATGCTATGAGCAGCGCATGGGACGGACACGCATCAAGCCGGGCAAAGTGCGCCTGACCGAAGTCGCGGAGCTCGCGGGCGTCAGTCCGATCACCGTCTCACGTTTCTTTCGCAATCCCGACACGGTCTCGCCGGGTCGCCGCGCCAGGATCGAGAGCGCCGCCAAGGAGCTCGGCTATGTGCCGAACCTCGCCGCGCGCGCGCTCGCCTCGCAGCGCACCGAGGTGATCGGCGTGCTGATCCCCTCGCTCACCAACAACGTGTTCGCCGACCTCCTGCGCGGTATCTATGACGCGTTCGAGGGCAGCCGCTACGGCATCCAGCTCGCCAACACGCGCTACAGCGTGCTGCAGGAGGAGCGCCTGCTGCAACTGTTCCTGATGCAGAAGCCGGCCGGGCTGATCGTCACCGGCCAGGATCAGACCGCCGAAGGCCGCACCGTCATCGAGGCGGCGGACTGCCCGGTCGTGCAGATCATGGAGCTCGGCGCCGATCCGATCGACATGATGATTGGATTTTCCCACGTCGACGCGTGCTACGCAGCAATTTCGCATCTTCTCGGCCAGGGCTGCCGCCGCATCGGTTTCATCGGCGCGCGCATGGACCCCAGGGTGCAGCGTCGCCTGCAGGGCTACCAGAAGGCGATGAAGGACGCTGCATTGTTCGACCCGCGGCTGATCGTGACGGCGCCGGTCCCGACGTCCGCGACGATGGGCGGTAGCCTGTTCTCCGACCTCCTGCTCAAGGCGCCGGATCTCGACGCCGTGTTCTGCGCCAACGACGACCTCGCGCTCGGCGTCCTGTTCGAATGCCAGCGCCGGCACATCGCGGTCCCCGAGCAGGTCGCGATCGTCGGCTTCAACGACATGGAGTTCATGGCCGCGGCCGTGCCGAGCCTGACCAGCGTGCGCACCAACCGCTACGACATGGGCCGGCGCGCGGCGACGATGATCATGGACGCGATCGAGGGACGTCCCGTCGCGCAACGCGTCGTCGACCTCGGCTTCGAGGTGATCCAACGCGAGAGCTCGACCCTGCAACGCGCCGCGGCGACGCTGCCGCCGCAGGCCGGTCGGATCTCAGGAACAAAATGGTAGCGCAACCAAAATTCGTGAACTAGAACGACTTCATCCAGGACGACTTGAACGAAAGACGTAGGCGATCTTCGACGGCTGGCCAATCGCACATGACTGCGGCGCTTCGTCTCGGATGAACGATGCGCCGGTCAGCATCACGACGGACCGGCATCGCCACGTTTGCACTGCGGGAGAAAACGATGACAAAATCCAACGGACATGCCGGCAACGGCGCTGACAAGGGCCGCAAGCTGCGCTCGCAGGCGTGGTTCAACGATCCGCACAATCCGGGCATGACTGCGCTCTATCTCGAGCGCTATCTGAACTACGGGCTGACGCGCGCCGAGCTGCAGTCCGGCAAACCGATCATCGGCATCGCACAAACCGGCAACGATCTCTCGCCCTGCAACAGGCATCACATCGAGCTGGCGCATCGCGTTCGCGAGGGTATCCGCGCCGCCGGTGGCATCGCGATGGAATTTCCGACCCATCCGATCCAGGAGACCGGCAAGCGCCCGACTGCGGCACTTGACCGCAACCTCGCCTATCTCGGCCTCGTGGAAATCCTGTTCGGCTACCCGCTCGACGGCGTGGTGCTGACCACCGGCTGCGACAAGACGACGCCGGCCTGCCTGATGGCGGCGGCGACGGTCAACATTCCCGCGATCGTGCTGTCGGGCGGGCCGATGCTGAACGGCTGGCACGAAGGCGAGCGCACGGGCTCCGGCACCGTGGTGTGGAAGTCGCGCGAGCGGCTCGCCGCCGGCGAGATCGGCTACGAGGAGTTCATGGAGATCGTCGCCTCCTCAGCGCCCTCGATCGGCCATTGCAACACCATGGGCACCGCTTCGACCATGAACGCGCTGGCAGAGGCGCTCGGGATGTCCCTGCCCGGCTGCGCCGCGATCCCGGCGCCCTATCGCGAGCGCGGCCAGATCGCCTACGAGACGGGAACGCGCATCGTCGACATGGTGTGGGAGGATCTGAAGCCGTCCGACATCCTGACACGCAAGGCGTTCGAGAACTGCATCGTCGCCAACTCCGCGATCGGCGGCTCGACCAACGCGCCGATCCACATCAACGCGCTGGCGCGGCATGTCGGGGTCGAGCTCGATATCGACGACTGGCAGAAATTCGGCCATGACGTGCCGCTGCTCGTCAACATGCAGCCGGCCGGCTTCTATCTCGGCGAGGAGTTCCATCGCGCCGGCGGCGTGCCGGCCGTGATCGGCGAGTTGATGCGGCACAAGCGGATCCACGAGGACGCGATCACCGTCAATGGCCGCAGCATGGGCGACAATTGCCGTGACGCGCAAAAGCCCGACGGCGACGTGATCTGGTCCTACGACAAGCCGTTGGTGAAGGATGCCGGCTTCCTGGTGCTGCGCGGCAATCTGTTTGACTCCGCGATCATGAAGACCAGCGTGATCTCGAAGGAATTCCGCGATCGCTATCTGATCAACCCGAAGGACCTCAACGCCTTCGAAGGCCGCGCCATCGTGTTCGAAGGGCCGGAGGACTATCACGACCGCATCGACGATCCCCAGCTCGAAATCGACGAGCACTGCGTGCTGTTCATCCGTGGCGCCGGCCCGATCGGCTATCCCGGCGGCGCCGAGGTCGTGAACATGCAGCCGCCGGCGGCGCTGATCAAACGCGGCATCCTGTCCCTGCCCTGCATCGGCGACGGCCGCCAGTCCGGCACCTCGGGCTCGCCCTCGATCCTCAACGCCTCGCCGGAGGCCGCGGCCGATGGCGGGCTCGCGATCCTCAGGACCGGCGACAAGGTGCGCATCGACCTCAACAAGGGCTCGGCGAATATCCTGATCTCCGACGAGGAGCTCGCCAAGCGCCGCGCCGAGCTCAAGGCCAAGGGCGGCTTCCCGCATCCGGCCAACCAGACGCCGTGGCAGGAGCTCTATCGCAACACCGTCGGCCAGCAGTCGACCGGCGCCTGCATGGAGTTCGCCACCCGCTACCACGACATCGCCGGCACCGTGGGTGTGGCAAGGCATAATCACTAATCACAGCGTACAAATCCAACCAACGTCATTGCGAGGAGCGAAGCGACGAAGCAATCCAGAGTCCTCGTCCGGCCCTGGATCGCTTCGCTGCGCTCGCGATGACGGAAGAAGATCAAATCGCATTGCAGGGAGACCCCATGTCCGACCGCCTCAAGGGCAAACGCGCCTTCGTCACTGCCGCCGCCGCCGGCATCGGCCGCGCCTGTGCGATCGCCTTCGCGCGTCAAGGCGCCACCGTGTTCGCCACCGACATCGACGAGAAGGGCCTGTCGACGCTGAAAAGCGAGGGCATCACCGAGGTCGCGACGCTCGACGTCCGTAACACCGCCGCGGTGACTGCCATGGCGGAGCGGGTCGGCAAGGTCGAGATCCTGCTCAATGCCGCCGGCTTCGTTCACAACGGCAGTATCCTCGACTGCTCCGACGACGACTGGGATTTCTCCTTCGACCTGAACGTCAAGTCGATGCACCGGACCATCCGCGCCTTCCTGCCGAAGATGCTGGCTGAGGGCGGCGGCGCCATCGTCAACATCGCCTCGGCCGCCGGCGTGTTCAAGGCGGCGCCGAACCGCTACGTCTACGGCGCGACCAAGGCCGCGGTGGCGGCGCTGACGCGCTCGGTCGCCGCCGACTTCGTGGGCAAGCACATCCGCTGCAACTGCATCTGCCCGGGCACCATCGAGACGCCGTCGTTGCTCGGCCGCGCCGCCTCGGCCGGCCCGAACGGGCTTGAGATGTTCATCTCGCGCCAGCCCATGGGCCGGCTCGGCACCGCGGAAGAGATCGCCCATCTCGCGGTCTATCTCGCCAGCGACGAGAGCGCCTTCACCACCGGCGTCGCCCACACCATCGACGGCGGCTGGACGTTGTAGCTCTTACCTCTCCCCGCCTGCGGGGAGAGGTAAGATTGCATCGAAGATGCAATCCGGGTGAGGGGTACGGGTCTCACCACGCGCACCACCCGTGCGTCTGCCCCTCACCCCTGCCCTCTCCCCGTGAAGAACGGGGAGAGGGAGCGCACCGAGCACGCCGCAGGAAGCCGGGCTCTCAGGAGGGGAAACACCAATGAACCACATCGACCTCACCCACCGCTGCGCCGTCGTCACCGGCGGCGCGCAAGGCTTCGGCCGCGCCATCACCGAGCGCTTCAAGGCATCGGGAGCGAAGGTCGCGATCTGGGACCACGACATTGCGCTGGCCGAAAAGACGGCGAAGGAGATCGGCCCGGAGGTGCTGGCGCTGAAGGTCGACGTCACCGACACCGTGGCCGTCGAGGGCGCGCGCGACGCGACGCTGGCCGCCTTCGGCACCATCGACATCCTGGTCAACAATGCCGGCATCGCCGGCATCAACAAGACAGTGTGGGAGACCGATCTCGAGGAATGGCGCAAGGTGCTGCGCATCAATCTCGACGGCCCCTTCATCTGCGCGAAAGCAATCGTGCCGGTCATGCTGAAGCAGGCCTATGGCCGCATCGTCAACGTCGCCTCCATCGCCGGCAAGGAAGGCAATCCGAACGCGGCGCATTACTCGGCCTCCAAGGCAGGCCTGATCGCGCTGACCAAGTCGCTCGGCAAGGAGCTCGCGCAGCACGACATCACCGTCAACGCGGTGACGCCGGCCGCGGCGAAAACCGCCATCTTCGACCAGCTGACGCAGACCCATATCGACTTCATGCTGTCGAAGATCCCGAAGGGCCGCTTCGTGCTGGTCGAGGAGCTCGCGGCGCTGGTATCGTGGCTCGCTTCAGAAGAGTGTTCGTTCTCGACCGGCGCGGTGTTCGATATTTCGGGCGGACGCGCGACTTATTAGTCTCGATATGAGCATGATCGTTGAGGGCAATCTGTCATCGCCCGGCTTGACCGGGCGATCCAGTAATCGCCGGCGGCGGTGCTGGACCGAGAGGCCGCAGCGTACTGGATCACCCGCCTTCGCGGGTGATGACAGCGTGTTTCGTGGCGACATCACGGGTTTAGGAAGCATCCTGTCGGCGAACTCTCTCCGTACAGCTTCGACTGCGGCTGCGCTGGGCACCCGATCCCCTCCCTTCAGGAAGTCCACATCATGACCCACCACGGCGGCTGTTTCTGCGGCGCGGTGCGCTTTCAATGCGAGGGCGAGCCGATCAATGTGCGGATCTGCCATTGCCGCAACTGCCAGCGGGCGACGGCCGCACCTTTCTTCGCACGCGCGCTGTTTGCGCATGACGCGCTCACCATCCAGGGCGAGACCGCGCGCTTCCCCTCCTCCGATGCGCTCGACCGGATGTTCTGTCCGCGCTGCGGCACACGGCTGTTCTCCTGGCGCAAGACCCGTCCCGTGGTCGGCGTGGCGCTGGCCTGCTTCGACGACTGCAACGCATTTGCACCGACCGAGCACATCTGGGTGTCGGAAAAGATGGACTGGGTCCAGCTCAACGACGGCCTGCCGCAATTTCCGGAAAATCCGGCGTAGCATCGGGGAACCGTCGTGCCTATGTAGGTGGTCGAACGCGTCCGGAACCTTAATCCTTGAACATCTCGCTCTACGGCATCTCCATCTGGATCCTGCCGGTCATCATCGCCATCACCTTCCATGAGGCCGCCCACGCCTTCGTCGCCTGGCGCTTCGGCGACGACACGGCGATGAAGCTCGGTCGCGTCAGCTTCAATCCGATCAAGCACATCGATCCGTTCGGCACGATCCTGCTGCCCGGAATGCTGCTGCTGTCCGGCTCGCCGTTCCTGTTCGGCTATGCCAAGCCGGTGCCGGTCAATTTCCGCAACCTGCAGCCGCTACGGGCCGGCATGGTCATGGTGGCGCTCGCCGGGCCCGCGACCAACATCGCGCTGGCGCTGGCCGCCGGGCTCGCCTTCCATGCCCTGCCCCTGGTGCCGCCGGACGCCGCCCGATGGGTTGCCGGCAATCTGCTCAACGCGTTTTCCTTCAACATCCTGCTCGCCGTGTTCAACATGCTCCCGATACCGCCGCTCGATGGCGGCCGGGTGGCGGTCGGCCTGCTGCCCGGTATCCTCGCGCGCCCCCTGGCCCGGCTGGAGCCCTATGGCATGCTGATTCTGATCGGATTTTTGATCATTCTGCCGCTGGCGGGTTCCCAGTTCGGTCTCAATCTTGATCTTGTGTCAGGGCTGCTCCGCGCCACGACTGATTCACTGAAGCAGCTGCTTCTGCTATTGACGGGCAACGCCTAAATTTGACGCCAGGGATGGTGAACGAGCTCCGAGGCACTCTTGGTAAAAGCCGCTGACATGATGATTGCACGCCGCGCCGACACGCGGGCTCGCGCCGATTTCGCGACATGGAAGATGATCGCCAAGCTGAACGGCGCGTCCGGCCTGCCGCCACCGGCGCAGGAGTTCCTGGCGAGCTACAAGACCCGTCTCAACGACGTGTCGGAGGACGAGGCGACCGAGGCCACCATCCGCGAGATGTACAAGGCCTATTATGCCGAGATGGGCGGCGGCGGCGCGCCCCCCGAGGTCAAGCCGGTCGCAGCCGAGCCCGTGACCGACAACGTCACCGCCTTTCGCAAGCTGCCGCCCAAGCCCAAGGCGGCACAGAGCAGGCCCTCGACCCGGCCGCGGCTTCCGGTCGCGCTGATCTTCGCCGGCCTCGCCGTGGTCTATGTCGGAGTCAGGCTGTATCTTCAGTAAGCGCCGGCCGATCCGCTCATTTCGGCGGCTTGAAGTTGACCGGCAACGTGAACGGGAATTCCTCGTCGGTCAGGCCGGCCGGCGGCTTTGGCACGGGATCGGAACGGCGCACCATCGCAAGGGCCGCTTCGTCAAAAACTGAAATGCCGGACGATTCCTTGACGCTCAATGCAACAATTCGTCCAAGGCGATTGAGCACGACGCTCAGCTTGACCGTCACGTCCTTGTCCTGACCGGGCGGGTATTTCTTGTGTAGATAGACATAGGCGCTGATCTTGCGGCCCCAATTGGCCGTGAGCTTCTCGCGGTCCTTGCCGATGCCGACATTCGGCGCCTTCGTCTTCTCGGCCTCCGGCGCCTTGTCGTCGAGCGCCTTCCGCGCGCTGTCCTGCGAAGCCTCGTTGTAGTCCTGCGCCTCGGTCTTGATTGCGACCTTCTGTTCTTCCTCGACGGGCTTCACGATCTCGCTGGTCGTGACCTGCTGATCGGCCTCCTCGGCCGTCGTCGGAGTGGCCTTGATGGCGGCGGTCTGCTCAGCCTCCTTGACCTGCTCCGGCATAAACTGACTGGCGTTCTGCGCCTCCGAGTCCTGCCCGACCGGCACATCGTCGTTCTCGACCTTCGGCGAGGCGAGATCGATGTCGATGACCTCTGCGCCGGCCGCGCCCAGGCCGCCGATGTCCTCCTCCTCCCTGAGATGCGTCAGGGCCAGCGCCGCACCGCCGACGTGCAGCATGAGCGCCCCGATCGCGGCGAAGAACCACATGCGGCGGGAGGAGCTGTGTCCGGTGTCGAGATCACTCATCGGCAAGCGGCTCACGGTCTCATGGCTGTGCAGGCTGAGGCGCCGCCGGCTGTAACGGCGCCACGGGCGGCGCCTCCAGCGCCACCAGCTTGATCTTGGTGTAACCGCCGGCGCGCAACAGCTCCAGCACGCCCATCAGCTCGCCATAGGGCACTAGCTTGTCCGCGCGCAGGAAGATCGGCCGGTCCTTGGGGACATCGGGCATTGCATCGAGCTCGCGCACGAGATCGACGCGCTTGACCAGCGTTTCGCCGATCGCGAGCCCGAGATCCGGCTTGATCGACACATAGGTCGGCTTGTCCGGCTTCTTCTGCGGCGTCGCGCTCGACGACGGCAGGTCGATCGGCAGGTCGACGGTCGACAGCGGCGCCGCCACCATGAAGATGATCAGCAGCACCAGGATGACGTCGATGAACGGCGTCACGTTGATGTCATGGGTCTCGTCGAAATCGTCGTCGAGATCGCCTTCGGAAAGCGAAACGGCCATCGCCTGCTACTCCGCCGCCCGCACGTGAATGCCGATCTGGCTGCGATCGAGATCGCGGGAGTCGCGATCGAGATCGCGCGACAACAGCCGCCCGGCCGCGCCCGAGGCGCGGTTGACCAGCTCGAGATAGCCCTTCGTGACACGGGAGAAGTGATTGTAGATGATGACCGCGGGGATCGCGGCGGCGAGCCCGATCGCGGTCGCCAGCAGCGCCTCGGCAATGCCCGGCGCGACCACCGCGAGGTTCGTGGTCTGCGATTTGGAAATGCCGATGAAGCTGTTCATGATGCCCCAGACGGTGCCGAACAGTCCGACGAAGGGCGAGATCGCACCGACGGTGGCGAGCAGGCCCATGCCGGTCCGAACGCGGCGCGCCTCGGCACGCACGATTTCGATGAAGCTCGACGCGGCGCGCTCCTTGATGCCTTCGTCACTGCCGAGCCCAGCCGACAGCCTGGTCTCGGCGATCGCCGCCTGAAGCAGCACCGCCGCGACGCTCCTGCCATTGCCGAGCGCAAGCTGCGCTTCGGCCAGCGTCTTCGCACCGCTAAGCTTGCGCAGCGCGCCGCCGAGCCTGCGACGCAGGACGGAGAATTCGAGGCTCTTGGCGATCAGGATCGTCCAGCTCGCCACCGAGGCCAGCGCCAGCGCCAGCATGACCGCCTTGACGACGATGTCCGCCTTGAGGAACATGCCCAGAGGCGAGAGCTCATCGAGACCGGTGGCAATCCCCTTTCCACCCCGCGCATTCGCCGCCGACGGCGCCGCAGCGCCTGCCGAACTGCCGTTCACGACGTTGCCGTCGCTCGGCGTCGGGACCACCGGATCGATCGAGGTCGCCGCCGCCTGCCCCGTCACCTGCTGCGCATGTGCAGGCAAGCCGGCCGAAACACTCAGAAATGACAGGACGATTGCAAACCTAACGAGGAACGATGTCATCATATCTCGGCCCAGTGGCGGATCAGATTGTGATAGATGCCGGTGAGCTTGACGGCATCGGGATCGTCCCTCCCGAGGCGTTCGGTCAAACTCTGGATCGCCGTATCCAGATCGAAGATCATGCTCCGGACGTGGGACTCCCGTACCATGCTCTGCATCCAGAAAAAAGAGGCGACGCGGGCGCCGCGCGTCACCGGCGTCACCATGTGAAGGCTCGATGACGGATACAGCACCGCGTGCCCAGCCGGCAACTTGACTTCGTGCGAGCCGTAGGTGTCCTCGATCACGAGTTCGCCACCGTCATAGGTGTCCGGCTCGGCCAGGAACAGCGTTATCGACAGATCGGTGCGGATGCGCAGGCCGGTAAGCGGATCGCCGCGCACGGCATTGTCGACATGGATGCCGAAATGGTCGCCGCGAGACGCCGTATAGCGGTTGAACAACGGCGGAAAGATCTGCAGCGGGATCGCCGCCGAGAGGAAGCGCGGATGTTTCGTCAGCGCCGTGATGATGCGCTGGCCCAACGTCCGCGCCACCTCGCCGTCGGGCGGCAACTGCTCGTTGCGCTTGACCATGGCCGACTGCGCCCCGGCCGTCGAGCGGCCGTCCTCCCATTCCGCCGCATCCATGATGCGGCGGAACTCGGCCACCTCGTCCTTCGACAGCACGTCGGGGATGCAGATCAGCATGATCAGAACTTCGCGGTTGTCACGACGTAGAAGGCGCGCCCCGGGGCGACGGCCACGAATGGCGCCGCGCTCCGGTACAGCGTGTCGTAATAGAGCTTGTTGGTCAGGTTCTGCGCATAGAGCTTCATGGTCCAATGCGCGTCGATCTTCTTCTCGACGAACGCGTCGAACCGCCAATAGCTCGGGATCAAGGTGCCGGTGTTGGCGCCGAACGTGCCGCCATATACCTTCGACCTGAACACCGCCTGGCCGCCGAGCTCCCAGCCGTCATCGAACTTGTACTTCGACAGCAGACTGAACGATTGATGCGCGACGTTGGCGAGCTGCAGGCCGATGTTGGAGGCGACGCCGCTCTGCGTGACCTTGGACTGCATCAGCACCAGGCCGCCGAAGATGCTCCAGCGGTCCGTGAGATTGCCGCTCGCCTCGAGGTCGATGCCCTGGATGCGGTAGGCTGCGCCCGAGGTGAGAACGCCATTGATGGTCTCGCGCGCATTCTCCTTGGTGGTCTGGAACAAGGCGCCGCTGACCAGCAAATGGCGGTTGAACAGCTCCCATTTGGTGCCGAGCTCGGCGCCCTTGTTGCGCTCGGGCCCGAGGATCGTGCCGCCCGGGATCGGCGCGCCATAATCGGTACCGGTGCCGTCGAGCTCCGAGCCGAACGGGTTGGTCGAGGTCGCATAGGCCGCGTAGATGCTGCCGATCGGCAGCGGCTTGTAGACGACGCTGCCGTTGTAGTTGATGAAGTCCGAGTTCAGCTTGGTGGCATTGGCCGCGGTGGTCGAAGCCCACATGTTGTAGTTGTCGTAGCGGACGCCACCATTCAGGATCACCGTATCCTGCCAGTTGGCGGTGTCGGTGACGTAGAGCGAGCGGGTGTCGACGTCATAGCGCGTTGGCGTCGGTCCCAGCGAAGGCAATGTGCTGAACGGGATGCCGGTATAGGCCGGCGCGGCAATCGACTGGCCCGCCAGCGCACCGGTGCCGCTGAACGCACCTCCGCCGAAGAATTCCGACGACAACCCGGTGTAGCGGTTGATGTAGACCTTCTCGTTGGAGACCTCGGTGCCGACCACGGCGGTGTGCTTCACCGAGCCGGTGTCGAACTTGATGTTGACGTCCTGCTGGTTGGCGACGACGTCGACCCACTGGTTGCGGCTCTGCGGGCTCGCCGTGAACGTCCACAATTGCGGATTGGAGCTCGTCGTCACCGGACTCTGCGGCAAGGTGCCGATATAGATCAGGTCCGAATGCTCCATGCGGGTGCGGCTGGTCAGGGTCACGCTGTCGGTCAGCTTGAACTCGCCGGTCAGCGTGCCGAAATCCTGCCGCGCCGTCTGGAAGTCGCGGTTGAGGAAGCCATACCAGGTGTTGCGCGAGATGCCCGCTTCCGTGACCGGCACGTTGCCCTGCTTGTAGTAGGGCACGCCGAAATCCGGCCGGCCGCTGGAATCGGTGTGGACGTAGTTGGTAGTGACCTTGATGGTGTCGGTCGGGGTCCATTTGGTGGAGATGAAGCCGCCCCAGCGATTGTCGGTGACGTAGTCGCGGCCCGCGACATTGGCGTCCTGGAACAGCCCGCCGGTGCGCACCGAGAAGGTCGGCGAGATCACCTGGTTGACATCGAGCGTCACGCGCTTGGTCTGGTCGGTGCCGAACGTCGACTCGGCGTTGTAGAAGTTGCGGTCGCCGGCCTGCTTGGTGACGATGTTGATGGCGCCGCCGGCGGTGCCGCGCCCGGCATAGGCCGATGCCGGTCCGCGCAGGATCTCGATCTGCTCGGTGAAGAAGTTCTCGCGGATCGAGACGGCGGGATCGCGGATGCCGTCGATGAACACGTCGTTGCGCGCATCGAAGCCGCGGATGAAGAAGCGGTCGCCGAACGCGTTGCCGCCCTCGCCCGAGCCGAGCGTCACGCCCGCGGTCGAGCGGCCGACTTCCCTGAGCGAGGTCGCATTCTTGTCCTCGAGCACCTCCTTGCTGAGGACGGTGATCGTCTTGGCCGTGTTGAGCAGCGGCTCGGTGAACTTGCCCGACGCCACGCGGTCGATCTTGTAGGGCGCCGCCGCATCCGCATAGGGATTGGCGTCGGGAGCGGCCAGGCCGCCCGCGTTCGGAAACGGGACTGCAGCCTGCTGTGCGGCCTGCTGACGGGCCGCGCGACGCAGGGCATTGCGGGCGCGAACCTGCTCGGCGGTCGGCTTGGAGGCCGCAGGCCTGGCGCGCGCGATCGGCGCATCGACGTTGACGGGCGGCAAATCGGACGCCGGCTGTGCTTCAGCTGCCGACATCGTCGCCGCGGCCATCAATCCCGCCACCGCCGACGCTCTGCCGAGGGAAGGCCCCTCCGCCCTTCCGTCTGCTTGTCGTCCGTCCGCGAAGCTCATCGCTGCCACCGCTCGCAGCGAACGCGGTGCTCTCACCTGTCCCATTTTGTTTTCACGCGCCCCAGATTTTTCATTCCAACGTCGCGAACGCGGATCATTCGCGCTGCAAACATGCATCGTTGGTATCGAGGGCGTTTCAGGGGGTCAATTTGAGGAGCCCCAATTTGGCCTTGAATAGTTCCAGATCAAAACAATTCTAAACACACTCAACTAACAACGCGCGGAACTTGAAATCATTCTAAACAGCGCAATTTGACCCGCGCTGTCCGAGAATCGTCGATCGCAGCTCGTGCGCGGTTCAGTTCGACGAGCCGATCTGCTCGTCGCTGCTCGGCGGCTTCATCAATGAGAACAGCTCGTCGACGGTCTGCACCGCGATTTGACGCACGCGATCCGCATCGTCGACGCCCGCGATTCGCACGCCCTTGACGACGGCCCTGATCTCGTCCCGGAAATCGGTGAGGAATCGCAACGGATCGCGCTGCTCGTTGGCAACGCGCGCGATCAGGCCGGTCACCAGGATCTGGCACGCGAGCATCTTTCCGTTCAACTCTTCCATCTTCGGCTCCAAATCCTCGTTGTCATCACATGCCCGGCCCTCGCGTGTGCGGACGACGGGCCCCGGCCGGTTGAAATCGGCAGTCGTCCGGCGGCAGCATCGCGCCACCGGATCCATCCGCTTCTAATCAGCTCTCATCGGACGCGACAAGAAGGCGACAATAGGTCGGATCGCGGGCAGGACGACCAGGCAGAGTGCCGTGCGCGGCACCGGATGCGCAGCGTGCAACGAAGCATTCGGCTGGTTCGAGCCCCAGCGAGCCGTACTGACACCAGCACCGGCACCGTTGTGGCATCCTTGTTCGGGCACGCTGCGGGGAATGCTCCCCGCGCGCGATCGCCGATGGGAGAACAAGCTTCCCGGCAAAACTTCGCACTCAAGATGTTATTACGAGACGACACAACTCAAGATCGGACTTTCTCGTCCCGCGATCGTTGCTCGGCTACTTGGCGGCAACGCCGGCCTCCGTCTCGGACAGCGCCTTGATCCGCTCCTTGACGCCGCGCAGCGTGGCCAGGCTGGTCGCCACCGCATCGTCCGGAATGTCGTGCAGGACGTCCGCAGCGATCGCATCGCGCAGACCATCGAGGTCGTCGACGAGCTTTCGGCCGGCCGCGGTGAGATGGAGCCGATTCGCGCGGCGATCCTTCGGATCGTGCCGACGCTCCACCAGCCCCTGCTCCACCAGCCTGTCGAGCAGGCGCACCAGCGAAATCGGCTGCAGTTCCAACACGTCCGCGAGATCGACCTGTGACAACCCCTCCTGCGCGCGCAGCCGAAACAACACCACCCATTGCGCGCGCGTCGTGCCGCGCTGCTTGGCACGATGATCAATATAGTTGCGCAGAATGCGCGAGCTTTCGACAAGCTGCGCAACGAGCTGGCGTCTCTCGTCCAGCGACATGGCCGTGACTCCCTTGGCGTCCCTCGAAGCTTGCGAATTGTTTAGGTTTGTCCACGCCCTCGTGTGTTTACACATTAAGTGCGTGCATACTATATCTGGCGCGCTGGGAATGGTTTTAAAGACCGGTTATCCTGTCCGTCTCAGCATATGGGCCACCATGAAGACATCACGAACCATCGGTTGGATCCTGCTGGTCGCAGCGCTCGGCGGTACCGGCTATTACGGATGGCAGCGTTATCAGGACGCTGACGCGGCGAAGAAGACGGCGGCGAAGAAATCGAACCGGCCACCGGCCGTTCGGGTCTCGGCCGTCCCGGTCGAGAAGGCCGACTTCCCGGTCTTCCTGACCGGCCTCGGCACCGTGCAGGGCTTCAACACCGTCCAGGTCCGCACCCGCGTCGACGGCCAGATCGACAAGATCGCCTTTACCGAAGGCCAGCTCGTGAACCAGGGCGACCTGCTGGTCGAGATCGATCCGCGGTCCTTCCAGGCCGCGCTCGATCAGGCCAAGGCCAAGCGGGCGCAGGACGAAGCCAACCTCAACAACGCCAATCTCGATCTGCAGCGCTTCACCAAGCTCGGCGAGTTCGCGACGCGGCAGCAGACCGATACCCAGCGCGCCACCGTGGCGCAGCTCACGGCACAGATTGCGTCCGACGAGGCCGCGATCTCCAACGCCCAGACTCAGCTCGATTACACCCAGGTCAAGGCGCCGATCTCCGGCGTGGCCGGCCTACGTCAGGTCGATGTCGGAAACATCGTCAACGCATCGACCCAGACCGGCGTCGTCTCGATCGCGCAAATCGAGCCGATCGCGGTCATCTTCACCGCGCCGGAGGAGCAGCTGCCCTACATCAACGAGGCGCAGAAGGTCGCTCCCCTGAAGGTGATCGCGTTCTCCACCGACGGCAAGAAGCAGCTAGCCGAAGGCAAGCTCATGGTCGTGAACAACCAGGTCGACACGACCAGCGGAACAATCCGCCTGAAGGCGGTGTTCGACAACAAGGAGCACGTGCTCTGGCCCGGGCAGTCGGTGTCGACGCGGCTGCTGGTGCGGACCCTGAAGGACGCCACGGTGGTTCCTGACGACGCGGTCCAACACTCGACCAGCGGGCTTTACTCATACACGGTGAGCCCGGACAGCAAGGCCGAGTTGCGCAAGGTGAAGGTGGGCGTCTCGTTCGATGGCCGTACTGTCGTGGAAGAAGGCCTCACGCCGGGCCAGCAGGTGATCACCGGCGGTCAGTTCAAAGTGCAGCCAGGATCGGTCGTGACCACCGCGGTGGCCAGTTCGGACCCGGCGCCAGCTAAGGTCCGGGCGGAATGAACGGCGGCGGCATCTCGGCACCCTTCATCAAATACCCCATCGGCACATCGCTGCTGATGGCGGGCATCCTCTTCATCGGCCTCGTCGCCTATCCGCTGCTGCCGGTCGCGCCGCTGCCGCAGGTCGACTTCCCGACGATCCAGGTGACGGCCAACCTGCCGGGTGGAAGCCCGGAGACCATGGCGACGTCGGTCGCCCAGCCGCTGGAACGGCAGTTCGCCCAGATTCCCGGCATCGCTCAGATGACCTCGACCAGCTACCTGGGCACCGCCGCGATCACGATCCAGTTCGACCTCAACCGCAACATCGACGGCGCTGCCAACGACGTCCAGGGCGCGATCAACGCCGCCTCCGGCCAGCTGCCGAAGAACCTTCCATCGCCGCCGACCTATCGCAAGGTCAATCCGGCTGATTCACCGATCCTGCTGTTGTCCGCGACCTCGGAGACCCTGCCGCTGACCACGGTCAGCGACGCGGTCGACGCCGGCCTCGCCCAGCAGATCAGCCAGATCGCAGGCGTCGCCCAGGTGATCATCGGCGGCCAGCAGAAGCCATCCATCCGCATCCAGATCGATCCGGCCAAGCTCGTCGCCAAGGGCCTGTCGATGGAGGACGTGCGCAGCCAGATCGCGATCACCACGGTCGACGCGCCCAAGGGCAACATCGACGGCGAGCGGCGCGCCTACACGATCTACGCCAACGACCAGCTCACCGAGTCGAAGGACTGGAACGACGTCATCATCGCCTACCGTAACGGCGGTCCGCTGCGCATCCGCGACATCGGCAAGGCCGTGACGGCGGCCGAGGATGCCAAGCAGGCGGCCTGGGCCAACGGCCAGCGCGGCGTGTTCCTGGTGATCTTCAAGCAGCCGGGCGCCAACGTCATCGAGACCGTCGATCGCATCAAGTCGCTGCTGCCGCGGCTGGTCGCAGCGATCCCGCCCGCGATCAAGATCGACCTGATCTCCGACCGCACCACGACCATCCGCGCCGCGGTCGAGGACGTCCAGTTCACGCTGATCCTGACCATCTTCCTGGTGGTGATGGTGATCTTCGTCTTCCTGCGCAGCTTCTGGGCCACGGTGATCCCGACCATCACGGTGCCGCTGGCGCTGCTCGGTGCCTGCGCGATGATGTGGGGGGTCGGCTACACGCTCGACAACCTGTCGCTGATGGCACTGACGATCGCGGTGGGCTTCGTGGTCGACGACGCCATCGTGATGCTCGAGAACATCTCGCGCTACGTCGAGGAAGGCGAATCGCCGATGGCCGCCGCCTACAAGGGCGCCAAGGAGATCGGCTTCACCATCGTCTCGATCTCGATCTCGCTGGTCGCGGTGCTGATCCCGCTGCTGCTGATGGGCGGCATCATCGGCCGCCTGTTCCGCGAATTCGCGGTGACCTTGGCGATGACCATCTTCGTCTCGATGATCGTCTCGCTGACGCTGACGCCGATGATGGCCTCGCGCTTCCTGCGCAACGAGCACGCCGCCCAGCACGGCAAGTTCTACCAGTGGAGCGAAGCCGCGTTCGACGCGCTGCTGCGCGCCTATGAGAAGGGTCTCGATCTCGCCCTGCGCTGGAGATTAGTCACCCTGATGGTGTTCTTCGCCACCCTCGGCCTGTCGGTCTACCTGTTCATCCTGATCCCGAAGGGCTTCTTTCCGCAGCAGGACGTCGGCCTGATCACCGCGACCTCCGAAGCCTCGCAGGACATCTCGTTCCAGGCGATGCAGTCGCGCCAGGAGGCGCTGGCCAAGATCGTGATGGCCGATCATGACGTCGCCAGCATCGCCATGAACATCGGCGGCTCCGGCCGCGCCGGCAACAACGGCAACATGTTCATCACGCTGAAGCCGCGCGAGGAGCGCTCCGCGACGGCACAACAGATCATTGCGCGCCTCAGGCCGCAGCTCGAAAAGGTTGAGGGCGCGCGCCTCTACATGCAGGCGGCGCAGGACATCCGGCTCGGCGGCCGCCCGTCCCGCACCCAGTTCGAGTTCACGCTGCAGGATCCCAATGTCGCCGAGCTCAACGAGTGGGCGCCCAAGGTCCTGGAGAAGATGCGCTCGCTGCCGCAGCTGCGCGACGTCGCCACCGACCAGCAGGCCGACGGCACCACCGTGCAGCTCGTCATCAACCGCGACACCGCCTCGCGCTATGGCATCTCGCCGCAGCTGATCGACGACACGCTCTATGACGCCTTCGGCCAACGGCAGGTCGCGCAGTACTTCACCCAGCTGAACTCCTATCGCGTGATCCTGGAGATCCTGCCCGAGCTGCAGGGCAATCTCGACACGTTGAACAAGCTCTATGTGAAGTCGCCGACGACCGGCGACCAGGTGCCGCTGTCCACCTTCGCCAGCTGGACCACGGTGCCCGTGCGGCCGCTGTCGATCAGCCACCAGGGCCAGTTCCCGTCGATCACGATCAGCTTCAACCTCGCCCAGGGCATAGCCCTCGGCCAGGCCACCGACGCGGTGCAGCGCGCCATGGTCGAGATCGGCGCGCCGTCGACGCTGAATTCGAGCTTCCAGGGTACGGCGCAGGCGTTCCAGCAGTCGCTGTCGACCGTGCCGCTCCTGATCCTCGCGGCCCTGGTCGTGGTCTATCTGATCCTCGGCATCCTCTACGAGAGCTACATCCACCCGATCACGATTCTGTCGACGCTACCCTCGGCCGGTGTCGGCGCGCTCGCGATCCTGATGGCGTTCGGCTACGACTTCAGCCTTATTGCCTTGATCGGTGTCATTCTGCTGATCGGCATCGTGAAGAAGAACGGCATCATGATGGTCGACTTCGCGATCGCAGCCGAGCGCGACCAGCATCTGGCGCCGGAGCAGTCGATCCGCCAGGCGGCGCTGCTCCGCTTCCGTCCGATCATGATGACCACCATGGCCGCGCTGCTCGGCGGCGTGCCCTTGATGCTCGGCAACGGCACCGGGTCGGAGATCCGCCAGCCGCTCGGCTACGCGATGGTCGGCGGCCTGATCGTCAGCCAGATGCTGACCCTGTTCACGACGCCGGTGATCTATCTCTATCTCGACAAGGTCAACAACGCCTTCTCGCGCTGGGGCCGCGCGCACATCGATCACGAGACCGACACCGCGGCGCCCGACCCGGTCAAGGAAGCGGCGGAATAATCAGTTTGATTATTCAATGATTTCAATCCGCGTTTGGAAAAAAGCGCAGAATTCCGCCCTAGTAATGTCAATAGCTTGGCGGTTGTTTCCAAATGAAAAGCGAGCTTGCGAATTTCAGACCGATACGAAATCTCCAGTTTCCGCCGCGCGTTTAACCGCCTCGATCACTCTGAGGGTTTTCAGCCCTTCACGCCCGCTCACCACAGGCTCGGCCGTACTGCGGACGACTCCGCAGAAATTGGCGATCTGCAGCCCGAGCGGGTCTTCCTTCTCGTACCTCAGCCGCTCGCGCTCGATCGGCGCCCACCAGCTAGCCTTGCTTGGGTGATGCCATAGATCGAGTTGCGGAATAGCCAGCGAAGCCTTGGTGCCGCCGATCTGGTAGCAAGTCTCCCGCGTATGGCTATAGGCTGGATTCTCACCAGCAGTGAATTCCCAGCTCCAGGGCGACTGGATGGCATCGGAGACATTGACCGTTCCCAGCGTGCCGGAGGCGAAGTGCAGGATGATCACCGCCGTCTCTTCAACCGCATTTCCACGCAGTCGATTGGATTGCGCAGCCTGTACCCCCACGATATCCCCACACAAGTACCGCAGCAGGTCGACATCGTGGATGAGATTTAGGAAAACAGGGCCCGCCCCTTTTTCGCGGCGCCAGGACACTTCGAAATAATCGTCCGGCTTGATCAGCCAGAACATGCCATGCACGGATATGATCTGACCGAGCCGGCCGCTGTCGATCTCCGCCTTGGCGCGCTGGATCATCGGGTTGTGGCGGCGGTGGTGGCCGGTGAGCAGCGGCACGCCCGCCCGCTCGGAGGCTTCGACCAACGCCTGTGCAGCCACGACGTCATCCGCTAACGGCTTTTCGATCAGCGCCGGAATGCCCGCAGCAATGCAATCCATGCCGTTCGCCACGTGCATCTGGTTGGGGGTGGCGATAACCACCCCCTCCGGCCGATTTTCCGAGACCAAGTCCCGAAAGGACGGAAACCAGTCCACCTTCAGCGATACCGCCAACTCTCGTGCCGCCGGCATCGGATCGACGATCGACGATAGTGCCGCCTCCGGCCGTGCGAGAATGTGCTCAATATGTCGCTTGCCGATGAGACCCGCTCCCATCACTGACAGGCGGACGGGGGCACTCATACGATACTATCCCTTCTTCTCATCAAGCAACTTGGCAACACGACGCAAGCCGAGCAGATAACCCTGAGTGCCGAAGCCTGCTATGACGCCATCAGCTCGTTTGGAAACGAACGAGTGGTGGCGGAATTCCTCGCGTTTGTGCACGTTGGAAATGTGCACCTCGATCACTGTACCCTCGAACGTGTTCAGAGCATCCAGGATGGCGATCGACGTATGGGTGAAAGCTGCAGGATTCATCACGATACCGGCAGCCGTCTCGCGCGCCTCGTGGATCCAATCGATCAGCTCGTATTCTCTGTTCGACTGGTGAAAGCGCATCTCCAGCGCGAGCTCCGTGGCTAGCCCCCGACAATCTCGCTCCACATCCGCAAGCGTCTCGTGGCCATAGATGTCGGGCTGGCGCTTGCCGAGCAAATTGAGATTTGGCCCGTTCAGGACGTAGACAAGACGACTCATGGAAGAACTCCGTTCAGTGATGGGCAAGAATCTCTCCAAGGAACTGCCTGGTGCGGGCGTGCTGCGGATTGCGGAAGAAAGCGTTGGGCGCGCCTTCTTCGATGATCTGCCCTCCAGCCATGAAGATGACACGGTCGGCAACCTGGCGGGCAAAACCCATCTCGTGGGTAACGCAAATCATGGTCATGCCGTCGTTGGCGAGGCCGATCATCGTATCGAGCACTTCCTTGACCATTTCCGGATCGAGAGCCGAGGTCGGTTCGTCAAACAGCATCACCTTGGGCTGCATGCAGAGCGCACGCGCGATCGCGACACGTTGCTGCTGACCGCCCGAGAGCTGAGCCGGATACTTCTCGGCCTGATCACCAATGCGCACCCGCTCGAGATATTTTTGCGCGGTCGCCTTCGCCTCGGTCTTGCTGATGCGGCGCGCGCGAATGGGGGCGAGCATGCAGTTCTGCAAGACCGTCATATGCGGAAAAAGGTTGAAGCTCTGAAAGACCATGCCGACGTCCTGACGTACGACATCGATGGCTTTGATGCTGTCGTCCAACCGATGACCGTTCACCACGATACCACCCTGCTGGATCGCCTCGAGGCGGTTGATACAGCGTATCAGCGTCGACTTGCCCGAACCGGACGGACCGCAGAGCACGATCTTTTCGCCTCTGCGCACAGTAAGATCAACGTTGCGGAGGGCCTGGTACCCGCCGTACCACTTCTGAACGCCCTTCATTTCGATCAGGATCTTGTCCTGCATGGATTCGGCCTCCGCTATCGGACGGCGGCCAACGCGCCCAGCGCGTCGGCCGCTTGCAGTGATTATTGAACTGTGAACGGAACGCCGGGGATCGAGTCGGGGAAGGTCGGCACCGCCACCTTCATCCACTTTGCGTAGAAACCGGCCAACTTGCCGTTAGACTTGATCTGGTCGATGAATTTGTTCGCCGTCTCGTTCCACTCCTTCTCTCCCAGGCGCGTGCAGGCCCCGTTGTACAAAGCGGTGAAGTGAAGCTTGGGCTCGAACCCAAGTTCCGGCTTTGCGGCGTTCAGACGCTGCGGGTAGAACAAGTTCGCACCGACGGCCTGGACCTGGCCGGAGAGCAGTGCCTGGATCGTGGCCGCGTCATCGTCGAATCTGCGGATCTCGGTGCCCGACGGGGCGTTGTTGGTAACCTGAGTATCTTGCGTGGAGGAGCGCGGGACGCCGATGACATATTTGCCCATATCGGCATTGCTGTTGATCGGCGTTGCCTGGGCAGCGACAAGGGTAATCTCGTTGGCAACATATGGTTTGGAATATTGTACCGCCTTCGCGCGCTCGGGCAGCATGGCCATCGTCGCGAACAGAATGTCTACGCGGCCTGTGGTCAGCGCCGGAATACGATTGGCCACCGCCAGCGGGACGAACTCGGCCTTCACGCCGAGATATTCAGCGAAGGCGCGCCCCATGTCGGCATCGATTCCGTCCTGCTTTCCTGAGCTATCGACATAGCCCCAGGGCGGATTATCGCCCTGAATGCCGATGACGACGACGCCCTTCTTCTTCACGTCCTCCAGAGTGCCCGCCTGCGAGCCGCCTGCGGCAACGATGGCAGACAGCGTCAGCAGCGCAATGCCGAACTGGCGGCGATTGAGCGAAAACAACATGAGTATCTCCTCCTGGTGATGGCTGTGTTTGATTGAGTAGGTGCGCCGAACCTACCTTTGACCGGCCAGGGCGAGCCTGGCCTCCACCCGACTGCCCCACCATGAGAGTGGCCAGCAGAGGATGAAATACATCGCGCCGACCACACCGAAGACGAGCAGCGGCTGGTAGGTCTGGTTCGATATGATTTGACCGGCGCGGGCGAGTTCGATGAAGCCGACGATGGCAGCGAGCGAGGTGCCCTTGATGAGCTGCACGAGATAGCCGATGGTCGCCGGCAGCGCGATGCGAATGGCTTGCGGCAGCACGATGTCGCGCATGCGCGACGAGTAATGCAGACCGAGCGCCATTGCGGCCTCGGTCTGACCGCGAGGCACGGCCTGGATTGCGCCGCGCCAGATCTCGCCCAGAAAAGCCGAGGCGTTGACGGTGAACCCGATCGCGACCGCAACGAATGCTGACAGCTTCAATCCGAGGAGCGCTAAGCCATAGTACACCACGAACAGTTGCAGCAGCAGCGGTGTCCCCTGGAAGATTCCGATATAGATCCGGACCATCCATTCCACGGTCGTGCGACCGCAGGTGCGCAACAGTGCGACGATCAGGCCGGCGGTACAGCCACCGACGAATGCAACCAGCGTCAGCAGCACCGTCCATTGCAGACCACGCAGGAGGAAGCCGAACTCCGGAAGACCGAACTGCGGTGTCATGATCTGCTCCTCAGCGCGTCGGATATGAGAAGAAGCGGTGGGAGATGATTGCGAAGCCCGACATCAGCAGCCAGGAGATCGCGAGGTAGAGGAAAGTGACGAAGAAATAGACCTCGAAGCTGCGGAATGTGTCGCTTTCGATGCGCTGCGCAACCGACGTCAATTCATAGGCGGACACAGCCGAACAGATCGACGAGGTCAGCGTCAGCATGATGAACTGCCCGGTGAGCGAGGGATAGATCGCGCGAAGCGCGGGCTTGAGTACGATGGAACGGAATACCTGCCCTTTGTGCAGTCCGAGCGCGTAGCCGGCCTCGATTTGCCCTTTGTGAATCGATTGCACGCCGCCGCGGATGATCTCGATGGCGTACGCGCCTCCGTTCACACCGAGTGCGATAATGGCGGTGGCGGTCGGATTGAGCTTCAACCCGACGAGCGGCAGTGCAAAGAACAGAAAGAAGATCTGCACCAGGAACGGCGTATTGCGCACGATCTCGACGAAGCCGATCACGATGGCGCGCAACCAGGCCGACTTCGCATCGCGGGCCGCGACGCCCGCGACGCCGATCATCATGGCGAGCGTCATGCCAGCAAGCGCCAAACCCAACGTCCCCACGCATCCCCACAGCAGCGCGGGCATTGCGTACCAAACCACCGAGAAATCGAGCGTGTAGCCCATCTTGCGTTTCCTCTCGGGCGTTGTGAGTGCCGCTCGCCCATCGGCCGGGTGTCACCCTCCCAGGGATGCGAAAGTTGCGAAGAAGACGTCTGGATCAGGCGAGACGCCCGTGAACAGGCGGAATGCTTCGGTGCCCTGGAAGATCGCCATTCCGCCACCATCGACCGTGCGGCAGCCGAGGGTACGCGCCGCGCGCAGCAGCGCGGTCTCGAGGGGGAAGTAGATGATCTCAGCGACCCAGAGCCTGGAACGCAGCATCGCCAGCGGCAGCGGCGTTCCCGGATACTTGTCCATGCCGATCGGCGTCGCGTTTACAATTCCGTCTGCGGCAGCCACGGCCGCTGCGACATCCTGGCCGGCCCTCAAGCGCCCGTCTACAAATCGAGGGGACAAGCCGTCGACTACGCTCTGCGCCTTGGCCAAGTCGACGTCTATGATGGTCAGTTCCTGCACGCCAAGCTTCATGAGCGCGAAAGCAACCGCTGCGCCCGCGCCGCCTGCACCGAATTGCACGACGCGACCGAGTGGTGCACCTTGCATGTTGCGGCGAAAATTCTCGGCAAAACCGAACCAGTCGGTGTTATGGCCGGTCATTCGACCATTCCTGACGACCACGGTGTTCACGGCACCAAGCGTCTCCGCGTCAGGCGAAAGCTCGTCCAACAATGGAATGATCGCCTGCTTGCAGGGATGGGTCACATTCAATCCGTCAAAGCCAAGCCGCCTTGCGGCCGTGAGCAATTCCGGCAACGCTTCGACCCCTAGGTTCAACTCGGTCAGATCGATCTTCTTGTAGAGATAGCGGATGCCAGCGGCGTCGGCGGCCGCTTCGTGCATGGGCGGCGTGCGAGACGCCGCGATGCCGCTGCCGATCAGGCCGACGAGAAAGCTGGGTTTTGGATGCATTGTCGGCGTCGTCCGTCAGCTCAATGGGACAGTCAATTCGGCGATGACCTGGGCCGTGCTTGGTCGGACGCCACGCCACCAGACAAAGGCTTCCGCCGCCTGCTCGACCAGCATGCCGACGCCGTCAGCCAGCTTGGCCACGCCTTCGGCGCGGGCCGCTTGCAGAAAGGGAGTCAATCCTTTGCCATAGGCAAGTTCGTACGCCAGCTCCGCGCCCTGGAAGACATTGCCCGGAAGCGGCGGCATTTCACCTCGCAGGCTGGCAGACGTCGCGTTGACCACGACGTCATAGCCCTCGGCAAGGTCGGCCAGTTCAGCGTAGCCGCTCACGATCAGGGGACCACAGCCGGCAAACTCTTCGGCCAATGCCACGGCTTTGGACAGCGTTCGATTGACGAGAGCCAGCTCCGACGGTTGCTGGCGCAGGAACGGCAGCAGCGCGCCACGCGCTGCTCCTCCAGCGCCGAGCATCAGGACGCGCCGGCCGGCCATTTTGACGCCGAGATTGACGGTGATGTCACGCACCAGGCCGATCCCGTCGAAATTCTCGGCGATGATCCGATCGCCGTCGAATTTCAGGCAATTTGCGGCACCTGCCCGTCTGGCGCTCTCTGAAAGTTCGTTTGCATAAGCGAAGGCATCGAGTTTGAACGGGGCGGTGATGTTCAGCCCTTTGGCGCCCTCTGTCCGGAATTGGTCAACCCGTCCGCTGAAGCCATCGATGGGTCCCTCGATCGCCTCGTAGACAAGATCCTGTCCCGTCATTTTTGCGAAAGTGCCGTGGATGAAGGGTGATTTGCTGAAGCCGATCGGATTGCCAATCACCGCATAACGATCGCTCATCGCTCACTCCTGCACTGAAACTTCGTTGTACAGCACGCCGTCGCGCACCATCGCGTCGACGGTCTGCTTCGACAGCCCCAGCGACGCGGCGATGCGGCGATTGTCCTGTCCAAGCAGTGGCGCCGGAGTGCGCAACGTGGTGTCGCAATCGGAGAACCGGAACGGCAGGTTCGGCAGCGTTACCTTGCCGAGCACCGGATGCTCCTGCTCGACCAGCATGCCGCGCGCATGGATCTGCGGATCCCTCACGACCTCTTCGATGGTCTGCACGGGAGCGGACGGCACTCCTGCTTCCTCGAGTGCCGCAAGACACGCGTCCCGAGACGGCTGCGATAGCGTCCAGTTGCGCACCATCTCCATGGCTTCGGTATAATGGGCGTTCCGCGCAGCGGGCCTGGCGAAGCGCTCGTCCGATGCCAGCGTGTCTCCTCCAATCAGGCGCGCCAATCGTCGCCAGGCGTCATCGACTTGCGCAGCAATGACAAGATTGCCGTCCTTGGCCGGAAAGACGCCGTAAACCGTCGAATCCGGCTGTCCGCTGCCGGTCTGCTTCGGCAGGTCAGCGCCGCCGGAGAGGAAGTAACGCTGAACTGCATAGTCGTGCATCGAAACCATGCAGTCGTACAGCGCAAGATCGATATGTTGGCCGCGCCCGGACGACGCGCGGCCAACCAGCGCGGCATTGATAGCCGCGACGCCATGAATGCCAGTGTACATATCGGCCAGCGGCATCCGCAGCAGCGGCGGCGCTTCGCCGGGATTGCCCAATTGCGCCAGGGCCCCCGACATCGCCTCTGCGATCAAGCCAAAACCCGGACGGTCGGCATAGGGACCGGTATGGCCATAGGCGGAGACCGAGCAATAGATCAGTCTGGGATTCCGCGCCGACAGCGCCTTGTAACCGAGCCCGAGACGTTCGAGTGCGCCGGGTCGGTAATTCTCGATGAAGACATCGGCTGTGTCGACCAGCTTCATCATCATGTCGAGACCACGCTTGTCGCGCAGGTCGATGCAAAGTCCCTGCTTCCCCATGTTCTGCTGCAGGAAGTAGCCGGATTGTCCGTCCTTGAAATACCCATGGGCGCGGCCTGCGTCCCCGCTCTTTGGACGCTCTACCTTGACGACCTCCGCGCCCATCGCGGCGAGGCAACGCCCCATGAACGGGCCCGCCAGGAAATGGCTGTAGTCGATGACGCGAATGCCCTTGAGCGGCAGGTTCTGCGTGCTCATGTGTGCTCTCCCGCCGCCTTGGTCGTCGGGCGCATCGGGATCATCAGCCGATGTTCGCCTAGCTGAACCACTTCGCCCCGCTGATT
This sequence comes from Bradyrhizobium ontarionense, assembly GCF_021088345.1. Lineage (NCBI taxonomy): Bacteria > Pseudomonadati > Pseudomonadota > Alphaproteobacteria > Hyphomicrobiales > Nitrobacteraceae > Bradyrhizobium > Bradyrhizobium ontarionense. Next base: position 325,739 of record NZ_CP088156.1, on the reverse strand, counting down.
GATGAGCTCCGAGGGCAGCACAACGATGCCCCACCCGTCCCGCTTTGTGCTGCGCATTGAACCAACGCGAAACTTCACGTGCACGGTGTCGCCGAGCTTGATCGGCAGCTTGAAATCCCACGTCCAGCCCAGCGACATTCCCGGAAGGAAGCGATAGTCGGCACGGGTCTTCAAACCGTCGGCCAGTGACAGACCAAACAGCCCGTGCGCGACGCGCGTGCCGAATGGTGTGGTCTTGGCGTATTCCTCGTCGACGTGGACCGGCGTAAAATCACCCGTCAGTTCGGCATAGGCATTCACCATCGCTTCGGTGACCGTCACTGAGGGGGTGACGCATTCGTCACCGACCTTGGCATCGTCCCAGTAGCGCTCATCGGTCATGTCGCGTCTTCCTCTAACTCTAGGCACGGGGATTGATCGCCAGGGCGGCTTCCACGGCGCCTGCACTGGCTTGCAAGATTTCGACGTTGAGCCCGCCCGGCAGTTCGAGCCAGTTCGGCCCGGCGGGCAGTACCTTGGCACCCCAGGCGGCGGTACGGGCGAGCACACCTTCGTAATCGTCGACCATGATGCCGAGATGGGCGAGACGCCCCTCTGGTCCGACGAAATTCGGATCCTCGATGAGTTGCACGCTTCCTAGCACCCACACCTGGCGCGGCCGCGCACCATCGGCGATTTGCTCGTCGCGAATCGCGAGACCGAGCACCTCACGAAAGAAGTCGACGTGACGATCAACGTCCGGCACACGGATCGCGACGTGTTCGACATAGGCGCGGGGCAATGACATCGTCTCAGGACTTTCCAGGATAGTCGCTGCGGGCGTATTCAAGCCCCTTGACCAACGCGACGAGGGTTGAATTGACCGGAGTTGGCACGTTGAGCTTGGCGCCCCAACGCACGACGGAGCCGTGGATGTAATCAACCTCGGTCAGATTGCCGGACTGCAAGCTCTGCAACATCGACGTCTTGAACTCGGGCGGCAGGCCAGCGGATGCCATCGACCAGGCGCGTCGCGGATCGGTAATCGAGATCTTGACGCCGGCGGCCTGCGCGACCGCGATGCCCTCTGAGATCGCGGCCAGCGCACAATTTTCCAAGATCGGTAGCGAATAGAGGCCGCCATAGGTCAGCCCGGTAATGGCGGTAACCCCGCCGCCGGCGACGTTGATAAAAAGCTTGTCCCACATCGTGCCCAAGATGTTGTCACTGAGCAGCGTGAGGATGCCGGCGCGATTGAAAGTCTCGGAGATTCGTTGCGCACGTTCTGTCAAACGGCCATCGAGCTCGCCGATGATGGTCTCCTTGCCGATGATCCCGGAGCGAACATGACCGGGGCCCAGCAGCACGCCACCAACGTAGGTCTTGCCCGCCATGACACGGTCGCGACCAACCTCCTCCGACAGGATGTCCTCGTGGCCAAGACCGTTCTGAAGCGACATCACGATCGTCTGCGGCCCGATGATCGGCGCCGCCGCACGGATGGCATCCTGCGTGTGGTAGGATTTGACGAGAACAATGACGAGGTCCGCCTCTACCCCAACCTGGGTCGCGGAGGTGCACGCAGTGACCTTCACAACGGTCTCGGCGCCACCTTCGAGCAACCGTAGACCACCGGCGTTGATAGCGTCGACATGAGCTTGGAACGGATCGATAAGCCAGACCTCGGCTCCACCACGCGCCAGCGTGCCGCCGATGGTCGAGCCCAGAGCTCCCGCTCCGATAAAGCAGATCCTCATCCGAACGCTTCTCCCGCGCGCCTTTCTCGGCGTTGGAAGCATGGTAGCCGGCCGCTCGACATTTAGATATATTATGATTCTTATATCAATTATTGTGAATCGCAATGAGGCACCAGGATCACGCCGAGACCAACCTGCTGGACCCGCGCCTGCTCCGGCTCTTCGACGCATTGTTCGCAACCGGCAGCGTCACCAAGGCAGCCGAGAAGCTCGGCCAAAGTCAGCCGACCATTTCGATCTGGCTGGCGCGTCTGCGAAAGGAATTGGACGATCCGCTCTTCGTCCGGTCAGCAGACGGCATGCTGCCGACGCCGCGCGCGGAGGCTCTCATCGGCACGGCGAGGCAAGCGCTGGAGATGCTGCGTCGTCTGGCCGAGCTTCGCACGGACTTCGATCCGACAACCGCAAAGCGCCGTTTTGCGATCTGCATGACGGACGGAAGCCACGTCACGCTGCTTCCGTCCATTCTCGCTCACGTTCGCCGCGTTGCCCCGCGCGTTCGTATCGAGGCGACACTGATCGGCGCCGACACTCCACGCATGCTGCAATCGGGCGAAGCCGACCTGGCGCTCGGCTACATCTCGGATCTCGATGCTGGACACTTCCAACAGGCTCTGTTTCCGCAGGATTGGGTCTGCCTGGCGAACGCAAAACATGCTCGAATCCGCGACCGTATCACGGTAAAGGAGTTCAGGCGGGAGGCGCACGTTCTCATTCGCTCCGGCACTGGACATCAGTTGCTCGCGGGCGCGCTGCAGGAGCAGCGAATGGTCCTGGACGTTGCGCTGGAGTTGCCCGGCTTTTTGGGACTACCCGCAATCGTCGGGACGACTGACCTGATCGCCACCCTGCCAAGGCACATTGGCGAAACGCTGGCTCACTATTACGGGTTGCGCGTGCTCAACTGCCCGCTCGCGATCGCCGAGTTTACAGTGAAACAATATTGGCACGCCCGCTTCCATCACGACCCCGCAAGCCAATGGCTGCGTGGCGTCTGCGCGGAGCTTTTTCAACAACAGGAAGTGCGGGGTCTGCATCGTTCTAGTCGGTCACGGAAACGACGGCCTCGCGATTTGCAGTCGCAAGGGAGCGCTCGCTGAGGCCGGCTTTCGGCCCTTCTTGCGTCTGGGTCTTGAGGGAAACCACAGAATGGCTGCAGCCTCGGTTGCAGCAGACCAAATACAACAGCGGCGCTCTGCGACCTTTTGCTCACTGTCTCATTTCAAATTGCCGGCGTCTTGATCAGATTGCGATGGCAATGGACAGCAGGCACAGGACTGGCTTTGGCAACAATGGCCAGCAGCCGAACAAGGCTGAGAGCCCGCCGCCCCTGCTCCATCCCGAGATGGCGACGTTCTACCGCGAACAAGTCAACGCTCTTCACGAGGCGTTACAGGATGATACTGAGGCAACGCGCCTCAAACTCGAGATGACCGCCACCGCCGCGCGACAATAGCGGCGGACCGTTCGCATCACTGGGATTTGCGAACGGCTGCCTGAAACGCCGCGACATTTTGGAGAAGATGCGCTTCGCGCGAGGTGCCGGTCAGAACGACACCCGACGACATGTGCTCGAGTACGAATTTGTAAGCGGCGGCCAGGGAGGCCGGCTCTCCATTTGCAAGGGCACCCATTGCAAGCGGCCGATTGACGATCGGTCTCATCCCACGTGCCGCCAGCAGATCGAAGGCAGGCTTCATTGCCTCGTTCTGCCGATTGAAGGCAAACTGGACGAATGCGTATTGGCCGGACTTGCACGCGAGTTCCGCCGTTTCCAGATCGCTCACCGACACGCCAAATTGCCGGACATCGCACGTGCGGGCGTGGTCAAGGGTCTCCAGCACCGCGTCGGCTCCGACATTGGCCGCAGACGCCTTGTGGATCTGCAGGATATCGATGCGGCCAAGCCGGCTCAGGCTGTTCTCCAGGCTGCGGACCAGATCCTCCCGCTCATGACTGACCCAAGAAGTCTGGGAGCGTTCATCCCAATGCTCACCCATCTTGGTCGCAACGAGACTGTCCTTGGCCAAGGCCGGATTCCTGCGCAACACCCGGCCAAGAATGAGCTCACTGCGTGCATAGGCCGGAGCCGTGTCGAAGAAGCGGATGCCCGACGCGAACGCCGTTTCGATCAGGCGCTCCGCCATGACCTCGTCCGGTGGAAGCACATTGGATACGCCCCAGGTGCGGCCTATCGACAGTAGGCCCAAGCCGAGTTCTGCCGCTTTCACGTTCGGGTCTCCAGATGAAATTCCATCGATGGCAAGCGTGGTGCGGGTGGAGGCAATTCGGCTCTCGTCGCGAGGCGACGAACGGCGAGACTACAGACCCATCCGCCGACTTTCTCCCGCCACACCATCGAGGCCGGCAGCCTTACCTACGAGTGTGAAGCCGGATTGGCAAACTCAAAGAGTCGGTCGCCGCGGCGGAAACCGGCACGTTTGACGGTGAGCTAGCGGACGCTCGGATGTTTGCAGGCTGCGGACGCACTCGCTTTCAGCCTTGCGCAAGAACGGCCGTGCCGTAGTCCGCTATGGCACTGTCCCAGCTCACATCCATGTGCGCCGCCATCACCTGGAGATCGCACCAGTGCCGCTGCACGGGATGGTCCTGCGTAATCGCGGAGGTTCCGAGCAGGGACACGAGTTTCTGCACGGCATTCAGACGCACGCGCGTCAGCTTGGCCCGGTCTCGCCTGATCGCGAGATAGTCCCTGACGGAGATGTCGCGGTCGTCGCACCCGGCGCGGTGCAGCCTCGCCAAAACGTCATGGTAGAGCAGACGTGCGCATTCGATGTCGGCCACGATCTCTCCGGCGCCCGTCGCGAGCGCCCATTGGCTCCCGGTCGGCTGACGTGCAAAGCGCGCGCGCATGTGCGCAAGCCCTTCGGTGACGGCGCCTTCCGCACAGCCGAGCACGGGTCCGATGATGGCGCTGGTCAGATGGGGAATGAGCGGCACCGACTGCAGATAGTGATCACCGCGCCCGGTTGAACGGCCCAGAACCTCCTCCAACGGACGCACCCGGTCCTCTGCAATCGGCCGGTCACGAACGACGATGTCGTGCGACCCCGTTCTGGCCATCCCGATGGCCTGCCACTCACCGCCGATCTCGATGTCGGCGATCGACAGCAGCGCCAGAACCTTTCGATCCTTTCCCGGAGACGGATGCCAACATGAACCGGACACGACCACCCAGGTCGCATGGTCCACGCCTGAGCCGAGCCGCCAGCGTCCATCGGCCCGGTATGCGCCGCGATCGGAAGAGATTCCACCGTCGCTCGGTGATCCCGTCGCGACGAGCTGACGGGTGCCACCGCGGAAGCCGGCGTTCACGACCTCTCTCGGAAATCGCGATGCGATATGGATGTGTCCGCCGACGAGTGCGATCGTCTATGCCGTCGACGGACACGCGCGGGCGGCAATCCTTGCCACTTCCGCAATGACCGGCCAGTCCAGCTCAAGTCCACCGAAGCATTTCAGCATCACCAATTGCAGCAATCCGGCGTCGAACAGCCCGTCTATGGTCTCGCGCGGCAATTTTCCGTGCCTGCGCGCTCCTCGGTCCGCCCGCGCCATCGCGGCAGAGCAACCGCGGGATGAGATATGAGCAGTTGCTCGACCTCCCTCGGATTGACCTTGAAGCCGCTCCGCGCGAAGGCGTCGTCCTTCCTCGCGACATGATAGAGATATCCTTCGTCATCGACGCGAAACAGATCGCCTGTGAGAAACACCCGCGCTTCGCCGGCCACGTTCTCGATCATGCGACGAGCGGTTTCTTCCGGCATGTTCCAGTATCGCTGCATCGGGAGCTCGCCGGCGACGCCGAGCTCACCGACCTGCCCCGGCACGGTCAAAGGCGCATCGTCCTCGCCAAACAGATAGGTTCGCACGCCGGGAATGGCGCGCCCGACCGACCGCGGCCGGCGGTCAATCTCGTCGGGCGGCAGGAACGACACGCGTTTGCACTCCGTGAGGCCGTAATAACTGGAGAAGATCTGAACGCCCGGCCAGGCTTCCCGCAACCGGCGGATATGCTTCACCGGCAGCGCCTGACCGCTGGTCGAGACATAGCGGACCGATTTGGGCAGACGCCCCTCCAGATCGGGCAGCTTCAAGAGGTGGAAGATGAAGGGAGGAAAGACCTGGAGTCCGGTGACGCCATAGGCCTCGATGGCATCGACGATCCGGCCGGGATCATCCGGCAAGGCCCGCTCGATGATCGCAGTGATATTCTTCTCCGTAATCATAAGCCGCCACACCCGGCCGCGTCTCCCGCACCTCGCTTGCGCGATCGGTGATGACGGCGCGCGCGCCGGAGTCCTGAAGCTCGAACATCAGCTTCCGCAGTCCGAAAGTGTGATGAACTCCGACCAGGACCGCGCCGGCCTTGAAGATGCCGAGGACCGCACCAAGCAATTGAACGGAGATCTGGCCATAGATCGCGACACGGTCTCCGGCGACGATGCCGTCATCGACGAGACGTCCGGCGACCTGAATGGCGATATCATCGCGCTCGCGATAGGTCGCACCGACACCGTCGATCCTCACCGCGATTTTGTTTGAATGGTCTCGAACGCTTCTCTCGACATAGTCGGTGGAAAAGGCACAGCCGAGACCTCGACCCAACCTAAGGATGATTTTCCAATAACAGAAAGATGCTACCCATGGTAGATACTTTTCTCGCGCGCGTGTTGTGTTGCACGAGATGACTGAGGAAACATGTTTGTACGCAATCTCGAAGACGTCGAAAAAACCGGCAGATATGTCGAGTGGGGAAATGGCACGAGCCACCGGCTGTTGACAGCGAGCGATGGCATGGGCTTCACGGTGTGCCACACCGTCGTTCGCGCCAGCACGGAGTCGCGGCTGCAATACCGGGCTCACCTGGAGGCCTGCTACTGCATCGCAGGCGAAGGCGAAGTGGAGGACATGAAGGGTAATGTCTATTCGCTGCGACCGGGCAGCATCTACGTGCTCAACGATCATGACGAGCACTTTCTGCGCGCCAGCCCGACGCAAGACCTGGTTCTGGTGAGCGTATTCAATCCGCCGCTCGCCGGTCACGAGCGGCATAGTCTCGACACGGGCAACGGATCCTCTTACTGAGGCCGGTCCGCGGCAGGGTCAAGGTTGCCCGATGGGCTTGAAGAAGCCAAGCTTTCTTCCACTCCCTCTTCCTTTCACGGCTCGCGGACCAGATCATTCTTTTTCTGGTCCCGCTGCTGGTGTTTCAGTTGACCGGCAGCGTGTCCCGGTCCGACGCGGCGTGTTTCGTCGAGACGCTGCCGCGCTATCTGTCATTTCCAGTCTGCGGCGCGCTGTGCGATCGGAAGTCGCCGCTGATGTTGCTGCACGTCAGTCAGCAGCTCCGTGCGGTCGCCTGTTTCGCCGGCATGATCGCCCACGCCGCCTTTGGCGGCGTCGGCTGGCTGATCGGAATCTCGGCCGTCTGCGGCGTTCTGACGACGCAGGGCCTGATGGCCCGCGAGGCTGCCACAGGTCTTTCATCAGCACCGATTCGAGAAGATCATCTCCTACACCCAGATCGCCGATCAGCTCGGTCTCGTGCTCGGCCCCCTCGTCGCCGCGGCTCTACTCAAACTGTGGTCGTGTGAATACGTCGTGATTTCGGCTGCCGCATTGTTCCTGGCGGCGGACGGCGCCATAATCATCTGGCAGAGGTTGGCACGGCCGGTGCTGCATGAGCCCGCGACGGCGCCGAACGGCTGCGCCTTGCCGCTGACGACCGCGCTACGGCACATCATCGATCGACCTGGATTGATGGAAACCGTTCTGCTTGCGGCCGCCGTCAATCTCGTCATCGGCGTGACGCTTGCAACATCGGCGGCGATAATGTTTGCTGCCAATCCTGGCGCCGCGATCCCCAATGCCCTTGGGACTCCACCGCAAGCGCGGGACGTCGCAAGGTCCGATATCTCGTCGGCTGCCATTGCACGCAGATCCAGCCGGATTGTTTGACGAACGGCAATCGCCAGAGCCCAATCGTCAACCGGATGGCGCTCCGCGAACTGCCAGCCTTGGGAATATTCCGGGACGTGCATCCGCTGCGATATGAACCTGATGCGTACCGTATCCAATGAAAATGAAAATGAGAGGAGCGGACGGCTCAGCCCGTCGCCTTCACAAACGTCTCCTTGAGCGTCCAAAGCCAAAAGAACAATGATGCGCGCATATCGGGAGGCGAAAACCTTCGCCAGTACGACAAATGTCGCGCGCCGATCTGGTCGATCGGCTCCCACCGTACCCTAACCTCGTCACCGCCCAATGGCTTCATCATCGCCTCTTGCCCAGCTCCTCAGGCGACGGACGAAAGCAACATCTCGCCATGACCGCTTCGGCTCGCCAGCATGCACGTCGAATTCCCGACACCTGGGCACGCAAGGCCTGGTCGATCTCAGATGAGCTGATACGCGGCCAATTCTTTCTCGAGGGCCGCTGCGGATTTGAAATGATGCGCCGCCATTCCCACCGCTCTTGCGCCGGCGACGTTATCAGCGGAATCGTCGATGAACAGGCACTCCTCTGCCTGTAGCCTATAGCGCGCGAGCAGCAACTCGAAAATCGCGCGCTCGGGTTTCAGGAGCCGTTCGTGGGCCGAGACGATCGTGCCACGGAAGCGATCGAAGAACGGAAAGCGCAGACGCGACTCGGCGAATTTCTCGGCCGAGAAATTGGTGATCGCGTAGAGGGGCGCGCCGCGCGCCTCGAGCCGTTCCATCAGCGCCAGCGTACCCGGGACGAGACCGGGCACCATCTCATTCCATCGCCCGTCGAACGCGCGAATTTCCATCTCATGTTCGGGGAAGCGGGCAACGAGCTCCTCGACTGCCTCGGCAAACGGCTTGCCGCCATCGATCTCCAGGTTCCAGGCACTGGTGCAAACATTGCCGAGAAAATGCTCGACCTCATCGTGCGTCGCGAAAATCCGCCGATAAAGATGGCGGGGGTCCCATTGGACCAGCACATTGCCGATGTCGAAGACGACCGTCGTAATTCTCTGCGTCATCGTCCCCACCGCCTCACACCAAAGCCACGGTTCGGTCTACCTCGCGGAGCGGACATCGTCCAAATTGGACGCCGCTTCGTCCAACTTGTAGCCCGGCCTGTCGCGGTCCATTTGAAGGCTACGCCTTGCCTGAAGCAGGGCTGCCGCCACGAGCTCATGTTTCGGAGTGGCCACCATCGCCGTGTCGCGGCGGCCCGACAAGGCTGTCGACGATGGAATGTCTTTTCCCTCCATGACGCGAAGCGCGAGATTGTGCGCCAACAGAAAGGCGAACGAGAATTTCCCTGGGATCGCGCCGATGACATTGCGCTCCAATTCCACAATCGTCGGAGAATAATCCCGCCGATCCTCGCGATGCAGCCGATCGACCTTCGTTCCAAAGTACAGTTCGTGCGACGACGCATCAAACCTGGATGGGAAATGGGTTCTTGTAACCTGCTTCAGCAGCATTGCGGCCCGGTGGCTGCCTTCTTCATCGCCGACGTCCGCGCTGTATGCCCCGGACACCACGGAATACCTCTGTCCACGGTGGCTGTGCACGATGTGCGAGAACGACGCGTGATCCTTGGCCTCGACCACCACGATGTTCTCATTGCACAGTGCCGGCGTGACAACCATGATCGGACTGCGTCGCACGACCAGGCGGTGAGCATTCCAGCCGCAGGACGCCAACTGCTCGCCGGAACAGACGACGCACACGTCGGCATGAACTGTCGTGCCATCCACGAGCGTGACCTTGACTCCACCCGCCGCTGTCGAACCATGCGACAGGTATTTTGACGAGAGTCTTATGTCGCCCCCGTTGGTCTGGAAGCTGCAGACCAGATCATCGAGTATCTTCTTGGTCCTCATCGGAAGATCGGAGCTGACGATCTTCACCCCGGACCACACCCTGTTGAACTTGAGAAGCTGCCCCAGGGCCGCTCCCGCGGACACGATATCCTTCGAGAAATGCAGAAACCCGTCCAGCTCCTTGCTGTAGGCCCCCTGCCTGACGTCGTAAGGCAAATGCCAACCGCCCGGGAAGAGATAGCTGATCGGCTCGTCGACAAACCACGTGTTCCGATTTCTGTTTCCCGGCTCAGCGGTTTCCTGATTGACATAGCTCTCATAGTAGCGCGTCAGAATTCTGACGTTCTTGACCGCCGAGGTGACGCTTTCTTCGAGGCTCTGGATGGAATAGAGACTGCCCATGTGGAACCAGCCATGCTGGTCCATGCTCGCGCCGGTGCCGATCTGGCTCTTTGCTTCGATCAACGTCACGCGATTTCCTGGATATCGCTGCAGCAGCTCCGCGGCAGCGACACCAGCGACACCCGCACCGACGACAACTATCTTCATGACGGTGATCTTTGCAGAACGCGCTTCACGGCATTCGCCACACGATGCGCGTCGTTGACGTCCATGCTGGACGTGATCGGCAGGCAAAACTGGCGCGGGCACATCTGCTCCGATATCGGACAGGGCGCGTTCTGCTTGGAGAGCGCGCTGAACACCGGCTGCCTGTGACATGGAACGTCGTAAACCGCTCCTCCCAGGAAGATGTCGTCCTTGGCGAGCTCGCTCTTGATATCGACGTCCGTGGACGGCGACACTGCAATGACCTTGTAATTGCTGCATCGATCCATATGACCGGTCGAGACGTATGCGATGCCCGCAGATTCAAAGCAGTCGACGTACACCTTGGCTATCGACGCGCGCCGATCGAGCATCGCATCGAGCTTCTTCAATTGCGACAGGCCGAAAGCCGCCGCGAATTCGCTCATTCTCCAGCTATTGCCGAGATCGACATGGAGCGCATTGTAATTCCCCGCTCTCTTGCCTTGGTTGCGATAGGAACGCACAGCAGTAGCGTATTCCTCGTCGTCGGAGACGATCATCCCCCCTTCCATCGTGGTCATGACCTTGGTGGGGAAGAACGAAAATGCTCCGCTCACACCAAATGTACCAGCGTGCTTCCTCTGCAGGACACTGCCGTGCGCGTGGGCACAGTCTTCAATCAAGAACAGACCGGCCCTGCCGCAGTACTCGACGATCTCGAGCATATCCGGGGCGATAACGCCTCCGATGTGGACACATACGAACCCGGCAAGATCCGGATGAATGCGATGAGCGCCTTCCAGCATCGCGGGAGTTGGCATGAACGTCGACGCGTCCATGTCCAGGAATACCGGCTTCCCACCGGCATGGATAATGGCTGCCACGGTTGCAAAGTTCGTGTTGGTCGGGACGGCAACTTTCCGATCGACGACATCGGCCAGTCTCAGCTGGATCTCCAGGGCGCTGGTCGCACTGTTGAGCGAGACCGCGTACTTCGTGCCGACATAGGCGGCGAATGCCTTTTCGAATTCATCCGTATACTTGCCGAGAATGAGCGTGCCGGAATCGAGGATGTCGTCCAACGCACCATGCAGGTAGTCGCGATCCTTCGGCGTGATGTCCAGATGAAACGGACGTATGATTTTAGGGCTCACCTTGTTCCCTCTGCAGCCGTTGCCGATTTGCGTTTCTTGAAGGCGCGTGACGCGACCGCCTTGCTCGTCCTATCCGGCGCCTGTGAAACGGCTTCGACTAGGCCGTAGCCGGCGCGAGATTTCCAACCGCCTGCTGACGTCGATTCCCGTCGCAGGACACAACGCGCTCGACAACATCGCGCCGCGCTCCGCGGCTGTCGACATCGCCCTTGAGATGAATGTCGGAATTGCACTGGGTGATTTTCCGAGGCGGCCGAATGTCGTCTTGTCGCGCGACGGTGTGACGACTTGCCGATTGTAGCAGTCACTCGTACCACGCACTATGAGTATTTCCTGCGTGAAAACATGCATCGCATGAGGCCGATCTTTTTGCAGACGATCAATCATCGTAAATTGTAAATTGGAATTCTTCGACACACCGCGTAGCGATTTTCCAAGGCGATCAGCTGCGCTGACGTCGCCCCCGCGCGCGTCGCCCGGCGGCATCGCACTCGAGCGACCCGCCTATCGATGACGATCTACATTGATGCTTCGCGCGCGTCGCAATGGACCCGACGCAGCTCTGCGAACTCGACGACCTGGGAGCCGACGATCGAGAGCTGCCTTTGAAGCTCGGGATCAACGCGCCTGCCTTCGCCGAACATGTATTCCGACGTATTGATGCCCACGCCGAAGGGCGTCGGCCACCCGCGAAGCGCATGAATCACCGACCGCAGGGCCGACAAGGTTGACCCCGCAGCCTGCCAGCCGGCCGCGCAGGCAATGCAACCGACGGCCCGCTCGTCGAAATACGGGCGCCTGTCGTCGCGCATGTCTTCAGTATAGTCCAAGGCGTTTTTGATCAGCCCCGAGATCGACCCGTGATAGCCGGGCGAGCTGATGATGACGCCATCGGCACGCCGCAGCGCCGCGATAAAGGCCGTCGCATCCGCACCGCGCTCGGAACGTTCCGGTGTGAACATCGGAAGCGCGATCGCGCGCCCGGCAAATATCTGCGTCCGCGCGCCCAGCCGTTCCGCAGCCTCCATGGCGATCCGTAACGCAGCCTCCGAAGATGATCCAGCGCGAGTCGTTCCACCGACGCCCACTATCAGAAGATCGCGCATTCTACCCTCCTCTACAGTCCTCTACGCGGGCATTCCACATTGGCCATGCCCTGTTGGGCATTTCGCCTGCGCGTTCACAGCAAGCTGGATCTGGATTTGGAAGCCGGCCGCCTGCCGAACGGAAGTGGCGTGGAAGGACCGCAAACCCGGGCTGGGCTCACGCCTTCATCGCAATACGAAACTCTTCCATGCGCGATCGGTACGGAGGGGCCGGGCGACGCAATATGTCATCATCCTGATGACTGGCCAACGCCACGATCTCGCGTTCCGCCAAGTGGGCGTGCGAGGCATCCGTGCCTGCCGTAAGCACATTGCTGACGGCGTTGTAGGTGACCAAGGCCAAGGCCCGGTTGAACGGCGATATGTTTGGCGGCGATGCATGAGCGATGAGGCCGCCGAACACCAGTAGCGTTCCGCGCGGACCGGTCGCCGCTTCTATACCAAGTTCTGCAACCAATTCTTTGACATGGTCATGCGGCATCAACTCCTTGCCCTGTGACGGAGCCAGGCCGCGCTCGTGAGAACCAGGCAGCAGATAGATCGGCGCATTGAATATGTCGACATCATCGAGAAACACGATGAAGTTGACGACGTTCGGCTTGGGCATCCCATCGCGACCGTGCCAGAACGCAAAGTCCTGATGCCATTCGAATCCGCTGCCCTGGAAGCCAGACTTCATGTTCAACTTGGATTGGTGGACATAGACTTGTTCGCCAAGAAGACTCATCGCCAGTGGCAGCATCCGTGGATGACGCGTCAGCGCGTCGAACAACGGACTTATTTGATGCACGCCGTAGAAGATCCTGACGGATTTCTTGTCCGCCTCCGTCGTGCGGCCTGGCGAGTCGTGATTCAGAAGGCTTGGCAACTCGGCGCGTAGAGTGTCGACCTCTTGATTGTCAAACCAGTCCGGCAACAGAAGATAGCCGCGACGATGGTAACGCTCTATCTGTTCACACGTAAGCATGATGGCACCCATGTCGACACGAAACGAAGCCGACTCTACCTCAAATTTTGTTCTATGAAAATACATCTACACATTGAGTTGCTCCGGATGACTGAACAGAAAATTATTTCGTCGGCAGGTGAAGATTCGGCCTCATGCCTTTCTGGATTCGCTTCCGTTCGAAGCAAGGGAGAGGCCCAGCGCGATCATCATGGCAAGAGCACCAATCGAAGGTATGGTCGCAACGCCGAAGAAGGCGACGACAGCGCCGCCGACGAGTGCACCAAGCGACTGCCCGAAGAAGCTCGATGATGAATTGAGCGAAACGGATGCCGTCGCCAGCGACGGCGCGGTCGCGATCAGTCGGTACTGCTGCGCACTGTTCACCGCAAACGAGCTCAAGCCCCAGAGGAGGATGAGCAGCGTCACCCCTGGAACGCTTCCGCCGATGAAGGGCCACACCGTCATCACCGCGCACATCAGAATGATCGATGCATTGGCAACCAGAGCCGCCCCCACCCGATCCATGAGACGGCTGGCGGCGAACGTCCCGGCGATCCCTGCCCCGCCAAACACCATGAGCAACGCACTGATTTCCGCGACCGACGCATGACTTTCGACCCGCAGCAATATGGCGAGGTAAGTCAAGATGGTGGCCTGCCCCAGCACCTGAAACAGCGTTACCGCCAGCATGAAGATGATGGCGCGATGCGCAAAGACCTTGCGCCAACCGCCGAGGTCGATGGGTGGGATATTGAGCTGCCCTGGCACCGCGAGGCGGACCCCGACAGCCCCGGCGAGCGCGAGCAGGGAAATCACGCCGAAGGCCGCACGCCAGCCGAAGACAGCGCCGACCATGGTGCCGAGCGGCACCCCGAACACGGTCGACGCTGCAAAGCCCAGAAGCACGAGAGCGATCGCTCGGCCCCGGCCGCTCTCCTCTGCCAGCAAGGATGCGGTCGTCGCGGCATGCGGCGTCACCAGGCTGCCGGCAACCCCCGCGACGATCCTCGACAGCATCAGGACGCCGTAGTCGGGGGCCAGCGCCCCCAGCACTGCGGCCAGCGAAAACAGGAGCAGTCCCGCCGTCAGCAGAGTCCGCCTATCAAAGCGGCTCGTCGGAGAGGCAAGCAGCGGCCCGCCAAGTGCAAACGCGACGGAAAATGCCGTTGCGGTCTGTCCGATCTCGAAGACCGTGCTTTCCAGACTGTCGGCAACCATCGGGAGGATGCCTGAGATGATGAAGGCGCCGGTCCCGACTGCAAAATTTCCAAACGACAGTGCCGCAATGCTGAGGTTCGGCCCTACTCGCACGCACTCACCCCCGCATAGGCACGTAACCGGCTTCCATCGGTCCTGTCATTGAGCACGCGCAACCACAGAAACTCCTCCGGACAGCCATGAAGTCGCGGGACATGCCGGATTCTGATGGCGCTTCCCGGGGCGATCAAGCCAAGCAACACCGATTCAGCGAGCGTATGGTTCAAATGAACCAGATAGTCGACCGCTGTCATCCCTGCGGTTCCGAGATGGATCTGCATTTGCCGCGGCGTTTCGGTCGCACCACATATCTCTCCGTCCGGCAGACCAATGGAAAACTCACCCGAGGGTACGCTGCTCTCGCTTCGGAATGGCACCAACAGGCGCCGCAACGTCATGGCCACGTTGGCGGGCGCCGGCCCGAGCCACGCACAGGACCGATCCTCGGTCACGTGCTGGAATGGGAACCGCGACAGGAGATTTGCCGGATTACCGGCAAGGAAGATGGTCCGGGTGTAGGTTCCAAACCATCTGTCACGCCAGCGTTCGGGCAGCGAGGCTGCGAAGGCAAGCGACGACTGGGCAAATACTTTCGGATTGAAATCACGCAGCACGGCAAAGGCTGCGATGTCGGCCCCGGCGACCGCATCGCCAACGACCGGGCTCCTCATTCCGGCTGACGAGGGAACAGCCGCCGCCGCATACGCCCATTTATGCCGCGCGATCTCAATCCGGCGCGAGAGCTGCAACGAAAGCGAGGTCTGCGTAATCGTCATGTGAAGATCGCTTTCACAAGATCGTGGATTGGTACATGTCTTCCGCGGATCAGCAAAGCCCCAGCAAGCCGGTACGGATCCACATAGGCCTTGTGGCCCGTCAAGCGCAGGAGAAATTCGTGCATCTCGGTATCGCGCTCTTCGGGGTCCGCGTGGCCAAGGAGCCTCTCCGCATCACGAATGCGGCGGCGGAGCAGGCGAAAGTCGAAGGACAGCCCCAGGCCGATACCTATCGTCGCCAGAAGGAACAGTCGCAGCCCCAGCCGAAACCGATCCGGATATTCGTTCGCCGAACAGGCTGATGCTATCTCCGGAACGGTATATCCCGCCCATCCGCCCATCCGACCTGAGCGCACGACCCCATCGATCGCCACTCGATCGACCGCTATGCGCGTCGCCTGACCGCCCAATTGACCAATGGCGCGCTGCAGCAGCAGATAGTCTGCCGTCATCTCGCGATCATGCAGCAGAACGATCTGATCGTAGCGACGAACGAGCGGAACGATGTCGCGGAGCGTACACGCCAAATGGTTCATCAGACCATCAGCCGTGACGAGCTTGCGCAACGGCAGGCCGAATGCCGTCAGGTCCATGTAGATCCCGTCCGACTCTGAACGCATGTCGAGGCACAGATCATGGGCGCTCAGAACATCGACGAGCTCTTCGATGTCCATCGAAGCACGAGTGGGTCGCCTCAAACCCGGATCGTACACTCCCAACGTCTCGTAGTGCTCGTTCCAGGCATGCAACAGACGAGCACTCGCCGGATGAACCCAACCGTGATTTTCGTAGGCGTCGCGATATGGCGCCAATGCGCTGCCACACGCTTTGACCGGCTCCGCCTGATACGCGATGTATTGATTTCCGACGTCCTCCTCCGACCAGCTCGCATAGTCCGTATCACCGCTGGTGCGGTCGAGATATTCCCAGAAACCGAGCGTCTGCTGGCAGGCGTTCCCGGTCGTGTGGCCGTAAAGAAAGTCCACCGTGGTGATCCGCGATGTCGCGCGATAAAGCACATCGACCCACAGGAGGAATTTGACGTGGCTCGGCGTCAACGGCTTGGTCGGCGTGACCGGGATCGGTGCGACGAGCACGCGGGGACGCGCCGTCGTCGCGGCCAAGGCAGACAGCTCGGATCGAGACCGCGCGCGCGCATCCATCAGACGCTCCGCAGTCCTTCGGCGGTTCGGCCTATCAGCCGCCGCCAAATCTCGGCATCGCTCGTGAAGATACGGTCCTTTGCCTGCGCCGGCCGAACGCCGCTCGTGATCCGTGCCTGCCACTCCCTGAAGAATGCGTCCGGCTCGGTGACGTGGAATACGGACTTCCCCAAGCGACCGCTCTCGCGGGCATGTCTATAACATCGGGAAACATCCTGAAGCGCCCGATCGAACCTGACTTCCAGCGCCCCAATCTCGTGCGCCTGGAACGACCCGCGAGGCGCTATCGCAACCCCGTAGCCCATGTCGTCCCCCCGCTGCTCAACGTGACACGTGACGTTGCCGATTTCCATTCCCGTACTCAGCAAGGCGTCCTTCACCGCGCGAACGACCTGCGATTCCCGCAGTCTTTCTCCGGCCACGTTCGAGAGCGTCCGGCGACCGGCGTATTCAAGGCGAGGTACCCCTTGCAGCCGATCGACGACGCGGACGACATCACCCAGCGCGTAGCGATACAGTCCTCCGAGTTGACTGATGATCACGTGGTATTCCCGCCCGGCGTCGAGGTCGGAAAGCCCCAGGGTTAGGCTATCAGGCAAAATGTCCTCGTCTGCTTCGATGAACTCCAGGAGCATCGCGGCGACGACGGGAGATCCTGCGCTCCGGTGTCCGTCAACGGTCACGGCCACGGGACCTTCAGAGGCAGCGACCGGCGCAGGAAAGACGCGCACATTCGTGCCGAAGCTCTCCGCAAGACGCGGCATATAGAGCGAGGACACACCGGTATTCCAGCAGAAGAGGCTCCGCAGGTTCGGCCAGAGATGCGACGGCAACAGCGTGCCGAAGTACGTGGCGAGCCGCTCGAGCGTGGCCGCACGCTCAGGATTTGGTGTCATTGCGGGCACTCCGCCGACCGTTCCGTCACGAATATCCTTGGCCAACCGTGGCCACCACAGCGCGAGCTGCCGGGGGAGAGCCGCAACCATCGCCGGGTTCAAGCCGACGATGCACAGCAGGTCGTGCTGGGCAGCCATGCACAGGCGCGCATAGGCTCGTCCCAGATGATCGTCGTCCGCGAGCTTGACCGGCAAATGCTTCCAGGGCGCACGTGTCCCGGGCTCGATCAGGCTTTCGCCAAAGATCCCTTCGAAATCGGTCTGACTGACGCCGAGATGCGGTCGCCCGGAGTTGGTCGATGGATATCGGCCATGCGGATCGAACTTCAGGCTGTAAGTCGCGTCGTCTCGCAACAACGCCTCGGGCACGGACTCGACCAGACCCGCCCACATCGCAAAATAGAACGGAAAAAAGCTCTGGCGCATGAAGCTCCGGGTCACCGGGATCTTCTTGTTGCGACCCGTGGTGCCGCTGCTCATGAAGAACAGGACTGGGTCTTCTGCCGTCAGGACATTGCTCTCGCCGTCCGCGGCACGGTCGATCCATGGTTCAAACTCGGCATAGTCGCGAATTGGCACGGCCTTCTTGAAATCAGCGATCGACCCCAGCAGCGAGAAATGGTGCAGCCGGCCAAAATCGGTATCTGCGTTCTCGGCAATGAGCTGCCGCAGGACGCGCTCCTGACAGGAGTTCGTATCGGTCAATGACCTGGCGAGCTGGTTTCGCTCGGCCATCATTCTCAGCCGGCAGTTCTCCAACTGATCATCGTGCGCCTGACGTGCTTTCATCGGGCACTCCATTCTCGAATGGTGATCTCGATTTCGTCCAGGACGCACCGCGGCTCGCAGTCGGCCGCGACTCTGCAGACCGGGACATCGTCGACTTCGCGCAGCAGCGCGTTGGCGAGATCGCGTTGAAACATCCGGAATCCATCCCGGGTCGGTTCGGACCCGTAATGCTCGAACGGATTAAGACGATCGGTTCCTACGCGCTGCCAGGTCGTTTCCGGGTTGGTGTCGAGGTAGATCACGAGCGCCGGACGCGGAAATCGTCGCCATGATGCAAACAGCTCGTCATCGACGAGCCCCAGCAAGCGGCACTTCGACAGTATCTTGTAGTAATATCCATCAACGATGATCCGCTCTCCTGCTTCTGCAGCCATGACCTGTTCGCGCAGATAGGCGACGATCGGCTGCAGCAGGCTCAGCAGGAATTTTTCGGAGAGGCGGAAAGTGCTCCGCATGTCGAGGCGGCGAAGAAATTCGCGTTTCAGGCAACAGATCAGAGACGCATCATCTCCCAGAAATACGTCGTCGTGGGAGACGAATTTTCCCTCCAGGCGTTGCATCAGCCCCTTCATGGCCGAGGTCTTGCCCACATAATCAGGCCCCAGCAGAACAAAGAAGTTCGAAACGACGGCTGGCGATCTGGTTTCCTGCTCTCCGACCAGGGTTTCGTGAAAGACCATACCCGGATGCGGACGATGCAGATCCCACTTCACCTCTGTCTGTTGTCTGTCACTCATCACTAGCCAACTCCCTGCTTAAAAGAGCGGCACTGGCAGTTCGGCTCGCGCCGACTGCGGCACTGCACGTTGAACGAACTCATGTGATCGACCTCAGCGCGGACGAACGATAACTGCCTTATGCTGCTCGCTCATCTTCGATCGTCGCCGTCGCGATGAAGTCGACAGGTGTTGGCGAAGTATGACACTGGCGCGACAAACCGACAACGCGAAGTGGGGGCGTCCACTTCTGCCACTCTGCCGGGCACCCACAATTCCCATCTATTGGGTCGCGCCCTTCTGCTTTGGCTTTGTCAACCATCGCTGTCGCTGATGGTGCTGGCCTATCCGCATGATCGCGCTCAGTTTCGACAGCGCAGTCCGAGATCACGGCTTGATCAGGAAAACCGGAACACCAAAAAAGGACGGCCGGCATCTCGATGAACCGATTTGCCAGCTACGAAGTCCCAGCCCCGAAGGCGATCTGGAATTCTGCAAGCCGCGGTCGCTCGATCAACCGGCCGTCCGATGCTCGCCGTTTCACATCCGTGGGACGAGCTCGATCAGCTCGACATTGGCCGCCGTGCGCAGGAATGGTGGCGGATTTTCAAACGCACGCCGAAGCTTGTTCGGCAGTTCCGGATCGTTGAGCACCGTCGTGCTGGTCATGATCTGCTGCACCCGCTCGAACTCCATCGCGGACAGCCGTGTCGACAGCATCTCGACGAATTCGGTCAATTCGCTGGAACCTCTGCAGGTTTCGGAGCCGATCGAGTCCGACCGTCCGACACCCGACATCAACACGGCTTCGAGATCGTTCTGGCCGCCGGCGCGCTCCTGCATTCGCCGCACCTTCAGCGCCTTGCGCAGGGCCGAAGGTGCAATCGGCTCCCCGGCTTCGACCTGAGCAAGGATTTCCGCCGAGAAGTCCTCGGGCGTGCTCGGCGCCGAGAGCAGATAGAGCACCGTCGGAGTCAAATGCGCAACCGTTGCGCGTTTGTTTGAGGCCCAGCTCGCAACCCGCATGTACGCCTGAGCCGTGCGCACGGGAAGATGAACCTCGTATTGCACCCACCGGAGGAAGGCACCGTGTGACAGGTGCCGCTTGGCTTCAACCAGCGATTTCCCGATTTGGATGATCGAGGTCACGCACTGGTGCTGTATCCGTTCCGCTTGTCCCTTTAGAAATTTGGCCAGCGACGGCGATACACTGCTGTAGTCAAAACGCTCGTTCGGGCAGTTAGCATCGCTATCGACATTCGACTTAACATTGACGCTTGCTCGGCTACTCATGTCTTTGTCCTCGATCAGTCGTACTACTGGTTAGAACCAACGTAGGCGCGGTCTTGCTCTCGCACTTCGCTCTTAAGTTGTTCAGATTCAATATGTCCACTTTAAGGAATGGCCTCATTTTCGGTCGGATGAATCCGCGAGCTGGATCCTTGCCCATCTCATCTATTAAAAATGGACTCGAAAGCTGCAGACGGTCGCCTGCTTTCCGGGCGCAGCCGTTTGACGACGACAATTCGAGGGATGTCGTGCAAGCCGCCTGAGCGCGTCTTTGACGGGCTCGCGCTCCACGCGGCTCTTCCTAATGCCTGTCCAGGATACTTCGCTTGATGGCAGGTCTGACGACGCAATTCGGATCCGCTGCCAACAAATGGCCATAGGGAACGGTGACGCAATTCCATGGTCCTCGCGTAACTCCGGCCCACCTCTCGAAGACGACCGGATCGAGCCGATCCTCCATGCCGATCAGGCCCGTGATGGGACAATCGAGCAGCAGATCCGCGCCTTCGAACAGCTCGCAAATCCTGAAATCGGCCAGTATCTGCGGCAGGAAAAATTCGATGGTTTGTGGATTCGCAGCGAGCTCCGGCGGAATGAATCCGAGGCCGAGAACCTCGTCCCTGAACGCGTCCGGCGCCAGGGCGTGCAGTTTTCCCGAGGCATGTCCCGGGGGCGGATAGCCGGCAACGAAAAGGTGGGCGACTTTCTCTCCGTAGGTCTTCGCCAGTTCGTCGACCAACGCCGTAGCGATGAGCGCCCCGGTGCACTCGCCATATATGGCCAGCGGCGCGCGGTTCTGCCGATCATGAAGAGCCCGTGCGAGACGTCCCACCAGTTCCTGCATCGTGTCGCACGCGGGTTCGCCAAAGCGCACACCTCGTCCGGGCAGGCAAATCGCGCCAATGTCGATCTCCGGCGCAAAGAACCGGACCCATCCCTCGAATACGGCGTGAGTTGCTCCGGCATGAGGAAGGCAAACCAGACAAACCTCTGCGCTCGTTTCGTCCTGAAGCCATTCGGTCGCGAGCCAACTGTCCGAACTATCCATGAAGCCCGCGTTCTCCATTCCGTGCGACACGGCGCATGGCGGCCCGCGAACGGGCACTGGCCACGCTGGCTCCCTCATCGACCCCATTCAGGATTCTCGCCGCCAATGTGCGCGGGGTCGGAAACTGAAAGAAATCGGACAGCTCGAGCTTGCAGCCGGTCATTCTCTGCAATTGACCCCGGATATCGACGATCGCGAGGGAATCGATCCCGACATCCATGATCCTGTCGTCGAGCTCGACATCATCGGTGCCGGAATATTCCTGCCAGAGAAGCCGGATCAATTGCTCCAGTCCCTGCTGCGAACGAAAGTCCATGTTGGGCATCGCGGCGGGGTGAGCAATGACCGCGCTCAAGGCGCGCCTGTCCACCTTGCCGGATTTCGTCATGGGGAACTCGTCGAGGCGCGAAAACGCACTTGGAATCATGAACCTCGGAATGCGCGCTGAAAGATAGGCCCGTAACACACCACGACTGAGCGGCTCATCGGCGCAATAGAAGGCGTGCAGAGCGCGCCGGCGCACCGAGGATTCGGTGACAAACGCGATGGCGTCCCTGATCTTTGGATGAGCCTTCAAGGCGAATTCGACATCCCCCAGGGCGATGCGAAAGCCGCGAAGCTTTATCATGTGGTCCATCCGGCCGAGCAACTCGACGTGCCCGTGCCCGTTCATGCGTGCGCGGTCGCCCGTGCGGTAAAGGACCCGATGCCGGCCGTCCGCTGCCGCGAACGGATTGTCGATGAATTTGTCTTGAGACGAGCTATCCCGGTCGAGATATCCGTCTGCAAGGCACGCACCGGAAACGCACAGTTCGCCGATCCCGCCAAGGGGAACGACCGCCAGATCGTGATTGAGAATGTACAGCCGTACATTTGCGATCGGCTTTCCGATCGGGACCCGGTCCTGATGGGGATGGAGGTCCATGGAATCGAACCAGGTGGCATTCGACGAGCATTCCGTCGAACCATAGAGATTCAGGAGCTGCGTCCTTGGAAATTTCTGATGCCACTGCTGCACCAATTGCGGCGTCAGCGCGTCGGCGCTCGAGTACACGATCCGCAAAGACGATTTCATGCCGTTGCCGGCGCCATCGCCAATCAGCAGATTCTCCAGGACCGGGGGCGATCCCGCAATACGGGTGATCTGATGTTTCCGGACGAAAGCTGCGAACCTGTCGGGATCCGTGATGTCCTGTGGATCGGCGATGACGGTGCATATGCCCGCCAGCAGCCCGCCATAGAGCTCCCAGAGCGCTCCGACGACGGCGGGCGATTTCTGCAGCAAGATCTTGTCGTCGGCCGCGAACGGAAAATGCTTCCACATCCAGGACAGCCGGTTGAGGAGAGCAGATTCCAGCAGCACGACCCCCTTCGCCCTCCCCGTCGAGGAAGAGGTGTAAAACACGCTGAAGCGCCCCTGAGATTTCGACGCCGGCGCCAGATGACGTTGCTGCGGCCGCGCGAGCTCCGACGAGACGACCGTCGGCCAGATGTCGGGCACCGAACCCGGGCTGTCGGTGACGACCAGGGCGGCGCGAGTGTCCGCGACAATCTCGTTCAAGCGCAGCGCCGGATAGTCGAACGGCAGCATGACGTACACCGCGCCGATACGATGTGCCGCGATCACGCACGTGATCAGATCGAGGCCCGGCCGCAAATGCAGCGCGACGGTAGCCCCTTCGTCCACGCCCCTGGACGCCAACCCGGCCGCGAAGAGGTCCGCACGATCGCTGAACTGCCGATAGGTTACCTTCTCGTCTTGATAGACCAGCGCGCAGGCGTCCGGCCTTTGCCTGGCCACATCGGAAAATCGCTCGAAGATTCCTCGCGACTCCAGAGATAGCGGCTCGCCCAAGAGAGCAGCCTCGAACGCCGCAAACTCGTTGTCCCTCACGCGAACATGGGGAAATCGCAACAGCCGATCCAGAGCAACCCCGATGTCTCTGCTCAGGTCGGCCGCCGTGGACCTTGCGAAGAGATCGGTTCGATACAGCAGCGTCGCCGAGTGACGTTCCCCCTGCCAGCTCACCCGGACCTCGAGCGGCCATCCTCCCTCATTCGCCGCGGCACAGCGGTCGTCAAACGCCAGGAGAAGATCGACCCGCCGGATCTGGGTTTCCGCCGCGAGCATCTGCTTCAGCGAGCCTTGAGAGCCGGCATTCGCTCTCGCATAGGCTCCCATCAGCGCGCGATAGGTCGCCTGCCATGTCGCCTCGAACGTCTGATCCGGCTCGAACGGGACGAGAATTGGCAGCACGTCTCCTGCAACGCCCGCCTTCTCCGACAACGGCGGCACGCCAATGACAATCGTCCCCGACAGCCGAGCCTGCACCGCCAAGATGATCGCAGTAGCCAGAAGCGATTCCACGGGCGACGGATCAACCGCCCGGGCAAGGGCCAATCGGCGCTGACAGGCATCCGAGAACGGGATCTCCAGCTCGGCTATACTTATCTGTCGGCCATTTTCGCGATAATCCGTCGGTATCGAGGCGACTTCATCGTGCCCCCCCAAACGCCGAAGCCATGACTGCCGAAGCGCGCGAGATGCCGTGAGCCCGGCGAGAGCGCCGATCATAGGCCGTGCTCCAGAACCAATGCCGACGGCATCGCGACCGTTCGATAGACGAGCTCGCTGCTCACGGACCACGTCATGCTGAGACCTCCAGTCGCGCTGTTCCATCGTTCCACTGTCGAGAATCCCGCCAGGGACAAAGCGAGCTCGAACTCCACGAACGGCATCAAGAATTGATTCGACGGAAAGTGAACGCCCCATACCGCGGGCGCGGGATCGACCTGGGTTCGATCGCGATTCGAGCCGTTGATCTCGTCCAGTCTGGGAACATGAGGCTCGACGATGACGATGCCGAACGGCGCGTATGAACGCCAACGCTCGAGCAACGCAATCAAGTCTGCTCCCACCACGACCGCCGGAACGAGCTCGCCTCGATCGCAACACGACGTCGTGAAGGCATTGACGATTTCGGCGCCGACCTTGCCGGATTCGCTCTCGGACCAGGGCGGCGGCGGAATGTCTTTCCCGACAGACGAAATTGCATCCTCGATCGCAAATGGGGATGTCCGGCTGATCGCGATATTCAACTCCTCGGAAGCCTGCTCGCAATCATCGATCAGACGGCGCCGATCATGCAGGAGAAACAACTGGGTATGCAGGAAACTCGACGCATTCGCGCGGCCCTCATCCCAATGTAGGGATCGAAGCGCCCGATCGAAGGCCGACGGATCCGAAACATCGCCCTCGATGACGGCCGTCATGACGCCCTTGCGCCCGGCGAACCTCTTCAGGTTTCGCGAAGCGGCCGCGCGTGAGATCGGGCTGATGTCTGCGCCGACGAGATGCAGCGGGTGCGACGCGAGATTTTTGCCGCGCTGCGTCCCTTCGATGACAAATTCGGCGAACTCCGCGAGAGCGCGCCCGTCTCCGCATCCCATATCCGCAATGCCAAGCGGCTGCTCATCCAGCGGCAGCTCGTCAAACAAGGTCGTCAGGACACACTCGCAGATGTTCTGACGGATGGCTTTGGCCGTGGTTGATCCGCTGCTGCCCCAGATATTCAACGCGCGGTCCACATGCTCGTCCAGATCGACATCGAACACGTCGCTTGCGCCCGCCAGATAGTCCCTGAAATGAGCGAACGTATTGAGATATGACGTCACGACACCGAAATTGGCCGCCTCTGACGCCAGCGACTTGCCTTCGTCAGTCAGGCTCCAGCCCTCGTCGTCCGAGACGACAACGCCTTGATCCTGCAGAAATTCGAGCATCGCCGTCAGCAGCGAGCCAAGCGGTTCCGCGTACGATTGAAGCGGCCAGTCCGCTCCAGGACGACCTTTAATCATTTCAAAGACCGACAATTCGCCCAGCAGCCCGGGCCGGGCGAAGAGAACGAGGACGGGACACAATATAAGTGCATCGACATAGCGGGCTATCTGAACAGAGACCGCATCCTGATCGTCGTCGGACGTCGGTAGAAGCTCCCAGCCGGCGGAAGACAGCTCGGCGAGATTCCGAATTGCAGCCGTGCAATTCGCGACGCCGGACTCATTCGCGTTGACAACGATATCCGGGAGCCGCGACAACCACGCAATTTCGGCAATGGCAATCGAAATCGTCGTCGCAGTCCGATCGAGCAGCGCGAGAGCCATCGTGCCTTCGCGCGTCAACTCCAGGCGCGTGTCAAGCCCGCAATCTTCGAGCGACAACCATCCCTGGAATGTCAGCGTGCGAAACGCGCCGAGCAAACATCCCGCGCGCATCGCCGGGTGTTTTTCCTGAACGCGTTTCAGAAAATTTCTGAATCTCAGGCGCTCTTCGCCATCACCAAGCCGCAGCAACGGAAGGACATCGAGTTGATGAAGCGCGTGCCATATCGGAATCACAGCGATTCCATTCAGCCACTGATAGATGTGCGGATTGTTAGCGAGTCGCCGCGAAAAATTTACGGAAGTTGCGTCGGATCTGATGACACTCATTTCGATATCAGCGCAATGTTGACAACCTGAATTAGAGTATACAATGCTTAGTCGCTGTCAACGACCTCTCGATTTCGCGCAACGTCAGTTCGACTCCGCATTCGCAGAGGTGCTCCTGAAAGAGGGATTCAAGGTGTCAAGTGATAGCGACGTTTCTTCGCCCAATAACATAGCCGTGGTTGGAATGGCCGGTCGGTTTCCCGGCGCGTCCGACCTCGATGAATTCTGGCAACTGATCCGGCAAGGCCGTGAAGGCATTTCCTTCTTCTCGGATCAAGAGCTCGTCGCTAATGGCGTTCATCCTCGACGACTGAAAGATTCCAACTACGTTCGGGCAAAGGGAATCATCGCGGACGCAGACGCATTCGATGCCGGCTTTTTCGGCTACGCCCCTGCTGAAGCAAAATCGATCGACCCGCAGCAACGGGTGTTCCTCGAGTGCGCATGGCACGCGCTGGAAGACGCCGGATACGATCCGCGGAATATCGACGCTCTCGTTGGCGTGTACGGCGGAGCGCGATTCAACACTTATGCGTTCGGCCTGAAGGCCGGCACTCCCTATGATGCGCAGGATCTGGACGAGATCGATTTTCTGACGGGAAACGACAAAGACTATCTTACGACCAGGGTTTCGTTCAAGCTCGGTTTGCGCGGCGCGAGCGTCAACGTCCAATCCGCTTGTTCGACATCCCTCGTTTCGGTCGTGCTCGGGATTCAAAGCCTTCAGAACTTTGAAAACGACGTCGTTCTCGCGGGCGGCGTACGCGTCTCCTATCCGCTCAAGGCCGGGTACCAGTTCAGCGAAGACAGTATTCTGTCAAGCGACGGCCATTGCCGCACCTTCGATGTCGACAGCTCGGGCACGGTTTTCAGCGACGGCGTCGGAATTGTCGTGCTCAAGCGGCTGGCGGACGCCATCCGCGACCGCGACCGAATTCGCGCCGTCATCAAAGGCGGCGCTGTCAATAATGACGGCAGCCTCCGCGCCGGCTTCACGGCGCCCAGCGTGACCGGACAGGCCGACGTCGTTGCGATGGCGCTTGAGAATGCCGCGATCGATCCGGAGACCGTTGGCTATATCGAATGCCACGGAACGGCAACGCAACTTGGCGATCCGATCGAGGTGACTGCGCTCACGCAGGTCTTCCGGAGCTACACGGCGAAGAATGCGTTCTGCGTGCTTGGTTCCGTCAAACCAAATATCGGGCATTTGAGCGCGGCTGCGGGTATTGCCGGCCTCATCAAGACCATCCTCATGCTGGAACGGCGCGAGATCCCTCCCCTCGCTCTGTTTCGAAAGCAGAATCCCGCTTTGCCGCTGTCGGACGCTTCACCCTTCATCATCAACACGGAGCTGCGTGAGTGGCAATCGACCGGCGGTCCAAGACGAGCCGGGGTCAGTTCCTTCGGCCTGGGAGGCACCAACGCACACGTCGTCCTGGAAGAGGCGCCACAGCTGCACCAGCCGATCGAGCGCGACATGCAGACTGAGATCTTTCCCATTTCGGCGCGTTCGCGATCGACCCTCGATCAAACGCTGCACCGCCTTTCGCAGCATGTTCAGAACTCGTCCGGGCCTCTCTCGGACATTGCGTATACGCTTCAAAGCGGTCGCACGGCGTTCACGCATCGACGGGCGATCGTCACGCGCGAAGGCGCAGCCCCCAATTTTCTCGGCGAAGACACCGTCGAAGGAGCCGCCGACCCCACCGCGCCCGACGTGGTATTCCTGTTTCCAGGCCAAGGGGTCCAGATCCCAGGAATCGCGCGGGGCCTTTCGCGAAGCGACCCCGCATTTGCCGAGGCTGTCGAGACCGCAGTCTCCCTGCTCCCCGACAGTATCAAGGACGACATCAGGCTGGTTCTGTTCGCGACGGGCGAGAAGGCACGGCTTACGTTCCTCGACACCAGCATCGCCCAGCCCGCGCTCTTTATTCTCCAATATGCGCTGGCTCGCCGCTTCACTGACCTCGGCGTGCGCCCTTCTCTCCTGATCGGACACAGCGTCGGGGAGTATGCGGCGGCTCACTTCGCGGGGATTTTGGCGCTCAAGGATGCATTGAACTTGCTCGTCGAGCGTGGGCGGCTGCTCAAGTCGACGGGCGAAGGTTCAATGCTCGCACTCGCCCTGGGAATTGAGGAGGCCCGTCGCCTTTTGGGTCCCGGCTGCAACATCGCCGCTTTCAATGCGCCTGACTCGGTTGTCGTGTCGGGTCACCCGGCCGCAATCGACGCCCTCGCAGCTTCCGCCGAAAACGCCGACTTGCCTTTTGCCAGATTGCAGACGTCTCGCGCATTTCATTCCGCCCTCGTCGAACCGATCCTGTCGCAATTCCGGGCGTGCGCCTCGGCGGTCGCGTTCTCGCCTGCCAAGGTGCCCGTTATTTCCACCGTGACTGGAATGATCGTCCCCCCCGGGGATCTCATGGACGCCGACTATTGGACGCTCCAACTGCGACAGCCGGTTCGCTTTCAGCAAGCCATCATGACGGCGCTCGAAAAGCCCGGGCGGGTGTTTCTGGAAATCGGTCCCGACGCCACGCTTTCGCGCCTCGCCCAACGAAACGACCAGAAGCACACCTCCAAGGCGATCATACCCGCAATGGACGGATCGAACGATCTGCCCGTGGCGCACAGGCTGGCTCGGTCAGTCGCGAGACTATGGACGACTGGTGTCCCGATCAAATGGGACGCATGGCGTGACAGAAGCACTTCGCGGCGCGTGGCTCTTCCCCTCACGTCTTTCGAGCGCACGCGCCATTCTTTCGATCCGCCGCGATATGACGCGACCGATGCGAACGATCGGCCGCCTGCTGCGATCGAGCGCCGCGCCGTTGACCGCTGGCTGTATCAGCAGGCCTGGCGCCCAGCCAAACTCGACGATTTGCCGGCAACGCCGGCGGGCCAGGGGACGGTCCTGATCCTTGCCAACCAGAATGCATTCGGCGTCGCGCTCGAGCGAGAGGTTCGACAACATGGCTGGGAAACCGTCAAGGTCACACCGGGCACGGCGTTTCGGGACGACGGCGCCGAGATTACCGTCGACCCATCCGAGGAAAATGCCTGTCGCAAGCTTGACGAGCTCCTGGCGGCACGCGGCGTCAGGCTCAGCGCGATCTTTCATGCGTGGCTGATCACCGACCAGACGGCGTCGCACGACCGGACAGTCGAGCTCGGCTTCAACACACTCTTGAATCTGAGCGCGGCGTTCGTGGACGGAGCCGACGATCCCCCGTCCGTCGTCGCTTTTTCGCGTCAGCTCTTTGGTGTCGTGCCTGGCGATGACGTGTCGCCCAACGCAGCGCTGTTGCAGGGACCGATCAAGGTCATCCCGCAAGAATATCCCCATGCGCGAAGCCGGCTCGTCGACCTGCCCGCCGGACGCTTCTCCATCGCAGCCGCCGTTCGAGCTGCCCTGGCTCCCTCACTCGGCGACGTTGTGGCGTTGCGCGGGGAGGATGTTTACGTTCCCTTCTTCGAACCGATTCCAAAAACAGTCCGCGAAGATCTCCGCCTGCGAGACGGCGGCACCTATCTGATCACCGGTGGACTCGGCGGGATCGGCCTGTCGATCGCGACGTACCTCGCCCGCAACTATCGAGCCAATTTGATCCTCACAGGCAGAGAAGGACTGCCCGAACCGGCCACCTGGGAGCGGCTCCTCGCGGAGCGCGATCCCAACGATCGCGTATGCAAGCGAATACGATCCGTGCTGGACCTGAGGAAGCTCGGCGCGGATGTCACGACCTGCTGTGCAGACACCTCCGACGCCCGCGCGATGGGTGAGGTCGTCCAGGCAGCGATCGCCCGTTTCTCCACCATTGATGGCGCCATCCATGCCGCCGGCCTTCCCGGATCCAGCCTGCTGTCCACGCTTTCCACGACCAAGGCCCTCGCTGTCCTCAGGCCGAAGACGCAGGGCGCCCTCGTTCTCGCCGACGTCCTTCGGGCGGCGTCGCCCAAATTCATTGCGCTCTGCTCCTCCCATAACTCCGTGCTCGGCCGCGTTGGACAGAGCGACTATTGCGCCGCCAACGCGTTTCTCGATGCGATGGCGACGGCCGGCCTCGATTACACGCATGTCGTTTCGCTGAATTGGGGGGCGTGGAAAGACGTCGGGATGGCGGTCGACACCGTCGTTCCCCAGGAGCTCAAGGACTGGCGCGAGCGAACGCTGGCCGGTGCAATTTCGCCACGCGAAGGAGCGGAGGCTTTCGAACTCGCGGTGACCACCGGCCTGCGCCAGGTCATCATCTCGGTCGACGATTTTCAGACCGTGGTCGAGCGGCATCTGCATTCGGAGCAGGACCGGATCGGTCATGCCCTGCACGAGCTTGCGGCAACAAAGCCGACGCATGTTCAATCCGAAGGACGTGCCGACTACGTCGCCCCCCGGAACGACCTCGAACGTCAGATTGCCCGAATTTGGGAGCAAGTCCTGGGCGTCGCGACGATCGGCATTCGAGATGACTTCCTTTCGCTCGGCGGTCACTCGCTCGTGGCGACAAAGCTGCTTGCCCGCTTGCGGAAGGAGACCGGCAAGCACCTCAGCCTCCGCGACTTCATGGCGGCGCCGACCATTGCAGGCATAAGCGAGGCGCTGAAGGACGGCGCATACCAGCAGGCGCCTTCGCTGGCAGCACCAACGATCACCCGCGTCGCGAGGCTGCAGAGTGCCAGCGTGCCGCAATTGTCCCCTAACTGGCTGAACTCGGACGAGACCCTCACACCCCTGGGATTCAGCCTGTTCTTCTTCTCGGCTTGCGACAGCTCGCAAGGGCGCTCCAAATACGATTTGCTGATGAACTGCGCGCGATTTGCCGACGAGAGAGGCTTTGAGGCCATCTGGACGCCGGAGCGTCATTTCAACAATTTCGGCGGGCTTTACGCCAACCCGGCGATCACAGGCGCAGCTCTTGCCACCACCACCTCCCGTGTTGGAATCCGCGCCGGAAGCGTCATCCTGCCTCTTCACCATCCCGTTCGCGTCGCCGAGGAATGGTCGATGGTCGACAATCTGTCCGGCGGCCGCACAGCGATCGCTTTCGGCTCGGGCTGGCACGTCAACGACTTCGTTCTGGCGCCAGACGCACATCAAAAGCGCAAGGACATGATGCTAAAAGGCATTGAGGTCGTTCAAAAGCTTTGGCGCGGCGAGACCATAGCCGCGGTCAACGGCGCGAACCGCAATGTGACAACGCGGACATTTCCGAGACCGACGCAGAAGGAGCTGCCGATCTGGCTGACCGCAGAATCACCGGATTCATTCGTCACGGCCGGGAAATTGGGCTTCAACGTGCTGACGGCCCTGCTGCATCAGTCGATGAACGATCTGGAAAAGAACATCGCAGCTTATCGTCAGGCCTATGTCGCATCGGGACGCGATCCGCGGGGCGCCAAGGTTACGCTCATGCAGCATACCTATGTCGGAGACGATGAGCCGACTGTTCTGACGAAGGCCAAGGCCGGCTACACGGAGTATGTCCGATCCAACATGTTGCTGCAGTCCAGCAACGCCCAGGGCATCGGCGGCGAGGACTTCGAGACCGCGTCCGAAGCCGACATCCGGCAACTTGCCGACCGTGCGTTCGACCGAATCCGGGAAATAACGGGGCTCGTGGGAACCGTCGAAAGTTGCGTGAGGAAAGTCCAGCGTCTGCGGCAGGCGGGCGTGAATGAAATTGCGTGCCTGATCGATTTCATGCCGAACGAGGACGAAATCCTGGAGATGCTCGAGGCCCTCGATCGTCTCAGGCTCGAAAGCGCCGCCCATCCCCTAGCGACCACAGCGTGACGAGATACGAATGAGCGTTGATAGCCAGCAGACGTTTCCCGCGACCCACGGCCAACAAGGACTCTGGCTGCTCGATCAACTCGATCCAGGGCGGCCGATCTTCAACGTCCCGCTGGAGCTTGAGCTTGACGGCCCGCTCTCCGTGCCTTGCCTGCAATCCAGCCTCAACGCGCTGGTGGTCCGGCACGAATCCTTGCGAACGATCTTCCGCAGCGAGGGAGGGCTACCATACCAGGTGGTGGTCGAGCCGGCGCCTGTAACCCTGTCTTACAACGATTTCGAACGGCATGATGCGCAGGAGCAGCGCTCCAGGATCGACGCCCTGCGCGCCCTGTCCATGTCGACCAGGTTCGACTTGTCGCGGGGGCCGCTGATCGCGGCCACGCTGGCACGCAAGTCAGCCGATCATCATGTTCTGCTCATCGTGATGCATCACATCATCACGGACGGATGGTCGCTGACCATCCTGAGGCGCGACCTGCTCGCGTTCTACCGGGCCGCGATCCGGCGCCAGCCGGTCGAACTGGCGGATCTCGCCATCCAGTTTGGCGACTTCGCCGTTCATCAGCGGCGCTGGCTGGAGGATGGAGGAGCCCTGGAGAAGCTGAGCGACTATTGGCGACAGGCGCTGGACGGCGTGCCTCCTCCGATCGACCTTCCCCCGACACTCCGCTCCGCCCCCGAGCCGACTTACAGATCGGCCACGCTTCGCGCCACCCTGGGAGCCGGCACCCTGGCCGCACTGGAGCAATGCGCGCGAGGCCTTCGGTCGACGCCATTCTGCTTGCTGGCGACCGCGCTTTTCATCACCCTCAACAGGTACACGGGAAGTCGAGACCTCGTCATCGGCACGCCCATGGCCGGACGCGACCAAGTCGAGATCGAAGATCTGGTGGGCTTTTTCGTCAACGATGTCCTTTTGCGGTACCGGCTCGATGGTTCTCCGACGTTTAGGGAGGCCGTGACCGAGCTTGACGGGATCGTTCTCGGCGCACGCCAGCACCAGGGCTTTCCGTTCCTGAAACTGGTCGAGTTGGTGCGGCCGGCGGAGGGATTGAGCCACGATCCGTTGTTCCAGGTCTGGTTTGCCTACCATCACTTTCCGTCGACGGCCGACCGCGCCGGCGATCTCTCCGTGCGCGCATGCCCCGTCGACAAGACCGCCAACTGGACGGGAGTGGCCGTGGAATTCACGCGGCACGCCGAAACGCTCGAACTCGCCGTCACATATGCGGTGGAACGATACGACGCGGCTTTCATAGAGCAGTTCACCAAGCACTATATGGCGATCGTAGAAGCTGCATTGGCGTCCCCAAACGGCGCGATCGACAAATTGGAGATGCTGTCACCCGAGGAGCGAGACCGATTGATCGCGTCGGGACGCGGACCCGTCCACGAAATCGGGCATGCTACCGTCGTCGAACGATTTCGGCGTAGCGCAGCCCTTCGGCCGACAGCCATCGCCCTGCGAGCTGGCGACACGACACTGACCTATTCGGAGCTGTCCCGTCGGGTCGATGAGATAGCCGGCCACCTCGCGCTTCCTCCGGGAGGGATCATCGCCGTCGCCCTTCCACGAGGGGTCGATCTCGTCGCAACGCTGCTGGCTGTCCTTGCCTCCGGCTGCGCGTATTTGCCACTCGATGCCGGCTATCCGATCGATCGCCTGGCCTTCATGCTGCGCGATTCCGGTGCCGAGCTGATGGTCACGCACAGCACGCTCACCGGCACTCTGCCTGCGTTCTCCCACCGACTGCTGATAGACCGACTTGGCGAGGTGGAGGCCGGCGCAGCGCCCCTCCCGAAGGGTCCAGGTCCCGACCACACCGCGTATGTCATCTATACTTCCGGCTCCACCGGCACGCCCAAGGGAGTCGTGATTTCCCACCGCGCCCTGACCAACCTGCTCTTGGCCATCGAAATCAATCCGGGGTTTGACAGCGCGGATCAGTTCCTTGCCTTGACCACGATCAGCTTCGACATCGCCACCCTTGAACTGTTCTTGCCTCTCGTCACCGGCGGGACCCTCATCATGGCGAGGGACGTGGAGGCGCGCGATCCGAACGCCTTGATCGCACTTCTCGCCTCGACCTGCGCGACCGTCATGCAGGCGACGCCTTCGACATGGCGGATGCTCATCGACTCGGGATGGGAGGGGCGTCGCGGCCTGCGCGCCTGGTGCGGCGGCGAGCGGCTCCCCACCTCGCTGGCGTCCGATCTCCTCACACGGGTCGACTCCCTGTTCAACATGTACGGACCAACCGAGACGACGATCTGGTCCGCGGCGGCAGAGTCCCTTGGAACGGGGACTTATAATGGATCGGAGCCGCTGGGTGGGATTCTCGCCAACACCCAGATCGTAATCCTCGACGAGGAGGGACGGCTCGTCCCCAGAGGCGTCGACGGGGAAATCCATATCGGCGGCAGCGGCCTGGCGGTGGGCTACCATGATCGTGCGGACTTGACGGCTCAACGGTTCGTACCGCTGGATCTGCCCGAACACGGAGGAGAACGAATTTTCTACAAAACCGGCGATCGTGGACGCTGGATCGACTGCGAGAGATTCGCCTTCGGCTCCCGCGTCGACCGGCAGGTCAAGCTCCGCGGCGTGCGCATCGAACTGGGCGAGATCGAAGCCGCACTCATAGCCAGTGGGCTCTTCAAGGAAGCCATCGCCGACGTCTTCGACAACAGCGCCGGCTCACAGTTTCTGGTCGCCTATGTCGTGCCGAAGGCCCCGACGTCCGTCGACGAAAATGCCCTGGACGAGCATCTCCGGAAGATGCTGCCACAGCAATGCGTGCCCAACAAAATCGTATCGCTGGACGCCATTCCCCGGACGAACAATGCGAAAGTGAACCATGCCGCCTTGCCAAGACCGGTCGAAGCTCCCCGGGTTACGCGGGTCGGCGGCGATCGCGACGACGTCACGGAACGTATCCGCACCATCTGGGTCAAGCTGCTCGGCAATAGCAGCTTCGACGTCAACGACAACTTCTTCCGAATAGGCGGGCATTCGCTGATCGCATCGCGGATGATCCACGATCTCGGACAGGCCTTTTCGTTCAAGGCTCCCCTCCGGCTCGCTTACGAAGCTCCTACCGTTGCCTCCCTCGCGCGTCGCGTCAAGGAGATGGCTGGACCCGGTTAGCACGTCACTCCGGGTACTGGCCGCGTCAGCCTACGTCCAAAGTTCTGCAGCAGCGGGATCGCTACGGCGAACTCGCCGGGCTGCGCTCCGCCCGGAGCGGAGAGCCTTCGCGCAAATACTCCAGACACAACAATCCGGCATCCAGATCCGTGAGCTCGCCGCTTTTGAGCACGCCCACGAATTCCTCCAGTGACACATCGAGGACGCGCAACAATTCCGAGTCGGCGATATCGGGCTCTTTCACCCGGCGGGCGTTCCTCATCAGGAAAATATGCTTTCGCGCGCGCGAGTATGCCGAAATCCAGGTCGAAACGAGATGAACGGACTCCCCAGCGTATCCCGTTTCCTCTAGGACTTCCCGCTCCGCGGCTTTCACTATCGATTCACCCGGATCCACGTTTCCGCCGGGTATCTCGAACAGCGAACGATCCGGTCCATGCCTGAACTCTTCGACCAGGATGCAGGTCTGCTTTTCCGTAAACGGAAGGCACACGACAACATCCGGCTCGTCTCGGAGATAGAAGGCCGCTTCGGCCCCGGATGGCATGGCCTTCACGACCTTCCTCACAACCAGCCAAGGCGATTCATAGACCACGCTCTCGGAAACGCTTTCCGGCCTCACAAAGGTGCTCTGAAGGCGCCTGTTGCGTAGCGACATGATTCCGATACCTCATTGTGACGCGCGCAAAGAGGCGGCTGCGCCGTGCCGGCACAGCCGCCTCGTTCCAACGTCATACTATCCGGTTCGCTTCCAGTGCCAAGGCCATCAGACTCGGCGCCGTGAACAGGGTCCGGATATTCAGATGGACGCCTGCGCGACGCAGGCGATTGACCACGTTCAGGGCCGCAAGCGAATTTCCGCCCAGCTGGAAGAAATTGTCGTTCCGGCCGACACGCTCGACACCCAGGATCTCCATCCACACCGAGCTCAGGATTTTCTCGATATCACCGAGCGGCGGCTCATACGCTTGATAGAGATGTGCCTTTCCATCCGGGGCCGGGAGCGCCATGCGGTCGACCTTGCCGGAAGGCGTGAGCGGGAACTCTGCCAACTCGACAAACGCCGCCGGCACCATGTAGTCGGGAAGCGCATCGCTCAAATGTGCATACAGGCGCTTTCCCAAATCGTCGGTGCCAACGGTTTCCGGAACCACATACGCGACCAGACGCGCATCCTGCGGGGCCGTCTCCCGCGACACCACGACCGCCTCGCGAACCTCCGCGTTCCGGACCAGGCATGCCTCGATTTCGCCGAGCTCGACCCTGAACCCGCGTATCTTGATCTGCTGGTCGTTGCGCCCGACAAACTCGATTGTGCCGTCCGGCAGATACCGCGCCAGATCACCGCTGCGATACATCCGCGCTCCAGCGGCTTCGCAGAAGGGATCTGGAAAGAAGCGCTGCTCCGTCAGTTCCGGCCGACCGAGATATCCAAGCGCGACGCCCACCCCTCCGACATACAACTCTCCAACCACACCAACGGGCACAGGCCGCTTGTATTCGTCCAGCAGGTACACCCGCATATTCAGGATCGGTTGGCCGATGGGCACCGAGCCGTCCTCCGTGCCCTGAACGACGAAATATGTGGCGTCCCAGAACTCCGATGCGCCATAGACGTTCACAAGTTTCGCCTTGGGATGTTGAGCGCAGAACTCCCTGGCTAACGCCAGGGGCAACGGCTCTCCACTGCTCTCCCAGTACAGCAAATCCGGCAAGCGCCTTCCGAGCTCCGTTCCGCTCTCCATTAAGGCGCGCAACAGAGACGGGACCAGAACAATTCTGGTCACCTTGTGTTTCGCCAGGATCGGAATCAGTTGGGATGGATCCTTACTTGCCGCTTCCGAAACGATCAGCACGCGCTGACCGCGCACGAGCGGCATGAAGATTTCCCACAACACGTCGATGAAGTTTGGCGTGGTCTTCTGGACGTACACCTCATGCGCCGAACCGGCATCCCATTGCACCCGGTTTGCAATGCCGCGATGGGTCCCCATGACTCCCTTCGGCGCGCCGGTCGATCCAGACGTGTAAATGACGTATGCGAGACTATCGGGCGTCGTTCGCAACGCCGGGTTGGTTGACGGCCGCCCGTCGACGACACCGCTGTCATCATCGATCAGAACCGTTTTGATCGTATGTTCGCCCAGCCTTTCCCTGAAAGCGCCTTGCGTCACGATGACTTCAGCTCCGGAATCATCGAGCATGTAGCGCAAGCGCTGCGCCGGATAGTCCGGAGCAAGTGGCACATAAGTACCACCGGCTTTGAGGATGCCGATCAATCCGACCACCAATCCTGGGCCTCGATCGACGCAGATGGCGACACGGGTATCACCATCAACCCCACACGCAATCAGGTGGTGCGCAAGCCGGTTCGCCCGCTCGTTCAACTCGCGATAGGTGATATTCGGGCCGTCATGGATCAGCGCCGTCGCCTCCGGCGTCCGTTCCACTTGCTCCTCAAACAGTTGGTGAACACACCGACCGTCAGGATACTCCCCTTCCGTCTGATTCCAGCGGTTCAGGATCAGTGACCGCTCGGACGCGGAGAGAATATCGAGCTGGCCGATCGGCATCGTCGCAGCGCCGTTTGCGACAAGGGCGTTGAGGACCGCCAGAAAGTATCCGACGTGACGCTCGATCGTGGATCGATCGAACAGCGCTGTCGCGTAGCGTAGGACACCGCTGACACCCTCCTTCTCCTCGCATAGATCGAGGTGCAGGTCGAAATTCACGTGATTGGTGACAAACTCCGTCGCCTTGACATGAATGCCGGGCAATTTGAACGTGTCCCGCCCGTCGTTATGCCAGTCGAACAACACCTGGAACAGCGGCGTGCAATCCAGTCGGCGGGTCGGCTGCGTCAATTCCAGGACCTGCTCGAACGCCAGATCCTGATTGTATTGCGCATCCAGGGTGACTTGCCGTACCTGCGACAGCAGGTCCTCGATATTTAATCCACTGGACAATTTCAGGCGCAAGGCGAGAGCATTGATGAAGCAGCCGATCAGCGGCTCGACTTCCGGGCGCTTGCGATTGGCCGTCGTCGTTCCGATGATGACGCTGTCCTGGCCAGACACTCTGGCAAGCACGATCGCCCACGCGGCAAGCAGCGTCATGAACAGCGTGATCCCACGATCCTGGCCAAACCGCTTGAGATTTTGCGTCAACTCGCCATCGATCCGGATCGGAACTCCCGCACCCGCGAACGATTGCTGCGGCGGACGTGGACGATCCGTAGGCAAATTGAGGAACGGCGGCGCATCGGCCAGCGTTTTACGCCAATATTCTGCCTGCTTTGGCAACTGATTGAGTGACTGCCACTGCGACTGCCACGCGGCATAGTCCGCGAACTGCACCGACAGCGGCGCAAACGGGTCATCCCGACCCTGGCTGAATGCCTCGTACAGCGCACTCAGTTCACGCACCAATATGCTCATCGACCATCCGTCGAAGACGATATGGTGCACACTGAGCAGGAAGACGTGTTGATCGTCGGCAAGTTGGATCAATGTGCCGCGAATGAGCGGCCCGCACATCAAATCGAACGGCGCGGCTTGCTCCCGTTGCAGGAGACGCGCCAACTCTTCGGGCGATTTCCCGCTATCTCTCAGATCGTATTCCACGACTGGCAGCCCGGCATCCGCAGGCAGAAGATTGACGTACAGCAAGCCGTCATGAACGACAAATATCGAGCGAAGTGCGTCATGACGTTCGAACAGGCGATTCAAGCTGCGGCGCCACGCCGCCTTGTCCAACGGACCCTCCAGATGCCTGACCAGATGCAAGTTCAAGTTTGCGCCGGCATCGTAGAGCCGCGTGAGAAACCACAACCTCTGTTGTGAAAAGGACGGCGACAGATCCTTGCCGGCCGGCACAGCGCTGATGGCCGGCGCCGTGACGGGGCTATGACGAGCCTTCTCGTCAACGATCGCCTGCGCCAATGCCGCAATCGTCGGCTGCTTGAACAGGGCGACGAGTGGCAGCTCCACGCCAAACAGTTGGTGCACTTGATTGAGCAATCGAACGACGTGAAGGGAGTGTCCTCCAAGCTCGAAGAAGTTGTCGTGGCGGTTGAGTTTCTTCAGCCCGAGGAGCTCGCTCCACACTTCCCCGAGGATCGTTTCGATCTCACCTTGCGGCGGATCGTCGGACTTGTTGACCCGCGCATCACCGCGATACGTAGCACGATGGCCGGCCACCGATTCACTCACATCCCTGGAGCTTGCATTGGTACGTTGTGAGCACATTTCACACCCTCCTTGATTCCTGGATTACGGATTGCGCCCGGGCCATGGTTGCGCTGTGGGCCATTCAGCGAAATGATTCGATATCCGCCCATCGAACGCTTCCGTACACCCCGATCGAGCCGATCAACGCGCCTGCGAGACCGATGGCGCTGACGGCCCCGAACTTGCCGAACAGAAGTGGCCCGAGTCCCGCGCCGATCATCATCGCGGCCGCCATCAATGCGAGGCGAAGCCGGATGACGCTTGCAAGGTCCGGTCCATCGAATTGGGTTTGCAGATAGGTCATCATCGGGATGAAGAACATGGGTCCGCCCGTCGCCGCGACGAAGGCGGCGACCATGGTCGCCGATAGCCAAGTGGACTCCGGCAGCAGCCAAAGCGAAATCGGCATCAAGACAAGCGCCCCGCCAAAGACGGCGTAGCCGCTGAACATGAACCGACCGAGCCGGCGCGGCTGATAGCCGGCGGTCAACACGCTCGACACCAGGTCGCCGGCACCATAAGCGGCCGCCAGGGCGGCCACCGCTCCCAGCCCGGACAAGCCAAATCCCGCCATGTGCGTACCTGCCACCAGGAACGGCAGGCCAAGGGTGATTCCAATTGTCCAGGCGACCAGGACAGTCGTATTCGCAACCAGCATGATGCGCGCGTCCGGTCGTTTTCCTATGATTAAAACACCCCGCATGAGCCGCGCCATCGCCGTATCGGTTTCAGCGACGATCGATGGCTTGCTTGCACCCGCAGCCCTCACCATGGCTGCGATGCTCCACGCGGAGACGAGGAAGCTCAGCGCGTTCAGGGTCAGAAAATGGATGACGGGGAGCGCGGTGCTCAGAACGCCTGCGGTGAAGGGGCCAACCAGTCTCGACAGCCGGGCCGTCGCGTCCAGCAGCCCGTTGACGGCTTGAATGCGTTCTCCGGTTCTGGCGATATTCGGAATGCTCGCCCAAAGCGCGGGCTGAAACACAGCGGTCAGTGCGGCCAGGCTCATCGCGGAAACGATCAGGACCGGCAGGGTTACCCCGTAGATGCTGGCGTAGACGACGGGCAGAACCGCAGCGACTGCCGACAACAGGTCGGCGCCTATCATCAGCGTGCGCGATGAGAATCTGTCGACGACGATGCCGGCGCTGAGGCTTACGGCCAGCACCAGCGCGTTCTGTGCGAAAGGCAACAGACTGGCATTTGGGCCGGCAACTTCGATCGCGAGCCACAAGACGGCCATTCTGTTCAGCTCGTTACCGAACGCCGAGAATGCAAGGCCCGCCCAGAGGAAACTGATATTGCGATCGTTCAACAAGTCGATGAATGGATGCGCCTTTATTGATAACGCCATCGAATCCTCTGCGTAGTACGGACTTCAAACCGGGCGTGTCAGGCGTGCGCTGCGCGAGATGCCAGGTGACGACGAACGACCCTCGCGATCTCGGACGCGGAAATACCCCGATCGATCATGCCGGCCAGAAAGAACCGGACGGCATCGAGCTCGCCGCCGCCGGCTTCATTCTCCAGACATTCAAGGAACGGCTCGGCTCGCGCATCGCAGACGAAGTTCCATGTCACCGATATGGAATCGGAGAGGCATGTCACATCGTGGAACCAGCCGTCTGGAATGAACAGGATTTCGCCCGGCTCAAGCGTATCCCGGAACACGGGCGTTGCGTCTGCATGCCTGGGAAACTTGTTCGCGTCGGGGCTTATCGGATCGAAGAACTCTCGACCGTCACGTAGCAGTCTGTCGTGCTTCGGATGATAGAACGTGACGTCCTTCTCTCCATAAACCTGCCACAGGATCGCCTGGCTTCCGAGCGGGTCACGATGAAGCCTCGTCCTGGCGCTTCGGGCGCTGATGAACAATCCGCGATAGGGAAAGAAATTCTCGGCTGCCGAGACGTGCTCCGGGGCGGTACAGAACGGAAGCAGGTAGGAACTCGAGGGCAAAAAGGATGGATGCTGCCAATCCTTCGAAAGCTCGTCAAACACGGAATCCGACCAGGGTATTTCAAGGTCGCTCAAGCGCGAGTACCAGCGGATATACTCGTGCGTTTTCTGGTCGGGCTTGTTGAAATTACGCTTCACGTAATCCGACAAAGTCGTCATGTCAGTCAACGAGAACAGCGAGTTGTAGACCAGAACGTCCCTCTCGCCAAAACGATCGACGAGGTATTCGGGAGACCACTTGCCGTGAGCAGGCCATCTTGTCGCCTCGCCGGTAACAATGACTGGCTGATTGCCTTGCAAGAACTCTTCCACGAACCGGCGCTGCGTCAGCGTGTAAGCTCTGGGGATCTTGCTCGTCATGTCGACCTCTCTGCGGATCTTTCCGAAAGAACCCTGGCCATAGCACTATCTTGGCGTGTGTCGGTCAAGTACCTCCAGAAGATGTCGCTTCGAATCTTCGAATCCAATTGAAACAGATCTGCAGTCGAGCACGTCAGATGATTGATAGCCGGACTCTGCCTGTCGCTTCTGACGCTTGGGCGACGACGAACATCATCCAATGTGCAGGACTGGAAGATAGAGTGCATGAGGTGGGTCCGAAGCACCTCTCACCCGAAAACGGCGCCTTCCTCGAGAACGCTTTGCCGCCTCCAGCTCTGCTCGCTTTGATTTGCCGCGGGCGCCGCATCGCACCTCACGTACCTCCTCGGAAGCATCGTCGTTCGCAGGCTGAGTAGCTCCTTCCGGATTCCACCAAAGAATTCCCGGGCGTCGAAATCGTCCCTGTCCGAAGCCAAATAGGATACCAACCCCACGCCTGCTTCCTTGCTCATTGGAAAAACGGCGCAATGCTGCACAATCCCCGTGCTGCAAATGGAATCCGACACGGCCTCCAGATCGACCCAGCAATTATCTATCTGGACCCAGTTTGCTCCGGTCTTGAGGCGACCGACGCCCGCCTCCCGGACGACATCCCAGGGTGATCCCTGAAAATCCTCCGCAGCGCCGCAAATCAGGCGCTCTACGCCATGGAGAAGCAGCCGTATGTCTTCCTTGCTTATGAACTGCGTATCCGCGCAGAGGGTTATCGACGACGGATCGAACGATTCGACATAGAACCGGTTGTGATCGAGTTCCGCCGAAGATCTCCATCGAAACGTGGGCGGAGTCTTATCAACGCTTCGTTCGGGCGGCGGCTTCGCATCGACATCCCTTCCCACCCGCGCTCCGATATTGAACAGAATATCCAATTCAATCTCGATTCCCCGCTGCTCCCCAGCCCGACTTATTTCCCGGTTTATTTCCGGCGGCCAATAGGATCCGCACATGTACCCCTCGAGCGCGTCGTATTCCGTGCTTCTCAGGATGTCTCCGAATGTCGCACCGCGTAAGCTCAGGAAATTCGGAGCGTTCTGAGGGAAATTTCCGACGGCCGCGATCAACTCGGGCTGAAAATGGTTCGAAACAACGGACGATATTGCGCAGAACTCAGTTCTGTTCATATACGCGAAGAACATCGAAAACGCGCTGGTGAAGATGGTCGCGATCGAGACCCCGTACTGCTTGGACAGGGCGCCGCAGGCCGCTCCCAACCTTGGTGATTTCAACTCACCCCGCCACCAGCGCGGTCGTTCGACCGCCGGAGATTGAGCAATGAACATCGCCCTTGGAAAGACCTTCAGTTGATTTTTCCAATAGTCGACGATTCTCCTATTCTCGCTCTGACCTTCGGGCGACTGCTCCCAAATCGCCTGCTCCGCCGGGCTTCTCATCACGGACTCAGGAATCTCCTGAGAGCCGTGCTCGATGGCGCGGGCCAACTCGTCACATATGATCGCCTTGGACCATCCATCGGCGTTCAAGCGACAAAGTACAAAAACAATTCTCCTGGGCTCATCGTCGACCAAGATGACGGCGCAGCGGATCAGCTGCTTCGACGAGAGGTCGAATGGCACCTCTTGAAGTCTGGACGTGATCGCGGAGGTCGCGGAAGCCAAATTCTCCGGTTCCGCCGAAATGATGTTGACCGGAATGGTCCCCTGAAACAGCACACGCTGACGCGGGTCGCCGCCGTCGCTCCCGCGTTCATAATAGGTCCTGAGCGATTCATACCGCTCGATGAGCCACCCTATGCTCGCCAGCACATCGCCCAACTGCTTCCCGGGAGATATGTCGACCGATGCCGACATGTTGAGCTGAGGCGCGCCGTCCTCATATAGTGAAATGATGTCCCACAGATGCTTCTGCGCGTTGGTCAATCGCGCGCCTTCCTCGATTTTGCCCGGGCGGCAGAACTGTACGTGGCGGATCTCGGCCGCCTCCGGGCGAAGGCTCAGATCCAGGCCACTCATCGAGCCCTCTTGAGATGGCAAGCTATGAAATCCGCAATCGCGTGATCGGTTAGACCGCGTTTGCGAAGGTCGGCGCTGATCGCAGCGACGTCGATTTGATCGACAGCCCTGACGCGGTTAGCCGATTGTTCCAACACCATCTTGAATTCGAATTCCGCCTCGGGCGACTTGGTCACCTCGTAATGCAGCGTGTCCTCGATTTCATTCGACGGCGTGAACGTCAGCACCCGCGGCTTGATCGCGTAAAGCTGCTCTTCCTCGATATAGGCCGACGCACATATGATGACGGCATCCCCATTCTGGCAGTTTCTGGCCGAGGGACCATTGAGGACGCAACAGCGAGAGCCGCGCTCCCCGTAAATGACATAAGTGTACCAGCGCGCTCCATTGGACTTGTTGAAGATGTCCACGAACTCCAGCGGCCTGATGCCGGCCTTCTCGCAAAGTTGAGGGTCCAGCGTAATGGAGCCGTGATAGTCGAGCTCGGTGCTCGTTACCCTGATCCCATGAAGCTTCGCTCTAACGACCTGCAACATCTACAACCTCATTTTGCTCAGAATCTATCCTGCAATGTCATGCTGGATCGCATGACTTCGTTGGCATCCGGCGGATAGAGGCGGGCATTGTTGAAGGTAAGTGCCCTTTCCAAAGGGCAGCCGGTGGCCCCCCGCGCCACATCGTCTTCGGCGCAATCACCGCTTCATGGACAGCACCGTCTCGCGTGGCGTGGATCGAAACGCGGGAAGAACCTGATCCCGGAAAAGCGACATTCCGTTGAGAACGTCCTGGTTCTTCATGTTGCCGACCTGGAACTGAAGACTGATGGTCCCCACGCCCAACTGTTCTTCGAGATCCTTGATCTGCTCTATGACGGCCTTTGGGTCACCCGATATGATGATCTTGTTGGCCATCCGCTCTTTGTAGGTCGGCGGGTTCTCCTCGATGGGCGTGTACCCATAAGAGGAGTTCTTTGCCAGCTCTCGCTTCTGCTCGTTGAATGTTCCGGACAGGATCCCGAACTGGTAGTCCAGCGCCGGCGTGAAGAGGTCCT
Organism: Bradyrhizobium ontarionense; assembly: GCF_021088345.1. Classification (NCBI taxonomy): domain Bacteria; kingdom Pseudomonadati; phylum Pseudomonadota; class Alphaproteobacteria; order Hyphomicrobiales; family Nitrobacteraceae; genus Bradyrhizobium; species Bradyrhizobium ontarionense. The sequence goes on along the minus strand of NZ_CP088156.1, from coordinate 281,483 downwards.
CCGCCTGCTGGTTGCTTTGGGCGATGCAGACCTGCACGCCGATGAAGAAGCGGTCGGCAGGCGGATCCCAGCCATCCGATCTGGCCTGGCGCTTATAGGCATCGATCGACGTGCGCATGATCTCGATGGCGTTCCTGCTGTACAGATGGATCGCGGCGATGGTGACCCTGTGTTTCGCCGCCAACGTCGCCGACTCCAGGCTGTTTGCGGAATAGATCAGCGGGGGATGCGGCGTCTGTATCGGTCTGGGCCACAGCGACACGGTTGGATAATTGTAATAGTCCCCCTTCCACGAGAAGACGTCCGGCGAGGTCCAGGCCTTCTTTATCAGCTCGCTCGCCTCGCTGAAGCGCGCGCGAGATTCGTCCGGGCTGAAGTTGTAGGCGGCATAATTTTGCGGAACGCCGCGAATGAAGCCCGCCACGACCCGCCCATTACTGAGGACGTCCAGCATCGCAACTTCTTCGGCGACGCGGATGGGATTCAGCAGCGGGATCGGCAGGCCCAAAATCGCAAGCTTGACCCGGCTTGTAAGCTGGCTGAGCACGGAGATCAGGATGTTCGGGTTCGGGATGATCGAATACGCCGTGAAATGATCCTCGGCGATGCCGATCCAGTCGAAGCCGCACTGCTCGGCAAAAACGAGTTGATCGATATAGGAGCGATAGAGGAGATGACCGCTCGCGGCGTTGAAATGATGATTCGGATAAGGCCACTTCGATGGCTTCCGATCAACGTTCGGCCATGGCATCGGATTGAAACAACAAAAGCTAGGCACACCGCCCTCCGATCGTCTGCTTCTCATTGAATACGTCGCGCCATTTTATTCCCATGCCTTGCTCTCGTCGAGCCTCGAGCGTGATCGCGCCAACGCTGAACTCCACCGATCATTTTTCGCGCACGTGAACGCATCGCGCGCTTCATTCAATGAAGAATACGATCCGACAAATCGAAGAGAGCGAGCTCAATCAGGAAAGTCGTGCGTCAGAGTCGTGGCGGCAAAAGCGCGACGAAGATTGTTCGGAAGTTCTGGATCGTTGAGCACCGTCGTGCTGGTCATGATCTGCTGGACCCGCTCGAACTCCATCGCGGACAATCTCGTTGTCAGCATCTCGACAAATTCGCTCAGTTCATTTGAGCCGTTGCAGGATTCGGATTCGATCGGATCTGACGAGCCGGCATCCGGCATCAGCGTCGTTTCAACATCGCTCTGGCCGCCGGTGCGCTCCTGCAATCGCCGCACCTTCAGCGCCTGGCGCAAGGCCGAAGGTGCAATCGGCTCCCCCGCCTCGACCTGAGCCAGTATCTCTGCCGAGAAGTCCTCAGGCGTGCTTGGTGCCGAAAGCAAATAAAGCATCGTCGGCGTCAAATGCGCAACCGTTGCGCTTTTGTTTGAGGCCCAGCTCGCAACCCGCATATAGGCCTGAGCCGTGCGCACCGGGAGATGGACCTCGTATTGCACCCAGCGAAGGAAAGCACCGTGCGACAGGTGCCGCTTGGCTTCGACCAGCGATTTTCCGATCTGGATGATCGACGTGACACACTGGTGTCGTATCCGCTCCGCTTGTCCCTTGAGAAACTTGGCCAAGGATGGTGATACACGGCCGTAGTCGAAGCGCTCGTTCAAGCAGTTGGCATCGCTATCGACATTCGACCTAACATTGACGCTTGCTCGGCTACTCATGTCCTTGCCCTCGATCAGTCGGACTGCTGATGAAAAGCAACGTCAGCGCGGTTCTCTTGTGATCACCGGTCTTCCCGCTTACGTTGTTTAACGATAACGTGTTTGGTTTAGGGACAGATTGTTGCTCTCCATTGCCGACGAAGGGCGCGCTCGGAGAGGTGCCGCATGCCCATGCGCCGCCTTTCCTAGTCCATGCCTCGGCACCCGACAGCCCCCTGTTGGACCGTCCGTCGGAGTTCAAGCGTCCGGCAGCCACTCTTCCAGCGTCACTTCGAAAGTTACGCAGACCGGGTTGAGACCTGCCGCGAACGGCCCGCCGAACACGTTGCCCTCCGGGTCCGCGATCACGCCGGTTAGTGACGCCTTGAGCGATCCATCGCTGCGTTTACGCACCTCGCCGGCGAGGCTGACGACCTCGACCGCGGGACCTTTGACGTGCTTGACGCCGCCATCCCGGGTCCCGATGCAGCCGTCAACCAGGCTTCCGAGCGCTCCCCGAACGAAGGCGTTGGAAAAGCCTTCCGCAAGGCACAGCTTCTCGACGCCCACGACAAGGTCTTCGTTCGGTGCGATGCGCGCGTAGGCGACGCGGCCCATAGATCCCATTTCGACAACGCTGTTCTTAGTCATGGCGCGGTCCTTCGTGCGGCTGGAGCAGCGGAATATTGGTCTCGGGATCCAGCGCCTGGCGCAGCTCGAAGGCATCGAGCGTCGTCACCAGCACCGAGATCGGTTCCGGACCGACAATGCATCTATCGGGTAGAATGTGGCCGCCCTTGACCGCTCCGCCGCGCGTGCGGACGACCGCATGGCAGTGGACCAATGGTCCACCGTCGATGCGCGCGCCGAGAGTGGCGTTGCCGAATATCATGTACGCCTCGCCTGCATTGATCGGCTTGCCGTAGGCGACGACCGCTAGTCCGGACGGATCGGGGGGGGCCACGCAATAGAACAGTTCGGCGAACGCCCCTCCGAGGATTGTCGTCGAGGCGCTGTGGACGCCCTCCTCGGACAGTGGACGCACCAAGGCGTCGAACAGGCTGAGCCCCGGTTTCAAGGCGAGGCGGATGTGTCGCGCCGCGCCGCTGTGCATGCTCTGGATTCGCACCGGGTTGAATCGGCCGGGATGAACAAGGGTCCTTGGCCGCGGCGCCACTTTGGGATCGTGAGAGGATTGCACCGAACGATGTCCCTTTGATGTGAGTGAGTTTGCCGAATTATAGCGATGGTCGGCCTCGAGCAGACAGATTGCGGCGCTGCTGAACTTCGACCAACTCTGACGCGAGAGGTTTCAGGGAGAATAATGGCATGGGCTCCGCTCCGTCGCGTTCAGATCCGGACCTCGGCATCAGGCATCCAACAGACCGGCCGCTGTAAATCCACCGTCGACTGCGATCACTTGGCCGGTGATGAAGCTGGAGGCGCGGGGATCGAGCAGAAACATCGCCGCGCTGGCGATTTCGCCCGGCGCCCCGTATCGCCTCTGCGGGATCCCGCTGATCCATTTCTGCCGGGCTTCGGCGGAATGAAGCTCACTGACCAATGGCGTCTCAATCGGCCCCGGAGCGATCGCATTGACGCGAATACCAGACTGGGCGAGTTCGACCGCCATCACTTGCGTCATCAAGATCACGCCGGCCTTCGAGGCGCCGTAAGCTAGGCGGCCCCGATTGCCGCGTAGTCCCGACACCGAAGCGACATTGACGATCGAGCCGATCCCGCGCGGTTGCATGCGCCGGGCGGCCTCGCGCGCGACGACGAAATTTCCGACCAGATTGACGTCGAGAATCTTGCGGAATATTTCCGCACTGGTCTCGAGCGCCGGGATGTCGCGGGCAATGCCCGCAGAATTGACTACCCCGCTGAGAGGCCCGAATTCTCGCTCACAACGGTCGATCGTCGCAATGACGGCAGCCTCATCCGAAACGTCGAACTTTTCGTACCGTACACCCTCGGCCTGTCCGAGCCGCGCGCGAGCATCATCGAGGTTCTTGTCGAGGACGTCGCTGATGACGACCCGCCAGTCTTGCGCGACGATGGCAGCCGCAACCGCGAGCCCGATGCCCGATGCACCGCCCGTAACGAGAATTGTCTGCCGCATTGTGTTCTTCCCGTTCGCAGGTTTCAAGGATTGCGTACGACCGAAGGGACGTAGCCGCGCTTCGCGTATCAGGCGGCAGGTTCTCGCACCGTCAGGGGCGGAAGAACGCCGCGCGCGGCCAGCTCCTCTTTCACGATCTTCTTGGTGATCTTGCCGTAGCCGGACTTCGGCAGGCTGTCCCAGAACACGACCCGCTTTGGCACCTTGTAGCGCGCGATCTTGCTGCCGATCCAGGAGAGCAACTCGCTTTCGGTAAGCGATTGTCCCGCCGTGAGCACGCAGACGGCGATGCCGACCTCACCCCAGGTCTGATCCGGCACACCGACGATCGCGACTTCGGCGACGGCGGGATGCGCCAGCATCTTTTCCTCGATCTCGCGCGGATAGATGTTCGAGCCGCCCGAGATGTACATGTCGGAGGAGCGGCCCGTGATATAGAGAAATCCATCGTCGTCGACGTGACCGAGATCTCCGGTCCGGAACCACCCGTCGCGAAACGATTTGGCGTTGGCTTCCGGATTGTTGTAGTAGCCCGCGAACACGGCCGGGCCGCAAACGCAAATCTCGCCATCCGATCCGGCGACCACCTCTCGTCCCTCGTCGTCCTGGATCGAGATCTGCATACCGGTGCGTGCGATGCCGCAGGTCCCAATTCGCGCGCCGGCGTGATCCTCGGCATCATGGAGATGAGGCGGCAGCACGGTGATGTTGCCGGTGACCTCTCCCAGTCCGAAATACTGGACGAGAACCTTGCCGAGCCGAGTCAGGGCGAGCTTCTGATCCTCGCGATACATCGGCGCGCCGGCGTAGATGACGTAGCGCAACGAGGAATGGTCGTGCATCTCGCGCGAAGGATGCTCGATCAGCATCTTGAGGATCGTCGGCACGGTGAACATGTTGGTGATGCGCCAATGCTCGACCAGGCCCCAAGCCTCCGCGATGTCGAAGCGATCGCCGGCAAGCAGCACGGTTTTCACGCCGCGCGCAGTCTGCACGAGCTGATGGATTCCCGCGCCATGGGACAGAGGCGCCACCACGAGCGACGCATCGCGCACCGTCGTGCCGGGCATCAAGTCGCAAAGATGATTGGTGATGACGAACGCCATCTGGCCATGGGTCAACACCGCGGCTTTCGGCCGGCCCGTCGTTCCCGAGGTGAAGAAGAACCAGCACGGATCGTCGTACACGACCGCCGCTTCCGGCGCGCTCCTGCCGGCATGCTGGCGCACGAGATCGTCGTAGTCTTCCGCGAAATCGGACGCCCCGATCGACACCAGCACGCTGACATCAGGCGAAGCCGCGCGCACGGCCACCGCATGGTCGGGAAACTCGCTATGGCAGATCATGGCGGTCGCGCCGCTCGCCTCTGCAAGATAGGCGATCTCGTCGGGCGTCTGGCGAAAATTGGCCGGGACCCAGACTGCACCGAGCCGGAAGCAGACGAACATGGATTCGAACAGTTGATTGCAGTTCTTCGACTGCACCAGCACCCGGTCGCCTTTGCTCACGCCCTTCGCCGCGAGGGCCGCCGCCATCGCATCGATGCGGCGATCGAGGTCCGACCAGGTCCAGGTCGCCTCGCCCCAGACCAGCCCGATCTCGTTGCGGTGGAGAGATGCCGCCTGCCGCACGAAATGAGCCAGGTTCATCACGCGCCGCGAGACGGGCGCAACGCCGCCGCGCGGGGAGGATGCCGCTATCATTTCGAGCGCTCCATGATCGAGACGTAGTTCGCAACCGCGGCGCCGCCCATGTTGAATACGCCCGCGAGCTCGGCGCCGCCGACCTGCATGTCGCCGGCCTCGCCCATGAGCTGCATGCAGGCCATCACGTGCATGGAGACCCCGGTGGCGCCGACAGGGTGGCCCTTCGACTTCAATCCGCCGGACGGATTGACCGGAAATCGCCCTCCCTTCTCGGCGATCCCTTCGCGTACGACGCGGAATCCCTCACCCGGCTTGGCGAGGCCCATGGCTTCGTATTCGATGAGCTCGGCGATGGTGAAACAATCATGGGTTTCAACTAGGCTGAGATCGTCGAGCGCAATGCCGGCCTCGGCCAGGGCCCGGCCCCAGGCGAGACGACCGCCGCCGAACGCGGTCGGATCGCGCCGCGACAACGGCAAGATATCGTTGACGTGCTGCCGGGCGCGGAAACGTACCAAGCGAGCAAGCCTGGCCGCGGTCTCCTCGTCGGCGACCACGAGCGCTGCCGCGCCGTCCGTGATCAACGAGCAGTCGGTGCGGCGCAGCGGAGCGGCCACGTAGGGGTTCTTGTCGCTGACGGTATTGCAGAAGGCGTAACCGAGATCGCGGCGCATTTGTGCAAATGGATTGGCCACTCCGTTCCTGTGATTCTTGGCGGCGATGAGGGCCAGTTCCTCGCTACGGTCGCCGTAGCGCTGAAAGTAGTTCTGCGTAATGCGCCCGAACAGACCGGCGAACCCGCCGGAGATGTCGGCCTCCTCCTTGCGATACGAGGCGCCGAGCAGAATATCGCCCGTCTCGGCCGTCGGCTTCGCCGTCATCTTCTCTGCGCCGATCACGAGCGCGATGCGGCCACGGCCGCTGTCGATGAAATCCAGCGCAGCGTAAAGCGCCGCCGAACCCGTCGCACAGGCATTTTCGACGTGGGTCGCCGGCACGTGAATCAGTTCCGGATGCGCGAGCGCGACCTGCGCGCCCTCGAATCCCTGCTTGGAAAATCCGTTGTTCATGACGCCGACATAGATTCCGTCGACGTCCTTGGTGGTTACACCGGCGTGGCCGAGCGCTGCGCCGGAGACGCGTGCCATCAGGCTCTCCGTATCCAGATCCTCGAGCTTTCCGAATGGTGAGTGGGCCCAACCGACGATGCATGCACGCGTCACGAATTTCTCCTGGGGTTGAATGCGATGAAGGTCATTTGAGGAAACCGATGGAAAGCCAGGGCACGGCGGCGACGACGACCGTGCCGATCAGCAGCGCAAGCATGTAGCCCCAGATCGGCTTGATGCCTTCGGCGGGATCGATGCGGCCGATGGCGCAGGCTGCGTAATAGCCGACGCCGAACGGCGGCGCGAAGAGGCCGATGCCCATGGCGAGGACCACGATGATCGCATAGTGCACCTCGTGCACACCGACCGCGCGTGCGATCGGAAACAACAGCGGTCCGAAGAGCACGATCGCCGGAATTCCCTCGAGCACGCTGCCCAGAACGATGAAGGCCGCGATCGACACAGCGATGAAGGTCGCCGAACCACCGGGCAGCCCGGTCATCGCGGCGGCCAGCGCGCGCGAGAAGCCGGATTGAGTGAGGCCCCATGCCATGCCCGTGGCGGCTCCGATAATTAGCAGAATCGCACCTGACAGGCTCGCCGCCTCGATCAGCATGGGCATAAGCCTGCGCCAGTCGAAACTGCGGTAGACCAAGAGCCCGTAGACGAAATAGCCGACGATCAAGGTATAGACGATCCCGACGGTGGAGACTTCGGTCGCCGTCGCAACGCCCTCGACGACGGCGTAACGGATCACAAAGGGCAGCGTGATCGCGGGCAACGCGACGACGAACGCTTTTGCGATGTCGCCGCCACTGGCGCGCTTGACGTGACTGAGGTCTTCACCTCGATATCGCCACCAGACCAGCGCGCACAACGTCACCGCGAGGACCATGCCGGGCAGCAGCCCGGCCGTGAACAACGCCGCGATCGAGACGCCCGTGACGGAACCGATCGTGATGAGCACCAGGCTCGGCGGGATCGTCTCGGACTGAGCGCCGGTGGCGGCGAGCAAGGCGACGAGGTCACCAGGCTTGGCACCGCGTTGCCTCATCTCGGGAAACAACACGGGTACGACGGCCGCCATGTCTGCGGCCTTCGCTCCCGAGATGCCGGACACCAGATACATCGCGCCGACTAATACATAATGGAGGCCGCCGCGGACGTGGCCCAGGAGAGTTGCGAGGAAGGCAACCATGGCACGCGCCATGCCCGACATCTCGATCAGCAGCCCCAGAAACACGAACAGCGGCACCGAGAGCAGAATCAGGTGGCTCATGCCTTCGTCCATCCGGCCGACGAGCACCACCAGCGGCGTACGCGTGGTCAGGGCGAGATAGCCGAACACCGAAAGTCCGAAGCCGAAGGCGATCGGCACGCCGGAGAACACACAGAAGCCGGCAAGCCCCACGAAGAAGACGATGAGGTTGATGTTGCCCAGCGTTTGCAACCATGGCTGCGCCAGCCAGAACACGCCCATCAACAGGACGACCGAGAGGGCACCTGCCGCATCGAGCCTGAAATCGCCGATGCGCACAAGTCGAAGCAGCGCGAACACCGCCATCAGGAAGATGCCGACCGGTAGCGCCGCGGCGCGCCAAGTACCGCACAGCTCCAGGGCCGGCGTGATGATGAAGCTCTCTTCGTACGCGTACTCATAGGCAGGGCGTAGAATAAGAAGAAGGAAGGCCAGCGCCGCGGACGTTGCAAACACCTCGAGATAAGCCCAGAGCCGCGGGCCGGCGCTCGCCACGATCGCCGTCATGCGCATGTGCTCGTTGCGGCGGAACGCCACGACGGCGCCGAGCATCGCCAGCCATATGAAGAGGATCGACGCCAACTCGTCCGACCAGATCAGCGGCCGATGCAGAGCGTAGCGGCTGACGACTCCCGCAAACAGGAGCGCGATCTCGGCGACCACCAGAAACATCAACGGGATTTCGACGAGCGTACCGAGGCCACGTTCGAGCGATGCTGCAAGCGACCGGAAGCGGGACGGCTCGCGCGCCATCTCCGCCAGATGCACATCCGAGATTTCAGCGTGAGCCATGACGTCCTCGCTCGCTTTACGACAGCCTGCCGCTCACCTTCTCGAGCAGCGACCAGGCCTGCTCGCCGTATTTTGCTTTCCACTCGGCATAGAAGCCCGCGGCCCGGAGCTTCTCGCGGAACGGCGCCACGTCGGGCTGGTTGAACACCAGGCCCTTCGACGCCAGATCCTGCTGCAGGCCGGCATTGAGCTTGGCGACGTCAGCCCGCTCGTTCACGGCGGCCGCATTGATGTGCTTGGTGATGACAGTTTGCACGTCCGCGGGCATTGCCTTCCAGGCGCGGCGATTGGCGAGGAACCAGAAGCCGTCCCACATGTGACTGGTCAGCGAGCAATATTTCTGCACCTCGTAGAGCTTGGCGGTCGAAACGATGGCCAGCGGATTCTCCTGGCCGTCGACCACCCTGGTCTGCAACGCCGAATAGACCTCGCTGAAATTGATCGAGGCGGGCGCAGCTTCCAGTGCCTTGAACATCGAGGTCCAGAGCGGCGAAACCGGTACGCGGATCTTGAGGCCCTTGAAATCATCCGGGCCCGTGATCGGCTTGCTCCATGCCGTGGTCTGCCGGAAGCCGTTGTCCCAGATCTTCTCCATGACTTCGAGGCCAGCCTTGTTGATCTCGCCGCGCACGTAGGCGCCGAGATCGCCGTCCATGGCCTTCCAGACCGCGTCGTAGTCGGGGAACGCAAATCCGAGGCCGTTGATCGAGGCCGCCGGTACCAGCGTGGACAGGATCAGACCTGACAGCGTGAAGAATTCGAGGCCGCCGGAACGCACCTGGCTGAGCATATCGGTGTCGGAGCCAAGCTGGTTGTTCGGGAAGATCTGAATGTCGACCCGGCCGCCCGTCTCCGCCTTGATCGCCGCGACCATCTCGCGGGCCCGCACGTTCATCGGGTGCGTGTCCGGCAGATTGTTGGCGAATTTGTAGACCAGCTCGGCGTCTGCGGCGCGCGCGATGAATGGCGCGCCGATGGCGCTCGCGGCAGCGATGGTCGAGGACACGGTGGACAGAAAGGTACGGCGGGACAATCGCATGCTGGCCTCCAGAATGATGAACGTTCGGCTCCCAGGGAGATCCAAATAGCGGACCTCCTCTTGTTTCTTTTGACGGCGTGAAAAAGGTCCAGAAACTCGATCTCGTCAACAGGCCTGCGTTCAGACTATATTTCCAAGGCAAATTCACACAGCTCGCGGCAAGGGCGGTCCATATTGTGGATCGCTGTCGACAACGAAGGAAGGCATCGTGGATCAGCAGCGCCTCGTCGCCGCCCGCAAGGTGGTCCAGAAATCCAATCGCGCCTCGGAGGGCGGCGCACAGAGCGTCGACCGGGCCGCGACGATGCTCTTGCTGGTCGGCCGGGCCGGCACAGCGGGAGCCCGCCTCGCCGATTTGGTCGCTCAGTCCGACCTCACGAAGCCCACCGTGCACCGCATCTTGCTTGCGCTTGTACGGGCTGGCCTCCTCGACCAGGATGCGACCACGCGCGCCTATCATCTGGGCCCGGAGCTGTACGCACTTGGTGCTCTCGCCAGCCCGCGTTTTGGTATCCATGGCGCGTCGATCCGTTCACTTGTCCGGATGAGCGCACATTCGGGAGATAGCGCCTTCCTGTCAGTGCCGCGCGACGTCTACTCGATCTGCCTTCATCGAGAGGACGGCCCCTATCCGATACGGGTACAAGCCCTAGCGGCCGGCGACCGGCACCCGCTTGGCGTCGGCGCGGGAAGTCTGGCCATGCTGGCGGCCATGAGCGACACGGAGGTCGAAGCGGCCATTGCCGCGAATATCGCTGACGGATCCCTGCAGCCGCATCCGAACTACACGGTCGCGCGACTGAGGGAATTGGTGCGGGAGACTCGTGCAAATGGCTACGCCCTGAATCCGGGCCTGATGCTGGCGGGCTCCTGGGCGATCGGCATCGCTATCCGCGGCCCCGATAAGCGCCCGATCGGCGCACTCTCGATCGCGGCGATCGAGCATCGCATGAGCCCTGGCCGCCAGCGCGAGCTCGTGCCGCTGCTCAAGGCCGAGGCGCGGGAGGTCGAGAGCCGTTTGGGCAAGACGAAGGTCGGCGCGCTCCCCCGGACGAAACCGCCAGGCGTAAAATGAATGCGATGGTTTGCCCCATCGCGACTCGCGCGACGAACGGTCTTTGCAATGATCAGGCGAAGCCGGTCAGAGCTTAAGCCGTCGCCTTGGACAACAGCGCCTACTCGGCAACCAATGCTGGCCCACTGCCGGTTGCTCGGGGCGACGGCCGAGGTGATCAATGTTGTTCGTCGTCGGACATTCCTGCTTTTGGCTCCTTGTCTCCTTAAACTCATGACCATGCGAGACGGGACGTCGCCAGAAGAACGGCGGCGTTCTTGAGCAGAATGTCTGATTGATCTCGTGATCGATCGCCTCGGCAACTCTGTTGAGGCAATCTCATGACAGGCAAGACAAGACCAATCTCGATCCGTCTCGCAACGAGCGAGATCGAACAGATGCACGCGCGTGCTCACAGGCTTTCAGCAAACATTAGCGGCGTGATCCGCGACCCGATCCGCACCGGGCTTACTGGCGGCGACAACAAGGCGCTCGCCGATCGCTTGATGCGGATTCGAGCGCCGGATCGTCACTCTCGAACAGCAGGGCCAGGAGACCCACACGCGGGTTCAATCGATTGATAAGGCGGCGGGCAACCTGCTTGCGATGTTCGAGGCGCTGGGCCGCGCCGCTTCATTTTGAACAGCCGATCCGATCGCCTCAGGATGTGAGAGTGGCAGCCGCCATTGAGCGCATATGCTCCTGCGCCGAGATGCATTCGAACACGGGATAGAGGATCTGCTATCGAGGCACCACAGAGATGTCCAGCGAGGGGCGCAGTTCGGCGCAGACCGTCAGTACATCATGGATATCATTGGACATGAAGTCGTCGAACGGCGCGCTGTCGCTTGCGATGCCTTTGTCGATGGAAGGAAAGGCTTGCTGCTTGAGAATGTAGTCGAACCGTGATGCCCATTTGCGAGCGCCCAGCCGGGCCGTGGTCGAGCAATTGTCGATCATATAAGATGCGCCCTTGTAGCTCATGTATGGATTGAGCGAATCTACTGCCTCGATGATCGACTCGTTTGCGATTTCCGAGTACGGATGCCCCCTGTCCTTTAGGACATCGACCTGAGCCATCATGCAGGCGAGATAAACGCCAGCAGTCTCCGGATTGATGGGGGCATAGTTGCGCTGCGTGTTGGCGCGTGCCCTTTCCCCGACCACCCACATCTCCGTGTCGTCAATCTTACCCATCGGATAAGCGCTGTGCCGGCGGGTGGCCTGGATCACGCTACGGACTTCGTTTCCCGAGGCGACGTCGTCGTAGATTTCCTCGAGGATCTCGCGGCAGGGGCCGTATGATGCGTTGTAGGCGGCACGAAACATCGCCTTCTCATTCTCGTTGAGTTGCTCGTAGACTGCCTTCAGCCCCGAGCGTGAGATCAGCTTGCTGATCGGGCCTGTTATTGACTCTGCCGTGTTGATGAAGGCTTCATCCTCGGCCATACCTTGCCCTACAAAACGTGCATAGAGGCTCTCCGCAATCCCGTGCACGGCGCCAAGCAAAACCCCGCGCTCGCCGAAGATATCCGACTTGTACTCTGACTCGAGCGTGGTCTCGAAGGTATAGGGCGAGCCCAGTGCTACCGACCAGCCGAGCGCGTAGTCGATAGCCTTGCCGTCGACGTCCTGATGCACGGCAAAGCTCGCGTTGATGCCAGCGCCGTTGACGGCACGGCCCTGCTCGTAGAGCCGCCTCACTGACGGGCCCATTCCCTTTGGACAAACCGCAATAACATTGATGTCCTTTGGAAAGTCTTCTCCCTGCGCCCGTAAATGCGACAGCAGAAAGCCGTGGCTCAGTCCCAAAGTCGTGCCCGGCCGGAAGGCCGCGAAGACCGTCCGGTAGTTCTCGGCGAGCGCGGCGTCTGAGATCAACAGAAGCGACATCTCACTCTCTCGAATGACATCATACATCTCTCCCAGCGTTTTGCTCTCCTTGGTGAAGCCGAGGGCCGCGGCCTGCTTCATCGAAGCCGAGCCTTCACGCAGGCCGACCTTGACGCGGATACCCGAACCGTCCAGCGACTCACGGAGATTCTGCGCCTGAGCCGGCCCCTGCGAGGACCAGCCGATAACGCCAATCTGCCTGATGCCGTCAAAGGCTTTCGGCAGTATCGGAAACAGATGGCGGCCGCCGGCCAGAATCGTCTCTTCGCGGTCAGCCATTTTGATCACGCGGGTTTCGAATATCTTCGAGGCGAAGGTCATCTGGCAAGTCCCTCATAACGCATTGATTGTATCAACGAGAGCTGGTGGGTGGGTTCGATCGGACATATGCAGGCCAAAGATCTCTAACGGCGAACCTTCCGATCGAGCACGCTTTGCTCTTCAGCTCGACGCGACACCATTACGCAAGCGTGGACGACGGCCGTAATTGTCGATCTCATTGAGCGTAGGCCCAAGGCCGGTGCGGCGGGAAGCCTTCGGATCGGGCACTTCTGAGGGCTGACGCTGCAATTCGGACGTTGCGCTCCATCTGCTTTCCTTCGACATCCGTCAAATTGACCTCGGCACGATTACATCGATGAGTTGTATCCATATTATGGAGACCTCTCTACTCCAATTTTCGATGTCGTGTGGACTGTCCGCGCGCGAACAGGCTCGCCAAATTGTCGAGAACCTGCTTCTTCCGGCCATAGATCTGGTTCGGGTGAACGCCGTGCCGCTTCGCCAGCTCCGGCACCGTCGCGACCTCGCGCAGGGCCTCCAGAGCAATCTTGGCCTTGAATGCGGCATCGAACTTCTTGCGTGACTTCGTCATATCCGGGCTCCATCGGTTGAGACAGAGCAGGACGCTTCACACCTTGACGTCTGGTCCTATTTCCGGAGTCCACTTCAACCTCGCTCAATTCCACGGTGCATGCAGCAATCGAGATCGCCGGCCACCCGGCGACGGCGAGCCAGCCGCGCTCTGACACAACTCGCGCGCTTACCCAAAAGCGCAGTTGTTGCGCATTTCCAAAATCCCCCTGCCCCCTCTTTTAACCCCGTTGTGCGAACCCCACTACGCCTGGTCCGCGTTGGATCCGATGATTGGCCGCAACGGAACCGCCCAGCCCAGGAAAAGCGAAGCGGTCATGAATGCGCCGGACAGCTGCATCGCAAAGACCAGTCCGAACTCATTCGCAAGTAGGCCGGAGATCCAGCTCCCCACGGTCAGACCACCAACAAGAACGGTGTGAAAAATTGCGACGACACGCCCCACGATCCTTGCCGGTGACGACGCCTGGATGCTCACGTTCAGTGTCGAGACCGCGACCACCCAACAACCTCCGGTGATGATCTGGGCAGCCATCGTCACATGCTCCCATTGGCTCGAGGCGGTGAGAAGGATGCCTATCCCCACACCCGCGGACGAAACCCGCAATACTAGCTCGTTGCTGAAACGCAGCCGAATTGGGACGCCATAGAGCGCACCCAAAACGGCTCCGGCACCCCACCAGCCGAACAACCAACCATACAGATCAGCATTTCCACGCAGGAGGTCTTGAGCAACCAACGGCATCAGAGCCCATGTCGCGCTGCCCAGGAGACCAAACACCGCGCTGCGTAGGAGCAACGTTCGGATGACACGGCAGGAGCAGGCGTGACTGATTCCTGCTGTCATGGCGACCAGAACCCGCTCCCTTCCAGGCTGCGACGGCTGTCGCTCCTTGAGCCCAAAAGCCAGCACCGCGATGAGACCGACATAAGTTGCGCAATTCACGAGGAACGCGATCGCCGGCCCCGCCGCGACCAGGAGCACACCACCGATCGGCGGGCCTAACGTTCGCGCCAGGCTGAGCGAAAGACTATCTAGCGAAATGGCTGCCGATAGATCGGATTGCGGCACTTGCTCCGAGAGCGAGGACTGCCATGCAGGCTGGTATAGCGCCGCACCGCAGCCAGTGATAAACATTAGCAAGAGCAATGTCCAAGGCCCAATACAGTCCGCATAGGCCAACAGGGCGAGGGCCACAGACGCAGAAAGGCCCAGGTACTGCGAGATCAGCATTACGCCTCGCCGATCCCAAGCATCGGCGGACGCGCCCGCTACGAGAGAGAGCAACATGGTTGGCATCAAAATCGCCGTCTGGACCAGTGCGACCATGTCGGCCGACTTTGCCAAAGACGTCATCAGCCACGAAGCGCCCACGATTTGAACGAGGCTACCAAATCGCGAAAGAAGGCATGCTAGCCAAATCGATGTAAACACGCGATACCTGAACGGTCGTGCTATGGGCTCGCACCAGGCCGCTAACGGTTTTCCGATCATCCCGCGGCCTCACCATCCAGACAGCTTCGGGGACATTCGCGCGCTCACGTGATGCATTCGCTGCCGCCGCAACTTCCTACCCGGTCCCCGTCGGCACAGCCGTTAGCTGAGTACACATACACTCCCTCCGGCACTCGATATCTCCTTCGCAGTTCCGACTTGGCTGTTCGCACTTGTTCTAGAAGATCGCCACAGGAACGCTACTCGTCGAAAGCGACGCCCCCGCTCGGATCGCCCCACCTGCACATCGTCCACTCGACCGAAGCGGAAGAGGCAACGCAACCGCTATTCACAAACGCTGCCGCTAGCGACGTGCAGCCAGACACTCACACCAACCCAACCAAGGAAATCAGTTGCCGAGGATAATGGCCGGTATCAGACTCACTCGCCACATCGACGGCGTTCCGATCTAACAAACCACCCTGGTCGCGCTGCGCAGATTCGAGCCTGGACCCTAAACGAACGCGAACCGCTTTCGATCAAAGGACCGAACGAATTGATTGCGAATACGGTTCTCGAATTGGGTCGCGATTCACTCTTCCTAACCCTTCCCGATGCGATTGACCGGTGCGAGACTCTTCTGAAGATCGAAGGATTCAATCCCGCCGGATCAATCAAGCTACTACCCGCGATAGAGATGGTTTCCCAATTGGAGAGGCTCGGATCGATCGCACCGGGAAAACATACTCTCATAGAGCCTTCATCAGGAAATCTGGGCGACGCTCCAAGCATCGTTTCGAAGCAGCGTGGCTATCGGTTCATATGCGTTACAGATCCCAATATCACCGCACGCAGTCATCGACAGTCCTCCTTCGAATAGAGCGTGCCCAAAGTGCGGTTCAGGTCGCCAAGACCGTCTCGCACCAGTTCCCTGATCTTGCGCAGCGGGTGGTCCTTCGGGACACGCGCCTCTGGCGAAACATAAGAAAACAGGCCCCCCTGATCCTCGAACTTGCCTCGCATTCACCCCTCCGAGACTCGCCAAAACTGTTGAATCCCGAAAGTCGGATCAAAACGATAGTTCTTCAGCAGACTGCTAGAGCTCATCCGCAGCGCCCCTGGTTCGCGCTTAGCTCGATATGTGCAGGCCGGCGAAGTCACATATGCATCGTGCGATGCGCGTCGCATCGCTCGGATAGCAACCGGGCAAAAACGAACGACGGCTCTGCCTGTCAGAGCACCTCCACTCCTGCAGACTCACCACCAACGGCGCGATCATGCGCCGCGACTCATCACTCAAACGGGAACACCGTTCGTGCTACAAGCAGCATCGATCTCGAGACAATCGGTGATAGACTCTGTCTCCGAGCAGGACCATCGGCGCGATGAGGCATTTAAGACCGCCCGACCGGCTGATGCACGCTTGCGCTCGGACATGGCAACTCGCTGCAATGGAGAACGTGGTGGATGATGTGAACCGTCTCTCAACAATGTGCCCACGGCTCACCACCGCGCGATCTCAAGAGCGTCTCTTCGAGATGGTGAAGTCGATGCTAACGGAGTTTGGCATCGATCATTTTCTGTATCGCATTATTGAAATCCCCCGAACGAAAAACCGCGTACCGGTCATACACAGCTCTTATCCGCCGCACATCACAAAGCGCTATTCTGAAGCGTGCACGGTGGCAGATCCAGTCCTCTGGGCCTGCAGCAAATCGCGCCTCCCGATCGTGTGGGATGATTTCGACGATCGGGTTGCAGTTGACTGCTTCGGTTACGGGACCGGCATTAAGGTCCACGGCCTGAGCTTCCCTATCAGAGGTCCCGCCAGGGAATTTGCCATCTTCTCGGCAATTTACCGCGCTTCCAATGACAGCCTCTTGCGTCAGTATATTCCGGATCTCCTGCTGTTCGCGCATACAGTTCATGCGCAGGTATTGGTGCTCGCCGGGGTGGAGGAGAACACGCTCCAGGCGCGCAAATTGGCGCATGAGCCCCCACGCATTACCAGGCGAGAACTGCAGTGCCTGTCGTTGGCGGCCGACGGCCTGCAAAACAAGCAGATCGCGGCTCAACTCGGAATTTCCGAGCGGGTTGTGAGGGCCTATTTTGACTCAGCACGGGTCAAACTTGAATGCGAAAACCGAACGCACGTCGTGTCACGTGCAGTGGCCCTGAACTTGATCGCGCCGAAGCTTGGCTCTTTGAGCAGGATGGCCTGCCCTGCGGCCAGCTGACCAGCTGGAGAACGCCACCGAGCGGACGGAACCCTGCCGCGCACAGCCTATGACCCGCTCTCCGCGGCATAGCACGATTGACTCGTCTCCATCATCCTTCGCAAGTTGTTCCGCAAACTCTTCAATGGCCCTGCACGCCATTACGCACCCACTAGATTGCCGCCTGCGGAATGCTAAAACCATACTCAGCCGCAAACAATGACTCGATTTGCGTCCGACGAGCCGTCCGAAACCGATGCAGGGCGATGGTTCCCTTCTCCGTCAGCTCACCGGATGACAGCGAGGGCGGGATGCCAAGAACGCACGCGCGAACGATCCGCTCGGCATTATCGACACAGCCGGCATTGTGCTCACCAATAACCATTTTCAGAAACTCCTGCAGCGCGATCGAGCCCTGATCATTTCCCTCACAACTCTCCGACCACCGAAAATCCCGAACCGCGACCTCCTCGTTTATCCAGATCAAGGCGACCAGATACGGGCCATCAGGGCCTTCCAGAATCACGTCTCTGACGAGTGGCCCAGCACGGGATAGAAGTGATGCCTTGATACTGCTCGGTTGAACCCATGTGCCGGTCGCCAGCTTGAATTGTTCGGCAAACCGGCCTTCAAATCGAAGTCCGCGGCTGGGATTCTCTTCGTCAACAAACGACACCGAATCGCCCGTGATGAAGTACCCCTCGTCATCAAAGGCTCTTGCCGTCGCGTCCGTGTCGCCGAAATATCCGGGAGTGACGTTGGGCCCTTTCACCGCGATGGCGTAGTGGCCGTGACGTTTCGTCAGCCGGCACGTCATTCCGGGCAGCGGAACTCCGATCTGCCCCGCGCCCGAGATTGGAAAGTGCGTGACTGTGGTCGTAGAAGCCGTCTCAGTGAGACCCCAGCCGCACGCCCAGGGAGCCGGCGTTCCCCTGGTCGACCTGGCAAGCTCATCAATACCGGCCCAGAGGCCTGGCGAAAGCCCCGCACCGCCATACACCAACAGGTCCAGTCGGGAGAAGAACCGTTCCGTAAGCAATCTGCTCCTCTGCAGCATTGGCAACAGCAGAGAATATCCAGCAGGAACGTTTGTGTACCAGGTCGGACGAACTTCGGCGACATTGCGCAACGTCAGTTCGATCCCGCTCAGTGTAGGACGACCATTGTCTATGTATAGCGTTCCTCCATTTCGAAGCGTCATATTGAAGCTGTTATTACCTCCGGACGTATGACTCCAAGGCAACCAGTCGCACAGAACCGGCGGACGCTCCTCGACAAACTGCCAAAGCTGCGCCATTTGTTGTTGCTGAGCGCATAGCATGCGGTGCGTATTGATAACGCCCTTCGGGCTACCGGTTGTTCCTGAAGTGAACATTATCTTTGCGATCGAGTCCCCATGTAGGGCCGATCGTCTCATCTGCAGTTCGGCGGTCGCGTGATCTCGACGGTCTCCGGCGCCGGCAGGTCCAAGGGCGATCACGCGGTCAAAACTCACCCCTACGGCCTCGCCTATCGGCAAAGGACCGGCGGCGGCTAGCAGCGCTTGCGGACTCGCAAAGAGATATCCGGGCCGGGCCACCTCGCAGATCTCGCGGACGCGCTCTAGGCCGGTCCGCGTCGTCAAATAGCTTGGTGATATCTGTACCACAGCAATGCCCACCGACATCGCGGCCAATGACACGACACCATGCGCGATGCTGTTCTCGCTGATGATCAACAGACGGTCGCCATATGCGGAATTCAGCTCCACCAACAGCTCCGCAACAGAATCGACCCACCTCATTGCAGCCGAATAGGTGAGCTCGTACCAACGGCCCGCCGCTGATCGTTCGGCAAGAAATGCTCTCGACGGAGCTGCCTGCGCCCATTTCTGCAGGTGTGTCAGCAGGACATCCGGAAAGGGCCGCAGCGGCGCGCATGTCGAGAACAGGACGTCCTCTTTCCGCCGAACAACTCGTGTCAACGGTTCGGCCAAGACCGACGATCGACGGTCGGGACACTCGATATGCACTACGTTCCTCCCGTCAGTCACTTCCTCTGACCTGAGGCAGCGCCCTTTCCGCGCCTCAGTCTCTTGCGGTCGATGTGGGCCCGCTCCGCCGCAGACATCCTCCAATCGGAAAAGGAGGCGCGATTGCCTTGATGCTCAATAACCGGGCGGAAAATGCCCCCTCGGTATCAGCGCGCGCCAGTCCATTGCCTTGAGCGCTTCGTCTGCCTCCGGAACCATGAGACCGCTGTTTCGCAGCTCGCACAATTCCATTTGATCGAACCAAGCAACACTGTTCGTCGTCTCCGGCGGTCCTCCGATCAGTTCGGCTTTCACATAGAGAACCAGCAAGTGTTGATCGGCCGTTGTCTCAGTGAGGTGGACAACACCACCAACACGGAAATCCCGCCCGACTCGTTGGCGAGCTACCCGGAGCGCGGCTTCGCTATACTTCTCAAACGGCTCCACCGGCATCCTCGGGAAATCCCACCCGCTTTTCACGCTGACGAGAGGCCGCTGCATGAGGATGCGCGCTTTGTAGAGCGCAACGAGTGCGCATTGCAATCTGATCATCCGTATCCATGTCCGCTTCTGACGCTGGCGCTGTTCCCCACTTAATCTTACACCAGAACCTTCATTCCCACTCTCAAATCGGACGTCGTTGGAGTGCGATCACCGACGCTGGAGGCTTACAGAGCTCGGCCAACTCCTAGCTCACAGCCAGGACCCGGGCAGCGAAGAGCTCCTGCGCTTCCTGATAGAGCATGATATCCCATTCGTTCCGGCGGCTGACCAGATCCAGGCATCTCATCGAGATGTTATGGTCCTTAGGATAGTCTCCTACATTCCCGCTCACATACCTTGGAAGCTCCCAACCGAACAGCCCGGCAAACAACGCCATCGAGGCCCCAAACCTCTCCGTGATCCCGAACACGGAAAACTGGTTCCTGAGATTGCGCCTGGCGAGCTGAAAATGATCCCTGGTAACCCTCCCACGCTCGGAGACGGACATTCCAGAGATCGCCCGAACCTGGTAATTGTCCAGCTCCACGGTTATTTGGCTCATCAAGAATTCCTCGAGCCGTATCCTTCTTTGCGTCAGATAACCATTCAGATAGTTTCCACGCTCCTTCAGCGCATAGAAGTAGTACGACACCAGTCGATCCACTGGATCTCTCAACAACGTGACGTAGTTTGCATCTTTGATCTCGGGATCGAAGCCATACACAAAATGGCCCTTCAAGACTCTGAAGGAATTCTTCCGCCGCTTATCCTCTCGCAAGAAGTTGTCTAGCTTGTCATTGATGACGCTCGACAGTTTATCTCCATAGAAATTGGCGATCTCGCCTTCGCCATAGAGCGTTTCCAGCAGCCGACCGAACGTCACTCCTCCGGTCCGCGGTATGTGCACAAAGGCGATTTTGGGATAGTCTGTTCGCTGCGGGCCAATGTCGGTCATTTCGACCATCGAATCAGCTGCATCGCACGGCGCCTTGCCGCAGAGCGATCAGCGTATCCGCAAGCTCCTTGGCACAATCCCGAAGCAAATAGTGCCCGCGGTCCTCATATTCCACCAAGCCGACATGCTCCGATAGACAACCCCAGTCGCTGTATCTCTCTCTGTAGTTTGGCACGACTGCATCTTCGGAACCCACTATGCAGCAGACAGGCGCCGAGATTCCCCCCAACGCCGCCAGCGCTCTCTGCTCCAAGAGCCAATCGTAATACGCGTCGGCCATCCGGCAATCATAGCGAAAGTCGTTCAGAAAGAACGCGACCTCGTCCGGGCGCCGCGGAAGGCTCGCGCCAAGCGATCTCAGGCCTTCCAGGATTTCGGCGTCGCTCCGTAGATCAGTTGGCGCGTTGGCCGACCTGAAGAGAGCTCCACCGATGGCCAGTGCGCCGACCGGATCTCCTTGCCTGCAAAGGTGGATCGCAATGCTGATCGCCAGCGCTGACCCGTTGCACTGTCCAAACAATATGACCGGGACCTTCTCTTCGCTCGTCAACTCCTCGATGACCTTGCGCGTAATTCGCTCGATTTCCGCAAGCATCTCGTCCGCTGTGTTCACGAGGATTCTTGGCAGCTTCACGGCCAGGAGCGCAATGTCATCGGTTCTCGACGCGATTTCACGTCCCAGATCGTGGAAACTGATTGGATCGCCGCCTGAATTGGCGATCCCGACGACAACGACTTTCGCCGTCTCTCGCGTCCCTGCGACCGGAACGAGATAGCGCTCGCCCTCACTTTCGCTCAGCTCGATAGCACATGATATCGATCCCACCGTTCGCAAGTTGTAGATGTCGGTCACTTCCAGCGGCGGCCCGTATTTCGCGGCTACACGGATCGCCATGAACGAGTCCCCGCCCAAATCGAAAAAATCGTCCAGTTCTCCGACCCTTTCGACGCCGACGACTTCACCGATGATTCGCGCAAGTCGCAGCGCTGTATCGGTCGACGGAAGAGCGAACTCCGCACGGGGTGCGACCTCGCCCACCATGTCCCGGAGCGCATTTCGGTCCACCTTGCCATTTTCGAGCTTTGGCAACTCCGTCAAGACCTGAATGACTGCGGGTATCATGTAGTGAGGGAGCCTATCTCGCAGGCTCACCGCTGCCGCTTCCGGCTGCCCCTCTCCGACACCGACAACAAACGCACTCAGACTTGCGTCGCCGTTATGTCTCCTCACGTCGATTACCGCGGCCTGCTTGATCCAATCGATATCCAGGAGCGCACGCTCGATCTCTTCCAATTCGATCCGATGACCGTGCACCTTTACCTGCCTGTCCTTGCGACCATGAAACAGCAGGCTGCCATCCGGCAACATCTGTCCGATGTCGCCGGTCCGGTAGAGACGACCTCGGTATTTGTCAGGGAATGGGCTCTTCACGAATGCCGCATTGGTGGCGACGGAGGCGTTCAGGTATCCGCGGCCGACACCGGCTCCTGCTACGACGATTTCGCCTTTCTCACCGGTCGCCACGGGGAGCAGGTTCTCGTCAACGACGAACACATCGAAATTTGCCAGGACCTTGCCGATAGGAACTGGATTGCGGAGCGCTTGTCGCTCGCTCATGACATGGTGCGTGATGTCATCTCCTGCCTCCGTCGGGCCGTAAGCGTTCACGACGCAGGTCGTTGGCATGATGTCCCACCAACGGTTCACAAAGGCTGCGTCGACCGTCTCCCCTGTCAGGACAAGAACTTCCAACCGAAGCTTCCTCACTTCGCCGGCATGCTCCTCCAAGTGCTCGACCAGCAGGATCAGATAAGAGGGCACCAGTTCGAGCACACTGACGCTTTCGATCGCGGTCGTGGCTGCAAATCGGGCAACGTCGAATACTTCCTCCTCGCTGTAGACGACTGTCGTCCCTCCCGCCGTCAGCGCAGCAAACATCTGCCATACGGATATATCGAAGTTTGGGGAGGCGTTCTGCGCAACAACGCTGCGCTCCGTCATCCCGAAGTCGATCGTCTTGTTCAGAATGTTGTTCAGGACAGCCATATGCTCGATCATCACGCCTTTCGGACCACCGGTCGATCCCGATGTATAGATGACGTAAGCCAGGTCGCTGCCGGACACGTTGATGTCCGGGTTGCGGTCTGCTCCTGCCCTCCGATCGATGTCGTCTCCGATACTGTCGATATCGACCACGGAGGTGCGCCAGCCGTCAAATGGCTGGTTTGCTCCATCCGTTTTGATAACGAGGAGCATCTTGGAGTCTTGCACGACCGTGCGCAGGCGGTTAGCCGGCATATCCCGGTCGAGAGGAACGTAGGCCGCGCCAACCTTCCAGACCGCCAGAATCGCGATGATCAGCATGTCGCTCCGTGGCAGCATCAGTCCTATCAGCGTGTCGGGCTTGATGTCGGCGAACTCCGCCAAGAGATGGTTGGCCAGACAATTCGCGGCACGGTTCAGCTCCCCGTAGGTCCATCGTTTGCCATTATGGACCACAGCGATCTTATCCGGATCGCGCTCCGCCTGATTCTCGACGAGCTGGTGGACAAGATACCGGCCCAGACGCAATTCACCCTGCCGACATACCTTGCTAACGGGCTCGAGCAGCTCGTCGGACCCATGATCTTCTGGAAGCCACAGTCCAGCAACTGGATCGTTGGCTGATCGCCTGGAGATGTTCGTAACGCTCCGTTCCAACAGCTCCAGAAGTGGAGTGACATCGGCCTCACCAAAGCGAGCTCCATTGTAATAGAGCAGGAACTCCATATCGTCGTCTGGCGTCACCACCAACGTCAGATCATAATGGGTCCACCCTTCGTGATTGTAGTCGCCAAGCTGCAAGGCTCCAGTCTTCCATTTTTCCGCCTGCGGAAAGCTTTCCACCACGATTAGGGCGTCAAACATCTCCGAGACGGCTTCGAAATGCCCGCACTTTCGGATCGTCACCAAATCCAGACCGGCATACCTCTCCCGTTCGACCTGTTGATCTTGAACAGTCTGCAGCCAAAGGCCCAGCTCGCACTCCGGGTCGACGAGAATGCGCACGGGAACGGTCTCGATCAGCAGGCCGACAATGCTCTCTACGCCATCCAGCTCTATCGAGCGCCCGGAAGAGGTCAACCCGAATACAATGTCGCGCTCCCCACTGAGGAGAGACACCGCGTAAGCCCAGCTTGCCTGCACGACAGTCGCAATGGTGACCCGGCTGCCTCTGGCCCATTCCATGAGGCGAGCCGTTTCTGGCGCATTCAGAGTGAAGCTCGCCTTACGCCCCAGGAACTTCTCTCGTTTTCCGTTTGTATTTCTCTGCGGCAGCCCGGCGGCTCGCGTCAGTCCTGCAAGGTTCTTCCGCCAGTATTCGAGCGCCGGCTCTTTGGGCTGATGAAGGCGCCACTGAACATAATCTTCATAGGATACGGGCGATGGCAACCGATGCGGCTCGCGCCGACACTCGGCCTCGTATATTGCCGACAGTTCGTTCCACAGCAGCAATATGCTCCATCCGTCGAGCACACAGTGATGGTAGGTCAATACGATCTTTACGGTCTGGTCGACATCCGTAACCGACATAATTCGTATGAAGGGCGGGCGCTCGAAATTGAACGGCCTCTCAATTTCGCTCCTCAAAATATCCACGAACGCGGGTTGTTCCGATCCCTCCCTATTTGATAGATCGCACTCTCTCCACTCCAATTCAGCCTCGCCAAGAACCAGCTGCAGCGGCTGCTCTCTATCGAATCCGACGAATATGGTTCGAAGAATCGCGTGCCGCTCGACGATGCGGTTCCAGGCTGCCTTCAGCACGTCGCGCTCAACACCGGCGGCGACTCGTCGCCACATTTGCCCGGCGTACGCGCCCGGGCCCGCCTGCTCGTCGCGAGCGTTGCCGATGCCGTTCTGAAACAACAATCCGCGCTGCATGCCCGTCATCGGGTAGAGCGCCACCATTCCAGGATATCTCGTCAGCCAAACGTCCCGCTCATCGGATGTCACCCACTCGCAGGGCGATGCTCGCCTCTGCAGTGCCTTGGATTGACTACCATCCGTTACCGAGGACGGACTGACCGCGGCTACCAGCTCCTTGACGGAGTGGGTTTGAAACAGCTGTCGTGCCTGAACTGCAATTCCCGCCTCTTTCGCGCGGGTCGCGACTTGAATCGAGAGAAGCGAGTCTCCGCCCAGTTCGAGAAAGTTGGCTTCGTCGTCTATATGCTCGAGGCCGAGCACACTCTTCCACACATCGCGCAGCACACGCAGCTCGTTGTCGATCAACGCCTCCGTTTCGTCCTCGTACAGCGCGCCGTTGGTGTAGATGCCGTCAATCTGAGCGTGCGAATCACCGCAATCTGGAACACCCGGCAATAGCGTCGCCGTCCCTTCTGAGCCCTGGCTGAGAGTCTTGTCTGTCGTGGGCTGATCGCAATCAACACCCTTCGCAAGGATCGGTGCCGCCCTCTCAACTCTGTCCATGATCGATGTTGCCTCCACACCGCCCAACGGTCGCGCCTATGCCTCGAGACATTGCCCTCGAGACATTGCGCTCGAGACATTGCGTAAGGCGTCATACTCCGTCGCAACGATCCGTCACGAAGCGCGTACCGGACGCGACTCTACGCCCCCGGAATACCCCGGTAACCCCGTCGGTTTCGACGGGGGGCAAGACCCAACGTCGTCAGCGACGGCCGCAGATTCGTCCTGGCAGTGTCAAAAACGACGGGGTTACCAGGTTGCGAAGTCGGACTAGGCTTCCTCGGGAATCCTACCTTGAGCTCTCTAGTGAGGCCGGAGATCCCAACATGACGACAGATCTTCTAGTCAGGCCGTTGAGCGGAACGATCGGAGCCGAAGTTTCCAAAGTACGGCTGTCGCGCGATATTTCGAAGGAGACGATTTCTGCCATTCAGGCGGCCCTGTTGCGTTACAAGGTGCTATTCTTTCCGGACCAGTGCTCTTTCACCGAAGACGATCAGATCGCCTTTGGCATGCGGTTTGGCTCTCTGGAAACAGACTACCCATCCTTCGCCACGCGAATGAAAGATCGGCCCGAGGTCATCGTCTTCGATGGCGCCGCTCCGGCCGGACGCGCTTCGGTATGGCACACGGACGCAACGGTGTCCCGCACCCCTCCAATGGCAGGAATCATCCGCATTGCCGAGGTACCCGATCGGGGCGGCGACACAATGTGGTGCGACACCGCTTCAGCCTTCAATTCGCTTTCAGATCCGCTGAAGCAATTCCTGGCAACAAAGACCGCGGTTCATGACCTGTTTAGCGAGGAATACATCGAACGGACCGGAGTTCACCACCGTCACAGGACCGATGTAGATCTTTCAAAGGTGTCCCGATGCGAGCATCCGGTCGTGAGAGTCCATCCAGAGACTGGTGAGCAATGCTTGTTCATCAATCCGCTCTTCACGTCCCATATTGTGGGTCTCCATTCGCGCGAGAGTGCCTTGCTCCTCAACTACCTCTTTGAGCAGATGCAAAGACCGGAATTCACGGTCCGACGTCACTGGTCAAGGAACGACGTTGGCTTTTGGGACAACCGGTGCACCATGCACGCCGCCATCGATGACTACGGCACCGGCCGACGGCTCGCCTATCGGGTCTGCATCAAGGGAGACGTTCCGGTTGGATCGCCCTCACTTTCGATGCAGCATTAGGCTTGGTCCGAACGACGAGGGGCGCCCACGTCGGCGAGGGACGTTCGCATGCGCAGGACCCTTTTCGGGAAACGTCAATGAATGTCGATTTTAGCAATTCTTGCTTCCTCCGGTCCAGCAATGTCCTTGCGCACGTCAATCGTCTGAATTGGCGGGCTGAGGTCCTCATCGCGAGAGCTCCTGACGCCGTAAGAGGCAAGCGAATACTCGATCTTGCAAGTCACGATGGTCGCTTTGCTTACGCGGCGCTGCAGTGCGGAGCCAAATCGGTTGTCGGCGTTGAGGCTCGAGAAGCGCACGTCGCGAGTGCATACGGCAATCTACGCACATTCCCCGAATTCGACGGACGCTACGAATTCATCGAGAGCGATCTCGTCACCTTTCTCAGCAACACACCCGCACATGCGTTCGACACCATCCTGTGCTTCGGCATCTTCAGCCACCTGATCGAACAGGTCGAAGTGTTACGCGAGGTCCGGCGAATACAACCCGAGTTTTTCATACTTGACTGTTGGGTCGCAAGAGAGGCTTTGAACGTCCTCGAACGCTGGCGCAACATTCGGGTCAATTCTATCGTTGCTGTCTTGCAACAAGGAAAAGCCACTGTCGACTCGATACCGCTCCGGCTCATGCGCCTCGTTAGCGAATTACGAAATCCGCGGATCTACAAGACCGGAAAACTTGTATTCCTATACGAAGACGCACAAGCGAACGGCGCGACGATCCGGGAAAGCGGGCTCATGGCTTGGGCAAACGGCTCTCTCATAGAGATGCTGCTTGATCATTTCGCCTTTGATTGCAAGGAGATCGATTGGCTTGATCAAAGCGTCGTGGACTGGTCTGACCTATGGGACTATAAGACGGGTGATCGGAAGTCCTGGATTGCTCAACCTAAAAACCTGATTAGATCGACGCGGGGTGGCGTTCCTCGAGCACCGCACCAGCAATAGGCTCCGCAAACCTAGACTAGCCGACAGCCCACCATTATCCCGCAGTGACACCCTAGGCGTCCAGCTTGATGCCGCCCACGCAACTGCGCGCTGGCTGATCTGCGCTGCCTCGGTCCGCCGCTCTCCGGCGGAAAACGAAACCAGCACAGAATTTCCAAATAAGGGGGATGCCGAATTTCCAAATGCGACCGAAAGCATGACGGAAGCATGCGACTTTATTCAACGACATCATAGGAATAGACCGGCTGGGGCGGGAGGGATCGAACCTCCGAATGGCGGAATCAAAATCCGCCGCCCTTCATCCCCTGTCACTGCCGGGCCATCTCGGCATTGCCGACGCTCTCGCCGTCCAGGCTCTGCTCGTCCTGCATCGTCACGATCACGTGCGAGAGCCGTCCAGTGAACGCGAACGGCGCGGTGTAGTCCGACACCGGACTGCCGCGGTCATGGCCGATGTCGAGCCCCGACCACGAGATCAGCGTGTGGAAGGCGAGCTGCGTCGTCAGCGCGCCCACCTCCTCGCCGTCGATCAGCAGCGTGTACTGGCTGATGCCGGTGCGCGCGCCCTTGGCCGGCTCGCTCTCGCGCCTGAGACGCTCGACGCGCAGACCCAGGCGATGTGATCCCGCCGGAACCCGGCGGGTCGAGCTGATAATCTCGTGGCGGCCGCCGATGTTGAGATCGTGCACGAGGTGGCCGTCCTTGACATAGAGGCTGTAGCCGGAGGTCGCATCGCCATGGGCGATGAGCACGCCTGACGCGCCGTCCTCGCCGATCTCGATATGGGCCTCGATCAGGTAGTCGCGGCTGCGCACGTCGGGCGCGACGTCGGTCGGAACATGACCCATGCCGGCGTGGAACACGAAACGCGTGCGCGCGCCGTGGAAGCGCGCGGCGTTCTCCGCGAAGCGCGGGCCGAAGCGGTCGTCGAGCGGCAGCACCTGATGCGCCTCCGCCTGCTCCCACCACAGCCTCACCAGCGCCGCGAGGCGTTCCGGCTGCTCCGCGGCGAGATCGTGCGTCTCGGAGAAGTCCTTGGCGAGGTGGAACAGCTCCCATCTGTCGTTGTCGAACGGCGTGCCCGAGGGGTGAAACGCCACCGCCTTCCAGCCGTCGTGCCAGAGGCCGCGATGGCCGAACATCTCGAAATATTGTGGCGCCGGCTTCGACGGCGCGGCAGCATCGGCGATCGAAGCGGCGAAGCTCACGCCTTCCAGCGGCATCTGAGGCACGCCGGCGATCGTGGCCGGCGCGTCGATGCCGATCAGCTCCAGCAGCGTCGGCACCAAGTCGCAGGCATGGACGAACTGGTGGCGCAGCTCCCCGCGTGCAGCGATCCGCTGCGGCCATGACAGCACGAAGGGATCGCGGATGCCGCCACCATGGGTGTTCTGCTTGTAGCGCTTGAGCGGCGTGTTGGACGTCATGGCCCAGCCATGCGGGAAATTGGAATGCGTATCCGGCCCGCCGATGTCGTCGATGCGCGCGAGCTTCTCGGTGATCGGCTCGGGCTTGAAATTAAACGGCCCCATGGCGTTGACGAAGCCGAGCGGCCCGCCCTCCTGGCTGGCGCCATTGTCGGACATCACGATAACAAGCGTGTCGTCGCGCTGGCCGGTCTTCTCCAGGAACGCGATCAGCCGCGCCAGATGCTGGTCGGCGTGATCGAGCATGCCGGCGAAGGCCGATTGCAGCCGGGTGAAGACGCGCCGCTCGTCGTCGGAATGCGCCTCCCAGGCCTTTACGCCGTCGTTGCGCGGCGGCAGGCGTGTATTCTCCGGTACCAGGCCCATCGCCTTCTGCCGCGCCAGGCGCTGGTCGCGCTCGACGTCCCAGCCATGGGCGAAGACGGAATCGTAGCGCGTGATGATGTCGCGCGGCGCCTGGTGCGGCGCGTGGCAGGCGCCGAGCGCGAGCCACGTCAGCCACGGCAATTCCGGGCGATCGGCGGTGTGGTCGGCGATGAAGCGGATGGCCTGATCGACCAGGTCGGCCGTCAGGTGATAGCCATCGGCGAAGCTTCCGGGCGGCGTGATGTGCGTGTTGTCGAGCACGAGCTCCGGCGCATATTGATCGGTCTCGGCGTCCAGGAAGCCGTAGAAGCGGTCGAAGCCGCGGCCGAGCGGCCAGCCGTCGAACGGCCCCGTCGCGCCGCTCTCTGTCAGCGGCGTCACGTGCCACTTGCCGACCATGTAGTTGCGATAGGCATGAGTGCGCAACATCTCGGCCAGCGTCCCCGCCTCGCGCGCGATCTTGCCGCGATAGCCGGGATACCCGCTGTCGAAATTGGCGAGACATCCGACGCCGACGGAATGATGGTTGCGTCCGGTCAGCAGCGCCGCCCGCGTCGTCGAGCACATCGCCGTGGTGTGGAAGCCGGAATAGCGCAGGCCCTGCGCCGCCAGCGCATCGATCGCGGGGGTGCGGATCGGCGAGCCGTAGCAGCCGAAATCGGAGAAGCCGACATCGTCGAACAGCACCACCAGGATGTTCGGCGCCGCTTTCGGCGGCTGCTGCGGCGTCGGCCACCACGGTTTGGAGCCTGCGATGGTCCTGCCGATCGTGCCGCCGAATGCGGGTTTGCTCATGGCTCGTCCTCCCTGTCGCTCCCGGATCGGCCGCAGCTTCACCGTCGTGAGCTTTTTTTGATTTGCATCCGTCCGCGATGCCCATGCCAAGCGGCACAACGGCGCTTGCCTCAGATAATAATCATAATTATTATTCTTGTTCCAGACCGGAGAGAGCGGGAATGCCCCAGCCGACCGCGCAGCTCGACCTGCCCGGCGTCACGCCGTCGCGGCAGCGGCGCAGCCGGGAAATGACGCTTGCCCTGCTCGAGGCGGGTGCGGAGCTGTTGTGCACGCGCAGCCTCGCGGAGCTGTCGATCAGCGAGCTCTGCGCGCATATCGGGGCGACGGTCGGCGCCTTCTACAGCCGGTTCGACAGCAAGGAGGCGTACTTCAACGCCCTGCTCGCGCTCACACTGCAAGATGGGCGGGAGCAGCTGCTGCGGCTGCCGCCGGTCAACCCCGTCACGAGCGGCGGCCTTGACGCGCAATGCCGCCTGCTCGTCCGCGGCATCGTCCTCTGGATGCGCCGGCACAAGGGTGTGCTGCGTGCCGCCCTTGTGCGTAGCGAGCGCGGACCGCACGACTGGACCGGCTTCAAGGACCTGGCGCAGGCGCTGTCGGAGCGCGCGGCGGTGGTCCTGTTGCCCGTCATGTGCGGCACGGCGGCGCCGCGCATGCGGGCCGGAGCGGCGGACGAGAGACGGACCATCGCCTTCGGCTTTCAGGTCGTGCTCGGGACGCTGGTGAACGCGATCCTCAACGATCCCGGTCCGCTGTCGATCGACGATGACGAGATCTCGGACCGGCTCGGCGAATGCCTGTTTCTGCTGCTGCGCGCCCGCCGGGACACCGCGCCCCCTCGGCCGCCGCGGAAGCCTCAGGCCGGCCGAGGCCCGCGATAGGAGGTTTTCGTCCAACCGGTTCGCGGGCCGCGGTGGTGGGCTGCGCTGTCAGACGCCCCTGCGGCCGGGGTGGCGGCGCGCTGCGCCCTGTCCGGACCTGCAGTCAAAGCCCGGCGGTCAGGGCGGACGATGACGCCGGCGCAAGGCGCAGTTTTCCCGATGATTCCATGCGCCGCAGCAGACCGCCCCGACTTGGCAGCCAAATCCGGCTACCCCGGCCCGATCCGGGTCGACAGCGCGGCCCACGCACCGCCAGACCACGTTGGAAATCCGTCATCCAGCGGCTTGCCAAAGCCTGAGACATGCGGGTAGAAGGACGCGTCGCCGCCGCAGCCGCGCTTTGCGCGGACCGGCTCGCAGAACGGTGCCAGACAGTTCGGCAATTGGTTGAAACTGCACGGCATTCCGGTGGGGAATGGTGTAACGGTAGCACAACAGACTCTGACTCTGTTTGTCTTGGTTCGAATCCAGGTTCCCCAGCCAGCGCCGGTTTTCGGCTCACTCGACATCCAAAGGCACGGCCGCATTCCGCGCGCCGCATCGAATGGCTGGAAAGCGCCGTGGGCCGCGAAGCCATCTTTCCTTCCCGCGGAGGGCGCGGTGATCAGGGCCGGCACAGCCTCGCGCCCGTGCGTCGTTCCAGCCACGACAGGTAGGCTTCCGACCGGGCCATGACCTGGGCACGGGACAATCCGAACTGCTCGAGCGTGTAGACGTGCTTGAACCGGCGGCTGACGGACTCCGTCTTCAAGTGCCGCCGCATGAGGGTCTCGAACTCGGCCGTGTCGTCGTAGCCGAACTTTGCATAGATCGCGCGGACGGTTCCGATCGGATCCCTGGTCAAATCGTCAAACAGGACGTCGACCAAACAGTCCGAACTCACCTCCTTGTCCGCTTGCATCATCCTGTCCATGGACTGTTCGAACAGGTCCAGCATCCGTCGACCGAGGTCATGGAAGTCGCTGCGCGCCGTATAGGGGATCTGCAGATGCGCGATCAGGCTGGCGAGGGCCGGAATGATCTGGCAGGGATCGCGGTGCAGCCGAACGATCCGCGCATCGGGAAAGACGTTGGACAGCACCGGAAGAAAGTGGGCATGGGCCAGGGACTTGCTGACCCAATGCCCGCCGCGATGAAACAGCTGCAGGTGCTGGACTTGACGCTTGTAGCCTGCATAGAGCTCGTGAAGCTGAGACGGGCTCAGATTACGAAACCATTGCCAATAGTCCGGCGACCTGAGCCCAAGGATGCTGTGCTGTGGGCCATGCCACATCATGTGCTGGCACTCCTCGGGTGCCTGCACGGCGAACTCATGGATCTTGTGCAGATCCGGCATCACCGCCGAGCGGAAATCGGACTGCGAACGCACCCGGCCGATCCGCGGGTCCGTCGCGTAGGTCTCTGGCCGAGGCGGCGGCGATGGCTCCTGCAACTCCCATAGCAGCGGGGCGCGCGCCCGCGGATCGAGGGCAAGCAGATGATGCAGGAACGTGCTGCCCGTTCGGCCGAAACCGATGAGAAACAGCGGTTTTGCAACGGGGACATCGACGATGTCCGGGAAGTCGGCCAGATCCTGCTCGAACTGGACGTATCTTTCGATCCAGCCGTAGATGTAGTGGCTGGCCATGTACCTGCCGAGGTCATCATAATAGGGGTCTCGCCCGATCGAGTCCGCCAGCCGCCTGATCCCTTCAAGATGAAGATCGGCGCGCGCGCCCAGCGACACCGGACCGACGCGGCTTTGCGCGAGGTCCAGGAACTGATCGACGTCCAACACGCCCCTCGCGCCGAGCTCGCGGTCCAGCGACAGCAGCATGGTGAGCAGCTGTGCCGCCTTGGGCGAGCGCTGCTCGGGAGCGACGACGATCGTTTCGTCGGGATCGGCTGTCCCGCGACGCATAGGCATGCTTCCGTGGATTTGGGCTCGCTCGCACATGCTAGCGAACGGGATGTTCGATCACAACAAAGCTCGCGTGTCAGGTCGCTCAAACGCGACCACCCCCCGCGCGCCACGCCGCCGCCGCCGGTGTGCGCCCGGTCACGGATTAACCCGCCATTCACCACGATCCTCACCCTGCGGGAACGATACAATTTGCATCAACTTGTCCGTGTCAGGAGGCGGGACATGACCAGGCTGCAGGATCTCGAAGACCAGATTGAGCGGGCCGAGCGGCTCGAGCGGAGCATCGGCGACATGCTGACGATCGAGCGGCTGCGACAGTTCGCGGCCGCGTGCCGGCATGAGGCGGAGCGACTGTCGCACCATCACCCCCGCGCCGCGTGAACGTCGCCGACGCGGCGCCCTGCTGACCGGCCTCGCATGCCAAGAGCGGCACCGCGTTCCGCGCGCGCTGATCGGAAAGCGGGCCGCTCAGGAGCAGGTCGTCACCATGTTGGTGCAGAGCTGCCGGGTCCAGCCGATCCCCGCCTTCACACGGACCTTCGCGAAGTCCCCGAAGCAGCCGAGCAGCTCGACCGCCTGATCACCGCTCGCATGCCCATCGAGCTTCGCGCTCGAGGTGGCATGATCGCGATAGATGACGGCACCATTCTGCAGGCCGCCGGCGCCGACCACGCCGCGGTGCACGAAGCCCCTGCCCTGGAAGATCACACTCTCCTTGCCCTGCTCCTTGTCCTGGTCGAGGTCGATCAGAACAGCCCGGTCGATCTCGAACCAGTCACCCTGCTGCGCGGTCAGATGCACGACGATCCAGCCATCACCGGCGGGGTTCTTGAGCGCGGTGACAATGCTGCCGCCGGGCGCGGCACGGACGTTGGCGCCATGCGGATCGCGGTCGGTGATGTCGACCTCGACGTTGCAGGCGTCCCGCCCGGGGGCTTGTGCAGACACCGCATGCGGCGCCGCGAGCATCAGGGTCAGCAGCAGAATTCTGGTCGGGATCATGCGGTCGACAACGCCTCGGACTCGTCCGCATTGGTCGTGCCGACAGCCCCGAAGTTCAACGCGCGTAAATGCCTGCACGCGGACCCGGCTGTCGTGATCAGGTATCATGACACTTCCAGGGTCAATGGTTGCATTCCGGCGCGATCGCAATCAAGATGACCTCTGATATTTTAAGTCGTTTTGCCGAGTTTGGAGAGCGTCATGGCGTTAGCTCCAGTCGCGATGGCCGCCGCAGCCCGATCCGCCAATGATCTAGGCCCCTATCGTCCCGCCGGCGTGTTCATTTCCTATGCGTCCGAAGATCACGACGTCGCCCAGGCCGTCTATCAGACCATGCAGGCGCTGAGCGAGACGATCTTCGACCGGGTCCGGATCTTCCTCGATTCCAAATCGATCGAGGCCAGCGACGAGATCCGCCAGGACCTGCGCGCGGGCTTGCGCAAATCCGACTTCCTCGTCGTGCTCTACACCGGCCAGCTCAAGAAGAGCCACGGCTACACCGGCTGGGAGCTCGGCTTCTTCGAGGCGCTGATGGATGAGGAGAAGAAGCAGGGCACCGGCGAGACGTCACGCCGGATCATCTATCTCTATTGCGGCGAGACGCCGCCGACCGGCGAAGGCATTCTCGGCATCAACATGGAGGTCGAGACCGACGACCTGTCCGGACCGCGCGCGGACTATGTCGCCAAATCGGCGCAGTCGGTCGACGATCCCGATGCGCTGGCACGCGTCATGCTCGACATCGCCGAGCGCGCCGAGAGCCGGCTGCCGCCGCCTTTGAACGAGGACCGCGACACGCTGGACCGGCTGCGCGGCAAGCGTCGCCAAAAGATCGCCACCGAGATCATCCCGACCTTGAAGGGCAAGCTGTTCGACAGCATGAGCATGCGCGTGACGCGCCACTCGGTCGAGCAGCGGCTGATCGAATTCCTGCTGCCAAAGCCGCCCGGCGACCAGGCCATCGGCACCATTCCGGACGACACGACGCTGACGCCGCATTCGCGGGCACTGGAGATCTTCGGCATCGCCGAGCCGCGTGAGACGCTGAAATGGGGTGAGTTCCGCAAGAAGATGCGGGTCCGTGACACGCTCGGCGCATCCTCCATCCTGGTGGCGATCGAGCAGGCCGTCGTCAGCGCGATCTCGTCGGAGACGCCGACCGACAGCGACCAGATCCTGAAATCGGTCGATGACGAAATCTTCCGCGTCATCGTGACCCGGCAGCTCGACTACTACAACGGCCAGAAGCTGGTGCATGTCTACTTCATCAAGAAGCTGTCGACCCGCCTGCTCGGCGACAACGCCACCTCGTCCATTCTCGGCTTCATCAACGTGGCGGCCAAGTACCGCTTCATCTTCGTCGAGCCCGACAGCGCGCTGTCGGTCGATTCCTTCATCCTCGAGCACGAGCCGGCGAAGATCCTGTACAAGGTGCGGCAGCTGGTCCGCGAGCTCTTGCTGATCGAGGAGGAGGCGCGTGCCCTCAAGCTGGATCAGGTCGCGGCCATCCGGCAGTATTTCGGCGCCGACGGCGACCATCTGAAGCTCGCCAAGCAGCTTCAGGACACATGGTACGGAGCCCGCTCGCAGCTGATGGCCGCGGCCGAGAAGATCCTCGGCACCGACCTCGCCAGCCCGGCCTTCGCGGCGGCCGCCGAGCAGTGGATCGCCACGCTGCGCTCGTTCCGCGAGACCTCGGCGCAGATCAACTCGACCGTCACCGTGAAGGCGCTGGACAATCTGAAGCAGAGTTTTGCGATCTGAGCGCGCACCGTCGGGACGCCTGTCCCGACGGACAATGCCACGCTGACCCGCGTCAGGCGACCGACAGCCGGGAGATGTCGACGTTCGAGATCCAGCCCAGCATGGGCGCGTCGCTCTTGCCGGTTGCCGTCACCACGACGTCCTGGCATTGCGGCTTCGCCTCCATGGCCGCCTTCGCGTCCGCCAGACTCGCCGCCTCGGCGACGTAGGCCACGCTGTTGGTCACGAAGTCGGCGAAGGTGCTGCCGAGCCGAGACTGGCAGGACAGTGGCAGCAGCTTCGCCAGTGTATCGGTGGCATCATTGAACGGCGGCGTCAGCTTGGCGCCGCTGACCAGCATCTCGAGCCACAGACCGCGATGGAGAAACCCGACGCAGGCGCCATCGCTGGCGACGATCGGCAGGCGCGAGATCTTCTGGCCATTGGCGCCGACGGTGCCGAACAGCGCCTCGACGTCCTTGGCGAAGAGGTCGACCACCTGCTTGCCCGCGGGCACCTGGATCTTGATGATGGTCCCTGCCCGCATCATCTGGTCGGCCACGCGCGTGGTGCTCAGCCGCTGCGAGATCGAGCGGACCAGATCCAGCGTCCCCTTGCTCGCGGCCTCGAAATTGTCCTTGGAGTAGTAGAACGCCAGCACGGTGCCGACCCAGGTGCCGAGCAGCGGCAGCACGGCGGTGAGGATGATCTGCGCGGTGTCCTTGACGTCCTTGGCGCCGCCCCCCACTCCCGCCGCGACGATGATGGCGATGCTCAGGAACAGCACGCCGATCGACGAGCCGATCACCAGATACGACCCGAGCCTCGCCCGGTAAGTCGCATCATCGTCTCCGGCAGCCATGCCGTTCCTCCCCCGGGGTTGCACCACGTCTCGTTGCGGAGAAGCATACAACCAAAAGAGCTGTTTTCAACAGCCCGCACGCACTGGTCTGAGCCGCCGCGTGCCATCATGCAGCCGGATCATCCAACACACAGCGCAAGGATCATCGATCTGGATCGCGGCACAGCCCGATCTCGGCGGCCCGCTCAGCAAGCGCGGCGCGATGCCGCGAGGCGGCGCGTGCTCACAATCAGCCGGGTCTTATAGTCGCGATCTGGGGACAGCGACCGGGCCTGCCGCCGGCTCGACCAAGTGGTGAGTGACCCAAGGCCGACCTTTGCAACCGAGCTACCGGCGTCCGCATTCAGCCCT
Source organism: Bradyrhizobium ontarionense (assembly GCF_021088345.1). Taxonomy (NCBI): domain Bacteria; kingdom Pseudomonadati; phylum Pseudomonadota; class Alphaproteobacteria; order Hyphomicrobiales; family Nitrobacteraceae; genus Bradyrhizobium; species Bradyrhizobium ontarionense. The sequence goes on along the minus strand of NZ_CP088156.1, from coordinate 244,984 downwards.
AAGCGGATGTCAGCGGCATCCCAACTGCGGGTACTCGCGAGACACGGACTTCCTATTGGCTCCAAGGACGGCTTCGAGAGCAAAAAACGAACTTCCCTATCAGCCGGTTGCGCGGGACCTCGTGTCCCCATATACTTAAAGTTTAATTACAAATGGATTTCCCGTGGCAAAACCCGCTGTAACCGTGATCGCGACCGAACCGAAATACGATGTGGCGATATCCTTCCTGGCCAAGGATGAGGTGATCGCGAAGGAACTTTATGACCGCCTAAGCGAGGTCCTCAAGGTCTTTTACTTCCCACACAACCAAGAAGACCTGGTCGGCACCAACGGGCTCGAAAGCATGCGAGAGCCATTCTTCGATTCGCGCGTAGTCGTTGTCCTATACCGCGATCCTTGGGGTAAGACGCCGTGGACCGGCGTTGAAGAGACAGCAATCGGCGAGCGGTGCTTGAAGCAGGGCTGGCCTGGGTTGGTGTTCGTGAACCTTGACCAAACGAGTGTAACGCCGAAATGGGTGCCGACGACTCAGGTGCGCTTCGGAATGCAAGCCTACGGCATGGAAGGCTTGGTGGGCGTCATCAAAGCCCGCGTACAGGAACACGGCGGCAAGTTGGTGCCAGTCGATGCCATCACTGAAATGTCACGCATTCAGCGTGAGGCGAAGTTCCTGGAAGACCGTGAGGCCTTGATGCGGGACCGGCGCTGGATTGAAGGCACCGTGCATGCGAATATCAAACAGTCGCTACAAGATGTTATCGCCTTGGCGGAAAGGGCCAATGCCGATCATGGATTTAATATCGTCGGCAAAGCGGAGGGCACGGTATGCGTCATGCGTTCCAGTTTCGTGAGCCTCGGTATCGGCTGGCACCAGCCGATCTTCAATCGCGTCGAAGATGACCAGCAAAACGGCGAGTGTTTTCTGCGCGCCTCAGAGTTTTCGGGTACGCTGATCCTGCCCGGTGAGCGCGCGTGGGTCATGCATGAGCCGACCGAATTGAAGCGGCATAAATTCAAGGTCGATATTTCAGAGACGCGAGAGCTGATCTGGAAGGAATCTGGCAGGAATACGGTCATTGCTGCGCCGCTGCTGGCCGACCACATCATGCGCATCTTCCTGGACCTGCTCTCGCGGGCAAACCGCGGAAACGTGCGGCGTCCGCCGCTGTAGACGTGCATCAGAGCTTCTAGTGACGATCATTTGGCGCGACCAGCAGATCAAGGATAATTAGAATGACGAAAGCTCAAGCTATTGAACGATGCGGCAAAGCCCTCCTGCGCAAGCAGGGTTATAATACTCAGTCGTTAGATGATTATCCGAAGTCTAAAGAAAAGGCGGAAGAGCTTGTGATTTGTCTTGTGGAGTTAGGTCTGCTGCATCTCGATGATGCTTAGAGACGGCGGGCGTTATCAATAGTGGTCGGGCAGGTCTGTTGATGTCTGTTGGTGGGCAGGCCGGAAGTGTCCGGCGTACGGTCGAAACGACGCGAACAGCCCAAAACGGACAGGCGCTCAAACACTAACGGGTCAGCCCGTCGCCGGTTTATTGCTCTGCGCCGGGTCGAGGTGGCATTTTTGCTGCATCCACGCGGCGGTGAACCAGAGAGAGCAGCGTGAATACCTCTTCGGCATCGTCCTTGTTGACCGCCCAGGAGATTTTCGGCGCATGCGCAACGGGGTTACGAAACATCCCGAACATGCCCTTTACCAAGTTGGCGAAGCCCTTCTGTTCTGACTTCTCGCTCTCACTTTTCAGATCGTTGATGGCGAGTAACGGATGCTCCCCGCCAAATACGCGGTCCACTAGCACTCCGCCATCATCGGTTAGCCCGGTTCGACTTCGAAGCTTGTCGGCTACGCTCTTTGTGGCCTCCAAGACGGCATGAAAGTAATTCTCCTGGAGCAGTTCTTCCCGGCAGAAACGCAGCACGTCGTGATGCACACGCCTTACTTCGAGGTCAGCGCGCAATGCGCTCGCTCGCCGCTGCGCTTGACCAAGCGTTTCGACCGCCTCCATGCTCACAAGTTTACCGGAGGGCTCTACGGCCAAACCAACAAACGCGAGAGCGCGGTTTAAGTTGGTGCGCATGGGCTCGAACCGCCGCGCGTCGCGAGCGTACTGCTCAGGTTTCATAGCAAAACGTATGAACGCCAGAATCAGCCTCCGATCTTGCTTCGTATTTTGCGCTAAGGCGAACGCGTTATAGAGGCGGTGACGCTTGGCCAGGCCCGCGTCCGGATCATCCATTCGTGCAGTTCTAAGCAGGTACCCAATCTCGGAACCCGTGAGACCTTCATCCGTGTCCCCCAGCGCATCGGCTATCGCTTGAAGCTGCATTTGCGTGAACATTTTAGCCATGGGCCGCCCTTCTCTCGGCGGCACCCGACCAGTGCATCAGCAACACAGTAGTAAAATGCCACCGCCCGGCCGTACCATAAAGCAAGGAGCAAGGAACGCGATAGCCAGAAGCAAGACGGGTTTTCTGTTCTGCATCAACCGATGATGGGTGGAGCGCCTCATGTCGGGGTTCTACTCTGAGCTGGCTCGGTTGGCCGCCTGAGCGGTCTCGGACTACGTCCGCTGATCGCGGTTAGTCATGTTGGCAAGCAAGCTCAGTCCAAATGATTTATACCGTCGATGTGAAACGAGGATTTTGCATTCGAGACGTAAGGAACGTGATCAGCAAATGGATGACCTCGACGAACTCATCTTTCGTCACTGCGAGTGAGCCCACGTCTCGCATTGCGTTCATGCCGGCGACCAGCCGAACAGTGCTCGGATTCTCGAAATCGAGCGGACGGATGCCATGGGCAAAGGCATTCCGAATCTCGCGTACGACTTCCAAATCGTCCCTTGTCTTCGCGCCTATCATGCCAAAGACGTAATTAGCTTTGATTTTGGCGGAGAAGGTCGAAAGCGGTTCCATGCCGTCCAGCAGATCGGACTTCTCAGTTTCAGCGAGGTGCGCGCACCAGAAGGCAATTACGCCTCGAAGAACATCCTCAAGCATTGCCGTCCCGACCAGAACAGCGGCTCTCGAACTTTCGCCGCGCATCTCGGCGAACACTTTGGCCAATTCGTCACCAGAGGGTCGCGCCTTCCAGTATTTGCGAAACGACTTGCTCATCCTCGATAATCTTCAGCGTGCATTGTGGCGCTACCATCCAAATAAGTCGTGATGCCATTATGCGCCCGTATCAGCCCTTCAATCTCAACCCACTTCGGCTCAAATGGCCTTCCTTTGATGTCCAGCGGATATCGGAATCGGTCACCCTTCGGGTCAACATCCTGCATATGCGCAATCTGTTTTCGAACGATGCGGCCCCAATCATCGTCTGCAGACACGCCCCAACGGTCCATGTATCCAGCAAGCTGGTCCCACAAATCAAGCAGGTGGTGTCCAGCCAGCTCAGGCTCTTTCTCGTCGGTCCTAGCGTATTCGTCGATCGTGCTCTTGAGAGCAAGTTCGACCGAATGCCTCGCGAGAAAGAATAGCGGATTCGAGAGGTTGCTAATCCTGTGCCTTCCCTCTTCGAAGACTTTCCTGGCCAACTCTTCAAAGGCACGTTGATAGCTGTAGGCCACAAATTCCCATGTGCTGTTGTAGGCGTTTATGTCACTGTCCTTGTGGACGAATTGTATGATTTGGGAGTGCCCATCGAACTCTGACAAATCTAATAGCTCATCAAAGGTTTCTGCCATTATTTTTTCCGCCCGCGCGCTTCCCACGTCTCAAGGATGAATAGCGTCATCGTGTGCGCCGCATGAACCGCCAGCCGCGCTGGTCTGGACTCAATCCTGTAGGTTTCGTTGCCGTGTCAGGAAGAACCCAGCGCAGCATTTTATCATATACTACTCGCCGGAGATGCTTTTTGACGAAAATCTTGAGGGAAATCCGCCTCAATCACCTCGATCGTCGTCATGCACTACCCCACCGCCCAGACGCAGAGCCTTGCCTTTCACCTGTCGGCCGATGGGCTGAATATCCGAAACTGAAATGTTGATGCTAATATCGACGAGATCGAGATAGACAATCCCATCTCATACTTGGTGGAAGCAGCCAATTTTCGGAAGCGAGATACTTGAGCCACATGCTCCAATGAACGGGTGTGCTGTGGGTCATTCACGATTTGATCGGACTGCCTCGTCATGTCCGCAATTCACCCTTAAGGGACATTCCCGGACTGTGCTGAGAGGTGCGTTGCCCATCGCGACATATTGCCGTGCCGCACGACCTTGGTCGCTGCAGGAGTAAGCAACCGTAGCCTTCTAGCGTCACGCCGCCGGACTTACGCGTACACGGCCTAATAAATTCTGCCCGTCGGGCGACCATGTCGCGAAGAAAAGCCTTGCGCCGTCGGGCAAATCACCTCCATTTTCTCGCGCGTCCCGTGCTCGTCATGAGGGGCGCTTCGCGATCGTCACGAACGTGGAGTGCGGGATGCGATGGCCTGTCGGCGTTGCAGCGCGCTATTCGCGAGCGGACGAACGATGCTGACGGGACGGTGAAGTCGTGTGGTTCTGGCCTCCCGACGCTGAGGCCAAGTCGGCGCTGATGATGCGCCGATGACGGGGGCAAAAAAGCCCGGTCCCCGGGGAGATCACGTATAAGCCGTAAGCCCATCGCGCAGGGAAGGCCGGATGTATCGGCCAATCCTGTGGTGACTGCCGCCTGCTTTCTTGTTGCAGGCGGGCCATGGGTGCGGCCTGCACCCGGCCTTCCCTGCACCCTCTTCATTTTCGAGGGTGATGAATTTGCAAAACTCGGGCACGAGGTGTCGCGAGAGCGCGGAACCTCGCGCATGAGCCATCACGTCGCGTTGACCAGAGGCCCTCCCCGCCATGCGCAACCGCCCCTCCTCCCGCCTGCTGGTCATCGATCCCGACGACAGGCTTCTCCTGTTCAAATTCGTCCACCTTGCCGGCGCGCTGACCGGACAGCAGTTCTGGGCGACGCCAGGCGGCGCGCTCGATCCCGGCGAGAGCTACGAGGCCGCGGCCTGCCGCGAGATGTTCGAAGAGACGGGACTCCGCATCGACGATCCCGGCCCGCAGATCGCCCGGCGATCGGTTACGTTTACGCTGGTCGACGGCGAGCGCGTCGCTTCGGACGAGCGCTACTTCCTCATCAGGGTCATCGGCGCCGACATCTCGTCGACGCACTGGACCGAGCTGGAGCGGGCCGCCATCGCCGCGCAGCGCTGGTGGACGCGCACCGAGCTCGCGGCGACGAGCGACACGGTCTATCCCGAGGATCTCGCTGACATGCTGACGCGTGCGGGCGTGTGGTGAGGCGCCCTCGCCTTCACAACCGTCCGCCCGCCAGCGCGGCCACACGCGGCCGGCCGATGTCGTCCAGCGCGTGCGGCATCGGCGTCACCGGAAAGACCGCGTTGATCTGGCCGGTGCCCGACGACGGGAAAAACGGCGTCACCACCTCGACGCCGCGGTCGTAATGGTTCCAGCCGAGCGCCCCCAGCAGCATCGCGGTATCGTGCATGAAGCCCTCGCCATGGCCCTTGCTGGCATATTCCGGCAGCATGTCGCAGAAATCCGGCCACTCGCCGTGCTCCCACATCTGGATCACCTCGTGATCGAGGCGCTCCAGGAATGGGCTGAACATCCTGTCGCGATACGCGTCGGCGGTGCCGTTCTGGGCGAAGCGATGGCTCAGCGAGCCCGAGGCGAAGAACGCCACCGTGCCCTCGTAGTGGTCCTCGACGGCGCGGCGGAAGGCCCAGCCGAGCCTGGCGCTGTCAGCGAGATAATGCGAGGTGCACAGCGCCGAGACCGATACCACCTTGAAGTGGCGGTCGGGGTTCATGTAGCGCATCGGCACCAAGGTGCCGTATTCCAGCGTCAGCGAGGTCGCCGCATGCGCCATCGTGGCGATGCCATCGGCATTGGCGCCCTCGGCGAGGATGCGGCCGAGCTCCGGATTGCCGTCATACGCGTAGGTCATGTTGGCGATGAAGTGCGGCAGCTCGTTGGAGGTGTAGAGCCCTTCGAAATGCGGCGCGCAGTTGATGTGATAGCCGGCATTCACCAGCCAATGGGTGTCGAACACGACGATGGTGTCGACGCCGGCCTCGCGGCAGCGCCGCCCGATCTCGATGTGGCCGTCAATCGCCGACTGGCGCTTGCCCTTGGCCGGGCCATCGAGCTCGCTGAGATACATCGACGGCACATGCGTGATCTTCGCCGCCAGCGCGAGCTTGCCCATCTCCTCGTCTCCCTTTCGATCGTTTCCCGGTCCGATACCGCGGACCGCTTGCTTGGAGCACAGAGTAGCCGGACAGCCTCGCGAAAAAAAGGGCCGCGAGGACGGCCCTTCGTCGGAGACGAGCCCGGCGGCCGTCACATGACTATGGGACAGCGCGGCGCGCCGGCCCCTCGCCTGCGCGACCGCGGCGCGCCTGGGGGACGTCGAGCGAGCTCAGGCAGCCTTGATGTCGATAGTCTTGGCGGCCTTCTGCACGTCCGGCTTCTTCGGCAGGGTGACCTCGAGCACGCCCTGCTTGAACACCGCTTCGATCTTGTCGGTGTCGACGCCGTCGGGAATCTGGAAGGAACGCTCGAAGGAGCCGAAGCTGCGCTCGCGGACGTCATAGTCCTTCTTCTTGTCCTCCTTGTCCTCCTGCTTCTCGCCCTTGATGGACAGCACGCCGTTGGCGACCTTCACCTCGATGTTCTTCTCGTCGAGCCCTGGCAGTTCCGCGGAGACTTCATGGGCGTTGTCGTGCCCGGCGACGTCGACAACCGGCTCGCTCAAGAGGCCCAGGCGCTGTCGCCGATCAATCGGCGATTGCCGGCGCAAGGCACGAGGAGCCCTCGAAGATGGTGAATGCATCGTAAACCGGATCCGCTCGCAACCCGCTTTAGGTCAAACAGTAGAAAGCTTTATATGCCAATGCGTTAGGAGACAAAAGCGGAGCACTCTCACAGCGCCGAAGGCGGCGCTTCGGAGCCCGGATTGTGGCCGCATGACGCGCAAAGTGCGGGCCGCTTAACAGATTTTCCAGTCACAGCGACGAAGCTGTCAGCTCAACAATTCACCACAGGCTTCATGACCGTGACTTCCTTCGGACGTGTGATCTCGGTACGAGGCTCCCAGGCCCGCGTCGGCATCCTGTCGACCAGGCAGATGACCGTCTCCGACGTCCGCGCGACAGTCGGCCGTTTCATCAGCATTCGCTGCCCGAGCGCCACGATCATCGCGATCATCACCGAGGTCACCAGCGAGGACCTCTCGCATGCCGACGAATACGTCGCGACCGCCTCGGTGGACCTGCTCGGCGAGATCCTGGGGCCTGCCGAGCGTCCCAAGTTCCAGCGCGGCGTGACCCACTACCCGACCATCGGCGACGCCGTCGACATGATCACGAGCCAGGAGCTGCGCACGATCTACACGCCGACGGCGGGAGACCATATCGACATCGGCGCGCTGCAGCAGGACAACACCGTCCGCGCCTGCGTCAATGTCGAGGAGATGCTGTCGAAGCACTTCGCTGTGCTCGGATCGACCGGCGTCGGCAAATCGACCGGCGTGTCGCTCCTGCTCAACGAGATCCTGAAGGCGCGGCCGAACCTGCGCATCTTCCTGCTCGACGTCCACAACGAATATGGCCGCTGCTTCGGCGAGCGCGCGCTGGTGCTGAACCCGCGCAATCTGAAGCTGCCGTTCTGGCTGTTCAATTTCGAGGAGATCGTCGACGTCCTGTTCGGCGGCCGGCCGGGCGTGCCGGAAGAGCTCGACATCCTCGCCGAGGTCATTCCGCTGGCGAAGGGCATCTACACCCAGTACCAGAGCACGGACCGCATCGGGCTGAAGCGCATCGATCCCAAGACCGTCGGCTACACGGTCGACACGCCGGTGCCCTATCGCCTGGTCGACCTGATCAACCTGATCGACGAGCGCATGGGCAAGCTCGAGAACCGCTCGTCGCGCATCATCTATCACAAGCTGATCTCGCGCATCGAGACCGTGCGCAACGACCCGCGCTACGCCTTCATGTTCGACAACGCCAATGTCGGCGGCGACACCATGGCGGAGGTCATCAGCCATCTGTTCCGCCTGCCCGCGAACGGCCGGCCGATGACGGTGATGCAGCTCGCCGGCTTCCCGGCCGAGGTCGTCGATTCCGTCGTCTCGGTGGTGTGCCGCATGGCGTTCGACTTCGGCCTGTGGAGCGACGGCGTCTCGCCGCTGCTGTTCGTCTGCGAGGAAGCGCACCGCTACGCCTCCGCCGACCGCTCGATCGGCTTCGGCCCGACCCGCAAGGCGATCTCGCGCATCGCCAAGGAAGGCCGCAAATACGGCGTCTATCTCGGCCTGATCACCCAGCGGCCGGCCGAGCTCGACTCCACCATCATCTCCCAGTGCAACACGCTGTTCACGATGCGCCTCGCCAACGAGCGCGACCAGTCACTGTTGCGCTCCGCAGTCTCGGACGCCGCCGCCAACCTGCTGTCGTTCGTGCCCTCGCTCGGCACCCGCGAGGTGCTCGCGTTCGGCGAAGGCGTCGCACTGCCGACGCGGCTGCGCTTCAAGGAGGTGCCGCCGCATCAGTTGCCGCGCAGCGAGGCGACGATCGCCACCGTGCGCTCGGTCAGCGCCGGACACGACATGCATTTCGTCGCCGCCGTGCTGGAACGTTGGCGCGGCGCCACGTCAAGCCGGGACGCAGCCGGTGACGGCGGCGTCGTCAGCAGCGGTGGCGATCGCGGCAGCCTGTCGACCTCCCTGGATGCCCCGATGCTGCAACCGTCCATGGGGCTCGATCCGGACCGCTTCTCGCTGTTGAAGAAACCGCTGCGCTGAGCCGGCGCATCCCGGGACCATCGGCGGCGGGGGGCGAACGCTCTCGCCATTGCGCCGTGGCCGCGATCGACTATGTTTCGCGCATAGGACATGCAAGCCGGACGCCCCGTTGCCATGACGCAAGCCCCCATCAGCCGCTTTCCCGTCCCCGCGATCGCCGCACTGCCCGACGACATCCGCGGCCGCCTGCTGGCGGTGCAGGAGAAGAGCGGCTTCGTGCCGAACGTGTTTCTCACGCTGGCGCACCGGCCGGACGAATTCCGCGCCTTCTTCGCCTATCACGACGCGCTGATGGACAAGGACGGCGGGCTCACCAAGGCCGAGCGCGAGATGATCGTGGTGGCGACATCGAGCGCCAACCAGTGCCAGTATTGCGTGATCGCGCATGGTGCGATCCTGCGCATCCGCGCCAAGAGCCCCGTCATCGCCGACCAGATCGCGATCAACTACCGCAAGGCCGACATCACGCCGCGGCAGCGCGCCATGCTCGACTTCGCGATGAAGGTCGCGCTCGAGGCTCAAACGGTCGGCGACGCAGACTTCAAGACGCTGGCCGGCCACGAATTCAGCGACGACGACATCTGGGACATCGCCGCGATCGCGGCGTTCTTCGCGCTGTCCAACCGGATGGCGAACGTGACGGGCATGCGCCCCAATGACGAGTTCTATCTGATGGGGCGGCTGCCGAAGACGGCGTAAGGAGGATCAGTCGTCCGATGCCGGGCCGCACCAGCCGGGCAGATAGACCGCGTCGTGGCTCTTGGCGAACGCAAGCGCGTGCTCCATGGCCGCCGCGAAATGGGTCTCGATGGTCTTGCGCTTGATCTTGCGGCGCAGGAAGTCGGCCCACAGGAACTCGCTGAACGGGGTCGTGTCCTTGGCGAAGCCCCCGGCCCGGCGCAGCTCGCCGGCGAGGCTGCGGAACGGATCGTCCTTCAGGTCCGCCATCGTCTTCGGCAGGTCCTTGAAATGCCGCCGCTCGCCCTTGGCGTCATAGGGATAGACCCAGCGCTTGTTGTCCATCACGCCCCAGAAGGCGTCGCGATCGACCATCGTGAGATCGCCGATGATGGTGACCAGCACATCCTTCACGCCCTCGTCGTGCAGCGCGCGTGCCAGGTGATGGTGGTCGACCACGTAATTCCGCTTGTCGGGGCCGAGCACGACCGGGATCATGTGCTTGCCGAGCAGCTCGGCCTGCTTCTTGGCGGATTTGTGCTCGCGCCAGCGTTCACGCTTCTCCTTCACCTCGCGCATGCCGACCGTCATCTGCGTCGGGCGCAGCGACAGGATCGGCACGGGATGAAGCAGCGGCTCGCGGGTATTGGCCATGCGTGAGCTCCGATCGATCGGGAATGATGCCGTTCAAGAGATCAGCATTATGCCATGCCGGGTCGGCGATTGCAGCGCCCCTGTCCGCTCCTGCGAAGCGCTGCCGATCGGCCGTGGCGGATTCCACGATGCGCGCGACATGCGGCGGCGAGCGCACACCCGAAGGGCGAGATGTTGGCTCGATACAGCCCGATCGTGGCAAAGTTTCTTTGTGAGAGGATGCGTCCGCATGCTAAGAAAGGGCACCGGAGTCGAGGCATGAAGACCCAGCGCCCCATTGCAGTCGAGGAAGAGCATCGCGTGGTGCCGTTCCGGCCGCGCAGCGGTCCGGCGCGGCAGGTGACCGAGGGCGGCAGTCCGCCCGTGCCGCTGCATCGGCGCGAACCGGCGCAACTCGATCTGTCCCGCTATGAGCAGCCGCGCGAGGAGCCCGACGAATTCCGTCACCGGATCCTCGCCAACATTGCAGCGATCGCCTTTACGATCGCGCTGACCACAATCGGGATCTGGCTGGCCATGAGCATTGCGGATCTGCGCAAGACCCAGGACTGCCTCTTGACCGGACGGCGCGACTGCGCGCGCATCATCACCGAGACCTACACGCCCTGACCCATAACGGACGCGGCAGAGCCGCTCCTGGCGGGGTATCACAATCCCGCCACAACCGGCGCGTCCGGCTCCATTGAACTCACCGCGGCGCTCCGATATACGGGCACACGACTCCTGGGCGACGGGGGTAAAGGGCTCGCATCAGACCTCCGGGGGCGCGGTGTCCTCCTGTTGCCCCGCAACGGAATTAGTTCCAATATATCAAAGGCTTAGTGATGTCCTCAACATTCGATCAGGTCGCCACGATCATCGCTGAAACCTGCGACATCCCGCGCGACACGATCACGCCGGATAGCCACGCCATCGACGATCTGGGCATCGATAGCCTCGATTTCCTCGACATCGCCTTCGCGATCGACAAGGCCTTCGGGATCAAGCTGCCGCTCGAGAAGTGGACGCAGGAAGTCAACGACGGCAAGGCCAGCACCGAGCAGTATTTCGTGCTGAAGAATCTGTGCGCCCGCATCGACGAGCTGGTCGCTGCCAAGGGCGCCTGAACGCCCGCCATGCAGATCGAATATTTCAAGCTCATCGACCGCATTCTCGACCTCAACGTGGCCGAGAAAACGATCATCGTTGAAGCCACGGTTCCCCTTCAGAGCACGATTTTCGAGGGGCACTTTCCAGGGCATCCAATCATGCCCGGCGTGTTGTTGATCGAATCGATGGCACAGACATCGGGTTGGCTGCTGCTGGCGCTGATGAAGTTCGAGCGGATGCCGTTCCTGGCCGCCGTCAAGGAAGCCAAAATGCGCGGCTTCGTGACGCCGGGCGAGGTGCTGAGCGTGGAAGCGAGCGTGATCCACGAAGGCTCCGGCTACGCCATGACCGAAGCGCGGGTGAAGGTCGGGGGCAAATTGCGCTCGAACGCCAGCCTCACCTTCAGCCATGTCCCCTTCCCCAATCCGGAATTGCGCGGACACATGGACGCCGAGGCCCAGCGCATCGGCTTTCCGCAACAGGCTCTCCAGCTATGAATGAAACGACAGCGGTGACCTCCGAGCCCGTCGAAGTCTGGATCACCGGTATCGGGCTTGCGACCTCGCTCGGCGAGGGGCTGGACGCGAACTGGGAGGCACTCAACTCCGGTCGCATGAATGTCGATGAGCAGGGTTTCGCGCCCTATATCGTGCATCCCTGGGCCAAGGTGAATCTGGAAGCGCAGATCCCCAAGAAGGAACAGCGCCAGATGGAAGCCTGGCAGCGCATCGGCACCTATGCCGCCGGGCTTGCGCTGGATTCCGCGGGCCTCAAGGGCAACAAGGATATCCTGTCCCGGATGGACATGATCGTCGCCGCCGGTGGCGGCGAGCGTGACATCTCCGTCGACACGGCCATCCTCAACGCGGAGGCAAAGGGCAACTGTACCCCGAGCTTCCTCAATGATCGCCTGATGAACGACCTGCGCCCCACGCTATTCCTGGCGCAGCTGTCCAACCTGCTCGCCGGCAACATCGCGATCTCACACGGCGTGTGTGGCACGTCGCGCACCTTCATGGGCGAAGAGGTCGCTGGTGTGGATGCCTTCAAGATCGCGCTGGCCCGCATCGCCGGCGGCCAGAGCGACATCGCGCTGGTCGGCGGCTCGCACAATGGCGAGCGCAAGGACCTGCTCGTCCTCTATGAGTTCGGCGACTACAATCTGAAGAACGAGTTCGCACCGGTCTGGGCCCGCAAGGACCACCCGGGTTTTGCGCTCGGTTCGGCCGGCGCGTTCCTGGTCCTGGAATCCAAGCCGCATGCCGAGGCTCGTGGGGCCAAGCCGCTGGCGCGGCTCAGCACGGTCGTCGCCGATCGCGCCCGTCGCAAGGAGGCAGGCGCCGTGACCGGAACGCTGGACCGTTTGTGGTCGGCGCTGGATGTTCACGAAGCGCCGGGCGCCATCATCACGGGCGCCACGGGGGCCGAGCCCGTGACGTCGGAGGAGCGCGCGTTCCTCGACCATCACAAGTCCTTCGCCGTGCGATCGAGCGGGACCCGCTTCGGCCACGCGATGGAAGCGCAATTCGCGCTCGGTCTTGCGCTCGCGGCGCTCTCGATCTCACGTGGCGCCCTGTTCGCGCCGGGCGACTCCTCGGGCGTCGAGATCGACATGAAGGAGGCTCCGACCCAGATCGTCGTGGTCGGCGCCGGCCACTACCGCGGCGAAGGCATGGCCTTGGTCGAAGCAGTGAAGTGAACGCGGTACAGCCTGCGAAGACGCGACGGGGGATATCATGAGTACACGCGACAAGTTTGGACGCCCCATCGTGGTCGTGACCGGGATGGGCATCGTCACCTCGCTCGGGGCCGGCAAGTCGGACAATTGGAACAAGCTCGTTGCCGGCGAGTCCGGCATCCGCACCATCACGCGCTTCCCGATCGACGGGTTGAAGACGACGATGGCCGGCACGGTCGACTTCGTCCCCGTCGCCCCGTTCACCTCGACGGGTCTCTCCGAGCGCCTGGGCCACATGGCGGTCGAGGAAGCGATCGCGCAATCCGGGATCGGCACCAAGGGCGACTTCCCCGGTCCGCTGTTCCTCGCCGTCGCGCCGGTCGAGATCGAATGGCCGCAGCGTCTGGAGCTCGCCCACGAGGTCGGCGGCACCGACTTCAGCTATGACGACCTGCTGAAGGCCTGCGGCGGCGGCAAGTTCCTGTCCTATCACCACCGTTTCCTGTTCGGCTCGGTGGCAGATTCGCTGTCCGATGCCTTCGGCACCAAGGGTTCGCCGATCTCGCTGTCGACCGCCTGCGCCTCCGGCGCCACCGCGATCCAGCTCGGCGTCGAAGCCATCCGGCGCGGTGAGACCGACGTTGCGCTGTGCGCCGCCACCGAAGGCTCGGTCAATCCGGAAGGCCTCGTGCGCTTCTCGCTGCTGTCGGCGCTGTCGACCCAGAACGATCCGCCTCAAGGGGCCTCGAAGCCATTCTCGAAGAACCGCGACGGCTTCGTGATGGCCGAAGGCGCCGGGGCGCTGGTGCTGGAGAGCTATGATGCCGCGATGGCGCGCGGAGCCAAGATCCTCGGCGTTGTCGCCGGCTGCGGCGAGCTGACCGACTCTTTCCACCGCACCCGTTCCTCGCCCGACGGCAAGCCGATCATCGGCTGCATTCGCAAGGCGCTGGCCGACGCCGGCATGGCGCCGGAACAGATCGACCACATCAACGCCCACGGCACCGCCACGCCCGAGAACGACAAGATGGAATATGTCGGGGTATCAGCCGTGTTCGGCGAGCGCGCCAGCAAGATCCCGGTGTCGTCCAACAAGTCGATGGTCGGCCACACGATCTCCGCAGCCGGCGCGGTCGAGGCGATCTTCTCGCTGCTCACACTCGAGCATCAGCGGATTCCGCCGACGATCAACTACGACGTCCCGGATCCGGCGATCCCGTTCGACGTGGTCGGCAACAAGGCCCGCGACGCGCGCGTCACGGCCGTGATGTCGAACTCGTTCGGCTTCGGCGGCCAGAACGCCTCGCTGATCCTGACCCGCGAACCGGCCTGATGCGCCTCGAACATCGATGAGCCTCCTGCCCGCCCGGACCAAGGCCAGGATACGCGAGGCCTCGAAATCGCTCGGCGCCTCCGCCATCGGCGCGCTGACGGTCGGCATGCTGCGCACGACGCGCTATTTCGATCCGATGAAGACGGCCAATTTGTTCGCGCGCATCGCGCAGACGATCGGTCCGCGCCTGCGCGAGCAGCGGATCGCCCGCAACAATCTCACGGCAGCCTTTCCTGAAAAGTCGCCGCAGGAGATCGAGACCATCATCGCCGGCGTGTGGGACAATCTCGGCCGCGTCGGCGCCGAGTTCGCCCATCTCGACAAGATCTGGGATTTCGACGAGGCGCATCCGGAGCGCAGCCGGATCGAGCTGACGCCGCGGACCCACGAGCTGTTCCATCAGCTGCGTCTCGACGGCAAGCCTGCGCTGATCTTCGCGAGCCACCTCGCCAACTGGGAAATGCCGGCGCTCGCGGCCGTTGCCCATAAGCTCGATACGGCGATCCTCTATCGCCGGCCGAACATCGCCGCCGCCGACCGCATCATCCAGGAGATGCGACAGGTGAAGATGGGGACTCTGATTCCGGCCGGTCGTGATGCGCCGCTGCGGCTCGCCGAAGCGCTCAGGAACGGCCAGCACGTCGCGATGCTGGTCGATCAGTACCTGACCGGCGGCGTCGAGGTCACCTTCTTCGGCCGCAAGACCCGCGCCAACCCGATGCTGGCGCGCCTGCTCCGCCAGGTCGAATGCCCCGTCCACGGCGTCCGCATCATCCGCCTCCCCGGCAACCGCTTCCGCGCCGAGCTGTCGGAGGAAGTGAAGCCGGTGCGGACGGCCGACGGCCAGATCGACATCCAGGGCACGACGCAGGCGGTCACCAACGTCGTCGAGAGCTGGATCCGCGAATATCCGGAGCAATGGCTCTGGCTGCACCGGCGCTGGCGCTAGTCGGCGTAAAATTCCACCACAAGGAAGGTCATCGGTAGGATAAATTACTGCCAATGAGCGTCATTCCGCAAGAAACGACTTACGCGTTCTAGCAAGCCTGCTACCTTTGGTCACGATCCCGACCGGCGTTCGGGACCACGGGGGAGGACAAGCGGGAATGTTTTCACACATCATGGTCGGCACCAACGACCTCGACAAGGCCAAGGCCTTCTACGACAAGCTCCTGGGGACGCTAGGCGTGAGGCCGGCCAGGGTCGACGGCCACCGCATCTTCTACTTCACCCCGACCGGCATCTTCTCGGTGTCGAAGCCGATCAACGGCCAACCGGCCACGCCCGCCAACGGCGGCACCATCGGCTTCACCTGCAGCTCTGCCGAACAGGCCGACGCTTGGCATGCAGCAGGCCTCGATGCCGGCGGCACGACGTGCGAAAATCCACCCGGTGTCCGCGAAGGCTCGGCCGGCAAGCTGTACCTCGCCTACTTGCGCGACCTCGACGGCAACAAGCTCTGCGCAATGCATCGGATGACCTGATCGAGCCTCGCCGTCGTTGCGAGGAGCAACGATAAAGGAATCCAGACCTTATTCTCGGCCCTGGATTGCTTCGCTTCGCTCGTAATGACGGCAGCGCCGGCTACCGCCCCGTCTTCACCTTCGTCCACAGCCGGTTGATGATGCGCTGCGTCGCCGGCTCGCGGGCGGTGATGACGAACAGCTTCTTCAGCGTCGCTTCGTCCGGATAGATGTTCTTGTCGCCGAGGATCTTCGGGTCGATCAGCTTCTGGCTGGCCAGATTGCCGTTGGCATAGGACAGGAAGTCGGAATTCTTGGCGGCGACCTCGGGGCGGTAGAGGTAGTCGATCAGCGCATAGGCCTCGGCCACGTGCTGGGCGTCGGCGGGGATGGCGAGATTGTCGAAGAACATCTGCGCGCCCTCTTTCGGGATCGCGTAGCCGATCTCGACACCATTCTTCGCCTCCTCCGCGCGGCTGCGCGCCTGCATGATGTCGCCCGACCAGCCGACCACGAGGCAGATCTCGCCGGTGGCGAGCGCACTCAAGTACTCCGACGAATGAAACTTGCGTACTGACGGTGCGACCTTGCCGACCACATCGGCCGCCTTATCGAGGTCCGCCTGCTTGGTTGAGTTCGGATCGAGGCCGAGGAAGTTCAGCGCAGCCGGGAAGATGTCGTCGGCGGAATCCAGCATATGGACGCCGCAATCCTTGAACTTCGCAAGGTTCTCCGGCTTGAACACCATGTCCCAGCTGTCGATCCTGGCACCGGGCCCGAGGATCTTCTCGACCGCCTTGACGTTATAGCCGATACCGGTGGTGCCCCACATGTAGTTGGCGGCGAACTGATTGCCGGGATCGTATGTCGCCAGGCTCTGCGTGACCACCGGCCATGCATTGGCGAGGTTCGGCAGCTTCGCCTTGTCGAGCGGCTGGAAGATCCTGGCCTTGATCTGGCGCTGCAGGAAATAGGCTGTGGGCACCACGACGTCGTAACCCGACTTGCCCGCGAGCAGCCGGGTCTCCAAGGTCTCGTTGGCGTCGAACGTGTCGTAGACCACCTTGATGCCGGTCTCCTTGGTGAAGTCATCGAGGACACCGGGCGCCACGTAGTTCGACCAGTTGTAGAAGTTGACGACGCGCTCCTCGGCGCGAACGGCGGAGAGCGGGAGCGTCAGCGCGACGACAGCGAAGCGCAGAGCCCAACCAATATAGCCGCGCGTCATGAACCTCGTCTCCTACCGTCGATGGATGGCGTCGGCGAGACGCTCCAGCGCCGTGTCCAGCGTCGCGTCGTTCTTGGCAAAGCAGAACCGCACCACCGAGGTCACGGGGTCCTGCTCGTAGAAGGCGGAAACCGGGATCGCGGCAACCTTGTAGTCGTGGACGATGCGCCGGCAGAACTGCTCGTCGGTCTCGTTGAGGCCGAGCGGCGACAGGTCGACGGTGAGGAAGTAGGTCCCCTGCGCCTTCAGCACCGGAAAACCAAGGCTTTCGAGGCCCGCCGTGAGCCGGTCGCGGCTGCGCGCGAGCTCGGTACGCATGTTGACGAAGTAGTCGTCGGATTTGCCGAGCCCGTAGGCCACCGCCACCTGCAGGTTCGGCGCCGTCGTGAAGGTCAGGAACTGATGCACCTTGGCGGCGACGCGCAACAGCTGCGGCGCGGCGCAGACGAAGCCGATCTTCCAGCCCGTGAGCGAGAAGATCTTGCCGGCCGAGCCGACCTTGATGGTCCGATCACGCATGCCGGGGATGGTGATCAGCGGGATGTGCTCGCGGCCATCGAACACCACGTGCTCCCAGACCTCGTCGCAGATCGCGACCGCGTCGAACTCCTGGCAGAAGCGCGCCAAGAGCTCGAGGTCCTCGCGCGGATAGACCACGGCGGCCGGGTTGAGCGGGTTGTTGAACAGCACGGCCTTCGTCTTCGGCGAGAACGCCGCGCGCAGCATCTCCTCCGAGAGCCGCCAATGGGGCGGCTCCAGACGGACCAGCCGCGGGATGCCGCCGGCCTGGCGGATGATCGGCAGGTAGGAATCATAGACCGGCTGGAAGCAGATCACCTCGTCGCCGGGCTCGACGACGGACAGGATCGCCGATGTCAGCGCCTCGGTGCCGCCGGAGGTGACCATCACCTCGGTCATGGGATCGAGATCGAGCTTGTGCCAGTGCCGATAATGCGAGGCGATCGCCTGACGCAGCTCGGGCAGGCCCATCATCGAGGGATACTGATTGTAGCCGTTGAGGACCGCGTCCGCCGCAGCGCGGCGGATGTCCAGGGGTCCCGGATCGTCGGGAAAGCCCTGCCCCAGATTGATGGCGTTGTTGTCGCGCGCAAGCTGCGACATCACCTCGAAAATCGTGACGGGCAGGTCGGCAAAGACCTTGTTCTGCGAGATCATGAGAAGCCGTCAGCCGCCGGTTTTGGTCGGCAGGCCTGCCGCCTTCCAGCCGAGCATCCCGCCCTGGAGATGCTTGTCGTAGGGCAGGCCTGCCGCCTGTGCGGCCATGGAAGCCGTTACCGAGCGCTTGCCGGAACGACAGGCGAACACGACGTCCTTGCCGGCCGGATCGGGAATCAGTTTCGGATCGAAGGCCGACAGCGGAACGACAATGCCATCGGGATAGGCTTCCGCAGAAACTTCATTCGGCTCGCGCACGTCGACGAGGAGATAGCGCCCTTCCGCGATCCCCTTGGCCACGTCCTGCGGCGTCAAATCGTGCACTGCTGCCACGGCCCATCCTCCAACCTTGAAGGGACCGCAGCGGCCCCCGTTCCGGCCGCCAAACTCACCCCGGACGCGCGGAAAATCAAGCGCTACGGCGACACATGCCCTCTGCTCGCGCCGGGCCCCTCGTGCGTGCGGTCAGACCGTGACCTGGGTGCCGACCTCGACCACGCGCCCGCTCGGGATCTGGAAGTAGTCGGTCGCGTCGTTGGCGGAGCGGCTCATCGAAATGAACAGGTGATCCTGCCAGCGCGGCATGCCGGAATGCGCCGCCGGCTTGAGCGCGCGGCGCGACAGGAAGAACGACGTCGACATGATGTCGAATTGCCAGCCGAGCTTGCGCGCGATCGCAAGCGCGCGTGGCACGTTCGGCGATTCCATGAAGCCGAAACGCAGGGTGACCTTGGAGAAGGTCGGGCTGATCTGCTCGAGGCGCACGCGCTCTGCCGGGTCGATGCGTGGCGTCGTCGCGGTCTCGATGGTCAGGATCACGTTCTTCTCGTGCAGCACCTTGTAGTGCTTGAGGCTGTGCATCAGCGCGGTCGGCGCGCTCAAGGGATCGCTGGTCAGGAACACGGCCGTTCCCGCCACCCGCTGCGGCGGACGCTTCTCCAGCATGGTGACGAGGTCGGCCAGCGGAAATTCCAGCTTGCGTGATTTCTCGAACAGCAGCCGGCTGCCGCGCCGCCACGTGTACATCAGCGTCATCACGAAGCCACCCAGCGCCAGAGGCACCCAGCCGCCTTCGAACACCTTCAGGAGGTTCGCCGCCAGGAAGGTCAGGTCCAGGAACAGGAACGGTGCAATCAAGGCGGCCGCCGCCAACGGCGACCATCTCCAGACCTTCCAGATCACGACGAAGCCCATCATGGCGGTGACGACCATGGTCCCGGTGACCGAGATGCCGTAGGCCGAGGCCAGCGCGCTCGACGACTTGAACATCAGCACCAGCAGCATGACCGAGATCAGCAGCAGCTTGTTGATGCGCGGAATGTAGATCTGGCCCGAATGTGCCTCGGAGGTGTGGCGGATCTCGAAGCGTGGCAGGAGACCGAGCTGGATCGCCTGTCGCGTCAGCGAATAGGCGCCGGTGATGACAGCCTGGCTGGCGATGACGGTCGCCATCGTGGCAAGCGCGACCATCGGGATCAACGCCCAGTCAGGGAACATCAGGAAGAAGGGATTCTCGATCGCCTTGGCATCGGCGATCACCAGCGCCCCCTGCCCCAGATAGTTGAGCGCGAGCGACGGCAGCACGATGAACAGCCAGGCGGTCTGGATGGGACGTTTGCCGAAATGGCCGAGGTCGGCATACAGCGCCTCGGCACCGGTCACAGCCAGGAAGACCGCGCCCAGCGTGATGAAGCCGATGATGCCGTGATGCAGCATGAACGACACGGCATGCAGCGGGTTGATCGCCCACAGCACCTCCGGATGGTGCAGGATCGGCGGCAACGCCGCGATCCCGATCACCAGGAACCAGATCAGCATGATCGGCCCGAAGAACGCCGCCACCTTGGCGGTGCCGCGCACCTGGACCGCGAACAGCAGCACGAGAATCACGACCGTGAGCGGCACGACGTAGGGGTCGAACGCCGCCGTCACCAGCTTGATGCCTTCGATCGCCGACAGCACCGACAGGGCCGGCGTGATCACCGCGTCGCCATAGAACAGCGCGCCGCTGATGATGCCGAGCAGAACGATGACACTGGCGCCGCGCGTGACCCCACGCTGGGCGAGCGCCATCAGGGCCAACGTGCCGCCCTCGCCGTGGTTGTCGGCGCGCAGCAGGATCACGACGTATTTGAGGGTGACTACGACCACGAGGGCCCACAGGATCAGCGAGACCACGCCCATCACGGCGTGGGGCGCGGCTTCGCCGCCGCTGCTGGCGGCCATCACGGCCTCGCGCAGCGCGTAGAGAGGGCTGGTACCGATATCGCCGTAGACGACACCGATGCTCCCCAGCGTCAGCGCGGCGTAGCTGGCCGTCGAATGAGTATCGCCATGCCCATTGGTCGCCGGCGTTTCCGCGGGCGTGGCTGCGGCGTCGAATGTCATGGGATAGCCCCCTCGAGGACTCGTTGATGCTTCGCTGCACAAGATGGCAGAGCGCGCGGCTTATAGCTGTAGTGCTCTGTACCTGACCCGATACAAATGCATTCCTGACATGCAAATATGCATTTTAGAGATACTGCCGATGGCCAAAGACCTCAAATCGTTACCTGAGTACCAACCTCGACCACTCTGCCCGTTGGAATTTGGAAGTAGTCCGTCGCGTCATTGGCCGAGCGGCTGAGCGCGATGAACAGCTGGTCCTGCCAGGACGGCATGCCGGACTGCGACGACGGCTTCAGAGAGCGTCGCGAGACGAAGAACGACGTCGACATGATGTCGAACTGCCAACCAAGCTTCCGCGCCACCGCGAGCGCCCTGGGCACGTTCGGCGACTCCATGAAGCCGAAGCGCAGCCGCACCTTGGAGAACTTGTCGCTGATCTTCTCCATGCGCACGCGCTCCGACAGGTCGACCCGCGGCGTCTGCGCGGTCTCGATGGTCAAGACCACATTGTGCTCGTGCAGCACCTTGTTGTGCTTCAGATTGTGCAGCAGGGCCGTCGGCACGGAGGTGGGATCGCTGGTGAGAAACACCGCCGTGCCCTTCACGATGTGCGGCGGCCGCTTCTCCAGGCTGGCAATCAGCACGTCCAGCGGAACTTCGATCTTGCGCGTCTTGAGCACCAGGATGGCCGAGCCGCGCCGCCAGGTCCAGATCGTCACCACCATCGCGGCACCGAACAGCAGCGGCACCCAGGCTCCCTCAAGGAGCTTGAGGAGGTTGGCGCTGAAGAAGGTCATGTCGACAATGACGAACGGAGCGATCACGGCCGCCGCCACGGCGGCACGCAGGTTCCAGAGCTTCCAGATCACCACGAAACCCATGATGCCGTCGGCGACCATGGTGGTGGAAACGGCAATGCCGTAGGCGGATGCAAGATTGCTGGAGGTCCGGAACAGCAGCACCAGCAGCATCACGCCGATCAGGAGCAGCCGGTTGACGCGCGGCAGATAGATCTGTCCGGCGTGGCTCTCCGACGTGTACCGGACCTCGAACCGCGGCAGCAGGCCGAGCTGCACGGCCTGGCTGACCAGCGAGTAGGCTCCGGTGATCACGGCCTGGCTCGCGATCACTGTTGCCGCCGTCGCGAGCCCCACCAGCGGCAGCAGCAGCAGATCCGGCACCATCCGGTAGAACGAATTCTCGATGGCGCCGGGATCGGACAGCACCAGCGCGCCCTGCCCGAAGTAGTTGATCAGCAGCGATGGAAGCACGAAGAACAGCCACGCCGACTGGATCGGCTTGCGGCCGAAATGACCGAGATCCGCATAGAGCGCCTCGCCGCCGGTCACCGCGAGAAACACCGCCCCCAGCGTGACCAGACCGATCGTCCCATGCGAGAGCAGGAACTGCACTGCATAATATGGATTGATCGCCACGAGCACGGAGGGATCGTCGCTGATGTGAACGATCCCCATCACGGCCAGAGACGTGAACCAGACGACCATCACGGGGCCGAAGGCGGAGGCGACCCGCGCCGTCCCCTTGCTCTGGACCGCAAACAGCACGACCAGGATGAACACCGTGAGCGGCACGACGTAGTGCTCGAGCGCGGGTGCTGCGAGCTTGAGGCCCTCGACTGCCGAGAGCACCGAAATCGCCGGCGTGATCATGGAGTCGCCGATGAACATCGAGGCGCCGACAACGCCCAACGACATGAGGAAGAGGCTTCGCCGGCCCAGCGCCCGCTGGCCGAGCGCCATCAGCGACAATGTTCCGCCCTCGCCGTTGTTGTCGGCCCGCAACAGCAGCAGCACGTATTTGGCGGTGACCACGATAAAGAGCGACCAGAGGATCAGGGAGAGCACGCCGAGCACGATGATCCGCGACACCGGCTGGCCCTGAGCGGCGCCGGTCGCGGCCTCGCGGAAGGCGTAGAGAGGCGAGGTCCCGATGTCGCCGAACACGACCCCGACGCTGCCGAGCGTCAGCCCCCAAAACCCCGAAGTACTCGCGGCTTCCTGGTCTTCGGTCGATGTGGCGTTGGCCGTCATGTCGCGCGGAACGCATCTTCCCTGCTTGGCCCGGCGCGTTTGGACGCATACCGGCCGCAGGTCAAGACTCTACCGTAGCAGACCTTGGTTCCCCGGTTGCGACCAAAGAAGCATGCCCCTCGTGGATCTCCACTGCCACCGCGGCCAGTTGCCGGCCAGCTAGGGCTTCAGGTCCGGCGGCAACGGCGGGTCTTCCCGCATCAAGGTGATGGTGACGCGTCGATTGGCCGACAGCGAGGGATCGTCCGGAAACAGCGGTTGCGTGTCGGCCTTGCCGGCCACGGCGTAAACGTGACTTCCGGGAAGCCCTTCCCGCTCCAGGATCTGGCGGACGGCGTTGGCACGGTCGGCCGACAGGTCGAAGGCCCCATAGTCGCTGCGCGCCGGGACAAAGCCGGCTGCCGTATGTCCGGTGATCTGGATCCGCAGCGGCGTCGCCTTGAGCGGCGCGGCCAGCTTCTCGATCAGGCGCCGGGTGCGGTCATAAGGTACCTTTGAGCCGTCGGCGAACATCGAGCGACCGTCCTGGTCGACGATCTCGAGGTTGAGCCCCTGCTTGGTCTCCTCGAACATGATGTGCTTGGAGATCTCGGTCATCTCCGGCATGTCCTGCAGAGCCTGGCGGAGCGAGGCCGAGGCGAGCGCGAACTGGCGGTCGGTCTTCAGCTTGGCGCCGTTGGTATGTTGCCGCTCCTCCTGCTCGGGGCTCGGCTCGTTTGAGGTCTCCTCGGGCGAGACGTGAGCGGCATTCTTGAGTCGCGGCCGGGTCGGCAGGCCGTCGGATTCGACGATGCCGGAATAGCGTGATTCCGACTGCACGCCGAAGGCGTCACGCATCGAGCCGGCGACGACCTTCAGCTTGTTGTTGTCCATGGTCGAGAACGCGACCAGCATCACGAAGAAGCTGACCAGAAGACCCATCAGGTCGGCGAACGTCACGAACCAGCCGTGACCGCCGCCATGCGCATCGCCTCGTTTCTTCTTGGCCATCGCTCACCCCACCCCAGTTCGCCCTGCTGCCGCCGATCAGGCCGGCACAGGCTCACCTTCGGCGTGGCGATGCTTCTCCGGCAGGTAGGCCAGCAGCATTTCGCGGACCAGCGCCGGGCTCTTGGAGTCGCGGATCATCAGGATGCCGTCGATGATCAGGGTACGGTTGGTTTCCTCATCCAGCAGCTTGCCATGCAGCTTGTCGGCGATCGGCAGACAGATCAGGTTCGACACCAACGCGCCGTACAGGGTTGCGAGCAGCGCGGTTGCCATGAAGGGGCCGAGCTTCGAAGGGTCGGTCATGTTGGCGAACATCTGCACCATGCCGATCAGAGTGCCGACCATGCCGAACGCCGGGGCGCAGTCGCCGATGGCGCGGTAGATCTTGCTGCCCTCATCGAGGTGCATGAGAAAGTTGTCGCGGTCGCGCTCGAGATTGTCGCGGATGAATTCGAGGTCGTAGCCGTCGGCGACGTACCGGATGCCCTTGGCCAGGAACGGCTCGTCGGTCTCGACCTTTTCCAGCCCCACCGGTCCCTGCTTGCGGGCGATCTCGGCGATGCGGGCCAGTTCGTCGACCAGGTCGCGGGCCGACAGGCGGCTCATCGTGAAGACGAACTTCATTCCGAGCGGAATGCCGTGCAGCATCACGCCCAGGGGGAAACGGATCATGGTTGCCGAGATTGAACCGCCGAAAATGATGATGGCGGCGTGCTCGCTGACGAACATCTCGAGATCGCCGCCCAACAGCATCATCGTCGCAATGACGATCACGCCAGCCACGAGCCCCACGGTCGTCATAATATCCATGAGTCAACTCCACCGCCTACGCGAACCATCGATCCTGCCGGACTGACGCGACACTTCTGAACCACGTGCCACGACCCTAAATGGCTGCGATTAAGGACGAGTTACCGAATTTGGTAGGCATAATGAGAGGTAAACAAGATCGCGGAATCGGTGCTTAGAACACGCGTTCCACGCGGCCTCATGCGGCGGCAGGCTTCAGCAGCTTCGTCTCTGCGAACAGAACCGCCTGCTCGAACGATTGCTGCATCTTGTTGACCAGCTCCAGCATCTGCGCCGGAGCCATCGTCGCCGAGCCGACCTCGAGTTCGCGGGACAGCCGCGACAGGGCCGAGAAGCCGAACGTCGCCGACGAGCTCTTGATGGAATGCGCCTCGCGCCTCAGTTCCAGCGGGTCCTCGAACCTGGTCGCCATCCGGGCAAACTTGCCGGACGTATCATCCAGGAACGTCCGCAGCACTTCCAGCGCATCCTCCTCGCCGAGTTCGGAGACGAGGATCTGATAGACGGATTCATCGAATTGCACCAAGTCGGTCATGCGACAAGCCTCTCCTTGTGTGTGGCGGCGACCGCGCGAAGCAGAGCGGCGTTCAGTCGATCGCGAGTGACCGGCTTGGTCACGAAGTCGTTCATGCCGGCATCCGTGCACGCCAGATGGTCCTGGCTGGTGGCGTTGGCCGTCAGGGCGATGATGTAGATGTCCTGGGCGGGCGGCGGCAGCGAGCGGATCATCCGCGTCGCCGTCAATCCGTCCATTTCCGGCATCATCATGTCCATGAGCACGAGGTCGTAGGTGTGCTTCTGCACCGCCGCGATGGCCTGGGTGCCGTTCTCGACGATGTCATGGCGATGGCCCAGCTTGTCGAGCAGCTTCTTGATCACGAACTGATTGGTCAGATTGTCTTCCGCCACCAGGATCTTGAGCGGGTCGGTCGCGGCCGGCCGCTCCTCGTGCGCGGCCTCCCCGACGGGCGCGATGACGGCCTCGAGCGCGCTGACGTGGTCGACATCCTGCTGCGGTTGCGGCTGGACCTGGATGGAGAACGTGAAGGTGCTGCCTTCGCCCACCTTGCTCTGCACCTTGATGTCGCCACCCATGCAGGTGACGAGGCGCTTGCAGATCGCAAGGCCAAGTCCGGTGCCGCCGAAGCGGCGCGAGATCGAGTTGTCGACCTGCGAGAACTGCTTGAACAACCGGCCGGCGGCTTCCGCCGGAATGCCGACGCCGGTATCGGCGACCGAAAACACCAGGGTCAGATTCGATTCGGAAAGATCCTCGGCACGCACGCCGACATGCACACTGCCCGCCTCCGTGAACTTGATGGCATTGCCGACCAGGTTGAACAGCACCTGCCGCAGCCGTGCGGGATCGCCGACCACGAAATTGGGCACCTCCGGCGCGATCGAGGTCGTCAGTTGCAGGCCCTTCTCCTTGGCGCGAGACACCAGGAGCTCAGCCGTCGCCGTGACCGACCGGTGCAGGTCGAACTCGATGTGCTCGATCTCCAGGCGGTCGGCATCGAGCTTGGAAAAATCCAGGACGTCATTGAGCAACTGCAGCAGATAGTCCGCCGACTCGCGCAGGGTGGTTGCGATCTTGCGCTGTTCCGGCGCCAGGTCGGCCGACAGCAGCAGGTCGGCGAGCCCGATGACGCCGTTCATCGGGGTGCGGATTTCGTGGCTCATCATGGCCAGGAACTCGGAACGCGCGCGCGTTCCGGCCTCGGCTGCGTCGCGCGACGCAGCGAGCCCGGCCTGGTAGCGCGCGATCAGGATCGTGACGATGCCGATGATCACCGTCAGCAGCGCGCCGACCAGCAGATCGCGATCGCGGTCGATCTTGAAGGCGTCGAAGATCTCGTCCGACGCCTGGCCCACGACGACCGCCAGCGGGTAGTGCGTGATCCGCCGGAATGAATAAATGCGGGTGACGCCATCGATCTGGCTGCGACCGGTATAGGCGCCGGTGCCCTGCTCCAGAACTCCGGCGAGCATCTTGCTACCGACCAGCGAGGCGCCGATTGCGCTGGGTCCGGCGGAGGCGCGGGCACGCACGATGCCGTCGAGCCCGACCAGGGTGACATTCCCCTTCTTGCCGATGTCGACCGAGTTGTAGAAGCTCGAGAGGTATTCGGGGTCGAGCGAGACCACGACGACTCCGCCGAACGAGCCGTCCGACAGGATGATCCGGCGTGTCAGCTGGATCGACCATTTGTTGGAGACCCGGCCGAAGATCGGCTTGCTGATGAACAGAAAATCATCCTTACCGTCGGCATGCACGCGGAAGTGCTCGCGGTCGTGCAGGTCGAGGCCGCGCATCTTCGGATCGATGTTGCTGGACAGCATGACACCGTCCTTGCCGATCACGACCACCTGGAAGGAGAAGTCGGACAGGAACTGGCTGTTCTTCCACCACAGCGACATGTCGAAGTTCTGCGGATCCTTCGCGTAGGAATCGCGGACATAGAGCAGCGTCTGGTCGGCCGCGCGGATCGAGCGGATGATCTGCTCCTCGAAGGCGCGCGCGAGATTGGCGCCATTCTTCAGCGCCGACTGCTCGGTGCGCGAATGCTCCTCGGTGATGGTGTAGAAGATGCCGGCCCAGACCAGTGCGATCGCCGACAGGCCGATCATGGCGCTGCCGAAATGCCCGATCAGACGCACCGCCCGGTCGACGGCCCGGTCGAGCCAGCCGAACAACGGCATCGATTTGGATATCAGCCTGCGCATGTCTCTTCGTCCTCGACGACATGGCATAGCGATGCAGGCTAGCGATCCGGTAAAGCTTGATGGATAAAATCTTCCCAACGCGAGAGTGCCCGTTAATCCTCGGCACATCTCTGATGATCAGCGGGTAATCGGCCACCATGCCCGATGGGTTCTGGGCAGGCCGAGCCTCTCTCCCCGTAATCATCCGGATCAGGTGGTCACGCAGCCGCGCCGTAGCCGACGTTGCGGATGCGACAGCCGATCGCCTTGGCCGCGGGCGGTCTCACCAAGACCGGCCCGCGTTTCAGTTGCAGGACCCAACGCCGTCACTCACGTCCAGGGCGCAGCGCAGCGGCGGCGGTCACCCGACGGCGCATGCCTCCCGGACGCTCAGTGGATCTCAGCCGACCGCTTCAGCGCATCCTTCAGCTTCTCGAGCGAGAAATCCGCCGCTCGCGCGATCTCCAGGATCGGCGTTTCGCGCCGGGCACAGAGCTCGGCAGCCTCCGGCAACTTGGGAGCAATGTCAGCCGGAATCACGATCGCGCCGTGGCGATCGGCGTGGATGAGATCGTCCGAACGCACCGTCATTCCGGCGACGCGAACCTCGCCGCCGAAGCTCTCGGCATGAACCCACGCATGCGACGGACCGATCGAGCCGGCCAGCGCCTGGAAGCCGGGCGCCCATTGCGGGATGTCACGGATCGAGCCGTCGGTGACCACGCCGAGGCAACCGAGCGCCTTGTGCACATTGCTCTGCACCTCGCCCCAGAAAGCGCCATAACCGATATCCGGCCCGTCGATGTCCTGGATGACCGCGATGCGGGGACCATGCCCGGTGCCGACATACTCATAATAGGCGATGCGGCGCCTGCCCTGCTCGTCGGCCGGCAGGCCGGACTTCACCACCGAGCGGATCGTCACCGTGCGCGCGTAGCCGACCATGGGCGGCAGATCGGGAAACGGACAGACCAGCGGCTTGGTCGTATAGCCGATCAGGCGTCGCTCGGGCGCCACGATCTCCATCGCGTTGCAGATGGTCGGCGTATCGTAGCGCGCGAGCGCCTCGAGGACGGATGGAGCGAGCGGCGCGGCAGCGGAACTTGTCACAGGCGTTTTTCTCCGGATGATGCGGACGGCATTCTGACCGTCCTTGCCTCCGGTATAACCGACGCCAGTGCAGCCGGCAAAAGCGCCGGGCGCGGGCCTGACGCGCGGGCCGTTCAGTGCAGCCGTTCCGACGGCCGGTCCTGCTCGGTCGCCGCCGCGCCCGGCGGCGCAAAAGCTGGCGTCGACGCCGAGGCTGGCGATGCGGCAGCCGCAGTACCGAGCGCCGCCGCATGCCGTACGGCCTGCTGGCGATACGACCGCCAGCCCAGCGGCAGGCTGAGGATGTAGAGGATCGAGCCGGCCGACAGGATCTGCCAGGGATAGACCACCAGCAGCGCCACGAAGAACACCACCGCCGCGAACACCGGCAGGACGAATTCCGGCGAGACACGCATCCGCGTCGTCTTGCCGGAAAAGACCGGAAGCCGCGACACCATCAGGAACGCGATCAGCAGCGTGTAGAAGGCCGTCACCAGCGCCGGCGGTGTCGGCACGCCCAGGAACGCCAGATAGACCGGCAGCAGCACCGTGATGGCGCCCAGCGGCGCCGGCACGCCGGTGAAGAAATTGGCGGCGAAGGGCGGCTTGTTGGGATCGTCGATGCTGGCGTTGAAACGCGCCAGCCGCAGCCCGCCGCTGATCGCATACATCATCGCAGCGATCCAGCCGCCGTCGCGCAGCTCATGCAGCTGCCAGAAATACAGGATCAGGCCGGGCGCGACGCCGAAATTGACGAAATCGGCCAAGCTATCGAGCTCAGCGCCGAATTTCGACTGGCCCTTGATCAGGCGTGCGATGCGCCCGTCGATGCCGTCCAGAAAGGCGGCAAAGGCGATCGCGCCGACCGCGAGCTCCATGCGGCCTTCCGTCGACAGCCGGATCGCGGTCAGGCCGGCGCAGATCGCCAGCAGCGTGATCATGTTCGGGACGAGCAGCCGCACCGGGATCGGGCGAAAGCGGCGGCGACGTAGCAAGTCAGAAGAATTCGGATCGAAGCTCATGATGACACCGCAGGCTGGCTGGCCGGGACTTTGTGCCCAATGACGACCCAAGGTCCCGTTAATGGGTCATTTAAAGCCCACGGGGGTTCATGCGTTTCGGAATGTCAACCCCGGGGTGGTCACGTCGAAATCAGCCAGGACCGTTTCACCGGCGATGGCGGTCTGGCCCTCGGAGACCAGGACCTCGGTGCCGTCAGGCAGATAGACGTCGAGCCGCGACCCGAAGCGGATCAGCCCGAAGCGCTCGCCGGCCCCGATGGTCTGGCCTTCCCGCACGAAGGAGACGATCCGGCGCGCCACCAGGCCCGCGATCTGGACCACGCCGATCCGGCCATGCGGCGTCGAGATCGCGAGCGAGTTGCGCTCATTGTCCTCGCTCGCCTTGTCGAGCTCGGCATTGAGGAAGGCGCCCGGGCGGTATGAGATTTTCTCGATCCGGCCGGCCACCGGGCTGCGGTTCACGTGGACGTTGAACACACTCATGAAGATCGAGACCCGCAGCAGCGGCCGATCCCCCAGGCCGAGCTCGGCCGGCGGCAGCGCCCGCGTGATCATCGAGATGCGCCCGTCGGCCGGCGACACCACGAGCCCTTCACGCTGCGGTGTCACCCGAATCGGATCGCGGAAAAACAGCGCGCACCACACCGTGAGCAGCGTGCCGATCCAGCCGAGCGGCGTCCAGATCCAGAACAGGATGAGGCTGCCCAGCGCAAAGCCCCCGATGAACGGATAGCCTTCGGGATGGATCGGCGGAATCTGGGCGCGGATGGAATTGCTGATCGACATGGCCTGCTTCGTTGAGATGGGATCCCTCTAACGTCAGAGCGGAGACGTCAGAGCGGACCGCCGCATTGAATAGTGCTTCGTTTCCGAAGTTCGTATCATATCATGGCGCGTTCGTTTGCGAACTTCGGAAACGAGGCGCGCCGGCAGTTCTTCGATTCGCTTGCAGCTTTGAATTCGAACGTCTGACGACGAACGGGCCGGGGAATTGACGAGAACTTCGAATTCGCCGCACGAGGTCGGTGGACCGCGAAGGTCGACATGAATTCCTCCGCTCAATGATGGCAAAATGCGTCATTATTCCGCAGCACTTGCCACCGTTTCACCCGTGCCGGGCGGATTGCTATTGGGCGCCCCGACTGTATCGTCGATCTGCGCCAGCCGTTCGCGGGCCGCCTCGGCCTCGCGCTGCCGGTTCCACATGCCGGCATAGAGACCACCCCGCGCCAGCAGCTCGCCATGGGTGCCGCGTTCCGCAATCCGGCCCTGGTCGAGCACGATGATGTCGTCGGCCGCGACGATGGTGGAGAGCCGGTGCGCGATGACGAGCGAGGTCCGGTTGCGCGACACGCGCTCCAGCGCTTCCTGGATCTCGTGTTCGGTATGGCTGTCGAGCGCCGAGGTCGCCTCGTCCAGCACCAGGATCGGCGGACCCTTGAGAATCGTGCGGGCAATCGCGACGCGCTGCTTCTCGCCTCCGGAGAGCTTGAGGCCGCGTTCGCCGACCTGGGTCTCGTAGCCCTTGGGCGCCATCCGGATGAAGCCGTCGATCTGGGCGAGCCGCGCGGCCTCCTCGACCGCGGCATCGTCGGCATCCCAGCGCCCATACCTGATGTTGTAGCGGATGGTGTCGTTGAACAGCACGGTGTCCTGCGGCACCATGCCGATCTGGGACCGCAGCGACGCCTGGGTCACCGAGCGGATGTCCTGGCCGTCGATCAGGATGCGGCCCCCGGAGACGTCGTAGAGACGGAAGATCAGCCGTGAAATGGTCGACTTGCCGGCGCCGGAGGGACCGACGATCGCAACCGTCTTGCCGGCCGGCACGTCGAAGCTGAGGCCCTTGAGAATCAGCCGGTCGGGCTCATAGGCGAACCGGACATCCTCGAAGCGCACCGCGCCGGAGGTCACGAGGAGCGGTGTGGCCCCGGGCACATCCTTCACCTCCGGATCGCGCGTAAGCACGCCGAACATCATCTCGATGTCGATGATCGCCTGCTTGATCTCGCGATAGACCATGCCCATGAAGTTCAAGGGCTGATACAGCTGGATCATCATGCTGTTGATCATGACGAAGTCGCCGACCGTGTTGCGTCCCTCGCGTACGCCCTGGGCGCACATCAGCATCGCCGCGGTCAGCCCGATCGTGAAGATCACCGCCTGCCCGGCATTGAGGACGGCAAGCGACGTGTAGGTCTTCACGCTGGCCCGCTCGTAGCGCTCCATCGAGCGGTCGTAGCGCTCGGCCTCGCGCGCTTCGGCGCTGAAATATTTCACCGTCTCATAGTTCAGCAGCGAGTCGATCGCCTTGGTGTTGGCGTCTGTATCCGAGTCGTTCATGCGGCGGCGGATCTCGATACGCCACTCGGTCGCGATGTAGGTGTAGTACAGGTAGGCTGCGACCATCGTCAGCGTCACCAGCACGTAGCGCCAGTCGAACTGCCACAGCAGCACCGCGGTCAGCAGCGAGACCTCGACGATGGTCGGGATCAGCTGCAGGATCACCATGCGCACGATGGTCTCGATCGCGTTGCGGCCGCGCTCGAGCACGCGCGTCAATCCGCCCGTCTTGCGCTCCAGATGGAAGCGCAGCGACAATTCGTGCATGTGAACGAAGGTGATGGTCGCGAGCTTGCGCACCGCGTGCATGGCCACACGCGCAAAAATACCGTCGCGCCATTGCGTCAGGATGGCCATCAGCACGCGCACCACGCCATAGCTCGCCGTCATCATTACGGGCGAGACCACAAGCCAGAACGCCCAGCTCGCAGGCGCCACCGGCGCGGTGTTGGCGCCCGTCAGCGCATCGGTGGCCCATTTGAAGGTGAAGGGCAGGATCAGCGTCGCGACCTTGGCCACGAGCAGCAGCACCACCGACCACGCCACGCGCATCTTCAGATCGGCCCGATCGCTCGGCCAGATGAAAGGCCACAGGCGCCTCAATGTGCCAGCCATCGTTCCCTGCTCCAGGGACGCGGGCGGCTGAGTGGCGCCGGAATGGGGGTGTGAATCGGGGGGCATCAAGCGATCTGGAACAGCGGAGGTCTGGGCGTGTCGTGGCGCCGGGCGGTGCAGGCCTCATATAGAGAGTCCGGCCGCCACATGCACCCGCACTTCAACGGATTCCGTTGCGGCGGCGCAGTATTTGCATCACTGAATTCAGCCCGTCTGTACCATTTCGTGAAAATTGGCGAGCAGAGCCCTGCCCGCCTCCGTCTTGACGCCTTCCAACTGCAGTGTCACATCCGTCCAATGACTGAAATCCGCACCGTCTGTGTCTATTGCGGCTCCGGCCCGGGGACCAATCCCAGCTTCATCGAATCAGCGAGAGCACTCGGCAAGGTGTTTGCCGAGAACGGCGTCAGACTCGTCTATGGCGGCGGCTCCATCGGTATGATGGGCGCAGTCGCCAAGTCCGTGCTCGATCATGGCGGCGATGTGACCGGCATCATCCCCGATTTCCTGGTGAAGAAGGAAGTCATGATGCCGCTGAAGGACCTCATCGTCACCCCCGACATGCACGAGCGCAAGCGGCTGATGTTCGAGCATTCCGATGCGTTCGTCGCCCTGCCCGGCGGCATCGGCACGCTCGAGGAACTGGTCGAACAGCTGACCTGGAAGCAGCTCGGCCGCCACGCCAAGCCGGTTCTGATGGCCAATATCGACGGCTTCTGGGAGCCGCTGTTCGGGCTGCTTGCGCACATGCGCGAGACCGAGTTCATCCGGCCCGGCTTCCAGATCGAGCTGCTGAAGGCCGATCGCGTCGAAGACATCCTGCCGCGGCTGCGCGAAGCGGCCGCGCGCGTCGCCAAGGAAGATGCCGAGATGGCGCCGGAGATCGCCAAGCGACTCTGACTCCTACTCCGCAGGAAACGTCACCGCCTCGATCCGATTGCCGTCGGGATCGAGCACGAAGGCGGCATAATAGCGTACGCGGTCATGCGGCCGCAGTCCGGGCGCCCCGTCCGACACACCGCCGGCCGTGATCGCCGCGGCATGGAACGCATCGACCTCGGCCGTGCTCTTCGCGCGGAAGCAGAGATGCGAGCCGGTCTCGGCCGAAACTCGCGCCATCGCGGAGCGCAGATTGATCCAGAACTCCGGATAGGCCTTGCCGAAGCCGACCGTGGCGGGACGCTCGATCAGGCGCGTCAGGCCGAGCGGCGCCAGCGCGAGCTCGTAGAAGCGCGCGCTGCGGACGAGATCGCTGACGCCGATGGAGACGTGGTCGATCATGCACTTGCTCCTGGCCTCTCCACGTCAGTGCGAGGATAGCGACGAAGCAATCCAGACTCAATCCGCGGAAAGACTCTGGATTGCTTCGCTGCGCTCGCAATGACGGCCACCTAATTCACCCCGGCGCGCCGGACTTCACCAGCTTGTAGAACACCGAATCCATCAGCGCCTGGAACGAGGCGTCGATAATGTTGGGCGAGACGCCGACCGTGGTCCAGCGTTCGCCCGTCTCGTCCTCGCTCTCGATCAGGACGCGCGTGACCGCCTCGGTGCCGCCATTGAGGATACGCACGCGGTAGTCGATCAGCTTGAGGCCGTCGATATAGCCCTGATACTTGCCGAGATCCTTGCGCAGCGCGACGTCGAGCGCGTTGACCGGACCATTGCCTTCGGCGGCCGAGATCAGCCGCTCGCCGGCGACGTCGACCTTGACCACGGCGAGCGCCACCGTGACGCGCTCACCGAGCGCGTTGTAGCGCTGCTCGACATTGACGTCGAACTGCTCGACCCGGAAGTAATCCGGCACCGAGCCGAGCGTGCGTCGCGCCAGCAGCTCGAACGAGGCGTTGGCGGACTCGTAGGCATAGCCGGCCGCCTCGCGCTCCTTCAGCTCCTCGACGAGGCGCGTCAGCTTGGGATCGCTCTTGCTGAACGGAATGCCGCCCCGCTCCAGCGCCGCAATGACATTCGACCGGCCGGCCTGGTCGGAGACCAGCACCTTGCGACGATTGCCGACGCTCTCGGGCAGCACGTGCTCGTAGGTGTGAGGGTCTTTCAGCACCGCTGACGCATGAATGCCGGTCTTGGTCACGAAGGCGCTCTCACCGACGTAAGGCGCGTGGCGGTTCGGCGCGCGGTTGAGCATGTCGTCGAGCGTGCGCGACACCTTCATCAGCCCGGCGAGCTGCTGGTCCGAGACCGCGATCTCGAACCGGTCCGCGAACTCTGTCTTCAGCTTCAAGGTCGGGATCAGCGAGCACAGATTGGCATTGCCGCAGCGCTCGCCCAGGCCGTTCAGCGTGCCCTGGATCTGGCGCGCACCGGCGCGCACCGCGGCGAGCGAGTTCGCCACCGCCTGCTCGGTGTCGTTATGGGCGTGGATGCCGACGCGGTCGCCGGGCACATGCTTGACGACCTCGCCGACGATGGCCTCGATCTCGTGCGGCATGGTGCCGCCATTGGTGTCGCACAGCACCACCCAGCGCGCGCCGGCCTCAAAGGCCGCGCGTGCGCAGGCCAGCGCAAAATCCGCATTCTCCTTGTAGCCGTCGAAGAAATGCTCGCAGTCGAGCATCACTTCGCGGCCGGCAGCCTTGGCCGCGGTGACGCTGTCGCGGATGGAAGCCAGGTTCTCCTCGTTGGTGGTCTCGAGCGCCACGCGCACCTGATAGGCCGACGCCTTCGCGACGAAGCAGATCGCGTCCGCCCTGGCCTCCAGCAGCGCGGCCACGCCGGGATCGTTCGAGACCGAACGTCCCGCGCGCCGGGTCATGCCGAACGCCGTGAACCGGGCGTGGCCCAGCTTCGGCTTCTCGGCGAAGAACTCCGTGTCGAGCGGATTGGCGCCGGGGTAGCCGCCCTCGACATAGTCGATGCCGAGATCGTCCAGCAGCCGCGCGATCGCCTGCTTGTCGGCCAGCGTGAAATCGACACCGTTGGTCTGCGCGCCGTCGCGCAAGGTGGTGTCGAACAGATAAAGCCGTTCCCTGCCTGTCGTGCTCATGTCTTCGCTCCGCCCGGCGCCAGCTCTTTCTTCATCGTGGTATTGGCGAGCCATTCGTCGTTGACGGTGACGCTGTTGCGCTGTTGCGCGACGTAGCCGCGCGTCTTGAAAAAATCGACCGCGGTGTCGCTGGCATCGACGGACAGGTGGGTCGCACCGCGGGCGGCTGTGAGTTTTTCCAGCGCATCACACAGCAGTGTCCCGACGCCCTGCCCGACCACGCTCGGATGCACATAGAGCATGTCGATATGGTCGTTGCCCCGGAGCGAGGCGAAGCCGACCGGCGAGCCCTGCATGGTCGCAATCAAGGTGAGCCCGGCGGCGAGCTTCTTGCCGAACTCCACTTCATCGTCGGCGGCGGAGGCCCAGGCCTCCTGCTGCTCCGCGCTGTAGTCGTCCGATGTCAGCTCCTGGATGCTGGCGACGAAGATCGACGCCAGCAGCGGCGTGTCGGCGGGCAGGAACGGCCGCAATGCGGGCCTCGGAAGAGCCTGTCCCATGGCGTCACCACATGCCGTAGAGTTTCGTGACCAGCGCCACCGCGCTCACGATCAGCACCAGCTTCAGTCCGATGTAGTACAGCCAGTGCCGTGGAAACGGCGTGTCGGGCTTGCTCATCGCGCGATCTCCCAGGTCGTGACCGGCTTGCCGTCGGGGCCCTTGCGATCCTTCAGAACTATGCCCATGGACGCGAGCTCATCTCTGATACGATCAGACTCAGCGAAGTCCTTACGAGCACGTGCCGCATTCCGCTCGCCGATCAGATGCTCAATTTTTTTCCGGTCGCGCTCGACGTCCTCTGATTTCCGTTCCAAGAACAGCTGCCCTGCAGGACCCAAACTGACCTGAATATTCAGCTGTTGAAGAAAATCACTGACTTCTTCTGGGATGGAAGCTTGATTGAGCAGTGCAATCTGAATTCGTCGACCGATCAGGCTCATCGGCTTGATCGCCTCGGGATCATAGATCCCCCGAAGTATTGGAAAGCCGTTCAGAAGAATGGTTCGACGATCGACTACGCCCAAGAGCTCCAAGGAACTCAGGACTTGAGACGCGACATACGGATCCTTACCTACGTTATTGTACCTGGATCGAATGGCAGCCAATGCTGCTGGGGTATTGAGGTCATCGCAGATGTGGAAGAGCATTTCGTCTAGCGGAGCAGCAACGTCTGTCTCTATCCAGCTAGAAAACGAGTGCAGGTCATTGTTAAAGCAGTTCGCGCAGAGGCCGCTAAAGTGATCCGCTACAAACGCCATCTCTTTCTCAGCTTCCGAGATGCGCTCTTTAGACCAATCGAGCGGCGTTCGATAATGCGAGCTAAGCATAGCCAAACGAACCGCGTTTCCTGCCCACTCCCTCCCTCGCCAACCCTGTAGAATTTCTCGAATGGTGACGAAGTTGCCGAGGCTCTTCGACATCTTCGCGCCCTCGACCTGCACGAACTCGTTGTGCAGCCAGTAGTTCGCCATTACCGAGGTGCCATGGGCACAGCGCGACTGCGCGATCTCGTTCTCATGGTGCGGGAAGATCAGGTCGAGCCCGCCGCCGTGGATGTCGAAGACCTCGCCGAGATAGGCCGCGCTCATCGCCGAGCATTCGATGTGCCAGCCCGGACGGCCACGACCCCACGGGCTATCCCAGCCCGGCTCGTCCGCCGACGACTGCTTCCACAGCACGAAGTCAGCCGAATTCCGCTTGTGCGCATCGACGGCAACGCGGGCGCCGGCAAGCTGCTCGTCGAGCTTGCGGCCCGACAGCGCGCCGTAGTCCGGCATCGACCTGGTGTCGAACAGCACCTCGCCGCCCGCCTCATAGGCATGGCCGCGCGCGATCAGTTGCTTGATCAGCGTCACCATGTCCGCCTTGCCATCGGCGCGCGGCAGCACGAAGTCGGTGGCCCGCGGCTGCACTGTCGGCTCCAGGCAGCCGAGCGCCGCGGCATCCGCATAGAACTGGTTCGCCGTTACCTCCGTGACCTTGCGGATCGCCTCGTTCAGCGGCAACCCCGGAAAGTCGCGCGCGGCGCGCGCGTTGATCTTGTCGTCGACGTCCGTGATGTTGCGGACATAGGTGACGTGATCCTTGCCGTAGACATGCCGCAGCAGCCGGAACAGCACATCGAAGACGATCACCGGGCGCGCATTGCCGATATGGGCGAAGTCGTAGACCGTCGGTCCGCAGACATACATGCGGACATTGCCGGGATCGAGCGGCACGAAGGGGCGCTTTTCCCGCGACGCGGTGTCGTACAAACGCAAGTCCATGGTCCGTCCTCGAATGCCCTGTGCTTCCGCCTCGCCGGACCGGGCCTGCCAACGGCCGATCCCCCGCGAAACGCAACGGCTGTCCTACGCCCCATGACGGCCCGCAGGCGGGCAGCCATGGCGCGAATCACGCGTCCGACCTACCGGCCGGGCGTCCTGATCATCTCTGTTGAGAAAAGACGGCCTCAGCCAGCGAATCGCTAGCGCGTAATCTCGCGGCAAATGCAGCAGATGGCGAGGAAACCGTTCATGAAACTCACCATGATGCAGCGGAATGTTTCCGTCAAGAGCCGCAAAACGGCCGTTTTCGCCGCCCAAATGCTCGCGCCCTGCCTCATGGTTAATCATTTTTAACCTTTTTGGCCTAACCATGAGTTGTATCCCTCACCGACCGGTGCACCATGCGATTCTCCTCGGCGCTGCTCGCCTGCTGTGTTCTCATTGCCGCTGCGACGGCCGCTTCGGCGGAGAGCCGCATCTTCATCATCGCCAACGAAGCCGACGGCTATGGCGTCGACCAGTGCCTGGCTAAGGGCGACAGATGCGGCGCCTCGGCCGCCCGCTCCTACTGCCAATCACGGGATTTTGCTCAGGCCTCATCCTACCGCCGCGTCGACCCCGACGAAATCACCGGATCGGTGCCGAAAGCCGGCGCAAACTGCACCCACAGCGGCTGCAACGAGTATGTCGCGATCACCTGCCAGCGCTGACGGGCCCGGTCGCGGTGTTCCCGCCATCTCAGCGCCCCGGAAACGACGTGACGCTGCCGAACAAAGCGGCTATGGGAGGCCGGCCGCTGCCGCGAATATTCCGAAATCTGTGCTAGTCCCGCGGCAGCACCCATGGACCGGAATACCGCATCTTGATCGCTTCCCTGTCTCCGCGCCTGTTGGCCTCCGCTGCGCTGCTTGGTTTCGCTCTGACGAGCTCTCACGCCTCTGCGCAATCGAGTTCCGACACCTACGCCCAGATGGCGCCGGGCCAGCCCGCGCCGCAGGCCGGTGTCAATCCCATCTGTCCCCGGCTCGAATCGCAGCTCGCCTCGATCGACCGCGGCGGTGGCGGTGATCCCGGCCGCGAGGACCAGATCCGGCGCTATCAGGACGCCGCCGCCAAGCAGCAGTCCGAGCTCGATCGCGTCAGCATGCAGGCCAAGCGGATGGGCTGCGATAGCCCCGGTTTCTTCTCGATATTCAACGGTCGCTCGGCCGAATGCGGCCCGGTCAACAACCAGATCCAGCAGATGCGCACCAACCTGGACCAGATCACGAACAGCCTCGAGCGGCTGCGCGGCGGCGGGTTCGGCGGTGAGCGCGACAACCAACGCCGTTCCGTCCTGGCCGCCTTGGGCCAGAACAATTGCGGGCCGCAGTACCAGCAATACGCCAACGCCAACCGCGGAGGCGGCGGTGGTGGTGGCGGCGGCAACTTCCTGACCAGCCTGTTCGGCGGTGGACCCGACAGCAACCCGGCAGCCTCCCTGCCCCCGCCCAGCGCCGACCTTGCGGCGCCCCAGGGCACCTATCGCACGGTCTGCGTGCGCAGCTGCGACGGCGCCTATTTCCCGATCTCGTTCGCGACCGTTCCCGGCCGCTTCTCCGACGACGAGCGTGCCTGCAAGGCGCAATGTCCCGCCGCCGACGCGACGCTGTTCACCTATCGCAATCCTGGCGAGGACATGAACCAGGCGGTCTCGGTCAACGGCCAGCCCTACAGCGCGCTGGCCAACGCGTTCAAATATCGCACCGAGTTCAACCCGACCTGCTCCTGCAAGGCGCCCGGACAGACCTGGGCCGATGCGCTGAAATCGATCGACGACAAGGCCTCCGCCGAGCAGCAGGGTGACATCATCGTCACCGAGGAGAGCGCCAAGCGGATGCAGCAGCGCCAGACCGGCAAGCCGCCGGCGAACGCCGCCAGGAAGGGTGCCGCGCCGGCCGAAGCCGCAGCCCCCTCGGCCACCGACACCACGACCGGCGCCGGTGGCGACAAGCAGATCCGCACCGTCGGCCCGACCTTCATCCCGACGCGCTGATCGAGATCGCCGGGCCATCCGCCGTTACCCTTCGAACGCGTCGGTCGACGCGCGGCCACTGCGTTCGATCAGCGTCTGGTCCGGCTCAGGCGGCAGCGCGCCGTCATCGCGAAAGCGGTTGGTGATGGGGGAGAGGCGATGACGCGTCGTCAGCTTCACGCCGGGTGCCGCTTGTCGCCGTCTGGCTTCGGCCGATGTCACCAGCCGATCGATGTGCGTGACGGCGGCGCGATCGAAGCCCACGGCGATGATCGCGGCGAGCGGCTCCCCGTCGATGATCCGCGCGAGAATGGCGTCGAGCACGTCATCAGCCGGCAGAGGCTCGCCGCGCTGCTGCGCGCCCGACGAACGCGCGATGAGATCGGGCGGAACGACCTCGCCGGATGGTCCGCGCGCATCGTCGGGCTTCCAGCCGTTGCGCAGCGCCGCCAAACGAAGCGCCTCGCTCGCGGTGATGTCCTTGAGCGGGGCGAACGCACCGGTCACGTCGCCAGCATCGCGCGTTCGGCCGATCAACAGCTCCGACTTGCTCGTCGCGGTGACGACCACCGCGCCGGACGTATTGGCCAGCGCCATCAGCAGCGTGCCGCGCACGCGCCCCAGCAGATCTTCATGCGCGTCGGTCGCGAGCGTTCCCGACAGGACGCTCTTGAAGCCCTCGACTGCCGGCTCGATCGGCAGCACCTCACAGGCGATGCCGAGATTCGCGGCGAACCTGACAGAGTCACGCTGCGGCGGGTCGCGATCAGGCATCACCACGCCGCGCACCTTGTCGGCTCCGAGCGCGTCGACGGCCATCACCGCCGATAGCGCGGACTCGATGCCGCCGGACAGGTCGAGCATGACGCCAGCGAAGCCGTTCTTGCCGACATGGTCGCGCAGGCCGAGCACGCAAGCCGCGTAGTCCGCCTTGTCGCCCTCGAGCAGGGCCGTCACCGGGCCCTCGCATTGCCAGCCGTCCGGCGCCCTGCTCCAGCTCAGCGTCACAATCGCCTCGACGAAGCCGGGCAGTTGCGCGGCGACCGACAGATCGGCGTTGAGCGCGAAGGACGCACCGTCGAACACCTGGTCATCCTGGCCGCCGACCTGGTTGAGATAGATCAGCGGCAGGTCGCTTTCGGTGACGCGGGCCACGGCGGCGGAGAGGCGCCGGTCGCCGCCGTCGCGGATATAGGGCGAGGCGCTCGGCGCCACGATGATCTCGGCGCCGGTTTCGGCCAGGGTCTCGACCACGTTCTCGTAGCCTTCGGCCTCTTCGACCCCGATGTCGTCGCCGATCGCCACGCCGATGCGCAATCCCCGCACGCTGACCGGGCCGGCGGCGGGGCCGCGCGCGAACAGACGCTTCGGACCGAGCGCACGGTCATCAGGCAGATTGGTCTTGAAGCGCAGCGCCGCGATGCGGCCGCCGTCGAGCAGCGCGCTGGCATTGTAGAGTTGACCATCCTCGACCCAGGGCGTGCCGATCAGCACCGCAGGCCCGCCATCGGCGGTCTCGCGCGCCAGCGCCTCGATCGCGGCGCGGCAGGCGGCCTGAAAGGCCGGCTTCAGGACGAGATCCTCCGGCGGATAGCCGGACATGAACAGCTCCGGCAGCAGCACCAGGTCGGCGCCGTCGGCTGCAGCTTTCGCGCGGGCCTCACGCGCCTTCGCCGCGTTGCCCTTGGGATCGCCGACCGTCGGATCGAGCTGCGCCAGCGTGATCCTGAACCCGTCGGCGGCGGTCATGCGCGGCAACTCAGAGCAGCCCGAGCCGCTCGGCGATCGCGAACAGCCAGAAGCTGCCGGCCATCAGCAGCGCGACGCCGACCGCGGCCGAGCCGAGATCCTTGACCCGGCCGATCTGCAGATCGTGCTCGGTGGTCAGGCGGTCGGCGAGCTTCTCGATCGCGGTGTTGAGCAGCTCCACCACCAGCACCAGCACCACTGCACAGACCAGCTCGACGCTGCGCATCGGCGTCGCGCCGACCAGATAGGCGAGCGGCAGCGCCAGCAGGAACGCAACCACCTCCTCGCGCACCGCCTGCTCGGAGCGGAGCGCGAACGACAGTCCATTGCGCGAGTTGAGCGTCGCGCGCCAGATCCGCAGCATCAGAAGCCCGCGACCGCCGGCATCGGGGCGGCCTTGCCGCCGCGCTGCTGCTTCAGCAGCTCGGCGATCAGGAACGCCATGTCGATCGACTGTTCGGCATTGAGCCTGGGATCGCACACCGTGTGATAGCGGTCGTTGAGATCCTCGTCGGTGATCGCCCGCGCTCCGCCGATGCACTCGGTGACGTCCTTGCCGGTCATCTCGAGGTGGATGCCGCCGGCATGCGTGCCCTCGGCAGCATGGACCGAGAAGAACGCGCGAACCTCGGAGACGATGCGGTCGAACGGCCGCGTCTTGTAGCCGCTCGTCGACGTGATCGTATTGCCGTGCATCGGGTCGCACGACCAGACCACGCTGCGCCCTTCACGCTTCACCGCGCGGATCAGCTGCGGCAGGTGATCGCCGATCTTGTCGGCGCCGAAGCGGTTGATCAGCGTCAGCCGGCCCGGCTCGTTGTCGGGGTTGAGGATGTCGATCAGCTTCAACAGCTCGTCCGGCTTCAGCGACGGGCCGCATTTCAGGCCGATCGGATTCCTGATGCCGCGGAAATATTCGACGTGGCCGTGGTCGAGCTGCCTCGTACGGTCGCCGATCCAGATGAAATGGCCTGAGGTCGCGTACCAATCTCCGGTGGTGGAATCGACCCGGGTGAAGGCCTGTTCGTAGCCCAGCAGCAGCGCCTCGTGGCTGGTGTAGAAGTCGGTGGCGCGCAGTTCCGGATGGCTCTCGAGGTCGAGGCCGCAGGCGCGCATGAAATTGAGCGCCTCGGAGATGCGGTCGGCCAGCTCCTTGTAGCGGCGCGACTGCGGGCTATCCTTGACGAAGCCGAGCATCCACTGGTGCACGCTGCCGAGATTGGCGAACCCGCCGGTGGCGAACGCGCGCAACAGGTTCAAGGTCGCCGCCGACTGCCGGTAGGCGTCGAGCTGGCGCTGCGGATTGGGAATGCGCGCCTGCGGCGTGAACGCGGTGTCGTTGACGATGTCGCCGCGATAGCTCGGCAGCTCGACGCCGTCGATCTTCTCGGTCGGCGAGGAGCGCGGCTTGGCGAACTGGCCGGCGATGCGGCCGACCTTCACCACCGGCACCGCGCCGGCATAGGTCATGACGACGGCCATCTGCAGCAGCACGCGAAAGAAGTCGCGGATGTTGTTGGCGCCGTGCTCGGCGAAGCTCTCGGCGCAGTCGCCGCCCTGCAGCAGGAAGGCTTCCCCGGCCGCCACCCGCGCCAGCGACTTCTTCAGGTTGCGCGCCTCACCCGCAAACACCAGCGGCGGAAAGGTCGCAAGCTGCGCCTCAACGTCGGCCAGCGCCTTCTGGTCGGGATAATCAGGCACCTGCTGCACCGGCTTGGAACGCCAGCTTTCCGGGCTCCAGCGCTCGGTCATGGCTTCAACTCCCTTGCGAAACACCGCGCGTCTAGTCCCCAGCTGCGGCGCGCGCGTTATACACAGCCTGTCCCCGAACCGCCATCTGGAATTTAAGTCGCCCCGCCAAGCCGTTGCGGCTGCGAAGGGATTCCGCTCGGCCCGAGATTCCGGATGATGATGGCAGGCGCACGCTCTCCTCCGTCCTTGCGAGCGCTGCGAAGCGATCCGGATTCCTGGCCTCGGCACGAGTCCGAATTGCCTCCAGGCCGCCCTGCGGGGGTGGGGCAAATACGTCGCCACACCCTCCGCTGTCGTCCCGGCGAACGCCGGGACCCATCGCTACCGCATGACATCGTCGCGCGAGATGGCCAGGCTTGCACAAGCCAACTGCTCCCTGGGAGTGGATCCCGGGTCGGCGCCCTGATGGCGCTCGCGCAATCAGGGCTTGCCCGGGATGACAGCGGAGTTTGGCGCGGGGCTGAGGCCCAGAGCTGCAAGCCTCGCCTTCCGCCATCGCATGCATCCTGCGATACGATCGTCGATTGGAAGACACCGTTTCTCTTCCGTCATTGCGAGCGCAGCGAAACAATCCAGAGTCTTTCCGCAGCACCAGCCTGGATTGCTTCGCTGCGCTCGCAACGACAGCATGGCTGACTCCTCGACATTCAACGAGACCTTGCCCGGGCGCACGCTTGCATTCCCGCGGCATGGATGCCCGAGTTCTACTGCAGCATCTCACCCTCCCGAGACGTCGGAGGGCGCAGGGAATGCCGGGTGAAGGCCCCACCCATGGCCCGCCTGCGGAAAGAAGTGCAGGCGGCAGGTACCACAGGCAAAACCGATCAACCGGCATTCCCTGCGCGACGGTCTTAACGCTTATACGCAGTCTGCCTGGTGCACCGGGCTTGTTGGCCACCATGCGCACAATGCGCTTCAAACGCATTGCGCGGGACACCAGCATCGGGGTGTCAGCACGCTGCGACTTCACGTCCGCGCGCTGCCGTTCGTCGGCGCGCCCGAAGACACGCTGCCGGCAGCCTCGCGGCCATCGCTCCCCGCCCCGCGTGTCGTGACGATCGCGCGCTACGCCCCTCCGTACCGAGGCGGGATGGCGGACAGTAGAGCATAATTTCTGTAAATCGTAAAGCCTATTTTCAATACTTCGGACGAAACCCGAAATTGGCTGCCTCGGCCGCAGCCGCGAATCGCTTCATATGAAGTTACCCACCGCGGAATTCTCTCGCCTTTTGATTGTACAGCGGCATGACCTTTTCCAATCTGTCGCCTGTCTCATACCTCTCAAATCTGAACGGGCATGATACGCGAATTGCGGTGACGCTGCATAAGATCAATCGATCTGAGCACGCTAGCTTGAAAAAGCCGCGCTGCCGACGCGCCCCGACCGCGCTGGAATGAACGATGCGGCCCGCACAGTAGTGCCCGGGAACTTTAGTGCACTGTCA
Organism: Bradyrhizobium ontarionense; assembly: GCF_021088345.1. Taxonomy (NCBI): domain Bacteria; kingdom Pseudomonadati; phylum Pseudomonadota; class Alphaproteobacteria; order Hyphomicrobiales; family Nitrobacteraceae; genus Bradyrhizobium; species Bradyrhizobium ontarionense. Next base: position 200,618 of record NZ_CP088156.1, on the reverse strand, counting down.
TCGCAACTCTGTCCGAACTCGGATGTCAGCGTCTCGTCGTTTTCCGGCACGCATCGATCAGCGAAGTTCAGTGCGATATCGCGGTAATCACACTACGTAGATGCAAACTGGTTCAAGGCACCAACGACTTTGGCGATGAGGGTGACGCCCCCACCATGGCCTGCATCGTCCAGGACGTGAAGCTGTGTGGTGCTCCAGCGCTGCGACAGCTGCCAAGCGACATCGAGCGGGCTGCTGACGTCGTAGCGACCGTGGATTAGGACCCCGGGAATACCGCTCAGTCTTGAAGCATCACGAAGCAGCTGATCGTCTTCAAGGAAGGCACCGTGGCGCCAGTAGTGCGTGACTAGGCGCGAGAACTGCAGGCGGAATTTCGGGTCTTCGTACCGCCGATTCGGCAGATGGCCGGGAGTGAGTGAGATGTGGGCGTCTTCCCAGGCGCACCATTCCCGTGCCGCATGGTCCCGAACTGCAGGGTCGGCATCAAAGAGCAGCGTGGCATAGGCGTCTACCGGCGGAAGGTGCCGCAATGAGTCCGGCAGGGCTTTCGTGAAGCGCTCCCACTCGCGGGGAAAAATACGTCCGACATCGCGGGTAATCCATTCGACCTCACGACGCGATGTGGTCGTGACCAGCGCCAGCACCAAGGCCTCGACTCTGTGCATATGGGCTTGTGCATAGGCCAGAGCCAGGGTCGTTCCCCAGGACATGCCCAAGATCGTCCAGCGCTCGACCCCATGAAGCCGACGTAACGCTTCAATATCGGCGATGAGATGGGCTGTCGTATTGACGCGCAGGTCAGCATCCGGAGAGCTTGCGAGCGGCCTGCTCCGCCCGCATCCACGTTGGTCGAAGAGGACGACCCGATAGGCACTTGGATCAAAGAAACGCCGCTGGCCCGGCGAAAAGCCGGAGCCTGGGCCACCGTGCAAGTAAAGCGCTGGCTTGCCGGCAGGATTCCCGCAGCACTCCCAATATACGCGATGGCCGTCACCCACGTCGATCATGCCGCTGTCGTGCGGTTCAATGGCTGGGAATCTATCGTCCTGCATTCGAAACCTTCCGCTACCCTCGATCACCCCTTGGATCACGCATGATCATCCCACTGATTCAGGGCCGCGGTAGTCACCGATAGGATAGCGCGGTTGCGAGACTCTGCAGTCGGCGCCGATGTTCGAGGTGATCGAATCCTCGCGTGAAGAAGGCGATTTCCGGATGAGGAAAACGTTTGAGCCGTTCCATCGACGGCTCCGCCCAAAGCGTCTCGCGGCGATGCCCATGCCAATCCGACGATCGAAGAGAATCTTGTCCGGATTTTCCAACCGACGTTGGACCTTTTTCCGCGTCATGCCACATCTGGCTTCTACCCTTACTCGAAAAGGCTACGATGTTTGGCAGATTCTAGCGGATGCCCGATGACGTCGTCCATGTGCGAGCCACCGTCAGGCTGCTCCCCAGCGAAGAGAGCGGCCGGAGCCGACCCGTCTACGGCGGCTATCGTCCGAACCACAATTTCTTCGGGCCTGACAACCGCGCCATGACCATGGGCGTCATCGACCTGCCCGCGGGCGTCGCGTTACATCCGGGCGACAGCATCGAAACAACCATCAGATTCCTGAACTGGCCGGGCCTGGAGGGACAAATCTACTCCGGCCGCCAGTGGCGAATCCAGGAAGGCGCCCGAGTGGTCGGAATCGGGACGGTGATCGAGATCGTACGCGCGATTCAGTAGGCATCGCCAGACGATACCACCTTGGCCGCATCCGGCTGTTCTCCGAGTGACGGTGACAGTGCTGGACAGCACGGCTTGAAATGAGCTCCGACGCTATTCGGGAGGCGGCCTCAGATTGTCGAGCGGAGCCGTCAGCCGGCACATAAGCCCGGTCGAATCATAAGACACCTCAACGGTGCCTCCGAAATCGTCTTGCAGCACACGAGAGATGAGGCGCGACCCAAAGCCGACACTGGCCGGCTTCGACGCAGCCGGGCCACCGGACTCCTGCCAGACGAAAACGAACCTTGGCTCGCCCTCCTGATCGTCGGACGTCCACGTGATGGACACACGTCCGTTTGCCACGGTCAGAGCGCCATACTTCAAGGCGTTGGTCGCGAGCTCATGGATGGCCAAGCACAGAGCGAGGGCCTGCCGGGATTTCACCACGAGGGGAGAACCCGAGACCTTGAACTGGTCTTCGCCTGTCCTGTAGGGAATCAGGGCAGCGTCGATCACGTCCTTGAGGGGAGCCGCAGCCCAGTTCGCGGCCGTGAGCAGATCGTGGGCGCGTCCGAACGCAGCAAGTCGTCCCTGGTACTTGTCGAGATCGGCCTTGCTCGAAGGATCTCTGAACGTCTGAGTGGCCACGGCTCCAAGGATCGCAAGCGTGTTCTTGACGCGGTGGGTGAGCTCCTCGTTGATGAGGTTCAACGAACTCCTGGCCATGTGCTCGGAGGTGACATCTCTGCAGACGACAAGCACGCCGCCCACCTTGCCGTCGAGATCAATCGGACCAAAGCTATAAGTCCACCAGACATCCTCGCGACGGCCATGGCGCGTCACCGGGACCAACTGGTCCTCGTTCCAGGTCGCGCCGTGACCGGCCATGACATAAGCGATCTGGGGGCCGATGATGTCCCATATCTCGGCCCAGCACTCTTGGCCCCGAGCCCCCAAAGCACTCGGATGCCGTTCGGGCCCCATCGTCTCACGGTAAGCGTCGTTATAGAACTGGATCAGCTCCGGTCCCCACCACACGAACATCGGGTGGCGCGAGGTGAGCACGAGCCGAACCGTCACCCGCAGACTTTGCGGCCATGTGTCCGGAGGGCCGAGCGAGGTTTTTGACCAGTCGAATGCGCGCGTCAGGGCGCCCATCTCGCCACCTCCCGCCAAGAAGTCGCTTACTCCTTCCGCAGCCATGCCAGAAAACCCTACTCTTTCCTGCCACGAACCTATCGTCACAGCTCCCGACTGTACAATGGGGTGCGTAGATCAAAGCCGCCAGACTCTGATCGAGCTGACGATGCCGAGTAGCCCCAACGGCCGATATCGGCACTTCACGCGTGCATATCGCCACGATGAGCGCAACCCGCCAAAATCAAAGTGGTCGTCGCCTTCCAGCACGCCGCCAAGGCATCGATCCTGCGCCTCTCCGACACGCGCCGAATGACCGGGAGGTCAGATGACCGAAGCAGGAAGGCTGCACGGTCATCGGCAAAGTTGAATGCACTGCCACCGTAATTCTGAGGCGAAGCAACCGCCCTGATCGGCGACGGCCCAACGGGCGCGTTCGGGTGACCGAGGCGGGTCGGCTGCGCCGCGGAGAGGGTTGTTCAGTGCACTGTCAACAACAGTCCAATGGGCAAGATGCTTGAACAAGTGGTGTTTCCGACAAACGCGCGCATCACATCGACTCTATCAATAATTGCGATGAATGACTTACTCTCTTTTTGATTGCCTTGTTAGGCTGTCGCGTGCTACAAACAACATCAATGACCAGTTCGACGATCAGCTCGCGGGCGCGTTTCGAATTGGCACGAGGTGAGCGCGCACAGAATTGTAGATCGAGTCCTCAGGCGAAGAAGCCACCCCTTGCCGGCGCGTACCCAACGAGTTCGGATGAACGAGACCTATCGGCCGCTGGCCGGATGCGCAATTGAGCGCACTGTCCGAAACGCTGCGTCCTCCGCTTCAGATCGGAGATGCCGCCTGCCCACGAGGACTGCGTCGACCAAGGAGGAATGCCTTGAAGCGCCATTGGATGTCCCTGCTCGGATGCGCCAGCGTCATGATCCTTCTCGCCGTGCCGTCAGAGGGCTGGTCGAGGACGACCAAGCGTCATTGTGTCGTCACCCCTGAGAGGGTCAAGGCGCTCCTGAAGAATTGGCAGACGGCGCTGAATGAATCGACGGCGACCAAGCCGGGCCCTATCGTCGCGACCTACGCCGACCGCGCGGTCCTGCTGCCGACATGCGCCAACGGGCCCTTGACGACCAGGGAACAGATTACGTCATACTTCTTTGTTTTTCTGCAAGACCGCCCGAAAGCCGACATCGATCCCGACAAAGCGATCATCAGCGGCGACTGCAATTTCGCCTTTGCCAGCGGGCCGTATACTTTCACGACGCAGGACAACGCGGTGCTGCGCGCACGATATACCTATATCTTTCACCAGAACGAGATCGTGCAGCATCACTCCTCATTGGAGCCGCAAGGCAGGGGGAATGTTCCGAGGGCCCTCTGCAAGGACAAACCGGAGTAGGATCTCGACCGACCGGCATCGCGAACTACAGTGTTCGCGAAGGACGAAGTGGTCCCTCTCGCGGGCCAGCGGCGTCGACGCCTCGCTCATCCTGTGCGGACGCAGCCATATTCCGCGCATCGTCAGGCTCAGCGATGGCCGGCTCATCGTCAACCCCGGCAGCGTCGGGCTGCCCGGCTATCGACTCTCCAAGCCGATCTCTTATCAGGTGGAGACCGGGACGCCGGATGCTTGTTACGCGATCGCGGAGCGCCAGCTCGGGTGCTGGTCGATGACGTTCCGCTACGTACCGTATGACCCCGCGCCGATGGCCGCACTCGCACGTCGCAGGGGCATGCACGACTGGGCCAACGCCATCGCCACGGGCTGGGTGGAGTGATCGACCGACGGCCGCGCCGTCATTGCCAAGCTCTTTGGCGCCGAACCTGCCTCGTGTTGTCACCGGACTGCTCAGAGAATGGCGTGCCCCGTCAGCCGCTCCGCGACAGATCAGACAACGAGCAGGAGCCCGGAGAGAAGCAGAATACCCAGGATGATCCGCCTGAACAACGCGTCGTTGACTTTGCGAAAGGCGAGGATACCGAGTGCCGTCCCGGCGAGCAGAGCCGGGATGCTCAAAGCCAGATCGATGATCACCTTCGACGACAGGTCCTGTCGCGCCAGCATCATCGCCAGCGAGGCGATCTGCATCACGGCGATGAACGGCTGCACCAGGCCGCGCTGCTCGGTTTTCGGCAGGCCGTGCATTTCGCACCAGATGGTCGGCAAGGCGCCGGGCATCGCAGTGAGCCCGCCGATGAGACCGCCGCCGAAACCGATGATCGCCATGCGATTCCTGCTCATGTGCTGGACGCAGCCGAGGGCGGGCTTGAACAGCATATAGCCGGCGTAGATCGCGATCGTCAGGCCAAACACCTGCTGAAACATGCGGGTATCTGCATTATGAAGCAGCCACAGCGCCAAGGGCACGCCGAGCAGCCCGCCCAGGATCAGGACCAGGCTTTCCTTCCATCGGATGCTGGTGCGCAGCGCCCAGAGATTCGTCGCCTGCACGCCGACGCTGCAGGCCATCATCAACGGCACCGCCTCCAACGGCTGCAGCATGTGCAGGAGGATCGCGCCGGCCACAGCCGAAAAGGCGAAGCCGGCCAAGCCGGAGACGAAGGCGCCGAAGAACACGGCGGCGCTGAGCAGCAGAAACGAGTCGAGCCCGGGCATGAAATATCTCCGGCTGATGAGCCTGAAAATGAGTGATCTTCAATCGTAGTCTTGAAGCGTCGAAACCGGCGTCGCGGGGGATCCATCGCGCGTGGCAGCGCCCTGCAGGATCGCGCCGGCGACAAGGTGCAGGAGCAGGAACATGACGACGACGCCCGCGGCCAGCACCGCCTGCGGCGTGATCGACAGCTTGCGCCGCGGCGGAACCTCATTGGCCTGCATGTCGTGATCTCCAGCAACTGATTTCAGGTTGCTAGCATCGCAGCGTCCCCTGGGCGTCCCCCGAGCGGAGTATGCGGAGCGCGCCGTGTCACCTCTTCAGCGCCCGGGGGCGCATTTGCGCTCACTCTCTCCCCAAGTCATTCCGGGGCGCCCCGAAGGGCGAGCCCGGAATCCAAAACCACGATCGGGAGGATGGCCTCCGGGCCCGCGCCGCTGCGCGGCACGTCCCGGACCGACACGGCCCTCGCGGTGAATTGAAGACCAGCGCGATCGACCTGATCCAGCCGGGCGTCAAGTTCCGGCTTGACCTATTCATAACCCATCGGTTATGCATTTATCCATAACCGACGAGTTATGAATAACATGCCGCGCACGCCCGACCTCTTGTTCAGAACGCTGGCCGACCCGACGCGGCGGGCCATCTTCGAGGGCCTGTGCCGCCACGGCGAGCAGACGGTCGGCGCGCTGACCACCAAGGCCGGCGTGTCGCAACCGGCCGTATCCAAACATCTCGGCGTTCTCAAGCAGGCCGGCCTGGTGCGCGAGCGCCACGAAGGCCGCCAGACCCACTATCGCGCCCAGCCGAAGGCGCTCTCCCCCCTGCTCGACTGGACCAGCCGCATGGCTGCGTTCTGGGAGAGCCGGTTCGACGAACTCGAAAAATTGCTCAACAGGATGGATCAATGACCCGTACTGCGTCCGAGACCCGCACCGTCGTCGTCGAGCGCGAGTTTGCGCATCCGCCCGAAAAGCTCTGGCGCGCGCTGACGCAGCCGCACCTGATCGCGGAGTGGCTGATGAGGAACGACTTCACACCGGTGGTCGATCATCGCTTCAAGCTCGAGGCCGACTGGGGCGTGGTCGACTGCCAGGTCGTGACCATCGAGCCGCATCGCAGCCTGTCCTACACCTGGGCGGCGCTCGGCCTCGACAGCGTCGTGACCTGGACGCTGACGCCGACGAATACGGGAACGCATCTGCGCATGGAGCAGACCGGCTTCGGTCCGGACCAGACCCGCGCCTATCAGGGCGCGCGCTATGGCTGGCCGAAATTCTTCGATGCGCTCGAACAGAGCGTCGCGCGCCTCGGCTGAGGCGTGCGCATCACGACGTCATCAGGGGAGGAGCAGTTGAACTGGAACAACACCATCCGGCAGGTTCATCGCTGGATATCGATCGCCTTCACGGTCGCCGTCATCATCAACATCGCCGCTATGACGCAGACGCAGCCGGCTTTCTGGATTGGCCTGCTGGCGCTGATCCCGCTGATCGTGCTGCTGGGCACGGGTCTGTATCTGTTCGCGCTGCCCTACGTCGCGACGAAGTTGACGGCCTCGCGGGCAGAGCGCTGAGCGGGCAATCGCGCCCAGGTGCGTTTTCCGAGAGGGAGCCGAGCCTCGCGATCCGGCAGGTCGAGCGCGGGTCAGCGAAGACGATCGCTGGCCGCCTGCTGGAATGTCTTGCCTTCGCGGCCGGACCGCGCCCTACTGGCGCGTCTTCCGCCAACGAGGCCATTCTGACGTGAACGCTCTTACGCTTTTCAGCTTCGCCATCGTCGCCTTCATCGGAATCGCGACCCCCGGTCCGACGGTGCTGCTGGCCCTGACCAACGGCTCGCGCGTCGGTGTGCGCCGCGCCTGTGCCGGCATCGCCGGCGCGGTGGCGTCGGACTTCATCCTCATCGGCGCCGTCGCGGTCGGCCTGGGCGCACTGCTCGCCGCTTCCGAATTCTGGTTCTCGGTCGTGAAGTGGATCGGCGTGGCCTACCTCGCCTATCTCGGGCTCATGCTGCTGCGGTCCAGCGGGTCGATCGACCTCGCGACGTCCGCAGACGGCAAGGACGGGTCACGACAGCCGCACGCGCTGTTTCTGAAGAGCTTCCTCGTCGCGATCACAAATCCGAAGGGCTATCTGTTCTTCTCGGCATTCCTGCCGCAGTTCGTGGTGCCGTCCGCGCCGCAGCTGCCGCAATATCTCACGCTGGCCCTCACCTTCGCGATGCTCGATGTCCTGATCATGCTCGCCTACGCGAGCGCGGGCTCGCAAGCGATGTGTTTCCTCAAGCGCTCCGGTGCACTCTGGCTCGATCGCATCTGCGGCGGCGCGCTGCTGAGCCTTGCTGGCGCCCTTGCGCTTTACCGGCGGGCCGGCCCCTGACTCGCCGCGCGTCGCGGCGGTCCGGCTACTCCGCCGCCTGCCGGACGTGCCGCTCGGTTACCGTCCGCATCGTCACCAGCTCTTCGGCGGCGGACGGATGCAGCGCGACGGTGGCGTCGAAATCGGCCTTGGTCGCCTTCATCTTGATGGCGATGGCGACGGCCTGGGTGATCTCGGCCGCCATGTCGCCGACGATGTGGCAGCCGAGCACGCGGTCGGTCGCGCCGTCGACGACGAGCTTCATCAGCACACGGGTGTCGCGGCCGGACATCGTCGCCTTGATCGGCCGGAAACTGGTCTTGTAGATGTCGACGCGGTCGTGCAGCTCGCGCGCCTGCGTCTCCGTCAGGCCGACCGTGCCCACTTCCGGCTGGCAGAACACCGCGGTCGGGATGTCGGCGTGGTCGACACGCACGGTCTTGTTGCCGAACACGGTGTCGGCAAAGGCATGGCCCTCGCGGATCGCGACCGGCGTCAGGTTGAAGCGGTGGGTGACATCGCCGATCGCATAGATGCTCGGCACCGAGCTCTGCGAGAACGCATCGACCGCGATGCCGCCGTTCCTGGGATTGATGGCGACGCCGGCCTTTTCCAGGCCCAGATTGGCCACGGCCGGATGCCGGCCGATCGCGAACATCACCTTGTCGGAGGCGATGCTGGAGCCGTTCGACAGATGCGTCGTGTAGTCCTTGCCGTGCTTGTCGACGCTGGCAACCGTGCAGCCGGTCAGGATGGTGATGCCTTCCTTCTCCATCTCGGCACGAACGTGCTTGCGCACGTCCTCGTCGAAGCCGCGCAGGATGTTGTCGCCGCGATAGACGACGGTGACGTCGGAGCCGAAATTGGCGAAGATGCAGGCGAATTCCAGCGCGATGTAGCCGCCGCCCTGGATCACGATGCGGCGCGGCAGCTCGTCGAGATGAAACGCCTCGTTCGACGAGATGACGTGCTCGATGCCGGGAATGGGCGTGCCATGATTGGGCGCGCCGCCGGTCGCGATCAGGATGGTTTTCGCGCGCACCGTCTCGCCGGTCGCGAGCCGCACGGTGTGCGCATCCTCGAGCACGGCGCGTGTCTTGACGATGCGGGCGCCACTCTTCTCGACATTGGCGGCGTAGGCCGCCTCGAGCCGCGCGATCTCCTTGTCCTTGTTCCTGATCAGCGTCGGCCAGTCGAACGTCGCGGTCGGGATCGTCCAGCCGAAGCCGGCGGCGTCAGCGATCTCCTGGCGCACATGCGAGCCGATCACGAACAGCTTCTTGGGCACGCAGCCGCGGATCACGCAGGTGCCGCCCATGCGGTATTCCTCGGCGACCGTCACGCGGGCGCCATGGCCGGCGGCGATGCGGGCGGCGCGCACGCCCCCCGACCCGCCACCGATCACAAACAGGTCGACGTCGAAATCAGCCATCTCGTCCTCGACCTGCTCTCTGTTGAATCAGCTAGATCTGCTTGCCGCGCTTGCGCATCTCGGCGCGGAACTGCGCGGTCACGGTGTCGGAGAACTCCGCGGCCCACTGGTTCATGGCGCCCATGCTCATCTGGATCGCCTTCGGCTCGGCCGCAAGCAGCTTCTGGCCGATCGTCGACTTGTAGAAGGTGACGAGGCTCGCGATCTCGGCATCGGTGAACTCGTTGCAGTAGATCTGCGCCATCTTCTCGCCGATCTCCTTCTCCTTGCCGGCATAGGTCTGCGCGACCACCACGGCGACCTCGTCGAGGTCCTTCTGATAGTTCAGGTTGGCCTGGAGCAGCGTCTGCTTGGTCTGCTGCACGATGCCGGGGACGGCATTGGCGTACATTGCAGCCGCATTCTTCATCCCGAGAATATCGCGTGCGCCGGCCATGCAGGCGGCCGACGCCGGCTTCAGCGCCGGCGGCTGGCCCTGCGCCTGCGCGGCAGCGGGGCTTGCCGAGGCAAGGACCGCCCCCACGGCCAGCACTATTCCGGCGGCCGGCAAGATTCTGAACACGCTCTTCATTCCAAGTCTCCTGTGAGATTGCGGCCTTAAGCGCAGGTTCCTGCTGCGCTTAAGGCCGCTGGATAACGCGAATTCCCTGTGCGCCTGCCAGGATGGCCGTGCTGCCAAGGCCGATGAACAGCCCGTGCTCGACCACGCCCGGAATTGCGCTCAAAAGACCCGCCAGACGCGGGGGATCCTCGATCTCCCCAAGGCGGACATCGATAATCCAGTGGCCGCCATCGGTGACGAAAACGTGGCCATCTCCGGCTCCGGCCTTGCGCAGCACCATCTGCCCGGAAACGCCTGCCTTGGCGAAGGCCTCGGTCATCGCCCGCTGCGTGGCGGCGAGGCCGAACGGAATCACTTCGACCGGCAGCGGGAAGCGGCCGAGCCGCTCGACCCATTTGGTCTCGTCGGCGATCACGATCATGCGATCGGACGCGTTGGCAACGATCTTCTCGCGCAGCAGCGCCCCGCCACCGCCCTTGATCAGGTCGAGCGCCGGATTGATCTCGTCGGCGCCGTCGATCGTGAGGTCGAGATGGTCGACGTCGTCGAGCGTGGTCAGCGGCACGCCGCACGCCTCGGCCTGCGCCCGCGTGGCCTCCGAGGTCGGCACACCCACCACTTTCAGGCCGGCGCGGACCTTTTCCCCGAGCAGATCGACGAAATGCTTGGCAGTCGAGCCGGTGCCGAGGCCGAGCTTCATACCGCTTCGGACCTCCTCCAGCGCGCGCGCCGCCGCCTGCCGTTTCAATGCGTCCATGTCGACCAACGAACCCGCCCCTCGGATCGGGGCCCCCGAAGGACGGGGGCCGAAAACCGGCGCATATCTAGCGGTGTTTTGCCGCGACGAATAGCGGTTGCGGGTCACGAAATCGGACAAAAAGGCTGTGCGAGCCTCTTGCAAGGCCGCGGCGCGGCCGCTACCGGATACCGATGCGCATCTCCAGCACCATCGTCTTCGATCTCGACGGCACCCTGGTCGACACCGCGCCGGACCTCATCAGCGCACTCAACCACATATTGCAGCGCGAAGGCCTGCGGCCGGTGCCGCTGGCTTCGGCCCGCAAGATGATCGGACATGGCGCGCGCAAGCTGATCGAGCGCGGGCTGGAGGCCGAGGGCCGCCAGGCCAGCCCCGACGACATCAACCGCCTGACCACCGATTTCATCGACTTTTACGCCGAGAACATCGCGGTCGAATCGCAGCCCTTCGAGGGGCTCGAGACCGCGCTCGACGAGCTCGCCGCCCGCGGCTGCCAGTTCGCGGTGTGCACCAACAAGCTGGAATGGCTGTCGAAGCGGCTGCTCGACCAGCTCGGCCTGTCGTCCCGCTTCGCGGCCATCTGCGGCGCCGACACGTTCGGGGTCGCCAAGCCGGATCCGGCGATCCTGCGCCAGACCATCGCGCAGGCCGGCGGCGAGATTGGTGCGGCGATCATGGTCGGCGATGCCGGCACCGATGTCGGCGCCGCCCGCCGCGCCGGCGTACCCGTGATCGGCTGCACCTTTGGTTATACGGACGTGCCGATCGCCGAGCTCAACCCGGACCACCTGATCGACCACATGCGCGAGCTGCCGGCAGCGGTCAGCGCGCTCGGCCCTTCGCTGAAGATCGGCTGAATCGCAGGAGGTTCTCCGCCGCTCGGAGCGGGCCGTAGAAGGCCGAACCGAGCTCGCGCCACCGCTGCGATTCATCCGCTGCGTCGCGCCTAACTCCCTGACCCCTCATTCGAAATCTGCACCACGACGGGCGTTAACGTTCTGTTGAGAATAGGGTTGACCGCAGTTGCGCCGCTGTTCTGACGCTCTTATGGTCGGCGTGGGATTGCGGCCGATGGCCGCAGGGTTGTGGGGCGGACATCATGATTCGGCGCGTCATCGCAATTGCGGTTGCGGGAGCTGGCCTGGCCGGCTGCTCGTCGTTCTCCATGGATGCTTTCAAGATGGCGCCGACGGAAGTTCCCGTGCAGCTCGACTCGGTCCCGCAGGGCGCGGACGCCAAGACCTCGCTCGGACCGGGCTGCAAGACGCCCTGCTCCGTGTCCGTCCCGGCGCCCGACTCGGGCTTCAGCGTCACCTTCACCATGGACAGATACCAGCCGGCCACGGTGCCGGTGCAGGTGATCCGCAACACCGGCGATTTCAACAATTCGCCGCCGGTGGTGATGGAGCCGAATCCGGTGGTCGCGGAGCTGCTGCCGGCGCCTGGAGCGCCGCCGAAAGCCGTCAAGCATATGCGGCCGAAGAAGCCGAAGACCCCCAAGGCCGCCGCAGCGCCGACCGCGGCGCCGGCGACGACCGGTTCTGCCTTCCCGGCACCCGCGCCTGCCGCCGCGCGTCAATAGCGGACAAATCTCGCTTCGGCGAAGCTGCACCGCAGCATCGAAGCCCCGGCGTCAGCGATTGTGGGGCGGCGCGATCGTGACTAGATTGGCTTTGTATCGATGATGTTCGGCCGTGTCTCGTGCGGCCACCTCGTGGCAATGCTGCCACCGCAAGGCCCTCCATGACCGCTGAGACGTTGAGTGACACCGCCCTGACGCGCCCGATGACCGACCCGTTCGGCCGTCGCATCAGCTATCTGCGCGTCTCGGTCACCGACCGCTGCGACCTCAGATGCTTCTACTGCATGTCGGAGGACATGGCCTTCCTGCCGAAGGCCGACCTGCTGACGCTGGAGGAGCTCGACCGGCTCTGCTCGGCCTTCATCCACAAAGGCGTGAAGAAGCTGCGGCTGACCGGCGGCGAGCCGCTGGTCCGGCGCAACGTCATGGGCCTGGTGCGCTCGCTGTCGCGGCACCTTGCGAGCGGCGCGCTCGGAGAGCTGACGATGACGACCAACGCGACGCAGCTCGCGAAGTACGCCGCCGAGCTCGCCGATTGCGGCATCCGCCGCATCAACGTCTCGCTCGACACGCTCGATCCCGCCAAATTCCGCGCCATCACCCGCTGGGGCGATCTCGACCGCGTGCTCGATGGCATCGAGGCCGCGCGCACAGCCGGTCTCGCCGTGAAGATCAACGCCGTCGCGCTCAAGAACATGAACGAGGACGAGATCCCGGTGCTGATCGACTGGGCGCATGGCAAAGGCATGGCGCTCACCCTGATCGAGGTGATGCCGATGGGCGAGATCGGCGAGGGCCGCATCGACCAGTATCTGCCGCTGTCGCTGCTGCGGGCGCGGCTGGCGCAGCAGTACACGATGACCGACCTCGACGAGACCACCGGGGGCCCTGCCCGCTACGTCCGCGTCGCCGAGACCGGCGGCACGATCGGCTTCATCACGCCGATGACGCATAATTTCTGCGAGAGCTGCAACCGCGTCCGCGTCACCTGCACCGGCACCCTGCACACCTGCCTCGGCCACGAGGATGCGTCCGACCTGCGCAAGCCGCTGCGGGCCTCGGCCAGCGACGAGGAGCTGAGCGCCGCGATCGACCGCGCCATCGGCCTGAAGCCAAAGGGCCACGACTTCATCATCGACCGCCGCCACAACCGGCCGAGCGTCAGCCGGCACATGAGCGTGACGGGGGGCTAGGGCGCGGTGTTTCTTGGTTAAATCGACTTAGCCGCAGGCTCAGTTCACCTCTCCTGCTTGCCGGGGAGGTCGGCGCGAAGCGACGGGCCGGGGCTCTCTCCACTCGGGCAGCCTCAATCGTGGAGACACCCCCACCCCAGCCCTCCCCCGCAAGCGGGAGAGGGAGCGCACCTCCTTCGCGGTTCGCAACCAGACCTCAACTCATAGCGCTCTAGGCGGAATCCATCACCACCGAGCCCTGCGATCACCGCCGTCGGAGCCAAGCTTGTTGACCGGCCATTCGGCCTATGACGCACATTCCAGATGAAGGGATCGGCGAGGCGCGGTCACGGTGCTGACGCAGAGAGAATAAATTACCGGCTTGCGGCACGTCCCCACGCGGCGTAACTTTGACGTGCAGATCGCGTTCGAAAACAATTTGTCGGTTTGGCCTAGCGGGAGACAGCGATGGCAGACCCGGTCGCATGGCACCTGTCCGGTGACTATTTCGAAAATTGCAGTTGCAGCCTGCTGTGTCCGTGCCTGATGTCGGCCGCCCCTCCCCTGACCGCGCAACCGACCGAGGGGTTCTGCAACGTGCCGCTGCTGTTCCACATTGAAACCGGCCGCTACGGCGATGTCGCGCTCGATGGCCTCAACGCGGCGGTGATGCTCCATGCGCCCGGAGTGATGGCGGAGGGAGACTGGTCGATCGCCGCCTATGTCGATCAGCGCGCCGACGACCAGCAGACCGAGGCGATGGCCGCGATCTTCACCGGTGCGGCCGGCGGCCCGATGGCCGCGTTCACGCCGCTGATCAGCACCAATCTCGGCGTGCGCAAGGCCGCCATCACCTTCCGGATCGACGGCAAGACGCGGTCCGCCGAAGTCGCTGACATTCTGCACATGTCCGTCGATCCGCTGCCGACCATGCATCCGAGTGGAGAGATGTGGGTGAACATCGGCCATCCCGTCAGCCCCGACAGGATGGCGCTGGCCGTCGGCGCGGCGGGCAACACCTACAATGATCACGGCATGCACTGGGACAATTCCGGCAAGAACGGCCTGTACGCCTCGATCAGCTGGTCCAACCAGGCCTGATGCGACGTGCGGCAAGGCCGGCAACCCGCCTTGCAGATGACCGGTAGCGCCCTGGAAGCCGTACTGCGGCGCGATCGCTGGATTGTGGGTGGCGCGATCGCGATCATGATCGCCCTCGCATGGGCCTATGTGCTCTGGCTCGCCAACGACATGGACATGGGCGGCATGGACATGACCGGCTTCCGCATGATCCCGGCCGGCATCGGAATCATGTTGCCGGCCAGCGAGCCGTGGCACGCGATCGAGTTCGCCTATGTGTTCCTGATGTGGGCGGTGATGATGGTCGGGATGATGGCGCCTTCGGCCGCGCCCATGATCCTGATGTACGCCCGTGTGGGTCGACACGGCCGAGCGCAGGGCCAGCCGTTCGCTGCGACCGGCTGGTTTGCGGCCGGCTATCTGCTCGCCTGGAGCGGCTTTTCGCTGCTGGCGACCTGCCTGCAATGGGTTGTGGAGCGGACTGCGCTGCTGGATTCGCGGATGGCGATCGACAACCACCTGCTCGGCGCGATCGTGCTGATCGCGGCGGGCGTCTATCAGTGGACACCGCTGAAAAGCGTCTGCCTTGCCCAATGCCAGTCGCCGTTTCTGTTCCTGATGCGCCACGGCGGCTTTCGCGGCGACCTGCAGGGCTGCGTGCTGCTGGGCCTCCGGCACGGCGGCTATTGCGTCGGCTGCTGCTGGGCTCTGATGGCGCTGCTGTTCGTCGGTGGGGTGATGAGCGTGATGTGGATCGCCATTCTGACCCTGCTCGTGCTGTTTGAGAAACTGCCTCCGGTCGGACGATGGATCGCGCGCGCGGCCGGCATTGCATGCGTGGCCGCGGGCGCCTGGATGCTGGTGTCCCCACCACAATGACGCACAACGGCGCGATGCAGGTCGTCGCGCGAGTGGCGGCTGCCCTTGGTGTTGGACGCAAGCAATATGGTAAGCAGGCGCCCAGCGTGGCGACTCTGTCGCCCGGAATACCGCCATCGAACTGACGCGAGACGCCCGTGATTCCCTGGAAGCTGATCGACACCGCAGACGTGCCCGGCGGCGGTGAACAGTTGCGGCTCATGCAGCGCGGCAAGGAGTTCACCATCAAGCTCGGCCAGAATGAGCTGATGAGCAGCCGGCTGTACGGGTCCGAAGAGGCGCTGGCGACGCTGAGTTGTTCCCGCATCAAGGCACGCCCCGCGCCGCGGCTGTTGATCGGCGGCCTCGGCATGGGCTTCACGCTGCGGGCGGCGCTCAAGGTGCTGGGTCCGAAGGCGCGCATCACTGTCGCAGAGCTGGTCCCGGCGGTGATCGCCTGGGCGCGCGGGCCGATG
The DNA here is from genome assembly GCF_021088345.1 of Bradyrhizobium ontarionense. Lineage (NCBI taxonomy): Bacteria > Pseudomonadati > Pseudomonadota > Alphaproteobacteria > Hyphomicrobiales > Nitrobacteraceae > Bradyrhizobium > Bradyrhizobium ontarionense. Next base: position 184,861 of record NZ_CP088156.1, on the reverse strand, counting down.
GCCGAATTGTCCGGCGACAGCCTCAATGACCCGCGCGTCGACATCCGCGAGGCGGACGTGGTGAAGCTGATCGCGGCCGCGCGCGGCAGCTATGATGCAATCCTGCTCGACGTCGACAATGGCCCGCAGGGCCTGACCCGGACATCCAACGACGCGCTCTATGACGCCTCCGGCCTGCGGGCCGCGTTCACGGCCCTCAGCCCCGCCGGTGTACTGGCTGTGTGGTCGTCACACCCGGCCGACCACTTCGCCCCGCAATTGCGCAAGGCCGGCTTCGTCGCCGAGGAGATCAAGATCCGCGCCACGGGCGCCGGCGGTCGCGGCGCGCGTCACGTGATCTGGATCGCGACGCGGCCGGCGTGATCGCGCGGCGCGCAGCTTCATGCGTTGCTCCCGGCCACGCAGGCCGCTGCCCCGCGCGTCCCAGTCTCTTCAGCACCGTCCCGTCAACGTTTTCGAACGACGATCTCTGTCACTCGACAGAATGGCGCCAGCCGTTGCAGTGAGCGACCTCGTGCGTCGTGATCGCGCGCACAAGCTGCGACCTCTCGTGGATCGTGATGTAGATGACGCAGGGAGGGGGATCCGAATCCCGTCCGAAAAACACCTGGCAGCCGTAGACTTTCGCGCCGGCAGAGTGCGGCACGCGCAAAAGGTCACAACGCCATTGCGTGTCGGCCTGCGAGCCGACGACGGTGAGGAGCGGGCCGGCGTAGCGGTGGACATAGGCCGGACGTGGCTCGAGGATGTGGACGGAAGATGCATCGACCATCACTTCACTCCTTGCGCGAGCTCACGAGCCTCCGCGTCAAGCAGCGCCCGCCGCTCGGCTGGCGTCATTCCCTTATGCTTCCCACGAAAGGTCGATCGGCACCTTGGCAACCGCGGGAGCCAGGACGGAGTTCCTAGGCAGCTCCCGTGAACCCACGAAATGCGATCCCAAAGCACGTAAAGCCGGGCGAGCGGACTCACGCGAGTTAGGGGCCCGTCGTTCAGGAGCCATCGACCGAAGCTCTCGAGGGACGCGCCGACGGTCGAGCGCTCATCCCTTCGGCGCGCCCAGTTCAGACGTTCATTCGATCGATCTCAGCGGCGGCGCAATCTAACCAACAGTTGCGCCTGCCCGCGTGCATAGTCCCACGGCCGATGCGCTCGGCGGCGCGCAGGCGACCGAGCGGTTCGTCCTCGTCCTCCAGCGCGGCCCAACAGGCCTACGATATCCGGAAAGACTCCTTCACCGCCCGCGCGCCGTCACGCCGCCATCGCTGCCGCGCAGATGCGCGCGCCCGAGCACGCGCAAAGATCAATCGCTCACATCTCCGGCGCCCGCTCAGATCGGAGTGGCGACACGTCGGCCATCGTCATATGCTGCGTCATCGGCTGCGAAGCCTTCGCGGATGCCCGCATCCGCGAGCCGAGGGCGCAGGGAATGTCCCATCCTCCGGCACGCCAAGCGGAGCGCCGCGGCATGGCCCGGTCGGTGAGAGCGGGAGACCTGAATGGAAAACGCGATGGACGACGGCGGCAGGCTGGCTGCCCTGCAGCGCCATTGGGATGCGTCGGACGCAAACGATTTCGAGGCCGAGCATGACATCTATCGCGACGATGCCGTGCTCGACTATCCGCAATCAGGCGAGCGCATCCACGGCCGGCGCAACATTCAGGAAAGCCGCTTCGTGCAGCCGAACAAGAAGCGCTTTGCGGTGCGACGGATCATCGGCGGCGGCGATCTCTGGGTGACAGAACTCGTTCTGACCTACGACGGGGCCCCCTCCTACGTGGTCAGTATCATGGAGTTCGGCGACGGCGGAGTGGTTCACGAGACGCAGTATTTCGGCGATCCCTTCAAGGCGGCGCCCTCGCGCGCGCATCTCGTCGAGCGCGTCGGTCCGACCACCGCGGCCTGAACGGCCGCGGCAGGTCAGGATGGCATCAGCCGCTTGTTCGGCCCGGCCAGCTCAGACGTTCATTCGCGCAGATGCGCACGCGTGCTCGACCGTAGCGATCCTCAGCGCGCAAGATCAATTTGTGCACTGTCACCGATATTGCAGCCGACCGTCGTCCGGCTAGGCGCTGGCAAATGCGCGCTGCTGACGAAACGCCGCGTAGATCGATGCGGCGTGAGCCTCGGACAGGCGTTTTTCCGGGGCGGCCGCGATTTCTCTGAGGTTGTTGAGGTTCGTGGTTCCGAAGATGCAGGCCGAAACCTGCTGAAGTCCGAGAATGTAGGACATCGCAGCTTGCGCCGCCGACATCCCGTCGACCGACGCGAGCGCGGGCCGGACGTCACGAGCGGCCAAGGCAAGTCGGCGGGCATCCGGCTTCAGCAGCGCCCGGGCCAGATACCAGAGATCGGCAGCGCTTCGGATGTGGCCGATCTTGCCCCGGATCAAATGCCCTTGCGCCAGAACCGTGCCGGCAACGACGGCAATGCCTGCCTTGTGGAGTTGGTCAACGATCGGGAGCCGGTCCAACTGCGCCACGTTCAGGTCGATCAGCGCGACATCGAAGACGCCTTTGAGTCGGGCGACATATTGCATGTGCGCTTCGGAATGCGTGTTGATGCCGAGCAGTCTGAACATGCCGTTGCGGCGCATCGACGCGAGCTTCGTCAACAACGCATCCGTGATCGATGCCGGCGCGAAATTGTGGAGATAGAGGACGTCGATGAAGTCCGTGTTCAAGTTCTTGATCGCGCGAGCGCACGCAAGCTCGACATACTCCGGACTGTGATCCTGCGTCTTGACCTCGCGCAGAGAGATGAGAGGGCGCGGGCGCAATGTCCCGACCTTTGTCGAGACGACGATCTTCGATCGATCCGCGCGCTTCAGGATTTCCGCCAGTGCGCGACCGAGCCTGGGCTCTGCATTGTAGTTGCAGTAGTTGTGCCCCGTATCGAAGAGATTGACTCCGAGATCGAACGCTTCATGCACGATTCGGATGGCTTGCCTGTCCTCGAACTGTCGATTGCCCCAGAATCCGGAACAACCAAGACCGATTTCAGAGACAGGAAGAGGACCAAGCTGCCGGTATTTCATTGACTGACGCAAAAGATTGAACGGTATCTGAGAACCACATTCAGAAACATTTAGCAATATCCAGATTCCGATCAGACACACTTTTTCCGGCCGCACGATGGCCAGTTTCGACGACTGTTCTCGTATCGCCCTGGATCAGCGCTCAACCGCCCTGCTGGATCCCCGAACACGCGGCAAGCGCGAAGGTGACAGTCAGGCGGCCATCGCCGGCTCGACCAGCTCCGGCTCGGCGAAGCGCGTCCGGCCGCACCGTTCTGAACGCGTGATCGGAACCCCCGCCCCTGACGTGAGTTGCACAGCCGCGGGAGAGGATCGACGGATGGAACAGCAACACTGTTCGTCGCGCAGTCCTCGATTTCGGCAGTACCTGGAAAGAGAGGCGACCATGAAAGCACCCCTTCTTCTTGCTGGCGCAGTGATCATCGGATCCATGGCCCCGGCACTCGCTGATGAGTACTACGTCGTGCAGGGTCCCAGCCATCGCTGCACGATCACCACGACGCGGCCCGCGGACAGGGAAATCGTGACGCAGATCGGACCGATGGCGTTCACGAGCCGCGTGGAAGCCGAGGATCGGATCAAGCAGACCAAGGTCTGCGAGGACGAAGGCACCGTCGGCAGCAGCACCAGCACCACCACGATCATCAAAGAGAAGTAGTCGGCGGCGTCTCAACCGAACTCCGGCGACGGGAAAGGTCGCGCCCATGTCCGTGGGCGCGACCTTTTCGTTGGCAGGCTGCTGCGGGATCGGCGGCTCGAATCTCGAATCACGTGGTCAGGCCGCTGCAGCGATCGACATCCGAGTTCAACGTCTCATCAGTTTCGTCCAGCGCCCTGCTCGCGTCGACCAAGTCCCGGCGACCATCGGCATACCGTCACCCTCGGCACGGATATCCGGCTCTCGACGCAGCCGTTGCGTTCGGTCGCCGCCTTGAGTACCCCACCCGGGGTCTGGACGGGACATCATGCATTCGCAATCGCTCAAGCTCGCCGCCGGCAGCCTCGTGGTCGGGGCGGTCGTCCTCGGCCTGAAGTATTTCGCCTATTGGCTCACCGGCTCAGTCGCGCTGTATTCCGATGCCCTCGAGAGCATCGTCAACGTCGTCACCGCTGGCGTCGCGCTGCTCGCCGTGCGCATTGCCGCCAAGCCTGCCGACGCCAACCATCCGTTCGGCCACCACAAGGTCGAGTACTTCAGCGCCGTGATCGAAGGCGTCATGATCATCGTCGCGGCGCTGCTGATCGTCCACGAGGCCTACGGCAACTTTTTCAATCCCCGGCTGCTGTCGGCGCCGATCGAAGGCCTGGCCGTGAACGGACTGGCGAGCCTGCTCAACGCCTTCTGGTGCTGGCTGCTGATCACCCGCGGCAAGCGGCTGCGGTCACCGGCGCTGGTGGCGGACGGCCGGCATCTGCTGACGGACGTCGTCTCGTCGGGCGGGGTCGTGATCGGACTTCTCTTCGCGGTGATGTTGAAGCTGCCGATCCTCGACCCGGCGCTGGCCCTGCTGGTCGCCATCAACATCCTGTGGTCGGGATGGCAGGTCCTCAAGGAGTCGACCGGCGGGCTGATGGACGAGGCCGTCTCCGACGAGACGCTCGCGCGGATCCGCCGGATCATCAGTGAACACGCGGACGGCGCGCTGGAAGCGCATGATGTCCGCACCCGCCACGCCGGCAAGATGACCTTCATCGAGTTTCATCTCGTCGTTCCCGGCCAGATGTCGGTCCAGCAGGCGCATGAGATCTGCGACCGGATCGAAGCGGCCTTGCGCGGCGACGATGAGCACAGCTGGATCACGATCCACATCGAGCCGGAAAGCAAGGCCAAGCACTCCGGCGTGGTCGTGCTCTGAGGCGCAGATCGCGTCGCCAGGGCGCGCGCTTCGCGATCGTCGCGGAAACGTCGAGTGCGGGATGAATGCGGCCTCATCCTGAGGGCCCGCCCAGGCGGGCGTCTCGAAGGCGGGACCACGGATGCGCCTACAAGGCCAGCACCCGCCCCTCCATCATCGGCGCTCGCATTCGCCCGCAGCGATCGCGTCGCAACAGCCCGCAGAGGCCGCCTCCAGCCAGAGCGCCCGCTTTTTCGGCATCGCTCCGTCGCCCGCGCCCCGGCCGGTTTACGAAGCGCCAGCAAGGTGTTGGCCCGGCGTCAATCTGTCCATTTTCCGATTGACGGCAGGACGGCGCGCTGAAATGGTGCCCCCGCTTTCAGGCCCCGCGCGGCCATCGGGCTCCGCGCCCTCACACAAGCGCCGAACAAGAGCCGGAAGCAGTCGAGGGGGAGGACGTTTCGTTGCATTCGCTCCAAGCGCGTCGTCATCAAGACATGCACGCCAAGCGTGATCGCGAAACCGCGCCTTCCTTGGGCTCAGGCGCGCTGTCCTGATCAGCGCCCGCAGCGGAGACCATGATGCGCCCCTTGTTGGCAGTCAGTTCAGCCATCGATCAGCTCAACGAAAAGATCGGTTACGTCTGCAATCTCATGGTGCTGCTGGCCTGCCTGGTCAGCGCGATCAACGCCATGATCCGTTACGCCTTCAGCTATTCGTCGAACGGCTGGCTGGAGCTGCAATGGTACATGTTCGCGCTGCTGGTGATGTTCGGCGCCTCCTACACGTTCCGCCGCAATGAGCATGTCCGCGTCGAGCTGCTCTATCTCTATCTGTCCGAGCGCGGCCAGCTCTGGCTCGACCTGATCGGCACGCTGTTCTTCCTGATCCCGACCTGCCTGCTGCTGGCCTATCTGTCGTGGCCGTTCTTCATGCAGTCCTACTCGGTCAACGAGATGTCGGCCAATGCCGGCGGCCTGCTGCGCTGGCCGGTCAAGCTCGCGATTCCCGCCGGCTTCGTCCTGCTGGCGCTGCAGGGTCTCTCCGAGGTGATCAAGCGCGCCGCCGCGCTGCGCGGTGAAGTGACGATCGACGCCAAATACGAGAGGCCGACGCAATGATTACGCTGGAGATGATGCCGCCGCTGATGTTCGGCGGCCTGGTCCTGGCGATGCTGATCGGCTTCCCGGTGGCGTTCACGCTCGCCGCCGTCGGCCTCTCGTTCGGCTTCCTCGCCATCCATCTGGGCTTCTTCGACCTCAACTTCCTGCAGGCGATCCCGGGCCGCATCTTCGGCAGCGTGCTCGCCAACGACCTCCTGCTCGCGATCCCGTTCTTCACCTTCATGGGTGCGATCCTGGAACGATGCGGGCTCGCCGAGGACATGCTGGACTCGATGGGCCAGCTGTTCGGTCCGATCCGCGGCGGCCTCGGCTATTCCGTCATCATCGTCGGCTTCATCCTGGGCGCGATCACCGGCACGGTGGCGGCGCAGGTGATCGCGATGGCGATGATCTCGATGCCGGTCATGATGCGCTACGGCTACAATATGCGCTACATCACCGGCGTGCTGGCCGCCTCCGGCACCATCACCCAGCTGGTGCCGCCGTCGCTGGTGCTGATCGTGCTCGCCGACCAGCTCGGCAAGTCGGTCGGCGACATGTATCTCGGCGCCTGGGGCCCCTCGATCTTCCAGGTGCTGCTGTTCGCCGGCTACACCTTCGTGCTCGGCCTGATCAAGCCGGGCCACCTGCCGCCGGTGCCGAAGGAGGCGCGCACGCTGACCGGCTGGGCGCTGTGGAAGAAGTGCCTGATGGGCATCATCCCCTCGGCGGTGCTGATCTTCGTCGTGCTCGGTACCATGATGATGGGCCTGGCCACGCCGACCGAGGCCGGCGCCATGGGCGCGGTCGGGGCCATCGTGCTCGCCGTGATCCACCACAAGAACTTCACCTCGAACGACCGCACCATCCTGATCGTCGGCGTCGCCGCCGCCGGTGTCGGCACCATCGTGGCGATGCTGTTCACCGAGAACCTCGTGTTCAAGCTCAGCTTCGCGGCCACCTATCTCGCCGTCGCCTGGCTGTGCATCCGCGCCGCCGCCATTCCCGACCTGCGCGACCTGATCAAGCAGGGCTACGAGACCACCATGCGCATCACCTGCATGGTCACCTTCATCCTGATCGGCTCGACCTGCTTCTCGGTCGTGTTCCAGGGCGTCTCCGGCGGCGAATGGCTGGAGCACCTCTTGACCTCGCTGCCCGGCGGCGTCTGGGGCTTCCTGATCTTCATCAACATCTTCATCTTCTTCCTGGCCTTCTTCCTCGACTTCTTCGAGATCGCCTTCATCATCCTGCCGATGATCGCGCCGATCGCGCAGAAGATCCTGGCGCCGGTGGTGGGACCGGAGGCCGCGCTGATCTGGTTCGGCGTCATGCTGTGCGTCAACATGCAGACCTCGTTCCTGCATCCGCCGTTCGGCTTCGCGCTGTTCTACCTGCGCGGCGTCGCGCCGAAGGAAGTGAAGAGCTCCGACATCTATTGGGGCGCGATGCCCTGGATCGGGCTGCAGGCGATCATGGTGCTGCTGGTGATCGCCTTCCCGATCACGGTGACGGGCCTGCTCGACAAGCCGGTCGCGGTCGATCTCGACAAGGTCAAGATCGAGGTACCGCAGATCGAGCTGCCGCCGCTCGATTTCGGCCAGCCGAAGCAGTAGCCGGCGGCTCCGAACTAATGCAGAAAACCCCGGAAGCCACGCTTCCGGGGTTTTTGTTTGGGCCGTCTCTATCAGCCCGTCATTGCGAGGCGCCCTTGCGCCGAAGCAATCCAGGATCACGCGCGCAGCCCTGGATTGCTTCGCTGCGCTCGCAATGACGCGGAAACAGCGCTGGCCGCCGCCTCAGCTCTGCGAACGCCGCGCCATGAAGTTGTCGTAACCGACCTCGGCGACCTGGAACCAGGAATAGCCGGCGGCCGAATAGGCGGTCAGCGACTCCAGTGCCTTCTTGAAGTTGGGATTGGTCGCAGCGACCTCGGCATGCAGCTCCTTGGCGGCCTTGAACGAGGCCTCCATGACCGGCTGCGGGAACGGGTGCAGCTTGGCGCCGCCGGCGAGCAGCTTGCGCAGCGCCAGCGGGTTGGCCGAGTCGTACTTCGCCATCATCCAGTTGTTGGCATAGTGGCCGGCCAGCTCCAAGAGCTTCTGATAGTGCTTCGGCAGCGCGTTCCACTTGTCGAGGTTGATCATGGCGAGCAGCATCGGACCGCCCTCCCACCAGCCCGGGAAGTAGTAGTGCGGCGCGACCTTGTAGAGGCCGAGCTTCTCGTCGTCATAGGGACCGACCCATTCAGCGGCATCGATCGTGCCCTTTTCCAAGGCAGGATAGATATCGCCGCCGGCCAGCTGCTGCGGCACGCAGCCGAGCTTCTGCATGACCCGGCCGGCGAAGCCGCCGATGCGGAATTTCATGCCGTTGAGATCATCGACGGTGTTGATCTCCTTGCGGAACCAGCCGCCCATCTGGCAGCCGGTGTTGCCGGCGAGCAGCGAGGTGACGTTGTAGCTCTTGTAGAAGTCGTTGAGGATCTCCTTGCCGCCGCCCATCAGGTACCACGCCTGATTGATGCGCATGTTGGGGCCAAATGGCACCGACGAGCCGAAGGTGAAGGTCGGGTCCTTGCCGAAGTAATAATACGACGCGGTGTGGCCCATCTCGACGGTGGCATTCTGCACGGCATCGAGCACCTGCAGGCCGGGCACGATCTCGCCGGCCGCGAAGGTCTGGATCTGGAATTTGTTGTCGGTGGCCTCGCCGACCATCTTGGCCATCATCTCGGCGCCGCCGTGCAGCGTGTCGAGCGATTTCGGCCAGCTCGTGGTCATGCGCCATTTGATCTCGGGCAGCGACTGCGCGATCGCGGGCGCGGCGATCGTGGCGGCGCCGGCAGCGCCGAGCCCGGTGACCTTGATGAAGTCTCTCCGCTTCATAGTCCTTCCCTCCCGTGTGATGTGTGTCCATTCCTGGGCAGCCTTCTTGCGAGGCCTCGGTTCCAGTGTGGATCAAACAGCGCAGGAGTGCCATCGCGAAACGTTGTCGCAACGCGAAAGCCCGGCCTCTTGCGAGGCCGGGCTTGAACTCAAACCGCCGATCGAACTTTTCAGATCAGCCGCGGGTGCGCGAGCGGATCATGAAGCTGTCGTAGGTGTACTCGGCCACCTGCCACCACAGATACTCATCCGAGCGGTAGGCCTGCATGGCGTCGATCGACTTCTTGAAGTCGGGATTCTTCGCCGAGATCTCGCCCCACAGCTCGTTGGTCGCCTTGAGGCAGGCTTCCAGCACCTCGTTGGTGAACGGGCGCAGCTGGGTGCCGCCGGCGACCAGGCGCTTCAAGGCCGACGGGTTCTGCATGTCGTAGCGCGCCGCCATCCAGGTGTTCGCGGCCATCGTCGCGTTGGTCAGGATGGCCTGGTAGTTCTTGGGCAGCGAATTCCACTTGTCCAGGTTGGTATAGGCATGGACGGTCGGACCGCCCTCCCAGAAGCCCGGATAGTAGTAGTACTTGGCAACCTTCTGGAAGCCGAGCTTCTCGTCGTCATAGGGGCCGACCCACTCGGCCGCATCGATGGTGCCCTTCTCCAACGCCGGGTAGATGTCGCCGCCGGCGAGCTGCTGCGGCACCACGCCGACCTTCTGCAGCACCTGACCGGCGATGCCGCCGATGCGGAATTTCAGGCCGGACAGGTCAGCAACGGTCTTGATCTCCTTACGGAACCAGCCGCCCATCTGGGTGCCGGTGTTGCCGCAGGGGAAACCGATGACGCCAAACTTCTTGAAGAACTCGTTGGCGAGCTCGTTGCCGCCGCCCTGGAATAGCCAGGAGTTCTGCTGCCGGGCATTGAGACCGAACGGCACAGAGGCGTAGATCGCGAAGGTCGGGTCCTTGCCCACATAGTAGTAGGAGACGGTGTGGCACATCTCGACGGTGCCGTTGGCCGTGGCGTCCAGCGCCTGCAGGCCAGGCACGATTTCGCCGGCCGCGAACACCTGGATCTGGAACTTGTTGTCGGTCATTTCGGCGACGTACTTGGCGAGCTCCGTCGCGCCGCCATAGATGGTGTCGAGCGACTTGGGGAAGCTCGAAGTCAGCCGCCACTTGATCTCCGGCGACGACTGCGCAATCGCCGGCGAGGCGATCGCGCCCGTCGCCGCGGCGCCCGCGGCCGAAACCTTCAGAAAATCACGACGCTTCATCTTAAGGCATCTCCTTGTTGGGGGCGTTTCCCGTTTGCAATTGCGTTGATCCGCCGATGCGATTGGCCGCATCGAGTCGAAGACGATCCGGCCGCGGCTTTAGCACGGAACCGGTTAAGCGAAAACGCGACGATGGGCTGACAAACCGTCCAATAGTCGCACTTCGCTGCACTGCATCAAGCAGCGGCGATAGCGTCCTTGAGCTGGTCCCGGACGGCCGACGCGATGGTTCGATAGATCGCCGCGTGCGGTCCGTTGGGCTCGCTCTCGACCACGGGATTGCCGGCGTCGGACGTGGCGCGGATGTCCATGTGCAACGGGATCTCACCCAGGAACGGCACGCCGAGCCGCTCGGCCTCGTGGCGCGCGCCGCCATGGCCGAAGATGTCGGACCGGGTGCCGCATTGCGGGCACTGGAAGTAGCTCATATTCTCGATGATGCCGAGCACGGGCACGTTGACCTTGCGGAACATCGCGAGCCCGCGCCGGGCGTCGATCAGCGACAGGTCCTGCGGGGTCGACACGATCACCGCCCCCTTGAGCGGCACGTTCTGCGCCAGGGTCAGCTGGGCATCGCCAGTACCCGGCGGCATGTCGACGATGAGCACATCGAGCGTGCCCCAGGCAACGTCGCGCAGCATCTGGTTGATCGCCGACATCACCATCGGCCCGCGCCAGATCATCGGACTGTCCTCCTCGACCAGGAAGCCGATCGACATGATCGCAAGGCCGAAGCGCGACAGCGGGATCATCTTCTTGTCGGACGTGAGCTGCGGCTTCTCGTGCAGGCCGGTCAGTTTGGGCACGGACGGTCCGTAGATGTCGGCATCGAGCAGGCCGACCTTGAGCCCGAGATCGCGCAAGCCCAGCGCGAGATTGACGGCCGTCGTCGACTTGCCGACACCACCCTTGCCCGAAGCCACCGCGATGACCGCGGTGATGCCGGGAATGGCGGCCTGGCGCGCCATTGGCGAGTCGGCCGGGTGCTGGTGCTGGTGCGGCGGACGGTGGGCTGCAGCCGGCTGCACACCGGACGGCCGCGGAGGCGGCGTCGCGCCCGGCTTGCGCTCGGCGGTCAGCGCCACCATGACCGTGGTCACGCCCGGAATGGCGCGCACGGCGGCCTCAGCCTGGGCACGGGTATCCTCCCAGGCGCGCGCCTCGCTGGCCTCGACATTGATCGAGAAGAACACCTTGCCGTCATTGGCCGTGATCGGCGACAGCGCGCCGGCGTCGGGCAGCGCCACGCCGCGCGGGGAACGAACCCGCTTGAGAGCCTCGATGACCTGTTGCTGCGTCACGCTCACGGCGCGTCTCCTGAAAACGTTCAGAACGCGCCACATCGTCGCGCCCTATCATATTGGCCGGACATGATCTTACGTCGTCGCCGACGGGATTGATCCGGCCCTCCGCTGCGCTGCTTCATAATGCCGGCCGGCTCAAAACGCCACCTTGGTTCCGATGTCGGACGCAGTCTCCACCGGCGCGTCCTCGGCCTGCTCCTTGGCTGCCTCGTAATTGAGCTCGATCATCACGCCGTTGGGGTCGCGCACGAAGATCTGCCACAGCTCCCCGCCGGGCACCTGCCGCGCGTCGAACGGCATGCCCTTGGCGGCCAGCCGCGCCTTCATTCCGGCAAAGCCGCGGCTGACGAAGGCGACGTGGTGGACGACGCCGGAGTCCGGCTTCTGGGCTTCCTCTGTCGAAGAGATGTCGACCAGATGCACCACCGGCCGGCCCTCGCTGTACATCCAGGCGCCGGGGAATGCGAAGTTCGGCCGCGCACCATTTTCGAGCCCGAGCACGTGCTCATAGAAGCGCACCGTCTCTGGCAGATTGCGGGTCCGGATGTTGAAATGATCGAGCACGCCGACGCTGACGCCCATGCGAGACACTCCCTGACTGGTTCGTTGATCGTCTGGATTTCGTTGCGGGATGACGCCTTTGCAAGCCGTCATGATGATGCCTCTTTAGCACGAGCCCGCGCTTTCGCATGCGTCACGAAGCCGTTGCCCTCGCCTCTCAAGCGTTTATGGTGCGGCGTCCAGCGTGCCGCCGCGCCCCGGCCGGCTGCTGAAGTGTTCCTTTCCAAGAACAGCCCGGCCCTCCCAAGGCCGCCGGCAGAACCCCAAGGTCAAGGTAGCTCATATGGCTAAAGTCGCTTTCATCGGTCTCGGTGTCATGGGTTTCCCCATGGCAGGACATCTCGTGAAGAAGGGTGGTCACGAGCTGACAGTCTACAACCGCACGGCGGCCAAGGCGAAGGAATGGGCCGACAAGTTCGGCGGCAAGACCGCCGCCACCCCGAAGCAGGCGGCCGAGGGCCAGGACTTCGTGATGTGCTGCGTCGGCAACGACAACGACCTGCGCTCGGTCACGATCGGCCCCGACGGCGCTTTCGCCGGCATGGCCAAAGGTGCGACCTTCGTCGACCACACCACGGCCTCGGCTGAAGTGGCACGTGAACTCGATGCCGCTGCCACCAAGGCCGGCTTCAAATTCATCGACGCGCCGGTCTCCGGCGGCCAGGCCGGTGCCGAGAACGGCGTACTGACCGTGATGTGCGGCGGCACCCCGGACGCCTATGCCGGCGCGGAGCCGGTGATCGCGGCTTACGCCCGCATGTGCAAGCTGCTCGGACCCGCCGGCAGCGGCCAGCTGACCAAGATGGTCAATCAGATCTGCATCGCGGGTCTCGTGCAGGGTCTCTCTGAAGGCATCCATTTTGCGAAGAAGTCGGGCCTCGACGTTGCCGCCGTGATCGAAACCATCTCCAAGGGCGCCGCCCAGTCCTGGCAGATGGAGAACCGCTACAAGACCATGAACGACGGCAAATATGACTTTGGTTTCGCAGTGGAATGGATGCGCAAGGATCTCTCGATCTGCCTCAGCGAAGCCCGTCGCAACGGCGCCCATCTGCCGGTGACCGCGCTGGTCGACCAGTTCTATTCCGAGGTCGAGAAGCTCGGCGGCAAGCGCTGGGATACGTCGAGCCTCCTGGCGCGGCTGGAGAAGTAATCTCGTTCTCCTCGATTCGATCGAGCTGCCGCCACTCGCTTCGGGTGGCGGCACGTTCATATTTGCTCGTTCGTACTTGGCCTCTCGTGACGGCTGGCTGGCTCGTTCACCGCCATCGGGCCATGGCCATGACCCAGCCTGCGCCCTCCCTGACGAGTCCCCAGCCGAGCGCCATTGCGCGCCTCGCGACTCGCTGATACCCGTTGCAATCGCTAATCGTTCGCATGTGTTGCTGGATCGAGACAGGCTCTGTTAGAATGTCGGATGTGTAATGTTATAACATTACGCGCCCGAGAACTTCGACTAAGTCTCGTCCCCATCGTCGTGAACGTAAGGCTTGGAACGCGGGAGCCGGCGCAGCCGGTCCCCGTGGTGGGGGGCGGAATGAGCGTGCGAGAGGTGTGGGGGTCGATATCGCTGATCGGGCTGGTGGCAGCAGGCTGGGCGGCCATGCCGGCGGCTCAGGCGCAGTCGGCCTCCAATCCGGCCGGCCGGCCGCCCGCCGACACGCTGCTGCCGGACGTTACGGTCGATGCGCCGCGCCAGCGGCAGGCCGCCGGCCGTACGGCATCACCGAACCGAACGTCCAATCGAACCTCGCGTCCTGCGCCCCGTCGCCTCGCGGCGCCATTGCCCGCAGCAGGTCCATCGGCCGCCTCCTCCGACACGGCAGCGGCCACGCTGCTCAACAGCAACGCGACGCCCGCGAGCGGAAGCCGGCTGGGCCTCACGGTGCGCGAGGTGCCCGCCTCGCTCGAGGTGGTCGGCGCCGAGACGCTGCGCGAGCAGGGCTATCACACGACGGTCGATGCGGTGAAAGGCGCCACCGGCGTCAGCGCCGGCGATGCGCCGAACGACGTCGGCTTTGCGATGCGCGGCTTCCAGGGCAACCAGGTCAACGTCCTCTACAACGGCATCAATATCGGCCCGACCGGCTTCACCGCGCTGACGATGGAGACCTTCAATCTCGACCGCGTCGAGTTTCTCAAGGGCCCCTCCTCCCTGATCTCGGGTCAGGGCGCGGTCGGCGGCACCATCAATTTCGTGACCAAGGCGCCGCATACCGGTCCGGTCCGGAACGAGGCCTTCGTCGGCTTCGACCAGCGCGGCAGCTTCCGCAGCGGCTTCGGCTCGGGCGGCAGCACGACCGTCCAAGGGCTCGACTATCGCTTCGACATCAGCCGGTCCAAGGAGGTCGGCTTCATCGACGACACCGAGTTCAAGAACGTGCACGTCTCGGGTCAGCTCGGCTACCGCCTGTCCGACAGCTTCAAGACCTTCGTCGCGGCCGAGTTCAAGGACTACAAGGCCAAGCCCTATGAGGGCACGCCGCTGGTGCCGGCCACCTACAGCGGCGCCAATGCGACCAGCGGCATCGTCTCCGGCACCAAGTTGTCCGCCTACAACGGCACCGATCTCGGTGCCGTGACGATCGACGGCCGCACGCTGTCGACCAACTACAACGTGGTCGACGGCCACAAGACGATCAAGGAATCCTGGGTCCGCAGCGGGTTCGAATGGGACCTGAGCAACGACGTCAAGCTGAGAAGCCAAGTCTACAATTACAATGCCAGCCGCGACTGGTACAACAATGAGGTGTCGGCCTTCAACGCAGCCACCAACACGGTGGATCGCGAGCGGTTCTTCGTCCATCACAACCAGAACATGGTCGGCAACATCACCGACGTCACCTGGAACGGCAGCGTGCTCGGTCTCGCCAACCGTCTCGTCACCTCGGTCGAGAGCTCGCATCTCGACTTCACGCGCCCAGGCGCGGCGAACTTTCCTGGTGACTCGGTCCCGTTGGTCGGTTTCGACCGGGGGACCTATGGCGACCTGAGGACACAGTTGCAGACCGCCACCATCGACAGCGTCGCACTCAACCTCGAAGACCGGTTGAAGCTCACGGACAGCTTCGCGCTGGTCGGCGGCCTGCGCTACAACCCGTTCACGCTTGATCGCAACTGGATCAGGGACGGCGCCGTGAGGCCTGGCTTTCCCTATTCGACAAGCTGGCAGCCGGTCACCGGGCGCATCGGTTATACCTGGGAAGCGCTCCCTGGCACGACCTTCTATAGCCAATATGCCACGGCAACCGACATCTCGGCCGACAGCATCTTCCTGCTGAGCCCGACGCAGAACCTGACGCTTTCGGACTCACGCAGCTACGAGACCGGTGTCAAGCAGCTGCTGTGGAACGGGCGGGCCGAGTGGACCTTCTCCGCCTTCGACATCGTGCGCAACAACGTCTACAGCGCCCAGGCCGGCCAGCAGCTCAACCTCGCCGGCAAGGTGAAATCGCAAGGCATCGAGATCGCCGCTGCGATCAGGCCGACGCCGGAGAGCAAGCTGTGGGGTAACGTCACCTATGTGCGCGCGCGCTACGCCGACTACGATCTCGCGGGCGGCGGCTCCTTCTCCGGCAACACGCCGCCCAACATCCCCGCCGTGATCGTCAATGGCGGCGGCTCCTACCGCTTCCTCAATCCGGGCTGGTGGCCGGTCGAGCTCGGCTTCTCGGTGCGCCATGTCGGCGACCGCTGGAGCACCGATGCCAACACCGCGAAGCTGCTCGCCTACACCACCGCCGACCTGTTTGCCTTCGTCGATCTGCCGCGGGTGCCGATGTTCGCCACCGCAACCAGCACACGTCTGACCTTCCGCGCCCGCAACGTCACCGACAAGCGCTATGCGGCCTGGAGCGATCCGTTCTATCCAGATCAGATCTTCCTCGGGGCGCCCCGCACCTACGAGGTCGAAGCCTCGTTCAAGTTCTGAGGCCGCATGATCCGGGCGCTGATCCTCACGCACCGCTGGTTGAGCATCCCGCTCGGTCCATTGTTCGTGCTGTGGTTCGCGACCGGGATCGTGATACACTACGTGCCGTTCCCGGCGCAGACGGAGAGCAAGCGGTTCGCCGGGCTCGCGCCGCTCGACCTCGCCACACCCCTGCACGGCCCAGCAGAGGCCCTCGCCGCGCGTGGCATCGATCGTCCCGGCCGTATCCGACTGTGGCAGCGCGTGGACGGTCCCGTCTACGTGATCTCCACCGCCGACCGCAGCGTGGCCGTTCATGCCGACACGCTGGCCACGGCCGACGTGGCCAACCCAGACCTCGCCTTGTCCGTTGCGCGCACCACGGCACAACGGCGTGGAATCGACGCCACAGGGGCCGCCGTTGCAGCGCTCGACACTTACGATCAGTGGACGGTGCCGAACCGGTTCGACGCGCATCGACCACTCTATCGGATCGCGCTCAACGACGGCGATGGCACCGAGCTCTACGTCTCCTCGCGGACCGGCGAGGTCGTGCTCGACACCACACGCTTCGAACGCTCCTGGAACTATGCCGGCAGCGTCGTCCATTGGATCTATCCGACCCTGCTGCGCAAGGACTGGGCGGCCTGGGACGTCACGGTGTGGTGGCTGTCGCTGGCGGCGGTCATCGCCGCCGTGACGGGCGCCCTGCTCGGCCCGATCAGGCTGAGACTGAGCAAGGCGCGGCTGACATCGCGCTACCGGGGCTGGCACCTGTGGCATCACTGGGCCGGCCTGCTCTGCGCGCAATTCGTGCTGACGTGGATCGTCAGCGGCTGGCTGTCGATGGACCATGGCCGGTTGTTCGCGACCGGCCGTCTCACCGCCTCCGAAGAGGAAGTCCTCATCGGCGAACCGGACTGGACTGGTCTCGCCGCAACGGCACTCGCGGCCGTTCGCGGCGAGGCCCGCGAGATCGAATGGTTTGCGTTCGGCGGCCGTATCCATCAGCGCGCCCGGCGAGCGCTGAGCCAGCAGCAGATCTCGGTGCTGGACGGCTCGGCGCCGCGGATCATCGGCCGCTTGCTGCAGCCCGCCGATGTCAATGCGGTGACGGGCCGCCTTCGCAGCGATTGCGCGAGATCGATCGATGTCGAGCCGGGCGACGATCATCCGTTCGCCTCTGACGTGCCGGATGCGCCGGTCTATCGCGTGGTCTGCGGCGACACCTGGTATCATGTCGACGCGGCCTCCGGCGCCGTGCTCGATAAGCTCGATCCTTCCAGGCGCGTCTATCGCTGGCTGTATCAGGCGCTGCACACGCTGGACTTCCCGACCCTGCTCGCCTATCCGGCGCTGCGCACGCTCATCATCGTCGGCCTGTCCACACTCGGCTTGGCCTTCAGCATGACGGGCATGGTGATCGGCTGGCGGCGTCTGCGCGTGCTCAGCATCGCGCTCCGCCGCAAAGGTTAAATTAACGCGCGGTTAACGCAAATTTTTCGTTGTCTATAATCCGTCTTAAGGATTTGGGGCCAGTTATAGACAATGCAGAAAGCAGCCCGTGCACTCCGGGCAGGATTTGTGTTGTTTGATGAGTAAACCCGCTGAAAAGCCTGAGGTGGTCGAGCTTCCAGCAGATCCGCCGGCGCTTGCACCGGCAAGTCAGCGCCGGGCCGCGCAGCAGCGGGTGCGTGAGGCGCGCGACCGGTTAACGTCGACCTCGGGAACACGGCCGGCCTTCGATCGCGAACTGCTGCGCCAATACGCCCAGACCCGGATCTCCGCCTCCTACATCGTGATACTACTGGTGGTCGCGACCGGGCTGATGCTCAGCGCATGGCTGCATGCGCTGGCGGCCGGCGCCTGGACCTGCGGCGTGCTCTGCATTCACGCAGCCATCGTGCGCAACTGCACCAACTTCCTCGCCGAGCAGCCGTCGCTGGCGGCGACGCGGCGCTGGCGGACGCGCTTCGTGCTGCTCGACCTGCTCTACGGCGTGTGCTGGATGGCGATCCTGATCCACCCCGCATTGGCGGAGGTGTCCGGCACGCTGATGATGTTCCTGATGCTGCTGGTGATCGCCGTCTCCAGCATGCTCGCGGCCAACCTGCCCGTTGCGGCGGTTGCGGTCACCGCGCCTGTGACGGTCGCGATCACGCTCAGCCTCGCGCTCTCAGGCACGTTCGACAACTATCTGCTCGCCGGTTTCGCGGTCGCAGCCGAGGGCTACTTCGTTCTGCTCGCTCACCAGCTGCATTCGACGACGCTCGCCACCCTCGAGGCGCGCGCCGAAAAAGACGCGCTGATCGGCGAGCTCGAGCAGGCCAAGGCGATTTCCGACGAGGCGCGCTACCGCGCCGAGGCCGCCAATGTCGCGAAATCGCGTTTCCTTGCGCAGATGAGCCACGAGCTGCGCACGCCGCTGAACGCCATCCTCGGCTTCTCCGAAGTGATGAAGAGCGAGATCTTCGGCGTCCATGCCGTGCCGGTCTACAAGGAGTATTCCGCCGACATCCACAATTCAGGCGTTCACCTGCTCAACCTGATCAACGAGATCCTCGACCTCTCGCGCATCGAGGCCGGCCGCTACGAGCTCAACGAGGAGGCCGTCGCGCTGGTGCACGTGATCGCCGACTGCCACCACCTGCTGAAGCTGCGCGCCACGAGCCGCGGTATCACCATTCACGAGGTGTTCGAGCGGAGCATGCCGCGGCTGTGGGCGGACGAGCGCGCGATCCGCCAGATCGTGCTCAACCTTCTGTCCAACGCGATCAAGTTCACGCCGCAGGGCGGCGACATCTGGCTGAAGGCCGGCTGGACGGCCTCTGGCGGCCAGTATCTCAGCGTCAAGGACACCGGCTCCGGCATCCCCGAGAACGAGATCCCGATCGTGCTCGCCTCGTTCGGCCAAGGCTCGAACTCCATCAAGTCGGCCGAACAGGGTGCGGGACTCGGCCTGCCCATCGCCAAGAACCTGATCGAGATGCATGGCGGCACGTTCACGCTGAAGTCCAAGGTCCGGATCGGCACCGAGGTGATCGTCACTTTCCCGCCGGAGCGGGTGATGTCGGCGCTCGCGCCGCTGTCCGATGAGGCACCGCCATTGCAGCCGGAACCCACAACCCCGCCGGTCCAGGAGAAGCGGCGGCTTCGCAAACCCATCATGAATGCCGGAACGGGACTGTGAGATGATCGCACTTGCACGAGGGCGGCAGAACCTTTCACACTCGGACGATGAGCCAGGACACGCCGTGCATCGCCGTCTGCATCATCGACCCGAAAACGAAGCTCTGCTTCGGCTGCGGCCGCACGCTGCCGGAAATCGCCCGCTGGGGACGCATGCCGCGCGACGAGCGGCTGGCGCTGATGGAGCGGCTGGCCGCACGCATGCACGACGCCGGCCTGCCCGCGATGACGCGCACGCGCGGCTGAGCCTGTCCTTCCGGAGCGGAGGCGCCGCATGAACAAGGTGGCGCTCGTTCTCGTGACCATGGTGCTCACTGCGGGCGCCGTGATCATCTACAAGGATCCCGAACAGGCTGCTCTCGCCAGCGACACCGTCTCGGAGGTCCTGCGCAGCCGGGCCTTCAGGGCCAAGGCGAGCCCCCCCACCAACGCGGTCGAGATCGAGCGCATGAAGGGCGGCGAGTTCGCCCTGCGCGCCAAGATCAACGGCGTTGCCGCACCCATGGTGGTCGACACCGGCGCCACCTCCGTCGTGCTGACCTACGAGACCGCCAAGGCGGCGGGGCTGCCGCTGGAGCTGCTGGAATACGACGTCGACGTCGAGACCGCGGGCGGCCACACCAAGGCGGCACGGCTCACGCTGGACCGGCTCGCGATCGGCAAGCTGGTGGAACGCTCGGTGCCGGCGCTGGTCGTGCCGCATGGCCAGATGAAAACCAACCTGCTCGGCATGAGCTTCCTCGACCGGCTGGAGCGCTGGGAAGTGCGCTCCGACCGGCTGATGCTGCACGGCTATCCCGACCGCAGCTGAGACGCATCGCGCCGGCCGGATCACCCACATCAACGCGAGTTGAAGGCGCGCCGGCGAAGTCGACTTGCCCTGCGCCGGTAGCGGCAGGATGATCGCGTATCTGCCTCTTCCAGTCGCGAGGAGCGTCACTTGGTCCTGCTCGATCGCCGCGCATGGCTGTTGCTGGCCGGGGCCGCAACCCTGAGCCGGCCATATCCCGTGATGTCTGACACCCCGCCCCATCCACCGATCCACCTTGCCCTGAACGAGAACCCGTTCGGGCCATCGCCTCTGTCCGTCGCGGCGATCAAGGCCGATCTCGCGGGCCTCGCCCGCTACACCGGACACGACGTCGACGAACTGACGGCCGCGATCGCCGCGCGCGAAAGCATTGCAGCCGATCAGATCGTGCTCGGCGAGAACCTCAACGTGCTCGGGCTCTATCTCTCCGCCTATGGCGGGCCGGGCGGCGCGTTCGTCTACTCCGAGCCCGGCTACACGGCCCTCGTCGACGCCGTGGCGCCAGCCGGCGGCACCGTGATCGGCGTGCCCCTGAACGACCGGCTCGAGAACGACCTGCCGGCGCTCGCAGCCGCCGTCGACCGCAGCACGCGCGCGGTGTACCTCGTCAATCCCCACAATCCCTCGGGCACGGTGAGCGACGCTTCGCTGTTCATCGAGGCGGTGCGCGAATTGTCGACGCGTGCGCTGGTGATCGTCGACGAGGCCTATCTCGAGTTCACGCCGGACTTCGAGACCCGCACCGTCGCGCCACTGGTGCGCGCAGGCGCCAACGTTGCGGTGTTCAGAACCTTCTCCAAGATCCATGGGCTCGCGAGCCTTGCGATCGGCTACACGCTGTCGCCGAAACCGCTCGCCGCATCGCTCAAGCAGATGGGCATCGGCGCCTTCTTCGGGCTGAACCGGCTGAGCCTCGTGGCGGCGTCGGCAAGCCTTGGCGATCGCGACTACGTGACTGCCGTCCACGCCAAGGTCGCGGCCGAACGCGAGGCCTGGCACGCGCTGCTGCGCGAACGGAAGCGCCGCTTCAGCGCGTCACAGGCCAATTTCGTGTTCTTCGATTGCGGTCGTCCGCATGCCGAGGCCGCCACCATGCTCGCGGCGCGCGGCATCATCATCGGCCGCGCCCAGCCGCATTACGAAACCTGGCTGCGCGTCTCGATCGGCCTGCCGGAGGAGAATGCGGCCGCGCGGCAGGCCGTGGCGGATCTGCTGCCGCCGATGTGACCCATTTCGGCGATCGCCAGCTCAGGCGACTGCGGCGGCCCCTTCGCGGTCCTCAACCATCGCGCCGGCCTCCCGCGGGCCCTCAATGGCCCGCTCCCGGATACCAACCAACCGTAGCTACGCCGTCGGAGCGAAGAATAAGACCCGGAGCAGATGCGTGTAGTCGGATTCGAACACCATGATCGCCACGAAGACCAACACCAGCAGCGGCGGCAGCAGGATCGCGTAGGTTAAGGCCAGCCGCTCCCAGGCCATGTGCATGAACACGGCGACGATCAGGCCAGCCTTCAACACCATGAACAGCAGGATCAGCGACCATCTGAGATAGCCCTGGAAGCCGAAATAGTCGACGAGGTACGAGCAGGTGCTGAGAACGAACAACCATCCCCAGACCACGAGATAAAGCTTGATCGGATGCTGCTGGCCCTCGGCGTGGGTGATTTCGGATGCGGCTGCGTCATGCGCGTGACCCTGCGGCGAATGTTGCTGGGCTTCCAAATGTACCGCGGCGTTTGTCATGCTGCGACCTCACCAGAGATAAAAAAGCGCAAAGATGAACACCCACACGAGATCGACGAAGTGCCAGTATAAGCCAGTGATTTCGACGATCTCGTAGTGCCCTTTCCGGCTCGTGAAAAAGCCGCGCCTTTCGACATCGAAGTCTCCCCGCAAAACCTTTCGCGCAATGGCGATCAGGAAGATCACGCCGATCGTCACGTGGGTGCCATGGAAGCCGGTGATCATGAAGAAGCTTGAGCCAAACTGGGCCGCACCCCAGGGGTTGCCCCAGGGCCGGACGCCTTCCATGATCAGCTTGGTCCATTCGAAGGCCTGCATTCCGACGAACGTCGCGCCGAATGCCGCGGTCGCAAACATCAAGGCTGCCGTCTTCACACGGTCGCGCCGATAGCCGAAGTTGACGGCCATCGCCATCGTCCCGCTGCTGCTGATCAGGACAAAGGTCATGATGGCGATGAGGATGAGCGGGATTTCCTTGCCCCCGATCCTAAGGGCGAAGACCTCGCTGGGATTCGGCCACGGCACGGTCGTGGACATTCGCGCCGTCATGTACGACAGCAGAAAGCAACTGAAAATGAAGGTGTCGCTGAGAAGGAAGATCCACATCATGGCCTTCCCCCAGGAAACGTTCTTGAAGGCGCGCTGGTCCGAGGACCAGTCGGCGGCAATAGCTCGCCAACCTGCAGCCTGCGGCGGCGGTTCTATGTTGTTTGTCAGCGCCGTGTCTGCCATGTCGTCCCCGCCCTCCCTAACTCAGCAACTGGCGACAGATGTCGAGGAAATTGTCCGTCCAGCCGGTCAGCAGGCCGAGCAGAACCAGCCAGACCAGCAGCAGGAAGTGCCAGTAGATGGCGCAGAGCTCCACGCTCAGGCGCACCTGTGTCACCGGCGCTCCATGCCAAACCTTGGCGGTCGTTCTGCCGAGGGCGACGAGACCGCCCATCAGATGCAACCCGTGCACAGCAGTAATCAGATAGAAGAACGAGTTGGCTGGATTGGACGCGAGGAAATACCCCCCGACGCTCAGCTCGCGCCATGCCAGCAGCTGCCCGATCAGGAATGTAACGACGGATGCTCCGCCTGCACACAGACCATAGATGACGCCGTCAATGTCGTTCCGGCGCGCGGCCATGTATGCCGCTTGCAGCGCCACACTGCTCAGGACCAGGACGGCTGTGTTGAACCACAGCAGCCTCGGCATCGGCACCGCCCGCCAATCCACCATGGTCATGCGCATGGAGTAAGCGCTGATGAAGAGTGCGAACAACGAGCCGACGACTGCGAGAAATACGCCCAATCCGATCTTGGCGGCGGGGGGCGATGAAACGCCCTCCTCGCGCAGGTCGACCATCACTCCCTGCTCCAGCCATGGCTTGGCTGTCAGTCGCTGTTGCGAGAGCCACCACCCCGCGATTGCTACCATTCCAGCCATGAACAGGATAATGACGCTCATGGGTGGGACCCCTGCGCCGACAATCCGGCCGGTGGTTCATTTTGCGGCACGAAATCCCTGCCGGCGCCGGGGACGCTGTAATCATAGGCCCAGCGATAGACGATCGGGAGCTCCTTGCCCCAATTGCCGTGCGCCGGCGGGGTCTCCGGAGTTTGCCATTCCAGCGATGCGGCTCCCCAGGGATTGCCGCCGGCCTCCTTTCCTTTGAACAGGCTCCAGACCAGATTGAACAGGAACACGAGCTGGGCAAAGCCGACGATCAGGGCCGCGATGCTCATG
Organism: Bradyrhizobium ontarionense; assembly: GCF_021088345.1. NCBI lineage: Bacteria > Pseudomonadati > Pseudomonadota > Alphaproteobacteria > Hyphomicrobiales > Nitrobacteraceae > Bradyrhizobium > Bradyrhizobium ontarionense. Next base: position 161,477 of record NZ_CP088156.1, on the reverse strand, counting down.
AACGCATTGAGGTCATGGGCCGATGCCGGAACGAAAGACGTTTCGCCGATGTCATGATAGCGGCGGGGCATGCCGAGCAGGCCCAGATAGTGCATGGGAAAGAAAATCGCATAGGCGCCGAGGAACGAGACCCAGAAGTGGAATCGCCCAAGCCCCTCATTGAGCATTCGTCCGGTGACTTTCGGATACCAATGATAGAGTCCGCCGAACACGGCCATGATCGGCGCAATACCCATCACCATGTGAAAATGGGCGACAACGAACATCGTGTCGGACAACGGAACGTCCACGACCACATTGCCAAGAAACAGACCGGTCAAGCCGCCGTTCACGAAGGTGACGATGAACGCCAGCGCGAACAGCATTGGAATGGTGAGATGAATGTCGCCGCGCCAAAGGGTCAGCACCCAATTGTAGACCTTGATCGCAGTCGGGATGGCAATGATGAGCGTCGTCGTGGCAAAGAAGAACCCGAAATACGGGTTCATGCCGCTCACGTACATGTGGTGCGCCCAGACGACAAAGCTGAGGGCGCCGATTCCCACGATGGCCCAGACCATCATGCGATAGCCGAAGATGTTCTTTCGCGCGTGGACGCTGATCAGATCGGAAATGATGCCGAAGGCCGGCAAGGCGACGATGTAGACCTCGGGATGACCGAAGAACCAGAAAAGGTGCTGGAACATGATCGGGCTGCCGCCGCCATACTTGGTGAGCTGCCCCATCTCGACCAGCGTAGGCATGAAGAAGCTGGTTCCCAAGAGGCGGTCGAGCAGCAGCATGACCGAGGCGACGAACAGTGCCGGGAAGGCCAGCAGCGCCATCACGGTGGCCGTGAAGATGCCCCACACCGTCAACGGCATGCGCATCAACGTCATGCCGCGCGTACGCCCCTGCAGCACCGTCACCACGTAGTTCAGCCCGCCCATGGTGAAGCCAATGATGAACAGGATCAGGGAAGCCAGCATGAGGACGATGCCCCAATCCTGCCCGGGAGTACCGGAGAGAATTGCCTGCGGGGGGTACAGGGTCCAGCCGGCGCCGGTGGGCCCGCCGGGCACGAAGAAGGTCGAGACCAGAACCACGACGGCGAGCAGGTAGATCCAGTAGCTCAGCATGTTCACATAGGGGAACACCATGTCGCGGGCGCCGACCATCAGCGGGATAAGGTAGTTACCAAAACCTCCCAGAAACAGCGCGGTGAGAAGATAGACCACCATGATCATGCCGTGCATGGTGATGAACTGGAGATACTGGTTCGCATCGATGAATGAGAATGTACCGGGGAATCCCAGCTGCAGCCGCATCAGCCAGGACAGCACCAGCGCGACCATTCCGATCGCCATCGCCGTGATCGAGTACTGCACGGCGATAATCTTGGCATCCTGAGAAAAGACGTACCTCGTCCACCAGCTTCTCGGATGATAGAGTTCAACCTCGCCCACTTCAGCCGGCGGAATGCCTGCGACTGTGTCCAACGGGATATCGACCATCGGAACAACCTCCCTGGTCCTCTCTTTGACGAAGACTTCGCCTGACAAGATGTGGCGTCTCTTCGTCTGTCTTCACTCGGTCTGTCTTCACTCGCTCTTTGTCTTGTAAGCGGCCTTCGCAACGTTGGGCTGTCCCGACAGTTCGGCGAAAGTCCGCTGCTTCTCGAGCCACGCGTGATAGTCTTTCTCTTCCTCGACAATAACCTTGCTTCGCATCTGCGCATGCGCGCTACCGCAGAGCTCAGCACAAAGGACATCGAACGTTCCGGCGCGCGTGGGCGTGAACCAGTAATAGGTCACCGACCCCGGTATCATATCCATCTTCGCGCGGAACTCGGGCACATAGAAATCATGCAAGACGTCAATCGAGCGGAGCAACACCTTCACCGGTTTCCCAACCGGGAGGTGCAGGTCGTCGTTCTGAATGACAATGTCGTCCTGTCCGTTTGGATCGTTCGGACTCAATCCCATAGGATTCTCAGCGCTGATCTTGCGAGCATCTGATGTCCCGAGCCGGCCATCCTTTCCGGGCAGCCGATAACTCCACATCCACTGCTGCCCCATGACCTCGATTTCGGTCGCATCGGCTGGGACGGTGACGAACTGGTGCCAGACAACAAGGCCGGGGGCCAACATCGCTGCGACGCCCACTGCGGTCGCGATGGTGAGCCACCCTTCGAGCTTCTTGTTTTCGGGATTGTAGTCGGCCCTGCGTCCCTCTTTGTGACGAAAGCGGAACACACAATAGGCCATGAACACCACGACCGCTGAGAACACCGCTCCAGTGATCCAGAACGTCAGGGTGATCGTGTCGTCGATGTAGTGCCAGTTCGAGGCGAGCGGCGTCCACCACCACGGGCTCAGGAGGTGAAACAACACCGAGGCGATCGCGATCAAAAGCAATAGGATTGCTACAGCCATCGCTCATGCATCCTTGCCGCTAAAGGCTGCGGATACGAACCGAAGGGCAGAGCTCCCGCGTGCCGCGTTAGCGGACTTTACGTCCGCTTTCGCGGTGCCTCTTAGCTTGTAGCTTGCCCAACTAACAGGTCGCGACGCCAGATGCACGCTACGACCGCAAGACTCATCGGAGCTAGGGGTATTCGCATCAGCATGGTACTCGTCCAGGCTGGCGTCAATAGTCGAGATGCTACCCCGGGCTGTCGCGCGTTGTCGAAGTAAGCCGACAATGCGGCGCAACAACCCAACTGTGCAGACGCACAATCACGCAACCGTGAGTACTGACTCGCTTTCGTCGCGCTAACCTCCTTGCGCGGGTTGCGACAGATGTGGGTCCGGCAAGCCCTTCCTCGTCGAGTCTGGATTTGCCGGACATAGTCGCGATTTTTCGCGCGCGAGACGGTTGCGCGTGTTTTCCAGGCGTTCCGTTCCCTGCAACTACAGGCAAGGAGGCCGGAGTCATGGCCACAGTCTTCGCAAGGCCAAAGCTGCAATTCTTTGGCGTCTCTACGACCTACGTCGCTCGCAAGATCAGCTTTTCCGATTTGGGCGAGGCGCTGCGCCGAGGTTGGGAAGACTTTGAAGCCGTCCCGACCCACGCGATTGTCCTGTGCGTGATGTATCCCGTCCTCGGACTTGCCGTGTTCAGATTTGTTCTTGGCAATTCGGTGCTGCCGCTATTCTTTCCGCTCGCCGCCGGCTTTGCGCTGGTCGGTCCTTTTGCCGCGCTCGGCCTCTACGAACTGAGCCGCCGCCGCGAGCGCGGAGAGGAAGCAACAGCCTGGAATGCAATGCGCGTGCTGCGCGCGCCGTCATTCGGCGCCATGCTCGAACTTGGCGTCCTCCTGTTCGTTCTGTTCGGGATCTGGATCGCCGCCGCGGACGCGATCTACGTTGCAACCTTTGGCTATGCTCCGGCTGCAAGCATTCCTGATTTCGCCAAGCGCGTGCTGACGACTCCTGAAGGCTGGAGCCTCATCGTCGTCGGATGCGGCGTCGGTTTCATCTTCGCAGTGGTCGCCTTGTGCATCAGCGTTGTCGCGTTCCCACTGATGCTCGACCGGCACGCGACAGCAATTGACTCGATCCGCACGTCGATAAAAGTAGTGATGATGAATCCGATCGAGATAGCCGCGTGGGGATTGATTGTTGCGGTATTGCTGGTTTTGGGTTCGCTGCCACTCTTCCTTGGCCTCTGCGTGGTTCTGCCGATGCTTGGTCATGCCACCTGGCATCTTTACCGGAAGGTGGTGGAGCCTGACCAAAGTCCTTCACAAGAGCAAGAAGAAGTCCGCCCGGCGATAGGTCATCGCTATGCGGCAGATTTCCCGGCGTCGCTCTTCCCATGGAGTCGAGAACGCTAGCCGGAGCGGCCACGATCGGCTGCACCATTTCCGCCCCGTTGCGGCCTGTCTGGTTGGCCCGCCGGTGGACAATGCGATGGCGTGGCAGTCGGTGGCGGAGCTGCCGCCGATCTAATTGTTCAGACGAGCGCCGAGGCTGGTACGCGATCCTCGACCATCGCAACGGCTTCGCGCAACACCTCGATGCCGGCGCCCGGCTTGACGCCGCACTCGGCGAGATGGCGACGGAACGCGCGCGCGCCAGGCACGGCGTGATAGGCGCCGACGAGATGCCGCGTGATGGCGTGCAGCCGCGTGCCCTGCGCGAGTTGTCGCGCAACATACGGTTCGAGCGCCGCCAGCGCCGCCTTCATGGCCGCATGTGGCGCTGGCTCGCCGAACACCACGGGATCGACGTCGAGCAGCCGCCACGGCTCCTGATAGGCCGCACGCCCGAGCATAACTCCGTCGACATGGGCGAGATGCTCCCGCGCGGCCTCGATGCTGGTGATCCCGCCATTGATGATGATGGGCACGTGCGGCAGCCTGGCCTTCAACCGGTACACCCGGTCGTAGTCCAGGGGCGGAACGTCACGATTTTCCTTCGGAGACAGGCCGTTCAGCCAGGCCTTGCGCGCGTGCACGATCAGCGCGTCGGCCCCCGCATCCACGACCGCATGCGCCAGCGCATCGAGCGCGATCTCCGGATCCTGATCGTCGATGCCGATGCGGCACTTCACGGTCACCGGAATCCGCACGGCCCGCTTCATCGCGGCGACGCAGGCGGCGACGAGCGCGGGCTCGGCCATCAGGCAGGCACCGAAGCGGCCGTCCTTCACCCGGTCCGACGGGCAGCCGACATTGAGGTTGATTTCGTCGTAGCCGAAGTCCTCGCCGATCCGGCCCGAGGTCGCGAGATCGTCGGGGTCCGAGCCGCCGAGCTGCAGCGCCACCGGCTGCTCGCTCGGGTCGAAGCCCAGCAGCCGCTTGCGATCGCCATGAATGACGGCGCCGGTCGTGACCATCTCGGTATACAGCAGCGCGTGGCGCGACAGCAGCCGGTGGAACACCCGGCAATGCCGGTCGGTCCAATCCATCATCGGGGCTACGCAAAATTTCAAATTCTTTTCAACCACTTAGACGTCTCTATTGGTCCAGTCCTGGGAAGACAAGGCGTGTCTATCCTGATTTCGTTGGGTTTTTAGAGATGGTTCGATCATCCGGCCAGTTTTTTTGGCAGCCCTTTGCCACGCTACCGAAGCGGCTCGTGCGACGAGCTTTGCGTTCGGCAGCCAATACGCAGGATATTAACGGCACTCCTGAAGCAGAACGGCATCCCTCGGGGCCGGTCGCCACGCCTCGATTGCCGCGGTCGGTATGCGCTCGTCAAGCAAGTCCTCAACGACGTCCCGCCGGGCGTCCCGAAACCCTCGGTCGATCCGACGTAGGGTTCATGTGTTGGGGATTTCAACTCCCGCCGCCCTCGCACGCCAATCTCAAATTGTCAGTTGAGCAGCCACGCTGAAAGGTTCTTCAACGGAGGATTCTTCGTGCGAACATCTATCTGCAGGGAGCGATCCATTATCTGCGGGGAGCGACCCAACCCGGATCGCCGCTCGTTCCTCACTGTGGCGGCAGCAACCGGCGCTACACTTGCAGCGGGTCTCTCGACGCAAGCCACCAATGCAATGCCGGCCGGCAATCCAAAATTGCTGCGAGCTCAGGTCACTTTCATGCCGGCCAAGGTCGACACGATCGCTTCGGACAATTGCCCCAGACGAAACGGCTTCGCGAGGAGCTTCGTATTAGCTCGGAATTCGTCGGGCAGCAGCGATGGATCCGCAAAACCGGACATGAAGAGAATCGGCAGGTCGGGCCATCTGCGGCGGGCCTGACGCGCCAATTCAATGCCGGTCATGCCGCCGGGCAGGAGAATATCGGTCAGCAGCAGCGCGATCGGGTCCGGCCGTTCCAACTCGGCGATCGCCAGGGAAGCATTGATGACGACAATTGGGCTGTAACCTATCGAGGACAGCATGGTGGACGCCATGGCCCCCACCAGCGAATTGTCCTCCACCACCAGAATCCGTTCGCCGGTCTCCGGCCGCAACGGTCGCACCGCGCCGGCGCGCGGCCGGTCGGTGACTCCTGGGCCTGCGCTCGGCAGATACAGCGTGACGCGCGTACCGTGCGCCACTCGGCTCGATATCACCACCGTGCCTCCCGACTGCCTGGCAAAGCCATAGACCATGCTGAGGCCGAGCCCGCTGCCTTCGCCGAACTGCTTGGTGGTAAAGAATGGTTCGAAGGCGCGCCGCGCGATTTCAGGCGGCATGCCGGCGCCCACGTCCGACACAGCGATCGTCACGTAGTCACCGGGAGCGATGCGTTCGTCGCCGTCATCGAGTGGTTGATCGAGCACGGCATTCGCGGTCGTGATCGTCAGGCACCCGCTACCCGCCATCGCATCCCGCGCGTTGAGGGCCAGGTTGAGCAGCGCGTTCTGCAATTGCGTCGGATCGATCAGGCAGTGCCACAGCATCGGGTCCTGCGCAACTTCGATCTCGATGGCTTCGCCGAGCGTCCGCTGCAGGATCGTCGTCATCCCGCTGACCAGCTGGTTCACGTCGGTGATCTGCGGCCGCAACGTTTGCTTGCGGGCGAACGCGAGCAGGCGGCGGTTGAGATCGGCGACCCGCTCCGCCGCCTCGATCGCCCGTTCGGCCAGGCTGCGGCAGGAGCCCTCGGCGGGCGGCAAGGCATCGAGCAGCAGATCGAGATTGCCGAGCGTCGCCGCCAGCATGTTGTTGGAGTCGTGCGCGATCCCTCCGGCCAACTGCCCGATGGCCTCCATCTTCTGCGCCTGACGCAGTTCGTCCTCGATGCGCTTGCGCTCGGTGATGTCGACCGACAGCACGAAATAGCCGCGTACCGTGCCGTCTTGGCCGCAATCCGGCACCCGAATGGTCTCGCACCAGCGTTCGCGGCCGTCGGGAAACGCAGCCTTCTCCTCGCCGCCAGTGGCTCGGCCGGCCAGCGCGGTCTCGATCTTCAGCCTCGCCTCGCCAACTCGCAAGGGGTCGATGAAATCGTCGATCTTGCGGCGACGGATGGCCTCGGCGGACGGCTGGGCATACCATTCGAGTGCGACACGGTTGGCGTAGCGGATGTAACCATCGGCGCCGACATGGACGATCAGGGCGGGCACGTTTTCGGTGACCAGCTGATGCTGCTCGAGGCTGTCCCGTAGCGCCTGTTCCGACGTCGCGCGCAGCCGCCATTGCCGCGCCAGACTCAGGCCGAATGCGGCAATCAGCAGATTGAGCCCGGCGGCGATGAAGCTGTAGTACAGCGCATTGTTCTTCCAGCCAGCCAGGAACTCGACCGGGTCGCGCGCGACTGACACCACCAGCGGCATGCCTGCGACCCGCCGATAGCTGATGCTCCGCGACGTCCCGTCCGTGATTCCGCTGCCTTCGAAGCTTCCGCTCGGAGCCTGCGGGAGATAGCGCGAGAACAAGAGATTGGATCGGACGTTGCGACCGGCAAACTCGTCCGCGTTCGGCGTCCGGAGCAGAATCGTGCCGTCGTCGCGGTAGAGTGTCACTGTGCCGCGCTGCCCGACGTTCAGTGACAGAAAGAACTGCCGGAGATTCTCGTAGTCGAGAGGCACGAAGACGACGCCGCCCAAACGTCCGTCGGGCGTCAGAAATGCGCGGCTCACTGCGATAACGAGACTCCCACGAACGCGTGAGGCCACCGGCACGTCGATGTAGAGACCGCGAGCGGGATCATCGCGCTGGACCTTGTAGTAAGCTCGATCGGCGAAGTTCTTTTCCCGGCCCGGCCCTCCGTTGCCCAAGCTGTCGCCCAGCAGGTTTCCATCGGCATCGAGAACGACGATCGCGTTTGCCACGGGGTACGGCGCCACCCTGTGCTTCAATTCATTGATCAGGGCCGGATTACCGGCGGTCAGCAGGGATGGATTCTGCGCGAGATTGTCTATGGTTGTATTCAGAAGAACGTCGACGCCCTGGATATTGCGCAACATGTACTCTTCGAGGGCGCGGGCGAGATCGCCGTTCGCGGCTTCGGTCGTCCGATAGGTCTCCCGATAGTTCACGGAGAGCATGTGCGCCACGAAGGCATCGCACAAAATCGCCAGCACAAGGCCGCTCAGGATGATGATCCAGGGTGTCCAGCGCCGATCCATCCCGGACCCGGGTTCCACCCAGGTCAGAGCGCCAATGATGCCTCTCTGCCGCGGGCCCCGCCGATGGTCGACTGTCGCTTTGGTTTGGTCCAGCATGGCGTCAGAATGTCAGGAGAGGGTCGAGCCGGCTTATTGTGAATTGATCGTTCCACGAGGCTCAGCCGATCTACCCGATGGCTGGCTTAACTCGGCGTCTCCGGGTCAACGCCTCGCGAGACAATTTGCGAGGCCTGGATAGCACATTTTGCCGTGAAATGTCATCTTTGGCGGCGCCGGGCGACGCTACACCGACGATCCAGCCGTGCCCGCGTCAGGCGAGCCGCCAGCCTCAGCGGCGTCATCTGCATATCGTCATCGATCGGGAGTGCGTCCCTCGCGGCCCCCACGGAATGCCTGGCTTGGCGGCGATCGACGTCGGCGAGTTCTCATCGCGGCGGGATCGAAGACGTCTTCGGCATGTGCCCGTGCATCAATCGCGTTCCGCTGTTTGACCGCCGTCTGATGGCCGAGCGACACGTGGCCCTGTGCTGCCGCGCGCCACGATCTCGAAGCCGAGGTCGATCTGCCGAGTCCTGGGCCGCTTGCCCGTGGCGATCACCTGAAGCACCAGCTCGGATGCCACGCGCCCCATGTCGGCGCGCCGCGTCAGCACGGTTGACAGCGGCGGATTGGATGCCGCCGCGAATTCCAGGTCGTTGAAGCCGATCAGCGACATGCGCTGCGGCACGTCCAGTCCCGCCTGCTGGCAGGCGAACAGCGCCCCCAGCGCGATATTGTCGTCACAGCAGAAGATCGCATCAGGCGCCTCGGCTGCAAGCATGTCCAAGGTCAGCTTGCGCCCGAGCGAGATGGTCGCCTGTGCCGGCAGCGAAGCGACCAGCGATGTGCAGTCCAGGCCCGCCTCCTGGAGCGCCTCGGAGTAGCCCTCGAGCCGTGCGAGCGCACGGTCGTCGCGCTGTCCGGAGAGATAGGCGATACGCCGATGCCCGAGGTCCAGCAGGAAGCGGGTCGCGGCATGGCCGCCCTTGCGCTGCGATAGGCCGACATTGAGGTCGATTGGATCATCGGCCAGCTCGAACGTCTGCACGACCGGGATGCGCGAGCGTTCCAGGACACGTCGCGCAGCCCGGGTCTGGTTGACGCCGACCAGGATCAGCGCCTCGATGTTCTGACCCAGGAGCGCCTTGATCGCCCCCTCCTCCTCCTCGGCCGAGTACCGGCTGCTCACCACCACCGGCCGAAAGCCGAGCGGCAGCAGGGTGTTGTAGATCGCCTGCAGATAGTCGGCGAAGATGCCGTTGGAGAGCGACGACACCACGACGCCGATCGCATGCGTGCGCGCGGAGGCGAGCCGGCTGGCGGCGAAATTCGGCACGTAAGCCAGCCGCTCGACCGCCGCATCGATGCGCTTGCGCAGCGCCACCGAGACCATGTCGGGCCGCCGCAGCGCCCGCGACACGGTGATAGCGCTGACATTGGCGAGGCGCGCGACGTCCTCCAATGTTGTGCGGCGCTTCTGAAACATGAGCTTCGATGCGTTGATCCGTAGGGCGCTGGTCCGGACCTCAGTCATGGCATGATACTGGCCGCTTGGCAAAAGCCGAGTAACGGTAATTGACAGCGCTGTCATAGGCCAGTAACCCTTGCGGTGTCGAGATGACGAGCGGTGCTCGAACAACCTCCGGAAACAGTGAGGCATCTCGCACATGCGTCAATCATTGGCGCGACAACACAGGGGAGGTCACGAATGTCGTCCAAGTCGATGAGGGCGCGATGCCTTACCACTTGCGCATCGCTGGTGCTGCTGTCGGCCTTCGCCAGCAAGGCGCTCGCCGAACCCGAGACGGTCAAAGGTCCCGCGGCCGAGCCTGAATGCATGGTGCCGTGGAGCGCCGACACGAAGCTCTTCAAGTTTCCGGCCAAGAAAGGCCCTTACCGCATCGCGCTTGCGAACGGCTACATCGCCAACACCTGGCGCATCCAGATGATCCAGACTGCGAAGGCCTATGCGGCGCAGCCGGAGGTCAAGGCCAAGCTGAAGGAATTCAAGGTGGTCTCGACCGGAGAAGACGTGCCGGCCCAGATCTCGGCGATCAACAACTTCATCGACTCCGGCTATGACGCGATCGTTGTCAACGCACAGAACCCGACAGCGTTCGGTCCGGTGATCAAGCGCGCCAAGCAGGCCGGCGTGATCCTGGTTGCCTTCGACAACATCCTCGCAACCGAAGACGCCATCAACGTCAACGTCGACCAGAAGGGACTGGGAGAGCTCTGGGCGAAGTGGCTGGTCAAGAACGTGCCCGGTGGCGGCAAGGTGCTCGAGGTGCGCGGCGTCGCCGGCACCTCGGTCGACACCGATCGGCACAACGGACTGCATACCGTTCTCGACGGCTCCGGCAAGAAGTGGCAGGTCACCGAGGTGGTCGGCAAATGGGACGACGGCGTCGCCCAGAAGGCCACGGCGGATGCAATCGCGACCAACGGCCCGTTCGATGCGATCTCCGGCCAGGGCGGCGACACCGGAATCGTGCAGGCGATGCTCGACGCCAAGCACAAGATGGTGCCGTTCGGCGGCGAGACCGAAAACGGCTTTCGCAAGTTCTGCGCCACCAAGGCGTCGGAAGGCCTGAAATGCTCCTCGGCCGGCACCGGTCCCGCGCAGGTCGCGGTCGCGATCAAGGTGGCGCTCGCCGCGCTGGAGGGAAAGACCGTCCCGCAGTCGGTCAAGCTGCCGCTCGCCGTCGTCGAGGATCCGAACTTCAAGAAGGATCAGGACTACTTCCCGGCCCAGTCCGACAACTTCTTCGTCGGCAACTCCTTCCCGACCTGCGGCATCAACTTCACGGCGCAGGAGATCATGGGCCAGTCGAAGGAAAATCAATAGACCGCAACGCGCGCCCCGATCTGCCGCAAGCCTGAAGGCGCATGCGGCAGATCGGTGATGGATGTCTTGAAGACGGACGGGCGCGGCTCAAGCCCGCAGGGAGGCAGACGTGTCGTCCGGATGTCATCGTCGGATGCTGGGCCTGGCCGCGCAACGGTCCGCGGCCAGCGCCTTGCTGTCGCCCAAGCGCTGAAGGGGGCCCGGAATGGTTGCAGCCGAGCCGCTGTTTCGCGCCGAGGGACTTTCCAAGCGCTATGGCGGCGTCATCGCCCTGGACCGGGCGGACCTCGACGTTCGCCCCGGCCGGATCCACGCCATCCTCGGCGAGAACGGAGCCGGCAAGTCGACGCTGATCAAGCTCATGGTCGGCGTGGTCGCGCCGGACGAGGGCCGCATGACGCTCGAAGGCCGCGAGGTCGCCTTCGCGCGTCCGGCGGCGGCCAATGACGCGGGCGTCGTCTGCATCTTCCAGGAATTGTCGCTGATCCCCGATCTGTCGGTGGCCGACAACATCATGATCAGCCATCCGCCGACACGGTTCGGCATGATCGATCAGCCAGCCCAGCGCAGAATGGCCGAGGAGGCGCTGCATCGCGCCGGCGCCGGCGACATCCATCCGCGTGCGCTGGTGAAGGATCTGCCGCTGTCGCGCCGGCAGATGGTCGAGATCGCCAAGGCGCTGTCGCGCCAGCCGAAGATCCTGATCCTCGACGAGGCGACGTCGGCCTTGACGGCCTCCGACGTCAGCAAGGTGTTCGAGGTGCTGAAGCGACTGCGCACCGAGGGACTCGCCCTGCTCTATATCTCCCACCGCATGCACGAGATCGCCGAGCTCGCCGACGAATGCAGCGTGTTCCGCAACGGCCGCAGGATCGCGACCTTCGCCGCCGGCACCAAGACGGATGCTGAGGTGATCGAGCTCATGATCGGTCGTGAGTACAAGCATGCCTTTCCCGACAAGCCCGTGCGCAAGGCGGACGGCCGGCCGCCAGCGCTGCAATGCAAGAGCCTCGGCTGGAACGACCGGCTCAAGGACATTTCCTTTTCGCTGCATGCCGGCGAGATCATCGGTCTCGGCGGGCTCGACGGCCAGGGCCAGCGCGAGCTGCTGTTGGCGCTGTTCGGCGTGCTCAGAGACTGCCGCGGCGACATTCTGATCGACGGCGAAAGAGTGACGATCGACAGCCCCGTCACCGCCAAATCCGACCGTATCGGGCTCGCCCTCATTCCGGAGGACCGCAAGACCGAAGGACTGATGCTGCCGATGTCGGTGCGCGACAACCTGTCGGCGGCCGCGTTCGAGCGCTTCGCACGGTTCGGCGTCATCGACCGGCAGCGGCAGTCCGCCCTGATCGACGAGATGATCCGCCTGATCGAGATCAAGACCGCCTCCCCTGATCTCGCGGTGAGCGCGCTGTCCGGCGGCAACCAGCAGAAGGTGGTCATCGCCAAATGGCTGATGAACAAGCCGCGCATCATCCTGCTCAATGATCCGACGCGCGGGATCGACGTCGGCACCAAGCAGGAGATCTACCGGCTGCTGCGCCGGCTGGCCGATGAGGGCGCCGCCATCCTGCTCTATTCGACCGATTACGACGAGCTGATCGGCTGCTGCGACCGCGTCCTCGTGATGTATGATGGCGCGATCAGGCGCGAGCTCGCGGGCGCCGGCATCACCGAGCGCGCGCTGGTCAGCAGCGCCCTCAACGTCGACGACAACGAACCGGCGGAAGCGAGTCTGGGATGACCGAGTGGCGGTACTGGTTCTCCGAACAGCGCGGCACGCTGCTGGCGGTCGGCATCTTCGTGGCGATGTTCCTGATCTATTCGACCAACCATCCCGCCGGCTTCAGCGCTAACATGGTGCAGACCGCGGCCAACAAGGCGACCTTGCTGGCCTTCGTCGCCATGGCCCAGGCGATCGTGGTGATCACGGCCGGCATCGATCTGTCCGTCGGCATGATCCTGACACTGACCAACTGCCTCGCGTCCTGGATCGTGGTCGGCACCGCCACCGAGACGGCGCTGGGCGTGATCGGGGTGCTCGGCACCGGTCTCGTGTGCGGCATGATCAACGGCGCGATCGTGATCTTCGGACGCCTGCAACCGATCGTGACCACGATCGCCACGGGCGCGATGTATTATGGCGTCGCGCTGTTCCTGCGGCCCAATCCCGGCGGGGCCGTCAACGAGACCCTGGCAGATGCCTTGACCGGGCGGTTGTTCGGCGTGCTACCGACCAGCCTGGTGACGTTGGCTGTGACAGCGCTCGTGATCTGGGTGCCCTACAGCCGCTCGGTCGTCGGCCGCGCCGCGTTCGCGACCGGCTCCTCCGAGATCGCAGCCTACATGTCCGGCGCGCCGATCCGCGCCGCCAAGTTCACTGCCTATGCACTGGCCGGCCTGCTGTCCGCAATCGGCGGCCTGTTCCTCACGTTCTTCTCCTACACGGGCGAGGCGGCCTATGCGAGCGGCAATGCCTACACGCTGTTCTCGATCGCGGCCGTGGTGCTCGGCGGCGTGTCGCTGATGGGCGGACGCGGCAGCGCGATCGGGGCGATCTTCGGCGCGCTCGCGTTCCGGACCATCGGCGATCTGCTGTTCGTGTTCGACTTCGATCCGCTATGGCAGCCGCTGTTCCAGGGTCTCGTGCTGATGCTTGCGGTCTCGATCGGCGCGTTTGGCCTCATTCGCGTGCGCAATCGGCTGGAGTGGTTCGGATGAGCGACGCGACCGCATCCCGATCGGTCCCCCGCGGACTGGCCATGCTGCGCCGGATCGATCCGGCCGTGGCGGCGTCCTTCGGCTGCATCCTGCTGCTGCTGCTGGTGGGCAGCCTCTATTCGCGCAGCTTCCTCTCGCCGGACTATCTGCTGCAGCAGCTGAAGGTCGCGAGCTTCCTCGGCGTGATCGCCACCGGCATGATGCTGGTCATCCTGCTCGGCCAGATCGATCTGTCGGTTCCGTGGGTGGTGACGACAGGCGCGATGATGGCCTGCGCCGCGGCCGCTCATGGGACCAGCGGCATCATCCTCGCCATTCCCTGCGGCATTCTGTGCGGCGCGGCCATCGGCCTCGTCAACGGCATCGGCGTCGCTTACTTGCGCATTCCCTCGATGATCATCACGCTCGCGACCAACGCGGTCGCCCAGGGACTGATGGTCGCCTACACCGGCGGCTTCTCGCCGCAGGATTCCGCTTCCAAAGCGATGCGCTATCTCGCCACCGGCAATATCGTGAGCGGCCTTCCCAATGCCGTGCTCGTCTGGGCGATCATCGGTGGCGCTGCGATCTGGCTGCTGTCGCGTACGACGTTCGGCCGCGCCGTCTACGCCATCGGCAATCGCGAGCGCGCCGCCTATCTCTCGGGGATCGACACGCGGCGTGTCACGATGCTGGCCTTCGCGCTATCGGGCGCCCTCTCCGCCTTTGGCGGTGTGCTGCTCGCGGGCTACGCCTCCAAGGCGGCACAGTCGATGGGAGATGCCTACCTGCTGCCCTCGATCGCAGCGGTCGTGCTCGGCGGGACGCACATCCTTGGCGGCCGCGGCAGCTATCTCGGCACGATCGCGGGCGTCGTGCTGATCACGCTGCTGCAGTCCATCCTGTCGGTGATGCAGATCAGCGAAGCCGGCCGCCAGCTCATCTACGGCGCCGTCATCATCCTGATGCTCCTGATCTACGGCCGCCAGAAAGCGTGACGAACACGCGATCCGCACCCTCCACAGACGCCGATGGATGATCAGCCCGACTCCTTCGGACCGACCTTCGGATTCGGCCGGCGCCGCTTCGATCCAGGCCGCGAGCGGCGGATTCGCCGCTTACGGAATTCCAACCCGCACATCGCGATGTCGATGCTTTCATTCGGACGCCGGAGACGGCGTCCATGAAATCCAAGCCACTTCTCGACCTGACGCACGAGAACGCGACCGAGATCGAGACGCCGCAGCAACTCATCCTGCGTGTGCAGCGATGCAATGTCGACAATGTAATCGAGCCGTTCCGACATGGTTCGGCCAACCAACCGCGCATAGTCACTCGACACCAATATAGCTACCACCTTGTCAGGCAGATGCGGCTCACCCATTTCCCATTCCCGAACTCCGTCGTGCTTGCTGGCCGATCCACAACATCGGCTTTCCGGCATGCGCAATCACGACGACCGCCAATGATCAGACGACCGAGACCCTCTGTCAGCATCATGCTCTTCACGAAGGCACCCTCGTCGACTAAGCCGTTCATGTTCCTCGACCGTGCACGTAGACTAAATTCACGATCGGCCTTCCGCTTTGCCTCGTTACAAATACACGCGCTCGACGAGGTGCTGCTCCGGGTCGAACTGCTTCGCCCTCGTCGAAGCCAGGGACGTCGTGATTTCCTGAGCCCGTATCGGCAGCACGGATAGCAGCGTGTCGCTCAGGCCATGAGACGTCTCGGCGCAGCCCTGCAGATGGACCTGGGGACGGAAGGCCGGACTGGTCTGGAGACGATAATCCCGATCGAGCGTCCCTCCCTCGATGTAGCGACGAATCGGATCGAGAAACGCCGGCACGGGAGAGCGCTCATAGCCGGTGGCGAGCACGATAGCGTCATAGGTCGCACGATGACGTACATCCTCATCTCTGTTCAGGAGCTCGAGCACGATGCCCTCCGGTCGAGCGTGGGCGGCGACGATCTCGCTCCGCGGATGGACCGCGAGCCTTCGCGCCCCAGTGACGCGCTGCTGATACGTCATCCGATACAGCTGATCGAGCAGATCTGGATCGACCACCGCATAGTTGGTGTTCCGGAAACTGCGAACGATCGCTTCGCGCTGCCCGTCCGCCTGCGAATAGAAATAGTCCGTATACTCCGGGTTGAAGATCTCATTTACGAACGGGCTGCTGTCGGACGGCTTGAGCGCGTGTCCCCGGAAGATCAGATCGATGTTGGAATCCGGAATCCGGTCGCTGAGATCCAGCGTCACCTCCGCGGCACTTTGACCACCGCCGATGACTGCCACACGGGGCGCGCAGCCGCCAAATCCTGCAGTGACCGGCGAGTCGAGATACCCACTCGTGTGCATCACACGCGGATCGCCCGCGACGGCTCGAAACACCGCGGGGATATGCGGCAGGCCGCCCACAGCGACCACGAGGTTGCGCGCGATCCGCGACCGCTCCTCCCCACCCTCCGTCTGCGTGAGCACGCGCAGCGCGACCACCGACTGGCCGGCGCTCACCGGCTCGACGGCAACGACCGTTTCTCCATACTCGACCACCGACTCGAACTGGCCGGCCACCCAGCGCAGATAGTCGTTGAACTCGATCCGGCTCGGATAGAACGTCCTGCAATTGGTGAAGTCGAGCAGGCGGCCTGATTTGTGCAGATAGTTGATGAACGTGAACGGACTGGTCGGGTCGCGGAGCGACACGAGATCCTTGAGGAACGAGATCTGCATGTTGCTGCCGGGCAGCAGCATGCCGCCGTGCCACTTGAAGCTCGGCTGCCGTTCCACGAACACGGAGCGGCAGCTCACGCGCTGCTTTCTTGCGCAATCGTCGAGCGCGATCGCCAGCGCGAGATTTGACGGCCCGAAGCCGACGCCGACGACATCATATTCAGGGGCGGGATGATACGACATGAGGTGATGCTCCGTCTGCGTTAGGTCTCTGTCATCGCCTTCTTCGCAGCCGGCTGCCACAGCCGGTCGCCGAAGAAACGTTCACGAAGCAACATGACCAGGGTTGCCCGCTTGTGCGGAAAGTTGAAATTCTTGATCCGGGAAAATCCCGACAGTTCGAGATTGCGCAGCTGCTGGGAATGCGCGGCGGCCGGCTCACCGACGATACGCTCGGTGCGGCAGTCGTCGATAAACATGTAGTGCATGAGCGACGGAAGCCAGGCCGTGATGAAGTCGCGGCCGCGATAGGCATCCTCGCCGACGATTACATGCCAGCCGCGATCATAATCCGCGGCGTCGTAAAACGGCGCGATCCGGTTTTCCTTGGCCCAGTAGAGCTCAAAATAGCCGAACGGCTGCTCGCCGAAACAGCCGATCAAGGGCAGCATATGCGGGTCTGACAAGATCCGCGACAGATACTGCCGGTGCTTGTCGAGGTCACCCGCTTCGTTCCAGAACGCATCCACGCGCGGATCGTTGAGCCACCGGTGAACCAGCGACAGATCCCGCCCGACGTCTGCGACACGAAAACTGACGACGTCGGACAGCCAAGGGATGAAGCGCGCATAGACCCGGCCAACGGGCTTCGGCGGACGCCGCGGATGCCGTTTGCCGTCGGTCATGACGTAGGACGGCGGACACGCCGGGCGAGCCGCATCCTTCAGCCAGTTCGCTCGCCGCTGCATCACCATCTCCGGCAGCAGGACCAACTGGCCATCTGTCACCACGGCAAGGCCGTGTCCCGTCAATGCGGATGCGGCGGCCGGCGTCTCGCCGAGCTCCAGGACAATGCTGTCGAGCGCAGGGTTCCAACCAAACAGCGCTTCGGCAGCGGCCGAGACTCCGCTCAAGAGCCGATGCGGATCATCGATGCCGTCGTGCACGGTCAGCCGCCTCCGACCGTCATCGAGCCCAAGCGACAGCATCACCGCGCCATCGGCGATCACCCGAAGCCCTTCATTGACGCGGACGACCGACATCGCGACATCAGTCCCGACGGGGAACGCGTCGGCTGTTTCGATGACCCTCGCGCTCGCGTTCATGCGACTCTCACCTTCAATGACCTCTACGGGCGTCATGGCTATTCTCTCCCGCTCAGGGAGTAATTTGGCCAGCGCGTCGAAAACAAGAAAGTCCGCCGCGCCGAGCCTGGATTACGTACAAACTGCGGCTCACACCTTCGATGCCTCGTGTGACGCAGCTCTATCCTGCGGTGACGATTTCGGCGGGCGCTTCGCTCGCACGGGCTTGCGTTGTTGGTCCGACTCATCCTCGTCGATCCGTCCATCGCGAAGCCGCACGATCCGGTCGGCGCAGTGGAAGTAGCGATCGTCATGCGAGATCACGATGATCGTCTTGCCCAGACGTTTGAGATCGGCGAGCAACTCCGTATAGAAGACGCGACGGAACGCCGGATCCTGATCGGCCGCCCATTCGTCGAACACGAGCACGGGACGACCTTCGATCCAGGCATTGATCAAGGCGAGGCGTTTGCGTTGCCCGGTCGACAGGTCGGTGGTGGAGAATACGCCGTTCTCGACGGAGACCTTGTGGGCGAGTTCGAGCCGGTTCAGGTAGCGCTGCGCGACCTCGCGCTTATGATCGTCCTGCTGCAACAGCGCATCGAACAGGTAGTAATCCGAAAACACGGTCGTGAAGAGCTGCCGATAGTCGTCGCGTGTCTCGCTGACGACGGGAACGCCGTCGCGCAACAGCAGACCATGATCGGGCACGTAGAGCCCGAGCAGAAGCTTGATCAACGTCGTCTTCCCGCTCCCGTTCTCACCGACGATGAAGACGATTTCGCCGCGCCGGATGCGGAGGTCGATCGGCCCGAGCACGAAGGGCTTTTCGGCGGCGGACGCCTGGAATGCATAGGAGACGCCGCGCAGCTCGATCGATTCGACGTGTTCGGCAGCCTGGTTGGCCGGATCGCCGAGCAGGTCCGTCTCTGCGGTCGCGAAGCGGTCCGACAGTTCGGCTATCCGCCGCATCGCGACCTGGGCGCGACCGAGCGACGGCAGCATGCCGATGAGCTGATCGATCGGTCCGCGCATGAACAGCAACACCAGGACGAAGCCGCTGGAGACCGATGCCGGACCTTCCGGCCACAGCAGCGGGCGCAGCACGAGCGCGGTCCCGATCACCAGGAACAGCATGACCGTCCCGAGCGCCCGGGCCGTGACGAGGAGATTGATCGCCTTGATCTGGACGTCGCTGATCCTGTCCACGGTCTCCTGGATCAGATCGACATGGACGTAACGCCGCCGCGGCCGGTGGAGGCGCAGCTCCTTGGCGCCTTCCGCGATCGTCCGGTAGTGCTTCTGCAGATCGTCTTCGTGTTGACGGGCGAGATGGAAGCCGGTCATCCCGCGGCGCCTTGCCAGGACGTGTGCGAACGATCCGAGCGCGATCAACGCCGCCGTGACGAGAAAGAGCGGCCATGACAGCACCGCCAGGTAGATCAGGCAGCCGACGACGATGACACCCGAGACCAGGAACGCCGGAAAGAAGAAGGCGAAATCGCTGATCGCGTCGACGTCCTTCGTCAGAACCGGAATGAGGCGGTGAGCCCGATAGGATTCCAGCTGGTCGATCGGGGCCATCAGGATCTTGGCGGCCAGCGACTTGCGAAGCGACGCGATGATCCGTTGTCCGACGACATTGGCGCTGATGTCCGAGCCGACCGACCCGAGCACGATCAGGACGCAGAGCCCGGCGAACGAAGCGACCAGGCCACCGACATCGCCGGAGCCTGCGTAGAGGCCCTTGTTCACCACGGCGAGCAGGCCCGCGACGCTGGCTCCGCCGACCAGGCCAAGCAGGATTCCTCCGAGAACCAGCATCCAATACGGCCGTAGCAGGCTGCCGACGTATGCGATCCCGGGATTGGACGACGTCATCATCGGTGGCCTGCTCCAATTTGGGTGGCGAAGACAGCGGCGAGTTTGGCGCCGATCTCGGCGCGCGCATGCAGAGCGTCCGGCACGACATTGCCCATGCGCAGGAACTCGTGGATCATGCCGGGATAGACCTTGAGATCGACCACGGTGCCGGCGGCACGCAGCCTCGCGGCATAGTCCCGTCCCTCCTCGACCAGCGGATCGAACTCGGGCAGCACCATCAGCGCCGGCGCCACGCCGGTCAGGTCGGGTGCCGCGAGCGGCGCAAACCGCCAGTCGTGGCGATCGGCATCCCGGCGCAGGTAGTGGTTGAAGAACCAGTCCACGGTCTCGCGCTCGAGGAGAAAGCCCGAACCATATTTGGCGTAGGACTCCGAGATCTGCTGCGAGCTGAGGCCGGGATAGGCGAGCACCTGAAGCAGAGGCTGCGGCAAGGCCTGATCGTCGCGGGCGGCAATGGCCAGCGCCGCAGCCAGCGTGCCGCCGGCGCTGTCGCCTCCAACGGCGACACGCCGCGGGTCCAGGCCAACGGCGGGGCCCTCGCGCCCGATCCAGGCGAGCGCATCCATGCAATCCTCGAAGGCTGTCGGAAACCGATGCTCCGGCGCGAGCCGGTAACCGATCGACAACACCGCCGCCCCACTGTCGATCGCAAGGCCGCGACACAGCGGCTGATGCGACTCGAGGCTGCCGACAACGAAGCCGCCACCATGCATGTAGAGAAGCACGGGCAGCGGATGGGCACAGTCCGGCATCCGTCCTGCATAGAGACGGGCAGCAATGTCCGTTCCGTCGCGCATCGGCAGAGCCAGCTGCGTCTCGTACGGGAGCGGCGGCGGATCGACATCCAGCAACGGCGACGACGCGTCGAAATCGGCGCGCGCCTGCGCCGGCGTGAGTTGGGCGAACGGAATCCGCACCCCGGACTCCGTTCCCAGTTGGATCATCTCGAGCAGCGCCGCGATGTCGGGATGAAGACTCATGATCACCTCATTCTGCCGGTTCGGGCTGCAGGACTTGCGTCATCTGCGCTGATGCGCGCGGCTCCAGCCACGAGCAGATGGCCGAGAGGAAGGCCTCGCTGCTCAGGATCGAGAAGTGATCGTCGCCGACCACGCCCTGGTCTGCTGCGTTCGGCAGCCGAGCCTCGAGCCAATCGCGCTGCCGCAGCCGGCCCGACGTCCACCAGCAGCCCGGAGCGGCAACGAGCTCCGCAGGCCAGTCCGCATCCCGCGCCAGTCGTCCGAGGTGCCGTCCGACCCTGAATGCGCCGATGACATCGTCGACGCCGAGAACGCGGTCGCGCGATTGCGTTGGCGCCGTGCCGATCGCATCCACGACCAAGCGGCGGATCGCCTCGTCCGTGGCCGGCTCGTCGGCGGAGCGGATTGCCGCCACCTGCGACATGATCCCCGACAGCTGCACGCCCGGTACCGCGGCGGACAGCAACCCGAGCAGTTCGTCGGTCCAATGCCGCTCGGCTGATCGTTGCTCACCGCGATCCGGGGGCGGGACGAAGCTGTCGATCAACGCAAGGCGTTCGACCAGTTCGCCGCGTCGTTCCAGTTCGGCCGCCACCAGGCATGCGACCAGCCCGCCGAGCGACCAGCCGATCAGATGGTAGGGTCCCCTGCCCTGCGCCCGCACGATCTCATCGGCATAGTCCGCCGCCATCGCGGCCAGCGACTGATCGGCAAACGACGTCGCGATCAATGTCCGGCATTGCAGGCCGAGCAGTTGGCGCCGCCCCTCCAGGCGGCGCGCCAGCGGCGCATAGTCGAACACGGTACCGAAGCCGCCATGCAGGCAGAACAAGGGCGGCTCGCCCGGCACTGGTGCGCTCAACGGCAGCAGCGCCGACGGTATCGACGCTCCGCTCTCCGGCGCACCGATCAGGGACCGGATGGTCGGCCTCTGCAGCAGATCGCGCAGCTTGATCTCGCCGCCAATGATCGGCTCGCGGCGAAGCCGCGCTATGACCTTCAGGCTCAGGATCGAATTGCCGCCGAGCTCGAAGAAATTGTCGGTCACGCCGACCTGCGGAACACCGAGAACCTCGGACCACAGTCGGGCCATGACGACCTCCGCCGGGCTTTGCGGCGCGACGAACGCGCGCGCAGCAGCGACGTCGGGCGCCGGCAGCGCCTTGCGGTCGACCTTGCCGCTCGACAGCGTGGGCAGACGGTCGAGCACGATCAGTCGGGCGGGCACCATGTAGGCCGGCAGGCTTCGGCGCAGCGAAGCGGTCAGGCTCGCGGAGAGCCGCTCCGACGCGGAGCCCGCGGCGTCGCTTGCGTTCCTCGGCGCAACATAGGCGACGAGCTGGTTGCCGCCGGTGCCGGGCATGGCGAGCACAGCAGCCTGCGCGACCGCATGCTCCGACAGCAACGCCGACTGGATTTCGCCGAGCTCGATCCGGAAGCCACTGACTTTGACCTGATCGTCGCTGCGCCCGAGATATTCGATGGTGCCGTCGGCGTCCCATCGCGCCAGATCGCCGGTTCGGTACAGGCGAGCGCCGGCATCGGAGGCAAATGGATCCGGAACGAAGCGCTCCGCGGTCATGCCAGGCTTGGCGTGATAGCCCCGCGCGAGACCGAAGCCGCCGATATAGAGCTCGCCCGCCGCCCCGGCGGGAACGACGTTGAGGTGACCGTCGAGGATATAGGCCGCGCGGCGGCCAACGGGAACGCCGATCGGCGCATACGCCGTGTCGCACTCAGCTCTGTCGTTGACTTTCCAGACAAGCGGCGTCACGACCGTCTCGGTCGGGCCGTATCCGTTGATCAGGATCTGCGGCTTCAGCGTCCGCTTCACCTTGTCAAAGCCGGCCCGGGGCATCGCCTCGCCGCCGAACGAGTACAGCTTCACCGGCGGCGGATTGCCGGTCTGCTCCACCCACTCTGCAACCTGCTGCAGATAGGCCGGCGGCAGGCCTATATGCGTGACCCGTTGCGCCCGCAGCATCTCCACCGTCTGCTCCGGAGTCCATAGTTCTGCATCACGCATGACGAGCCGTGCGCCCAGCGAGAGTACCGTCAGCCACCGCTCATGGGCGCCATCGAAAGCGAGCGACAGGAAATGCAGCTCGCAGGAGTCCTCATCGATCTCGTAGAGAGCCGCAGTCGCGCGGCAGTGCATGGCGAGAGGCCCATGCGCAACTGCCACCCCCTTCGGCCGTCCGGTCGAGCCCGACGTGTAGATCACATAGGCAAGGTTCTCCGGATGCAGACGCAGCGGCGGAGCGTCGCCCGAACCCGCATCGAAGTCGAATGCATTGAGATCGACGCGTTGGACGCCATCGGGCGCGGCGATGTCACGTAAGCCGGACAGCAGGAGTATCATGCCGGAATCGCGCATCACGTGCGAGATCCGTTCCGGCGGCAGCTCGGGATCGAGCGGAACATAGGCTCCGCCCGCCTTCAGCACAGCCAGCAGCGCCACCATCGTCGCTTCCGTGCGCGCAACGACGACGCCGACGCGCTGGTCCGGCTTGACGCCCAGCGTCATCAGGTGATGCGCGAGGCGATTGGCGCGACAATCGAGCGCACCGTAGGACAGGCTCCTGTCCCCGATCGTCAGCGCGGTCCGCTCGGGAGTGGTGCGCGCCTGCCTGCTGATCGCCTCATGCACAAGCGGAAGCGATGCCGCAGGCGTCGCATGGCTGTTACAGATGAGCGCACGCTCCGTATCCTGGACGGTGGCCGCATCGATCGCGCCCAGCCTGACCTCGGAATCCCGCGTCACAACCGTCAACAGACGTTCGAACTGCGCCCTGATCTGCTCGGCCTCATGGGACGTGAAATGGCTCGGCATGTACGTGAACTCGACCTGCAGCGCGTCCTCGACCATGACCGACAGATCCATCGGATAGTTGGTCACGTCGACGTTGCGCAGGCCGCCGAACCGGAGCGAGCCGTCGCCCTGCAGCAGGCCGCGTTCGATCGGATAGTTCTCGAACACGATGATGCTGTCGAACATGGATTCGCCGCTGCGACCGGCCCAGCCCTGAATCTCGTAGAGCGGCGTATGTTCATAGTTGCGGATCGCGACGTTGCGGGTCTGCATCGCGCGCAGCCAATCGCCGATCTTGCAGTCTGGTGAAGGTGTCTCGATGATCGGCAGCGTGTTGATGAAGAGGCCGACCATCTGCTCGGCTCCGTCGAGGCCCGCCGGACGGCCGGCTACCGTAGCGCCGAACGTGACGGTCTCCCGGCCGGTGTAGCGCTGCAGCAGCAGCGCCCAGACGCCCTGGATGAGAGTGTTCAGCGTGATGCGCTCGCGGCGGGCAAACACCTTCAAGGCGGATGTCGCGTCCTCGCCGAGCCGCGTG
Organism: Bradyrhizobium ontarionense; assembly: GCF_021088345.1. Lineage (NCBI taxonomy): Bacteria > Pseudomonadati > Pseudomonadota > Alphaproteobacteria > Hyphomicrobiales > Nitrobacteraceae > Bradyrhizobium > Bradyrhizobium ontarionense. The sequence continues at coordinate 137,683 of NZ_CP088156.1, read as the reverse complement.
TGGCAGCGCCGATGCCCCTGTGCATCGTGGCGACGCGCGCCGAACGCGTCAGCCAGTTGCGTCGGCTGATCGAAGGCGACCAGCTGTCCGCGCCAGAAGCGCTCGGCGGTCTGCGCATCCTGGGCCAGAAGCCAGGCGACGTAATCGCGGTAATGCGTCGGATTGGGCGCGAGCGTGCGTCCGGCATAGCGCTGCAGGATTTCGCCGATGAAGCGGGCCGAGCCCCAACCGTCCATCAGGATGTGGTGATAGGTCCAGATCAGGCGGTGGCAATCGTCCTCCACGCGCAGCAGGCGCACGCGCTGCAGCGGCGGCCGCGCGAGATCGAACTCGGCGTCACGCTCCGCAGCCAGTGCCGCCGAGAGCCTGTTCTCGTCGATGACCTGCCCACGCCAGTCCTCCATTTCGAACGGCACTGTCGCATGATGATAGACAGCCTGCAGCGGTGAGCCCGACGGCTCACGCCAGAGAAAGCCGGTGCGCAGCATCGGATGGCGTGCGGACACCTCCTGCCACGCCGTGCGCAGGCGCCCGACATCCAGACCGCGGATTTCGACGCTGACCTGGTTGACGTAGACGCCGCTGCCGGCATCGCGCAGGCTGTGGAACAGCATGCCCTGCTGCATCGGCGACAGCGGGTAGATGTCCTCGATGCGGTCCCAGTCGAGACCGAGCCGCTCGAGCTCCGCGTCCGCCAGACCAGATAGCGCACCACGTGCGAGGACAGGTGTCGGCTGAACGTCCTCTATCGCGCGGCAGGCTGGCGCGAGCAGCTCGATCGTCTGGTGCCGGAACACGTCCCTTGGCTCCAGCGCGAGACCGGCGCGACGCGCGCGACTGATCATCTGCAGCGAGATGATGGAATCGCCGCCGAGCTCGAAGAAATTGTCGGTGACGCCGACATCCGGATGGTGCAGCAGCTCGGCCCAGATCGCGGCGAGCGCGGCCTCGGTCGGGTTGCGCGGCGCGACACGTTGCGCCTCGGTCGGGCGCGCATCAGGCGGCGGCAGCGCCTTGCGGTCGACCTTGCCGTTCGGGGTCAGCGGCAGTTTTGGCAGCACCATCACCCGCGACGGCACCATGTAGTCCGGCAGCACCGACACGAGCGCCGTGCGCAAGTCCGCGCCATCGAGCGCCTCATCGCCGCTGACGTAGCCGACCAGTTGCCGGCTGCCGCCCAGCTCCTGCGCCACCACGACGCTGTCGCGCACGCCAGGCTGTGCCCGCAGCCGCGCCTCGATCTCGCCGAGCTCGATGCGATGGCCGCGGATCTTCACCTGATGATCGGCACGGCCGACATGGTCGAGCACGCCATCGGACCGCCAGCGCGCAAGGTCGCCCGTACGATACAGCCGCGCACCGGAGTTGCCGAACGGATCCGGAATGGAGCGCTCCGCGCTCAGCCCAGCACGATTCCAATAGCCGCGGGCCAGCCCTTCGCCGCCGATGAACAGCTCCCCGGCCACGCCGACCGGCGCGAGGTTGAGATCATCGTCGAGCACGTACAGCGTGGTGTTGCCGATCGGACCACCGAGCATCGGCGAAGGATGCTCAGCATCGAGCCGATAGCGGGCCGACCATACCGTGGTCTCGGTCGGCCCATACAGATTCCAGACCTCGCGGCTCAACGCGGTCAGCCGCAGCGCCAGATCAGGCGCCAGCGCTTCGCCGCCACTCAGCACGCGGCACCCGTTCGGCAGCCACGCGTCCCTCCCCTCGTGATCGAGCAGCATGCGCCAGCTTGACGGCGTCGCCTGGATCATGGTCACGCCATGCCGGGCCACGAGCGCCTTCAGCCTGGCCGGATCATGTGCCGCGGCGCGATCGGCCAGCACCACGCGTGCGCCGTGGGTCAGCGGCAGCCACAGCTCCAGCACCGCGATGTCGAACGACAGCGAGGTAAGCCCGAGCACACGATCCTCACGAACAATGCCCGGCTGCTCAGCCATCGTCGCCAGGAAGTTCGTCACCGCGCCATGGCGCACCATCACGCCCTTCGGCAGCCCAGTCGAGCCGGAGGTGTAGATGACGTAGGCGAGGTTCTCCGGATCGACGGCGACGTCGAGATTGCCGGCATCGCCGGTGGCTCCTCCCGGCATCGTATCGAGCAGCCAGGCCTCGGCGCCGCTACGTTCCAGCACAGGTACAAAACGCTCGTGCAGTGTCTCCTGCGTCAGCAGCAGCTTGGCGCCGCTGTCGCTCAACATGTGGGCGAGCCGCTCCGCGGGATAGTCCGGATCGAGCGGCAGATAGGCTCCGCCCGCCTTCAGCACCGCGAGCAGCGCCACCATCATCGTGACGCCGCGCTCCAGCGCCAGCCCGACCACGACGTCGGGGCCGACACCGCCCTCCCTCAGCCGCCGCGCCAGCCGATTCGCCCGCGCATTCAGTGCGCCATAGCTGATCGTCTCCTCGTCATGCACGACAGCGATAGTATCAGGCATATGTGCTGCCTGCGCCTCGAACTGGGTGACAAGACTGGCTGATGTCGTCGCTCTGACCGTGTCGTTGACGCGCGCAAGCGTCTCCAGGTCACCTGGAGCACACGCAGCGATACATCCGACCGCCTTCTCCGCATCCTGGCTGACGGCCGCGAGCAACTGAACGAAAGCGACCTGAAGCCGGTGGATCTGACTTTCGTCAAAATAGCGCCGCTGGAAATTGAAGACGAGCCGCAGTTCACCGTCGAGACCGACGCTGACGAACAGCGGGTAGTTGCTGGTCTCCAGGATCTTCGTCCTGCTGGCGCTGAGCCGCCCACCTTTCGTCTTCAGGGCCTGGTCGACCGGATAGTTCTCGAACACCAGGATGCTATCGAACAGCGGCCGTCCAGCCCGGCCGGCCAGGCGCTGGATCTCCGCGAGCGGCATCCAGCCATGATCTCGCAGGGCGAGATTGCGATCCTGCAGGTCCCGCAGCCAGGCGCCCACGCTCCATTGCGGATGTACGCGATCGACCACCGGCAAGGTATTGATGAAGAGACCCACCATCTCTTCGGCCCCGGCGAGGCCGGCAGGCCGATCGGAAACCGTCACACCGAAGCAGACCGTGTCCTGGCCGGTGTATCGGCGCAGCAATTGCGCCCACGCAGCTTGAACGACCGTGTTCAGGGTCACCCGCTCGCGGGCCGCCAATTGTTGCAGCCGTTCGCTGAGATCTCCATCGACCGCCATTGTGAGAGAGCCGTGGCCGATCGTGTCGTCAGCGCCGGCCTGCGCCAGCAGGCTCGGCTCATCGAGCTCCGCCAAGGCTGCGCGCCAGAACTCCGATGCAGCATCGTGATCCCTGGTACGAAGCCAGGCGATGTAATCGCGATAGCGCAGCGACTGGCTCGGCAAGGAGTCGTGCTCCAGCAGCCGCATCACCTCGGCCATGAACCTGGCCGAGCTCCAGCCGTCCATCAGGATGTGATGATGGGTCCAGATCAGCCAATGGCTGTCATCATCGAGCCTGATCAGGCGGACGCGCTGCAACGGTGGACGCGACAGATCGAAACCTTCCGCGCGCTCGCGCTGCGCGACAGCATTCAGCGCATCGTCCAGCGCTGCGGGCGCGAGCCCGGCTGCGCGCGCACGCCAGTCTTCCTCGGTAAAGCGCGTCTCCGCGTGACGATAGACGACCTGCTGCGGCGGTCCTGACAGTTCGCGCCAGAGGAAGCCCGTGCGCAGCACCGCATGGCGATCGGTGACCGCCTGCCAGGCAGCTCGCAACCTGGCCGAATCAAGGCCGCGGATCTCGGCGGTGAGCTGGTTGACGTAGACCCCTGTGCCGTCATCGTGCAGCGCATGGAACAGCATGCCCTGCTGCATCGGCGACAACGGATAGATGTCCTCGACCTTACGCCAGTCCAGCGCGAGCGCATCGAGCTCGGCCTGGGTAAGCTGCGACAGCGCGACATCGGACGGCGTCAGCCCACAGGCGTCACCGGTGCAGTGATCGACCAGCTCACGGAGCGCCGCTGCGAAATGGTCCGCCAGACGTGCGACCGTGGCGGTTCGATAGCGCTTCCTGCTGAACCCGAACGACAGCTGCAGGCAGCCGCCCTGTACCCGCGCATTGATGGCGAGGTGGTGCCGCAACGGACTCGACGCGGCACGTGACGGACCGGCGCTCTCGTCCGCGATAGCAAACAACGCAGCCTCGCCGGCGCTGTCATCGATCTGGCCGAGATAGTTGAATCCGACCCGCGGCCCGGCGCCGGCTGCGAGCGCAGCCCGCTGGGCATCGGAGCCGAGATAGCGCAGGATGCCGTAGCCGAGACCCCGATGCGGAACGGACCGGAGCATCTCCTTCGTCGCCTTGATCAGCGCAGCCGGGTCCTGTGCTCCACCGACGAGATTCACGGGAAACGCCGTCGTGAACCAGCCAACGGTGCGCGACAGGTCGAGCCCGCCGCCGAGATCCTCGCGGCCATGGCCTTCGAGCTCGATCGCCACATTCTCCCGGCCCGACCATTGCCACAGCGCCCGTGCCAGCGTCGCAAGCAGGAGGTCATTGACCTGGGTTCGATAAGCCGCAGGGGCTGTCCCCAGCAGGCGAGCAGTCAGCTCTGCACTGACAGCCAACGGCACTTCGTCCGCGTCGGCGATCGTATCGCGACCTGCGTGATCGTCGTCGCACGGCAGATCGTCCTCCCGCCGTATCGCCGACCAATGGTCCAGCTCTGCAGCCAGCTCGTCGGAGCGTGCATACGCCTGAAGCATTGCCCCCCACTGCGCGTAGGCATGCGTCTTCGGCGGCAGCGTCACCGCCGCGTCTCCGCGCACGAGCTGCGCGTAAGCGGTCGCGAGATCCTCCAGCAGCACACGCCAGGACACGCCGTCGACCACGAGATGATGGATCACGATCAGGAGCCGTTGTTCGCCGTCCGGCAGATCCATCCCGACGACGCGCACAAGCGGCCCCCGAGCGAGCGAGAGGCTCGCCTGGACCCCGGCGGCGAGCGCGCTCACCGCGTCACCATCGGCAATCTCGCATCTCTGGAACAGATCTGAGACCGCCGGTCCCGGCGCGTGCTCGGCGTGCCAAACGCCGTCGACCGGCGCGAAGCGCAGTCTCAGCGCATCATGATGAGAGGCCACGGCCGCCACCGCGCGATGCAGCGCATCCCAGTCGAGGCGCTGCCGGGGCTTCAGCAGCAAGGCCTGATTCCAATGGTCGGGCGATTCCAGCTGCTGCTCGAAGAACCTGCGCTGGATCGGCAGCAATGAATGCGGTCCGGCGACCACCCCCTGCTCCGCCGTCGTCTCCAGCCGCGTCACGGGCTGCGCCTCGCGCGCCAGGGCTTCCAACGTCTGGTGCTTGAAGACATCACGCGGCTCGATCACGAGGCCGGCACGACGCGCGCGACTGACCATCTGCAGCGAGATGATGGAGTCGCCGCCGAGCTCGAAAAAATTGTCGGTGATGCCCACATCCGCCTGGCGCAACAGCTCCGCCCAGATCGCTGCCAGGGCGACTTCATTCGGCGTCCGCGGCGCGATCCGCCTCGCGACATCGGAGACCTCCGGCGCGGGCAGCGCATTGCGGTCGACCTTGCCGTTCACCATCAGCGGCATACTTGCGAGCACCACGATCCGCGATGGCACCATGTAGTCCGGCAGAAGGTCTAACAAGGCGTCGCGGAGCGTTGTGCCGTCGAGCGTGCCGTCACCGCTGACATAGCCGACGAGTTGTCGCCCCGCGCCGAATTCGCGCGCGATCACGACGGCGGACCTGACCGCCGGCTGCTGCAGCAATCGCGCCTCGATCTCGCCGAGCTCGATGCGGAAGCCGCGGACCTTCACCTGATGGTCCGTGCGGCCGACATAGTCGATCGCACCATCGCCGCGCCACCGCGCCAGATCACCGCTGCGATAGAGCCTCGCGCCGGGCGACCCAAAGGGATCGGCGATGAAGCGCTCGGCCGTCAGTGCAGCGCGACCGAGGTAGCCGCGCGCGAGGGCGTTGCCGCCGATGTAGAGCTCGCCGGTCGTTCCTTCGGCCACCAGATTGAGATCGCCATCGAGAATGCGCAGCACGGTCCCCGGAATCGGATATCCGATCGGCACGCGCGTCCCGCTCGGTTCGCGGCAGTTCCAGAAGCTGGCATTGATCAGCGCCTCGGTCGGCCCGTAGCGATTGTCGAACCGAATCGTCGGGAACAGCGCGTAGACCTGCTCCATCAGCTGGACCGGCAACGCCTCACCACCGGAGAAAAGCCGCTTCAGGGTCACACATCGTCCGGCCTCCGGCTCGGCGATGAATTGCGCGAGCATCTGCGGCACGAAATGCAGTGTGGTCACGCCGTGAGCGGTGACCGCATCGATCAATCGCCTGGGCTCGCGATGAGCACCGGGCGGTGCGATCGCAAGCCGCGCACCCATCGTGAGCGGCCACAGGATCTCCCAGACCGCGACGTCGAAGCTGAACGGCGTCTTCTGCAGCAGCGTCTCGTCCGGCTCGAGCCCATATTCGGCCTGCATCCACGACAGCCGCGCCGCCAGAGCACCACGCGTGCAGGCGACGCCCTTGGGCTCTCCGGTGGAGCCCGACGTATAGATCACATAAGCGAGGCTGCCGGCATGCACGGGAACGCGCAGGTCGGAGCTGTCGCTGTCGGTCCACATCAGATCATCACCAGCCGGGTCGACCACGATCAGCCCGGCGTCGGCTTCCGCGGCGATCGCCGTGAGCTGGTCGCGCAGCCGAGCCTGTGTCAGCACCAGACGTGCGCCGCTGTCGCGCAACATCGCCGCGAGCCGTTGGCCCGGATAGTCGGGATCGAGCGGCAGATAGCCCGCGCCGGCCTTCAACACCGCGATGACCGCCACAACCAGATCGATGCTACGCTCGAACGCGAGCCCCACGGGGGCATCCAGACCGACACCACGCTCACGAATCTGCCGAGCCAGGCGATTCACACGCTCATTGAGCTCGACGTAACTGATCCGATCATCCTCGCAGATCAAGGCAGTCGCGGCCGGCGACATCGCGACCTGCTGCTCGATCCGCGTCACGACATCGATGAAATCCTCATTCGCCGTCTGCGCGGCGGTACCCGAGCTCCAACCCAGCACCCGTCGCGCCGTGACATCGTCAAGCCCATGCAGTTCCGCGAGCGGCCGGCCATTTTCGCTGGCAATACGGTCGAGCAGGCAAGAGAAAGCGGCCTGGATGCGCTCGATCTGCGCCTGATCGAACCGGTTGCGATCGTAGCGGAAGCCAAGCCTGATACCGGACTCCGTGACGAAGACGGCCACGGTGAGCGCATAGTTCGTGATCGAAATCTGCTCGGCGCGGCCTGTGCGCGGACCCTCGCCCGCCTGGTCGCGCAGCGCATCGTCGATCGGATAGTTCTCGAACACGAAGATGGTATCGAACAGTGGACGACCGGCGCGGCCGGCGAGGCGCTGGATCTCGTAGAGCGGCATCCAGCCATGCTCACGCAGGTCGACGTTGCGGTCCTGCAGGCCGCGCAGCCAATCGCCGACCAACGTCTGAGGGCTCGCGTCGTCGAGAACCGGCAGGGTGTTGATGAACAACCCGACCATGTCCTCGACGCCGGCGATTTCGGGCGGACGACCTGAGATGGTGGCGCCGAAGCAGACGGCCTGCTGGCCAATCAGCCGCCGCAGCAGCTGCGCCCATGCGCCCTGCAGCACCGTGTTCAAGGTCACCCGCTCACGCCGCGCCGCGGCTTGCAGCCGCTCGGCCTGCGGCGGATCGATGATGAGGTCAATCGAGCCATGGCCCGCCGCAGGCTCCGCCGGCCCGCCGAGCGCATCGGCGAGCAGGCTCGGCTCAGTGAGCGCCGCGAGCTGGCTCGACCAGAACACGCTCGAAGCCTCGCGGTCCTGGCGCAGCAACCAGTCGATGTAGTCGCGGTACCTGCCCCGCGGAGCAGCCAGCGATCCACCGCGCACATGGTGCATGATATCGGCGATGAGCCGCGCCGCGCTCCAGCCGTCGAGCAGGATGTGATGATGCGTCCAGATCAGTCGGAGAACACCGCCGCCGAGATCGAGGAGACGAACCCGCTGCAGCGGCGGCCGTGACAGATCGAAACCGGCCTGCCATTCGGCGCGCGCCGCATCGGCCAGCGCGGCATCGCGTGCGGCCTCATCCATCGACGCGGCCCGGTCGCGCCAATCCTCCTCGACGAAGGGGACCGGCACGTGCCGATAGACCACCTGCTGCGGCGCGTTCGACAATTCGCGCCATACGAACGCAGTCCGCAGCACGGCGTGGCGCGCAGTCACCGCCTGCCACGCCGCCCGCAACCGCGCCGCATCGACACCGCTGATATCGACGGCGATCTGGCTGACATAGCTGCTGCTTTCAGCATCGCGGAGCGCGTGGAACAGCATGCCCTGCTGCATCGGCGACAGCGGATAGACGTCTTCGATCTCGCGCCAGTCGAGCGTCGATCCCAGCAGGTCGAGCTCAGGCTGGCTCAGCCGCGCCAGCGGCACGTCGGACGGCGTGATGCCGTACACACCGCTCGTGCAATGCGTGACCAGTTCGCGCAAGGCCGCCGAATAGCCGGCCACGAGCCGCTCGACCGTGGCGCGGCGATAGCGGCGGCGGCCGAAGCTGAACGTCAGTCGCAATTGGTGGTCCAGCACCTGGCCGTTGATGCTGAGCCAGCGGCCGAGCGGCGCGTTGGCGCTGCGCGACGGACCGGCGCTTTCCGGCGCCACGGCGAAGGCGCTATCGGAGCCGAGACTGGAGCCGAACTGGCCGAGATAGTTGAAGACGATCCGCGGCTCCGCGCCGCCTGCCAGCGCCTCGCGCTGCTCGGGGCTGCCGCAATGACGCAGCACGCCGTAGCCGAGCCCGCGCGATGGGATGGCGCGCAGCTCCTCCTTGATCGACTTGATCAGCGCGGCGTCATCACGCGAACAGTTGGACAGGCGCACCGGAAACGCGGTCGTGAACCAGCCGACCGTCCGCGACAACTCGACACCGTCAAAGATATCTTCACGGCCGTGCCCCTCCAGCTCGACGAGGACATCATCGAGCCCGCTCCAGCGCCCGACCGCACGGGCCAGCGCGGCAAGCAGCAGATCATTGACCTGCGTGCGATAGGCCGCGGGCGCGTCCTTGAGCAGCCGCGTTGTCAGATCTGCATCGAAGGCGACGACAATTTCTTCGCCATCGGCGACAAGATCGATTTCACCATGCGCCTCGTCGCACGGCAGATCGCGGGCTGCGGTCCGCATCCGCCAGTAATCGAGCTGCCCTGCCAGTTCTGCGCTGGCAGCGTAGGCTTCGAGCTGCTTGCCCCACGACGCAACGGATTGACTTTTGGACGGAAGCGCAATCGCCGCGACGCCCTGCACGGCCTGGCCGTAGGCCGAGCCGATGTCCTCCAGCAAAACACGCCAGGACACGCCATCGACGACGAGATGGTGCACGACGATCAGAAGCCGCTGGCTGCCGTCAGCAACGTCCATTCCGACGAGGCGGAGCAACGGCCCCTGCAACGACAGGCTCGCCTGCGCCGTAGCAGCAACCGACGTGATCTCAGTTCCGGCAACGGCGCGGATCCAAAGCAGATCGTCTGTCGACGGCGCTTCGCCAGTTCGCGCCTGCCACTCGCCACCGACCTCAACGAACTGCATCCGGAGCGCATCGTGATGCGACACGAGGGCGGTGACGGCCCGTGCCATCGCGCGCCAGTCCAGCCGCGCGCCGGGCACGAGCAGCACGGCCTGGTTCCAATGATGCCGCTCGCCTACGTCTTCAGCGAAGAAGCGACGCTGGATCGGCAACAATGGCACCGGGCCTTGGTCGTGTGCGGTCGGCTCCGCCGACGCATCCGCCGGACGCTCGAAGCGCGCGATACGCGCGAGCTCCTGGAGCGTCTGATGCCGGAACAGGTCGCGCGGCTCGATCCACAGGCCGCGCTGGCGTGCGCGCCCGACCACCTGCAGCGAGATGATGGAATCTCCGCCCAGCTCGAAGAAGTTGTCGGTCAGCCCGATACGGGGCTGCCCAAGCAGCTCGGCCCAGATCACCGCCAGCGTCAATTCTGCCGGCGTTTGCGGACCGACGTAGTCCGTCTCTGCGGAAGATTGCTCGGGGATTGGCAGGGCTTCACGATCGACCTTGCCGTGGACCGTGAGCGGCATCCGCGGCAGCGGCACGATTCGCGCCGGGACCATGTAGTCCGGCAGCTCCCCGAGCAGTGCCGCCCGCAGCTCCGTCTCATTGAGATCACTCCTGCCACAGACATAGCCGATGAGCTGCTGTCGTCCCGCGATCTCGCGCGCGACGACCACGGCCGACTGGACGCCGGCCTGTTGCATCAGCCGCGCCTCGACCTCGCCCGGCTCGATGCGGAAGCCGCGGATCTTGAGCTGATGATCGGAACGGCCGACATAGTCGATCACCCCGTCGGCGCGCCAGCGTGCCAGATCGCCGCTGCGGTACAGGCGGGCACCCGGCTCGCCGAACGGATCCGGGATGAACCGCTCCGCCGTCAGGGCCGGCCGCTGCCAATAGCCGGTCGCGAGTCCGTCGCCGCCGATATGCAGCTCGCCGGTGACCCCGACCGGCACGATGTTGAGATCGCCGTCGAGAACGAAAGCCGAGCGGCGGCCGACGGGACGGCCGATCGGCGCATAGGCACACGCGATCTCGGCATCGGCCTCGACCTTCCAGACCAGCGGAGTGACCACAGTTTCCGTCGGACCGTAGCCATTGATCAGCTTGCGTGGTCGTAGCGCGTGCCTGACCTTGTCGAAGCCCGCCTTCGGCATCGCCTCTCCGCCAAACGAATACAGCGATACGGGCGGCGGATTGCCGCGCCACGCGGCGAAGTCGGCGAGCTGTTGCAGATAGGCCGGCGGGAAGCCGGCATTCGTGACCCGCTGCGAACGCATGACGTCGAGAGTCTGCTCGGCCGACCAGAGGTCGGCGTCGCGCATCACCAGCGCGGCGCCGCAACTCAGCGCGGTCCACAGCCGCTCATGCGCGCCATCGAAGGTGAAGGAAAGGAAGTGCAGTTCGCGCGACTGCCGGCCCATCTCATAGAGCTCGGCGGTGGCATCGCAATGCATTGCGAACGGCCCGTGGGCGACGGCAACGCCCTTCGGCAGGCCGGTCGAGCCGGAGGTGTAGATCACGTAAGCTGGGCTCTGCGGATGGACCTCGACCGCAGGATCGGTCTCCACGCCTTGAGATGGCATGAGGCCGAGATCCACGACACTCACACCCGGCATGGACGGCAACTGCATCGCGCCGGCGGCTTCGACCAGCACGACGCACGCGCCGGCATCGCGGATCGTAGCTGACTGCCGCGCCGGCGGATGGTCGGGGTCGAGCGGCAGATAGGCCGCGCCGGCCTTCAGCACGGCGATGAACGCGGCAACAAGATCGGGCGAACGCTGCATCGAGATGCCGATGAGCGCGCCGGGACGAACACCGAGCGCAATCAGCTGCCGCGCGATCCGGCTGGCGCGGCGATCGAGGAACTCATAGCTGATCGTCTCGGCGCCGAAGATCAGCGCCGGTGCGTCCGGCGTTTCCCGGGCGTGTTGGGCGAACCTCCGATGCACCGGCAGGAACGACTCGGACGCACGGGCGACGGCGTTCCATTGTCTGACATCGTCGCGTTGCTGGACGGACAGCAGATCGAGCGATGCGATCCGGCGCGACGGATCCGCGACCATGGCCTCCAGAATAGCGCACCAATGCGCGGCAACGCGCTCGATCGTGGTCCGGTCGAACAGCGCGGTGGCAAACGAAAACAGCGCCGAGATGTCTCCCGATGGCGCTTCCTCGGTGTCGACAGCAAGGTCGAACTTGACCGTATCGATCTCGGCGGCGAGCGTCTCGATCTGCAACTCGGCAGCGCCCGGCGCCTGTGCAAGCTCACGCCGGCGCTGGTGATTGTAGAGCACCTGGAACAGCGGGTTCTGGCTCAGGCTGCGCTGCGGCTGCAGCACGTCCAGCAACCGCTCGAGCGGCAGATCCTGGTTGTCCTGGGCCTCGAGCGACGTCTCACGCAGCGAGTTGATGAGGTCCGCCATGGTCCAACGGCTGTCGATCTTCGAGCGCAGCACCTGCGTATTGACGAGCAGGCCGATCAGCCGTCGCGTTTCCGATCGATCGCGATTGGCGAGCGGAACGCCGATGCTGATATCGTGCTGGCCGCTATAACGATAGAGCAGCAGGTTCAGCGCCGCGAGCAGAATGACGAACAGCGTGGTCTCGTGCCGCCGCGCCAGATCGCGCAGGCTGTCGGACAGCCTGCCACCGAGCAAAAGGCGCACGCCGTCGCCGGACGGGTCGGCCTGAGCCGAGCGGGCACGATCGAACGGCAGCTGCAGCATCGCCGTGTCCTGCAGGCGGCCGGTCCAGTAGCGGAGTTGCCGCTCCCCTTCCACGGCGCCGATCCACAGTCGCTGCCAGGCAGCGAAATCAGCATAGTCGATCTCCTGGGCGGGTAGCGACGCGGCCTCGCCTCGGACGTCGGCACGATAGAGCCGCCAGAACTCGTCGGTCAGCACCTGCATCGACCAGCCGTCGGCCACGATATGATGCAGTGTCACTGCGAGAATGTGATCCTGCTCGCCGAGCATCAGCAGAGCCGCGCGCAGCAGCGGGCCGGCTTCGAGATCGAACGGCATTGCGGCCTGTTCGCGCAACAATTGGCGTGCCTGCTGCTCGCGGTCAGGGCCATCGAGATCGATGCGGCGCAGTTCGACTGAGATCGGCGGGCACACGATCTGCTCCGGCTCGCCCCCCTCCTGCCGGAACACGGTGCGAAGCGCAGCATGACGCACGACCAGCTCGTTGATCGCCCGCTGCAGTGCGCCGACATCGAGCCGGCCGCGCAGGCGGATCGCAACCGGCATGTTGTAGGCGGAACTACCCGGATCCATCCGCCACAGAAACCAGAGACGGGCCTGGGCAAACGACAGCGGCGCCCGCTGCAGATTCTGACGCGCGATCGGCAGGATCGACAGGTCGATGCCCTTCGCGGCCAGTTGCGCCAGGAAGGCGCGCTGCTTCTCGGCATCGAGACGCGTCAATCGCCGCGCAATCTCGCTGAGCTGCTGGGTCTGAAGTCCGGACTGATCATTCATTGGCGAGCTCGACTTCCCTGAGCGCATCGAACATGGCGGCGATGTCGTCGCTGCGCCGGTTCTCGGGCGGATCCTCAGCCAGCGCCGACGCCATCATCTCGACCGTCGTCAGCTCGAACAGCCGCTTCAGCGGCAGATCGCGCGCGAGATCGCGCTTGATGCGGCCGACGAGTTGGACCGCGACCAGGGAATCGCCGCCGAGCTCGAAGAAATTGTCGGTGACGCCGACATCCGGATGGTGCAGCAGCTCGGCCCAGATCGCGGCCAGCGCGGCCTCGGTCGGGTTGCGCGGCGCGACGCGTTGCGTCTCGGTCGGGCGCGCATCGGGCAACGGCAGCGCCTTGCGGTCGACCTTGCCGTTCGGGGTCAGCGGCAGTTTTGGCAGCACCATCACCCGCGACGGCACCATGTAGTCCGGCAGCACCGACACGAGCGCCGTGCGCAAGTCCGCGCCATCGAGCGCCTCATCGCCGCTGACGTAGCCGACCAGTTGCCGGCTGCCGCCCAGCTCCTGCGCCACCACGACGCTGTCGCGCACGCCAGGCTGTGCCCGCAGCCGCGCCTCGATCTCGCCGAGCTCGATGCGATGGCCGCGGATCTTCACCTGATGATCGGCACGGCCGACATGGTCGAGCACGCCATCGGACCGCCAGCGCGCAAGGTCGCCCGTACGATACAGCCGCGCACCGGAGTTGCCGAACGGATCCGGAATGGAGCGCTCCGCGCTCAGCCCAGCACGATTCCAATAGCCGCGGGCCAGCCCTTCGCCGCCGATGAACAGCTCCCCGGCCACGCCGACCGGCGCGAGGTTGAGATCATCGTCGAGCACGTACAGCGTGGTGTTGCCGATCGGACCACCGAGCATCGGCGAAGGATGCTCAGCATCGAGCCGATAGCGGGCCGACCATACCGTGGTCTCGGTCGGCCCATACAGATTCCAGACCTCGCGGCTCAACGCGGTCAGCCGCAGCGCCAGATCAGGCGCCAGCGCTTCGCCGCCACTCAGCACGCGGCACCCGTTCGGCAGCCACGCGTCCCTCCCCTCGTGATCGAGCAGCATGCGCCAGCTTGACGGCGTCGCCTGGATCATGGTCACGCCATGCCGGGCCACGAGCGCCTTCAGCCTGGCCGGATCATGTGCCGCGGCGCGATCGGCCAGCACCACGCGTGCGCCGTGGGTCAGCGGCAGCCACAGCTCCAGCACCGCGATGTCGAACGACAGCGAGGTCAGCCCGAGCACGCGATCCTCACGAACAATGCCCGGCTGCTCCGCCATCGTCGCCAGGAAGTTCGTCACCGCGCCATGGCGCACCATCACGCCCTTCGGCAGCCCAGTCGAGCCGGAGGTGTAGATGACGTAGGCGAGGTTCTCCGGATCGACGGCGATGTCGAGATTGCCGGCATGCCCGATGGCTCCTCCCGGCGTCGTATCGAGCAGCCAGGCCTCAGCGCCGCTACGTTCCAGCACAGCTACAAAACGCTCGTGCAGCGTCTCCTGCGTCAGCAGCAGCTTCGCGCCGCTGTCGCTCAACATGTAAGCGAGCCGCTCGGCGGGATAGTCCGGATCGAGCGGCAGATAGGCTCCACCCGCCTTCAGCACCGCAAGCAGCGCCACCATCATCGTCACGCCACGCTCCAGCGCCAGTCCGACCACGACGTCGGGGCCGACACCGCCCTGCCTCAGCCGCCGCGCCAGCCGGTTCGCCCGCGCATTCAGCGCGCCGTAGCTGATCGTCTCCTCACCATGCGTCAGCGCAATTGCATCGGGCGCGCGCGCCACATGCGCCTCGAACTGCCGGTGCACGCACAGCGTATCGGCATAGCTCACGGCCGTCGCGTTCCAGGTATTGAGCAGCCGCGCGCGATCATCCGCCGGAACGACGTCGAGCTGACGCACCGGCATGTGCGGCGCCGATTCCAGGGCGGACGCCAGTTGATCCAGAGCCTGCTGCATCATGGCGCAGATCCGATCCGGCGCGACCGGGGCCGCGACCTGGACGGTCAGCCGAAGCCCGTCGCCGTCGTCATCCACGGCCAGCATCAGCGGATAGTTGGTGCGCTCATCCGCGCCGAGCCATTCGATGCCCTGCAGGGGGTCGGCGAGCGTCGCCTCAGCCGGCTGCTCGTGTCTCTGACCGTGGCGAAAGTTCAGGATCGCCGAGAACAAGGGCGTCGGCGGCGCGACACCGCTGCAGCGTTGCGCCATCGCCAAGGAGGCATGCTCATGCCTCATCAGCCCTGCGAGGCGCGCGTGTGCTGCGCGCACGCTGTCTTCGACGGAGGTGCCGTCGAGATCGAGGCGCAACGGCAGCGTGTTGATGAACAGGCCCAGGCTGCGATCGATCTCGGTGCCGGCCTGCATGCGGCCGAACAGCACCGTGCCGAACACCACTAGCTCGCGTCCGCTGCTGCGCGCCAGCACCTGCCCCCAGGCGACGTGGCAGAGACTGGCCAGGCTCACGCCGAGCCGTCGCGCCTGCGCCCGGAGCCGCATATCGAGTGCCGACGTCAGTGGGAGCTTCGCCTCGGATACGCGATCACCGTCGCTCCGTACCTCCATCAACCCGAACGGCGCGGTCGGCGCGTCGATGTCGGACAGCATGTCGCGGAAAAAGCGCTGCCGTGCGTCGTGACCGGCGGCATCGCGGGTCTGGGCCACGAGATTGCGGAATGGCACCGGCGTCGACAGGACATGCCGACGCCCGGACAGGATGGTCTCCACCTCCCGATGCATGGCCTGCAAGGTCGAATGATCGCCGATCAGATGGTGCAGCAGGACCAGCACCAGGACGCGATCAGTTTGGGGATC
The DNA here is from genome assembly GCF_021088345.1 of Bradyrhizobium ontarionense. NCBI lineage: Bacteria > Pseudomonadati > Pseudomonadota > Alphaproteobacteria > Hyphomicrobiales > Nitrobacteraceae > Bradyrhizobium > Bradyrhizobium ontarionense. The sequence continues at coordinate 121,798 of NZ_CP088156.1, read as the reverse complement.
GCTCGCCACGGTAAACCGCAGCAACGGCGCCTGCGCAAGATCGAGACGGCAGGATCTCGGGTCGAAGCGCCGGGCGAGTTGCAGATGCGCCGGCGCGTCACCGTCGAGTTCGACCTCGGTCACGCTCAGCTGCGCGCGTCGCCAGACAACCTGTGCCGGAGAAGACAAGCCGTCCCAGACGAACGACGTACGCAGGACGTCGTGCCGGTCGATCACCTCCTGCACGGCAGCGAGATAGCGGTCCAGCAGATCGCGGCCGGGAAACGCCATCTGCGCCACCAGCACGTACGGATCCCCCTCGGTCGCCAGAAGATGATGGAACAGGATGCCCTCCTGCAGCGGCGACAGCGCGTAGATGTCCTGGACGTTGGCGATGCCGCCCGGCACCTGCCCGACCACGCGATCGATCTCGGGCTGGGTCAGCGCGATCAGCGGCAGCATCTCAGGCGTGATCGTCGACGTCTGCGACGTGATCGCGTTCGCGGGGATCGCTGTCGCCTGGTCATGCCGCAGGCTCGCGGCGAGATCGCGCAGCACCGGCCTGGCGAATATCGTATGTGCGTCCGCCGACAATGCATGGCGCTTCAAGCGGTCGAGTAGGCGGACGACCAGAAGCGAATGGCCGCCGAGCTCGAAGAAATGATCGTTGCGTCCGACCCGATCGATGCCGAGCAGCTCGCTCCAGAGTCCTGCGAGCGTGTGCTCCATCCCTCCCTGCGGAGGGACATAAGCACGATGCGAGAACGCCTGGTCATCCGGCGCGGGCAGCGCGCGCCGGTCGACCTTGCCGTTCGGCGTCAACGGAAGCGCATCGACGCGCACGATCGCTGACGGCACCATGTAGTCCGGCAGGCAGGCCTGCAGATCGGCCCGCAATTGCGCGGTCCATTCTCCGGCGTCGCCTGCAACATCCGAGGTCACCACATAGGCGACGAGTCTGACATCACCGGGCCCGTCGCGCCGCGCCAGTACCGCGGAATCTCGCACGCCGGCATGCCCGTTCAGGCGAAACTCGATCTCGCCGAGCTCGATGCGGAAACCACGGATCTTGACCTGATGATCGTTGCGGCCGAGAAATTCGATATCGCCGTCGGCCAGATAGCGGCCGAGATCGCCGGTCCGATACATCCGTGCATCATCGCTCAGGCCAAAGGGATCGGCAGCAAAACGCTCCGCCGACAGATCGGGGCAATTGAGATAGCCGCGGGCGACCCCTGCCCCACCGATCCAGATCTCGCCGGCCGCGCCGCGCGGCACAGGCAGGCCTTCGGCATCGAGCAGATAGATGCGTGCGTTGGCGATCGGACGACCGATGGGCACAATGCCGCCGGCGAAGCCTGGCGGACGGCGCCATGCGGTCGCGCAGACCGTCGCTTCCGTGGGACCGTAGGCGTTGAAGACCGTGAGGCTCTGCGGCAAGGCCTGGATCAGCTCTGTCCTCGGCAGTTCACCGGCGAGAACGAGCACCTCCAGACCGGCGAGGCGTGCCAGATCCGACCGCCCCTGCAGCATTGCGGGTGGCAGCGTCGCATGCGTGATGCGGTGTCCGGACAGATAGTTCAGGAGCTCCGACGCGTCGCGGTGCTCGCGATTTCCCGGCAGATGCAATTCAGCGCCGGAACACAGCGCCATGACGATATCCCACACGCTGGCATCGAAGCTGAAGGACGCGAATTGCACGACCCGGCTGTGCGGGCCGACATCGAACAGGGTGATCTGCGCCAGCGCCAGATTGACCAGCCCGCGATGCTCGATCATCACGCCCTTCGGCTTGCCGGTGGAGCCCGAGGTGTAGATGACGTAGGCGAGATGGCGGGACGTCAAGCCACGGGCAACGACGTCCGGCGGGTCGTCCGCCAGTGCTGCCCACACTGAGGCATCGCGCCTCACATCGACGACGGGGCACGTCACGGCCCCGAGCGTGTTCGCCCCCTCCTCGTCACACAGCAGCAGGATCGGATCGGCGTCAGCCACGATCTCGCGCAGCCGCTGTGGCGGATAGGCCGGATCGAGCGGCAGATAGGCCGCCCCTGCCCTGAGGACCGCGAGCACGCTGACGATCGCGTCGATGCCACGGTGCTGGCAGATCGCCACCAGGCGATCCGGGCCCGCACCGCGCGCAACGAGGTGATGCGCAAGCCGATTGGCGGCCGACTCGAGCTCGCGATAGGTCAGTTGAACGTCATCATGGACGAGCGCCACCGCGGAGGGACGCCGGCGCGCCTGCTCGGCAACCAGCTCCCGGATGCAGCGGTCGGACGGGTAGGACGACTGCGTACGATTCCAGGTGTCCAGGAGCAACGCACGCTCCTCGGCTGACAGCAGGTCGATCCGATGCACCGGCTGATCGCTGTCGGCGACCATGGCCCGTAGCGCGGCCAGCAGGTACGCGCGGTTGCGCTCAATCGATCTCTCGTCGAACAGCGCCGTCGCATAATTCAGCTTGCCGGAAATGCGACCGCCGCTTTCGCTCAGATCGAGTTCGAGGTCGTACTTCACCGTACGCTGTTCGGTCGAAAGGCGCTCGACCGCCAGGCCGGGAAGCTCGAATGCGCTGAGATCATTGCTCTGCCAGGCGAACACGACCTGGAAGATCGGCGTATATTCCGGCTGGCGCGGCGGTTGCAGCACTTCGACCAGGTGTTCGAACGGGAGGTCCTGGTGGTCCTGCGCCGCGAGCACCGCCGTCTTCACGCGGCCGATGAGTTCGGCCATGCTCGGCGCTTCGGAGCCGTCGAGGCGTAGCGCCAGCATGTTCACGAAGAAGCCGATCAGCCCCTCGACCTCCGGACGGGTGCGATTTGCCGTCGGCGTGCCGACGACGACATCATGCTGCCCCGCAAGCCGCGACAGCACGATGGCCCAGGCCGACAACACGATGACGAACGGTGTGGCGCCGAGCGCCAGGCCCAGCCGCCTGATCTCGGCCGACAGGTCGACGTCGATCTCGACCGGCACCGCGGCGCCGGCAATGGATCGCGGCGCAGACCGCGGCCGGTCGGTCGGCAGTGTCAACAACGGCGGTGCATCAGCCAGCACAGCCGTCCAATGAGCGAGCTGCCGTTGCAGTCGCTCTTCCGTCAACGATCGGCGCTGCCACGCCGCATAGTCCGGATATTGGATCGCCAGCGGCGCCAGAGGATCGCCTTTGCCGGTGACGAACGCGCCATACAGCGCGGAGAGCTCGCGCACGATGACGCCCATCGACCATCCGTCGAAGACGATGTGGTGCAGGCTGAGCAGGACGACGTGCTCGTCTTCATCGAGCCGGATCAGGCTGCTGCGGATCAAGGGGCCGGTGGTGAGATCGAACGGCACACGCCTGCACGCGTCGAGCAGGTCGCGCAGCCGTCGTGCGCCATCCGGCAAACCGCGAAGATCATGAATCTCCAGCGGCAGCGGCGTGTCGGGCGGCAGCAGCCGCACGTGCGGCTCACCCTGCTCGACGACGAAAACCGTCCGCAGCGCCTCATGGCGCGCGAACAGGCGATCGAGACTGCGGCGCCATGCGGCGATGTCGAGCCGCCCCTGGACGCGCAGCACCGCGTCGATGTGATAATTTGTGCTGCTGCCATCGAGCTGGGCCAGCAGCCACAGCTGCTGCTGCGCGAAGGACAGCGGCAGCTTGCTCTCACGATCGACGACCGGGATCGTGTCGGCTTCGCGCTTGCCGGCGCTGCGGCCGCGCTCTCTGGCGGCCAGCGCCAGCCGCTGCAACGCATCAGGATCGAGATCCCGCAGGCTCGGCTTGGTTGACTGTCTACGCATCACACCTCTGCCTCGATCAGCTCCTGGAGCTCACGCTCCTCGAATTGTTCCTCGATCAGGTTGATCGAGACAATGCGGGCGAACTCTGACAATTCTGGATGGGCGAACAGCTCGGACATCTGCACCGAAACGCCGAACTGCTGCGAGACGCGGCTCATCAGTCGTATGGCCAGCAGAGAGTGGCCGCCGAGCTCGAAGAAGCGATCGCTGCGGCTGACCCGGTCGACGCCGAGCAGCTCCATCCAGATGCGAGCCAACGTGATCTCGATTTCCCCGACGGGATCCGCATGATCGTGCCGCGCCGTCTCGCCTCGCGATGGCGGCGGCAGCTTGCGGCGGTCGATCTTGCCGTTCGGTGTCAGCGGCAGCCGCGGCATCACCACGACGTGTGCCGGCACCATGTAGTCCGGCAGCAACGCTGTGAGCGTCGTACGCAATCTGGAGCCATCGAGCGTATCCTCGCCGCTGACATAGCCGACGAGCTGCCGGCCTCCGCCAAGCTCCTGCGCCACCACGACGCTCTCCCGCACCCCGTGCTGCTCCCGCAGCCGCGCCTCGATCTCGCCGAGCTCGATCCGATGGCCACGGATCTTCACCTGATGATCGGCGCGACCGACATAGTCGAGCACGCCATCGGCGCGCCAGCGCGCCAGATCACCGGTCCTGTAGAGCCGCGCTCCGGCGGCGCCGAACGGATCCGGAATGAACCGCTCTGCGCTCAGACCGGCTCGATTCCAATAGCCGCGCGCCAGCCCCTCGCCGCCGATGAAGAGCTCTCCGGCCACGCCGACCGGAGCGAGGTTGAGATTGGCGTCGAGCACAAGAAGCGTGGTGTTGCCGATCGGGCCGCCGAGCACCGGAATCGGATGCTCGGCATCGAGCCGATGACGCGCCGACCACACCGTGGTCTCGGTCGGCCCATACAGGTTCCACACGTCGCTCCCCAGCTCCACCAGCCGTCGCGCCAGATCCGGCGGCAGCGCCTCGCCACCACTCAGCACGCTACAGCCCCAGGGCAGCCATGGCTCCGGTCCCTCGTGATCGAGCAGCATGCGCCAGCTCGATGGCGTCGCCTGGATCATGGTCACGCCGTGCCGGGCGACGAGCGCCTTCAGCTTGGCCGGATCATGCGCCGAGGCACGATCGGCCAGCACGACGCAGGCGCCGTGCGTCAGGGGCAGCCAGAGCTCGAGCACCGCGATGTCGAACGACAGCGAGGTCAGTCCGAGCACGCGATCATCGGACGCAATTCCCGGCTGCTCGGCCATCGTCGCCAGGAAATTCGTCAGCGCCCCGTGGCGTACCATCACGCCCTTCGGCAGCCCGGTCGAGCCTGAGGTATAGATCACGTAGGCAAGGCTCTCCGGATCAACGGAGACGTCGGGATTGCCGGTGTCGTCGATCTCTTCCCGCGTATTGCCATCGAGCAGCCAGGCTTCGGCACCGGTCTCAGCCAGCGGCGGCGCGAACCGAGCGTGCAACGCCGCTTGTGTCAGCAGCAGCCTGGCGCCACTGTCGCGCAGCATGTGGGCGAGCCGCTCGGCAGGATAGTCCGGATCGAGCGGCAGATAGGCCCCGCCCGCCTTCAGCACGGCGAGCAGCGCTACCATCATCGTCGGCACGCGCTCCAGCGCGAGGCCGACCACGACGTCGGCGCCGATCCCGCACTCCTTGAGCCGCCGCGCCAGCCGGTTCGCCCGCGCATTCAGCTCGCCATAGCTCACCTGGCTGTCACCGCTGACGATCGCGATCGCGTTCGGGGACCGCGCCGCCTGCGTCTCGATCTGCGCAACGATGCCCGGCGCCTCGCCGTTCAACGATCGCGCTGACGTCGTTTCGCCGGTGGCGCCTCTGCTCCAACGCAGGACACGCGTGAGCGCCTCGCCGCTGACCGTCTGGAGGCAACCGGTCGAACGCGCAGCATCGGCCGAGATCTGCGCCAGCCAGTCCCGCATGGCCACGCTCACCAGCCGCACCGCGCCCTCGTCCAGTTGTGCGCGATCATAGTTGAAGTCCAGCCGCAGACCCTCGGCCCCATCGAACGCGGCGACCGCGATCGGATAGTTGGTCGGCGTCACATGCTCGACCTTGCCGATCTGCGGCCCCTCCCCCTTCTGATCCGTCAGCGCCTGATCGATCGGATAGTTCTCGAACACCATGATGCTGTCGAACAGCGACTGGCCGCCCTCGCCTGCGAGACGCTGGATCTCGTGTAGCGGCATCCACTCATAGTCGCGCGCGGATACGTTCCGCGCCTGCAGGGCACGCAGCCAGTCGCCGATCTCGGCCTCCGGATGCGGTCCGTCAATCAAGGGCAGCGTGTTGATGAACAGCCCGACCATCTCCTCGGCGCCGGTCAGCTCGGCCGGACGCCCCGAGACCGTGACTCCGAAGCAGACGGTGTCCTGCCCGGTGTACTGCCGCAGCAGCTGGGCCCAGGCGCCCTGCAGCAGCGTGTTCATCGTGATCCGCTGCTGCGTCGCGAACCGGCGCAGACGCGCGGTGAGATCGGCGTCCAGCAGCTGGGTCAGCCGGCCGTGGCCCGTCGTCACCGCGATCGCGCCGCTCGCGCGCAAGGCGTCTGCCAGACGCGTCGGCTCGTCGACGCCGTGCAGCGTCCGGCGCCAGAAGTCGGCCGCCGCCGCCTGGTCACGCGTCTGCAGCCAGGCGATGTAGTCGCGATAGCTGCCTTGCGCGACCGCCGGCACACCTCCGACGATCTGCTGCAGGACATCGGCCAGCAGACGGGCCGAGCTCCAGCCGTCGAGCACGATGTGATGGTGCGTCCAGATCAGCCAGAGCCTGTCATCATCGAGCCGGATCAGCCGCAGCCGCTGCAGCGGCGGCCGAGTCACGTCGAAGCCGAGCGCGCGCTCGTGCTGCGCAGCCTCGGCGAGCGCCGCATCGATATCGATGTCAGCCCGCCGCGCGGCGCGGCTGCGCCAGTCTTCCTCGACAACGGGAACATCGAGCCGGCGGTAGACGACCTGCTGCGCCGCTCCGGACAGAGGCTGCCAGACGAAGCCCGTCCGCAGCACCGCCTGCCGCGCGCTCGCCGCCTGCCACGCGTCGCGCACCTGCGCCGGCGTCACGCCTCGCAGCTCGACCGCGAGCTGGTTGACGTAAGCGTCGTTAGCGCCGTCACGGATGGCATGAAACAACATGCCTTGCTGCATCGGCGACAGCGGATAGATGTCCTCGACGGTACGGCAATCGAGCGTCGCACAGAGCCGGTCGAGCGAAGCCTGATCGAGCTCGGACAGCGGAACATCCGATGGGGTGAGGCAGCCCGCGCTGCCGAGGCAGTGATCGACCAGGCTGCGCAGCGCGGCCCCGTACAGCTCGGCGAACCGCTCGACCGTCGTGCGTCGATAGCGCCGTCGGCCGTAGCGGAAGGCAAGGTGGAGCTGCCCGTCGCGCACCTCGCCGTTGATCGTGAGCCACGCCCGCAACGGCGTGCTGGCTGCCCGCATCGGACCAGGAGTCTCCGGCGCGATCCGGTACGCGGCCTTGGCGCCGAGATGCCCATCGAAACGGCCGAGGTAGTTGAAGATGATCCGCGGGCTGGGCGCCTGCGACAGGGCTTCACGATGCTCTGACGCACCGAGATGACGCAGGATGCCATAGCCAAGACCGTGGTCCGGCACGGCCCGCAGCGCCTCCTTGACGCGCTTGATGAGCGCAGCGTCGGCGTCGGCGCCGCCGTCGAGACGAACCGGGAAGGCACTCGTGAACCAGCCCACCGTCCGCGTGATGTCAGCTTCGGGAAAGATATCTTCGCGGCCGTGGCCCTCGAGCTCGATCGCGACGTTCTCGCGTCCGCTCCAGCTCCAGACCGCGCGCGAAAGCGCAGCGAGCAGCAGATCGTTGACTTGCGTGCGGTAGGCGACGGGCGCGGTCTCGAGCAGCCGTTCGGTCAGCTCGGCATCGACGCTGAGCACCACCTCCTCGGCCTCCGCCTCGACATCGACGCCGCCATGGTCGTCATCGCATGGCAGATCACTGCCGCCGGACGACGCCAGCCAGAACGGCATCTCGGCAGCCAGCCGATCGGACGTCGCATGCGCGCTCAGCCGCTGCGCCCAGGAGGACGGCGTCTCGCTCTTCGGCGGCATGGTAACAGCCGCAGCTCCGCCGGCGAGCTGCTCGTAGGCCAAGACCATCTCTTCGAGCAGAATGCGCCAGGACACGCCGTCGACAGCGAGATGATGGATGGCGATCAGCAGGCGTTGGCTGCCGTCGACGAGATCGAAGCCGACCGCGCGCAGCAAAGCCCCCGACGCCAGCGACAGGCTCGCCTGGGCCGCTGAAGCGCTTGCGCCGATGTCGTCGTGCCGGACGTCCCTGCGAACCCAAAGCAAGTCCGACGATACCGGCAGATCGGACGGCAGCGCCTGCCATGCGTCCCCGACCTGACGATATGCCACGCGAAGCGCATCGTGATGCGTCACGACGGCGGCAAGCGCACGCTGCAGCACGCTCCACTCGAGACGGTCCCGCGGGACCAGCAGCACCGACTGGTTGAAGTGATCACGGTTGGTGATCGTCTCGGCGAAGAAACGCAATTGAATCGGCAGCAGCGCTCCAATCCCGGACGTCGCTTCGGTATTTTCCGGCACTGCGGCCGGCGTTGCGGCAGCAGCGGGCTTGATCGCGACCACGCCGGCCAGCGCCGCGATGGTCTGCTGCGCGAACATCTGCTTCGGCGTCAGGACCAGGCCGCGCTTGCGCAGCCGCGCGATGATCTGGAGGCTGAGAATGGAGTCGCCGCCGAGCTCGAAGAAATTGTCGTCACGGCCGATCTGCTCGCGGCCGAGCACATCCCGCCATACCGCGGCGATCGCCTGCTCCACCTCTCCGGCGGGAGCGGCATAGGCGACGACGATCTCGTCATCCGGCTGGGGAAGTGCGGTCCGGTCGAGCTTGCCGTTGGCCGTCAGCGGCAGCCGGTCGAGCATGACGATGCGCGACGGCACCATGTAGTCCGGCAGCAGTGCGGAGAGTTGCTGACGCAACCCATCCGGCTGCGACACCGCACCCGCCGCGACGACGACATAGGCCACCAGCTCCTGGCGCTCCTGCTCCGCGTCGATCGCCCGCGCGACGACGGCTGCGTCGGCGATGCCGTCCAGCGAGGTGATCACGCGCGCAACCTCGGCCGGCTCGACGCGATAGCCGCGCAGCTTGACCTGATCGTCGCGCCGGCCCAGGAAAATGATCCGCCCCGCCTGATCGCAGCGCACGCGGTCGCCGGTGCGGTAGAGGCGCTCCCCCGCCGGCCCAAACGGATCGGGGACGAAGCGCTCGCCGGTCTGGCCGGGAGCGCCGCGATAGCCACGCGCCAGCCCGGCGCCGCCGAGATAGAGCTCGCCGGCGACCCCGCGCGGCACCACGTTCAACGCGTCATCGAGCACATGGGCGCGCAGGTTCGCCAAGGGCAGCCCGACGGGGACAACGCCGCTGCCGGCGGCCTCCGTCCACTCATGCGTCGAGACACCAACCGTCGTCTCGGTCGGCCCGTAGTGATTGATGATCCGGCATTGCGGCCGCAGCTGCCGGACCTCTTCGATCAATCCGGGATCGCAAGGCTCGCCACCGAGGATCAGCACCTCGCGCGGCAGCATGTCGGCCGAGCGCCGTGCCCGCAGGAGACCGCGCAGATGACTCGGCACGATCTTGAGGATGCCGACCTCGCCTTCACGCATTGCTTGTGCGAAGGCATCCGCATCGAACGCGGCGTCAGCGGCCAGAAGGTTCAAGGTCGCGCCGCTCGCAAGCGCGCCGAACAGCACGGTATGGCCGAGGTCGGCCGCGACGGTCGAGACCATCGCCATGCCAGCGCTCGCCCTCGGCTGCAGCCGCGACAGCAGCGCCTGCACGTAGTTTGCCAGCGCGCCGTGCGAGACCGCGACGCCCTTGGGGGCGCCGGTCGAGCCCGACGTATAGATGATGTAGGCGGTTTGCGCCGGATGGACCGCACCGGGAACGAACACGCCGTCGCCGTAACCCTCGGCGTCGAGCACCAGACAATCCAGCGCTTCAGCTGCAGCCAGACGGTCGCCGCTCGCGATCAGCGTGCCGATGCCGCCGTCGCGGAGGATACGATTCACGCGCGCGACCGGCCATGCCGGATCAAGCGGCACATAGGCGCCCCCCGCCTTCAACACGCCGAGCAGCGCCGCGACGAAGTCCGGCGACCGCTCGATCCACAGCGCTACCGGCGTTTCACGCCCGACGCCGGCAGCAGCCAGCATCCTCGCGACGCCATCCGACCACCGCTCGAGCTCGCCGACACTGACTTCGGCCCGCCCCTGACGCAGAGCGATCTGATCATCACGGCCGGCGAACGCAGCACCGATCAGACCGAGGATATCAGTAGAGGCAAAGCGCGCCGCCTCCTCCGCCACGACCTGGCGGACGTCCCGCGCGAGGACGAAATCGGCGAGTGGCCGGTCGACGCCGTCAGCGATCTGCTGCAGGAACTCGATGAGCTGGATGCCGATACGCTCGACAGTGGCCGCGTCGAACAGGTCGGTCGCGTAGTTGAGGCTCGCGGTCATGCCCGCGGCGCCGTCGACGATGTCGAGCGCGAGATCGAAATGCGACCCTGCGAGGTCGATGATGCGGGCGCTGCCGCGCAGACCGTCCGCCGCCGTGAAGCCGCGTGGCGCGGCCATGTAGTTGAACTTGACCTGGAACAGCGGATTATGACCGCCGGAGCGTACCGGATTCAGCGCATCGACCAGACGATCGAACGGGAGATCCTGGTGCGCAAGTCCGGAGATGACCTCTTCCTTCGCCTGTTCGAGCAGGTCAGCGAAGCTCATGTCATCCGTGACGTCGGCACGCAGCACCAGGGTGTTGACGAAGCAGCCGATCAGCGATGCGAGCTCGGCCTGTCGGCGGCCGGCGACGGGCACGCCGATGCGCAGGTCCGATTGCCCGGAATAGCGAAACAGCAGCAATTGATAGGCGGCGAGCAGCAGCATGAACGGGCTGACGCGCTGCTGCCTGGCGATCTCCCGCAGCTTGCGCGCCAGATCCGGCGCGATATCGACATGGATCGTGTCGCCGCGATAGCTTGGCACCGGCGGCCGCGGCCGGTCGAACGGCAGTGCCATCGGCGCGTGCGTATCGCCGAGCCGTCGGCGCCAATAGGCTAGCTGCCGCCCGGCCTCGTGGCTCGCGAGCCAGGTCCGCTGCCATGCCGCGTAGTCGGCATATTGGATGGTCGGCGGCGGCGGAGGCGTCGCTGCGTCGCGCCGGAGCCTGTCATAGAGCGTCGAAATCTCGGCGAGCAGCACGTCGAGCGAGAGGCCATCGGCCACGATGTGATGCGCCGACAGCAGCAGCTCGTGCCGGTCGTCGGCGAGCTGCATCAGCACGGCGCGCAGCAACGGGCCATGGACGAGGTCGAACGGCCTCACCAGTTCGCCTCGCGCACGCTCCGCGACCCGCAGCACTCCATCGTCGCGGGAATGCCGGCGGAAATCCTCCACTGCGACAGGGATGTCCAAACCCGCATGGATCACCTGCATGGCGAGGCCGTCCTGCGCAGCGAACGTGGTGCGCAGCGGCTCGTGGCGAGCGACGACATCGGTCAGCGCCCGCACCAGCAGCGTCGGGTCGAGGGGCCCCTCCAACGCGACGGCGCAGGCAACCGTGTAGGCCGTGCTGGCGGGGTCCATGCTCCAGAGGAACCAGAGCCGCTCCTGCGCCGGCGATAGCAGCTGGCGATCGCCGGATGTTGCCGGCCGCAGCGGCGGCAATGCTTTGGCCCCGTTGCTCGCCGCGTCGACATGGGCAGCCAACACAGCGAGCGTAGGCGCGTCGAAAAAGTTGCGAAGATCGAGCTCGACACCAAAAAGGTCACGCACCGTTCCGGCAATCTGGGCGGCTGCGATCGAATTGCCGCCGAGCATGAAGAAATCGTCGTCACGGCCCACCGTGGCGACGCGCAGCACGTCCTGCCAGAGTCGCGCGAGACGGCGCTCGGTCTCCGTCGTAACCTCAGAGGCCGGCGACGGATCGGTCGCCAACGCCTGGCGGGCCCGTTCAAACACCACGAAGCTGTCGAGCGTGCCCTGCGCCCAACCGGCGCGGCAGGCCGAGCGCTGCAGCTTGCCGCTGGTGGTCAGCGGCATGCCCCGAGGGTTGAGCAGCACGACGACGGCCGGATATTCTTGTGTCTGCCCCATCACCGCATCGCTGATGGCCTTGATCAGCACATCAGGCGGGGTTCGTCGCAGCATTGTCCTGCTGAACTCCGCGGCGACGCCGATGCCCTCGGTGCCGTCGATCTCGACCGGAAAGGCCGCGACCCGCCCTTTCCGAACCGAGGCCACCTCCGTCTCCACGGCCTGCTCCAGGTCGAACGGATAGATGTTCTGGCCGCGAACGATCAGCAGATCCTTGAGCCGGCCGGTCACGATCAGAACGCCATCGCGGACGAAGCCGAGATCACCGGTCCGCAACCAGCGCGAGCCGTCTCGCTCGACGAACGTCTGCTCGGTCGCCTGTGGATTATTCCAATAGCCTGGCGCCACACTCGGACCTGCGACCCAGATCTCGCCGACCTCGTCCGCAGCGGCCTCGGAGGATGCATCCGGTCGCATGATCCGCACCGCGTGGCCGTCAGCCACGGTCCCGCACGCCATCAGGTCGGCGCCTTCGCCGGCGTCAGCGACGCGCCCGCCGGCGAGCGCGGCTGGATCGAGCGTGTGACAGACGGCTTGCTTGTCGCGATCGCCCGCCGTCACCAGCAAGGTTGCCTCGGCAAGGCCGTAGCACGGCGTGAGCGCACGAGAGTCGAAGCCGGCCGGCCGGAAGCGCTCCGCAAAACGGTCGAGCGTCGCGCGGCGGACGAACTCCGAGCCGGAGAACGCGAACCGCCATCGGCTCAGGTCGAGGCGTGCGATGGCTTCGTCGGAGATGCGATCCGCGCACAGCGCGAACGCAAAATCCGGCCCGCCGCTGCTGGTGCCGCCATGACGATGGATCGCATCGAGCCAGCGCCGCGGCTGCTCGAGGAAATTGCGCGGCGACATCAACACCGCCGTAAAGCCCGTGAACAGCGGATTCAGCAATCCGCCCATCAGCCCCATGTCGTGGTAGAGCGGCAGCCAGCTGACGAAGACATCATCCCTGGTGCCGCCGATCGCCGCCTCGATCGCGATCTCGTTGGCGACCAGATTTCGGTGGCTGACGCAGACCCCCTTCGGCTGCGACGTCGAACCCGACGTATATTGAAGAAACGCGATCGCATCGCCCTTCAGGTCCGTCTCACGCCAGACGGCCGCGGCATCGACCGGCAAGGCGTCGACGGCGAGAACATGCGCGGCGGTCTCGCCGAGAGAGGCCGCGATGCTGTCACGAAGACGCGCCTGCGTGAGGATGATTCGTGGCGCCGCATCGCGCAGGATACCTGTGAGGCGGTGGGTGTAGCGCTGCTCGCCGCTCTCATGAGGATAGGCAGGCACCGCGATGACGCCGGCATAGAGGCACGCGTAGAACGCCACGGCATAGTCGGGACCGCTCGGCAGCAGGATGACGGCACGTTCGCCCGCCCCCGCCAGTTCCTGCAGATGAGCGGCCAGTCCGCGAATGCGCCGATCCAGCTCGGCGAAGGTCAGTTGTTCGACCACATCATCGCCTTCGATGAAGCGCAGCGCCGGATGATCGGCCCGCAGGGCTGCATGCTCGCGGAGTCGTTCGACGAGAGTTTCTGTCCGCATCTTGTGTCCGATTACAGCGTGGCGTTCGATCAAGCGGATTGGATGGCGCTGGTTCAGTTCAGCCGATGGGCTTGCGCCATCGCGACGATCACCCTGCGCGGTCCCTTGAACGGCTCGCGCGCATGCGCCGTCAGCATGTTGTCCAGCATCACGACATCACCCGCCTGCCAGGGAAAGACGATCTTGTGCCGGTCGAGCACACCGCGCACCGTGGTCAGCGTCTCGTCGTCGATCGGCGTACCGTCGCCATAGAAGGCGTTGCGCGGCAATTCGAGCGGGTCGCCCACGATATCGAGAAGGCTCTCCCGCACATCCGGCGCAAGACTGGAGACATGAAAGAGGTGCGCCTGGTTGAACCATACGACCTCACCGGTGACGGGATGCACCGCGGTGCCCTGACAGACCTGCCGCGTCCGCAGCTCGTCGCCATCCTTCCATTCGCAGGTGATCGAATGCGCAGCGCAATAGGCTTCGACCTCAGCCTTCGACTCCGTACCGAACACCTGCCGCCAGTCGACATCGAGACCGCTGCCATAGTTGCGAACATACATGACGCCCTTCTCGGCGAACCGATTGCGAATCGCGGCGGGCATGTCGCGGTGAATGAGCCTGCTGTCGGCGATGGGCGTCTCGCCGCCCTCCTGGGCAGGCCGTTCGCAGTAGAACCAGATCTTCATCGGCCAGTCGCGCGTATAGGCCTGCTCGTTGTGCAGCGGGATGCTCTGGTGCGGCGGATATTCGGTCGACGTGTAGACGCCGGAGCTGACCTGCGATCGTGGCGTCGAACCGAATTCGTAGGCGAGCAGCCGATGGCCGAAGCTCGCCGCGAAGCTCCTGAATGCCTCTGCACCTTCAAGATGGAAGTCACGAAACAGAATTCCGCCGCACGCATAGAGCCGACGCTCGATCATGTCGCGGACCTCGCTGACGGCTTCCGTCAGCGGCTCCAGCTTGCGGCCGGCCCGCAGAAGGAAAGGCAGAGACTCTTCTTCTATTTTGAGTTGCGTTGCAAACATGATGTTTCCTCGCTTCCCGTCAGTTCAGCATCAAAGTGTCGTCGCCAGCCGGTTTTCCTGGCCGGGCTCGCATTCAGTGCACGATGCTCAAGGCCCCGCGCAGGCGGCAGCGAGTTGCGGCCGCGCATGGCCCGCCAGCAACGTAGTGATCAGGTTCAACAGATCGGCCTGTCGCGTGTGAATGAAGAAGTGGTCCCCCGGCAGCATGTCGAGCCCGAATGCGGCCGATGTCTCGGCACGCCATGCCTGCAACGCCTCCGGACGCGTGTCGTCCAGATCTCCGCCGAACACGTGAACCGGACAAGGTAAGGGCTGCCGTCTCTGAGCGACGTAATTCCCGCACATCAGGAAATCGGCCCGCAGAATCGGCAACGCGCTGCGCATGATCTCCACACTTTCCAGCGCCTCCTGCGGCGTCCCCTTCAACATCAGAAGCTCATCGCGCAGCGCATCGTCACTGAGTGGCTCTCGCCAACGGCTGCCATCCCGCTTCGCCGGCGCCTCCGTTCCGGACACGAGCAGCATCTGCGGCCGCGGCGCGCCGAGCGCGAGCAGCCTGTGCGCGACCTCGAAGGCGATCAGGCCACCGAGACTGTGTCCGAACAGAACGTAGGGCGCTGCCAGCGGCGCATCGACCAGTTCGGCCGCAAGCAGGTCGGCCAATGCAACTGGATCGGTGTGCAACGGCTCGTCCATCCGCGCACCGCGCCCAGGCCACTCCAGAGGAAGGACATCGATCCAGGACGGAACGCTTCTCTTCCAGCGCGCATAGATCATGGCGCTGCCGCCAGCATAGGGCAAACAGATGAGCCGCATTGCAGCCAGTCCCCTTCGCGTCAGGATTCGGTCGATGCGAGCGAGCTGTCCTGCATGAATTTGCGCAGCGAGAGCGGCCGCATGTCGGTCCACACCCGTTCGATATGGTCCAGGCACTCCTTCTTGGTTCCGGTCACACCGACGGCACTCCAGCCGTTGGGAATGTCCTTGAACGTCGGCCAAATGGAATATTGTTCTTCGTGATTCATGACGACGGTGAAGGTGATGTCGTCTCTGTCGAAGACCATCATGCCCGGCTACTCCTACTAACAAGCAACGGCGATGAGCGATGAGCTACGAGTAGTGCAGTTGATAATGACAGTCAAAGTGATACCGCCGATCAAACTTTTTAATCTCTCCAAGGTGACGCACGATCGATGACGCAACATAAGGATGCATTCGCTGTAAGCGGATGATTTATCGATCAGACCGCTCCACCACCTCGCCAAATCAGCACCGAGATCCGCGTTCTCTGGCCTGAGCGCGCACGCGAACTAATCATTTTTCATCTGATTGAAGCAAACGCCGTCAATATCGTTGAAGACGAGAAGGCCGCCGCACATCTGCCGTGCGGCGGCCTCATCGCCGACAATTCGTCCCGGCTCGTCAGAAGTTGAACGTTGTCGAAACCAGATAGGTGCGGGGCGCGCCCAAGGTGATTACGCCGCTATAGGCGGACGCCCAATACGCCTTGTTGAAGACGTTCTCGACGCTGGCCCGCACGACGATGGGCTTTCCATTCCACGGCGAGGTGAATGTGTAGCGCGCACCAAGATCGACGCGCGTCCAATCCGGCAGCGAGAGCTTGTTGGCAGTGTCGACATATTGCGCACCGGTGTAGACGACACGCCCGGTCAGGGTCAGATCCCTCACGAACGGCGTATCCCACTCGGCGCCGAGATTCACGGTAAGCTCAGGCACGCCGACAGCGCGCTTGCCGTCCGTGGCGCCGCCCGAGGTCTGCTCCTGCACGCCGTGAATATAGGCGACGCCACCGAGGAGCCGAAGCGTCGGCGCGACCTCGCCGAACACGTTGACCTCGGCCCCCGTATTCCGCTGCAGGCCGTTCAGCACCTGCGTGAGCTGCGCCCCCGAGCCCGTCGTGATGACGCTGGGCTTGGAAATATCGAACGCGCTGACCGTCGTCGCGATGCGGCCGAAATCGACCTTGATGCCGGTTTCGACCTGCTTGGTCTGCCCCGGCGGGAACACTGCGCCGGTGTTGGTATAGCCGGAGGGGACGACGACCGGGGTCTGCAGACCCTCGATATAGTTGGCATACAGCGAGACATGCTCGACCGGCTTGACGACCAGCGCATACGCGGGTGTCCAAACCGAGGTATCCGCAAACGGCCGGCTGGCCGAGGGCGTCAGAAGATTCGTGACCTCCGTGCCTGCCGTCTGCCTGCGCGCACCGACCGTCAGCTGAATGCGCTTGTTCAGGATGGACATCGTGTCGGAAACACCGACGCTCCAGAGATTGGCGCCGACGATCTGATTGGCGGCGAGCGTGGTAAAATGGGGTAGCGCTACGCCGGTCGGCTCAGTGTAGAGGTTCCAGTTGAGTACTGGATCACTGGCAGCCTTGGTCACAAGGTGTTGTCCATAGGTCCGGTCCGTGATCGAGTAGCCGATGTTGACCGCGTGGTTGATCGGTCCGGTGTCGGCGTTCAGACGTAGACCTGCCTCGCCGGCAAGAGTCTCGAACCTCTCGCTGCCCGTTCCGGGAAGCGGCACCGAAATCCCACCTGCATTGTCGACCAGGTTCGGCGACGGATATCGGTAGTTGATGTTGCTGTCGTGATAGCCGAACCCCGCATAAGCCGTGATCTTGTCGTTCAGATCGACCTCACCCTTCACGGTCGAATAGAAGTCCGTCGGCACGTAATAGGCCCATGGCACCTGGAAGTTGGTTCCAGCAGCCGGCGGATCCGGAATTTTTGTCAAGGCACCGACGCCGAAAAACCGCAGCGGCGGCGTCAGATTATCGGCCTGATACCCGACATCGGCGTCGATACGGACGTTCTCGCCGTGATAGTCGACTGCGAGATGGGCATTGCCGAGCTCGTCGTGCTGGCGGTTCCACGGCGTATCGCCGTTCGAATAGCCCCCGTTGAAGCGAACGCCCCACTCCTTATGTTCGCCGAAACGGCGGCTGACGTCCATCTGCTCGCCGAATTGCGACTTGGAGACATAGGTCGTCGTCAGTTGCGTGATGTCCGTCTCCGGCGCATGCTTCGTAATGAGATTGACGCTGCCACCGACGGCGCCGCCGCTCGATGCGCCGGTGCCGCCCACCGTCATGCCGTTGAGAAGAGCTGCCGGCCCCTTCAGCAGCTCGACCCGCTCGATGAAGTTGGCAGCCGTCGAATAGTATGGGGCAATGCCCGCCAGCCCGTTCAAGGCGTAGTCGCCGCTGTCGTACTGGAAACCGCGGATGAAGAGGCTGTCGGCGCCGCCGCCGGCCGCCTGGACCGTGCGCACCGAGGGATCGTTGATCAGCACGTCGCGGATCGTGCGCGCCTGCTGGTTCTGAATCAGCTGCGACGTGAAGCTCGTCTGGTTGAACGGCGTGTTCATCACACCGCGATTGCCGAGCAGCCCGAGCCCGCCGCCGCTCGCGACCTGGCCGCCGGCATAGGGCGACGGCGGCGCGCCGATCGTCCCCGTCGACGGCGTCACGTAAGGAACCGGGGCCCTGGGAGGCAGATTGCGCGTGGCGACCCGTCGCTGCACGTTCCGGGTCGACGTCGCCTGGGTCCTTTGGCCGGTCTGTCGCACTTTCGGCTTCGGCGCTTCGACCGTCACATCGGGAAGCTTGATCTGAGCGAAGGCCTGCTGAACACCCGCGACATTCAGCGTGAGCGCCAACGAGCTCACAAGTCCCAATGAAATCGTCAACCCGACGTCTTTATCCGTAACGCGACAAACCATCCTGACACCCCGATCATTCCAAGTTCCAACTTGGTCCGGCGGTGCTCCTAACACACAGGTATTTGGGGATGGCGTCGCACTGCGTAGAACTCGTCTAACGAGCGACGCTCTCGTCGATGCCGTTCGTCCAACAGATTGTCGCTATTGCGATATTTCTTCCTTGCAGCTTCTTCGAAGCCTTCCAAGGAAGCGCGCGCTGCGTAGTATCATGAAGATATTTCGCACTCGATCCAAGGCGATCGTGTCAGCTGATGCAGCTCATGACATGCGACAGTCTCGAACTATCAAGATCACATCAATCAATCTTACGATGAGAACTAATCACATCGCCACTTTTGAATCAATCTTTGCTTTAAATGCGCCACACATCTGCCGGGCGACGCGCAGATCGGAGACGGCACGAAGACTTATGTATCTGATTGTTTCACGCGCAGCGACCAGTTCCAGCGTGGCTCGACGCCATTTTGTTCAACCCCTCGCCCGGCGAATCGAATTCGCGCGGCCGACGCACCACGACGACGCCCGTTCGCAAGGGGAAGATTGACTGATCGAGAGAGAGAGAGTGGTCCGTCAGAGCCGTTACTGGCCGATCGGCGGCATCGCGCGAAAGCACAGCCGACCGGATTGCAGCCCAGTGGTTCGACTCTCAATGGCTAAGGTGACGCCTGCTTGCGCGAACCGGAGACGCCGAGCCTCAGGGAGTCGCGTGTTTCCGCGAGCGCGCCGCGCGGCGGGGCCTTCAGGCCCGGATTCCATCTCACGCTATAGATCAGCGACAGCAGGATCGGAACAGAAAGCCCAAGCCAGCACAGGCCATCCCAGACGCCGTCACCGAACAGCCCGAACGCCAGCCCGGCGGCGGCGACGAGGCCGATAAGCAGCGGCGCACGAAAAACCTGCCAGGCCGAGAGTTGCGCGATGCGCGGCGACGACGTTGCCGACGAGCTCATGGGGACACCGCCAACGGCGAAGCCGATGCGGCGACGCCTGACAGCTTTCTCCTCCCACCCCACCGTTTCACGACCCACAGATACAAGCCACTGCCGAGCACGACGATCGTGATCACATCCAGAAGAGCCCAGATGATCTTCAGCGGCAGCCCGCCATAATCACCGAAGTGCAGCGGCCGCGACACCTGCAGCGCGGTCAGATACCAGGCGAGCTCGGGCACGACCATCTTGGTGCTGTCCTGGGCGTCGACCAGGACCGGCTTGAACATGCGCGCGGTGAGCGGCGTCCGGCCCTTGGTCCAGACCATCACATGTTGCGGGCTGCCGAACCGCGTCGTCGTCGGCATGGTCACGGACGTCACCAGCCGATCCGGAAACGCCGTGCGGACCGCATCGACCGCAGCCTCGACGGACTTCGCTTCCGCCAGCGGCTTGCCCTGATAGGGCGCGAGCAGCGCCGGCATGGTCTGGGCGCGCCAGAGATCGAACAGCGGAACCGCGAGTGTATTGATGGTGCCGGTCAAGCCGACCGCGAGCGCCCAGCTCACCGTGACGATGCCGAGCAGATTGTGCAGGTCGAGCCATTTGAGTCGCGCCGAGCGATCCCGCACCGTGCCGAACTGCAGGCGCCGCATGAACGGCCAGTAGACGACGATGCCCGAGACGATGGAGGCGGCGAACACCAGTCCCATCAGGCCGAGAAAGAGCTCGCCGGGCAGACCGGTGAACATGTCTCTATGGATGCGCAGGATGACGTCCATGACGTCCTGATGCGGCGCCTCCTCGCCGAGAACGATGCCCGTGCGTGCATCCACGGTCAGACGATGGAACTGGCCGGGCACTGGAATGGCTGTCGGCGACATCGCGACCACGACGAGCGGCTCGGCCTGCTTCAGGGTCACGAACAGCGCGTGCTGCTCAGGCAGCTGCTTCCTGGCCGCTGCGATCAGACGGTCGATCGGCAGCACGGGCGTGTCCGGCGGCATCACCGGCGCGGAGATCTCGTCCTCGAGAAGATGATTGATCTCGTCATGGAAGATCAGCGGAAGTCCCGTCAGACACAGCATCAGCAGGAAGATCATGCTGATCAACGACGTCCAGGCGTGAATCTGGACCCACAGCCGCGTTGCACTCGAACTCACCATGCTCACCCCAACTTCGACGCGCGCGCAACGGCACCGGACACCTTATGTCTGATGCCGATTTCACTGCCGTTCCGAGGAGCTTCGGCAGCGCCGATCAGACCCGGCCAATCCGGAACGACCCAAACAGAACGAAAGAGCGCGGACGATGAGTGCATGACTTTCAGATTATGCTTTTCGTACGACTGATTTTCGTACGACTGACAAGACGATCAAATGTCGCACGACGAGGGCTTCGTCTCTCGGCACGAGCGAGATCTGCATCATGCTGACCACGTCCGGCTGCATCAAACCAATTCGACAAGGCCGCCGTTGGAATCGCTTTAAGGTGCGACACGCAGGTGACTTTCTTCACCGGTCGCGCAGTCGCAGTTCGAACTCCCGGTGTCGCGACTGAGGCCGAATTTTGGAGCGCTCCGGCACACAGCTTTGCCTTGTGCTTCGATCCCGATGGCGAACTGCTGCGATCGTCTGCTTTGGCCGGCGCTCAGGCGTGATAGCCGTCAGGAGTGCGGCCGTCGGTGTGACGCGATCATGTCGAGCTGAGCGGAGCGAGCGGAACCGAATCTTCTTGCCGCCCCCCGCATGACGACAGATTGCCAGCATTCGCCGCAGCAGGTCGGCCGACGGTCCGCAGCAGACGGGTCAATCAGAGCTCGTGCTCGAACGCCTCGCGCTCGGCGCGGGTCAGATGCAGGCCGTGCTTGGTGCGCCGGTCCAGGACATCGGCCGCGGTCGCAGCCCACTCACGCGCGCGCAGATAGGCGAGCTCGCGCTCGTAGAAAGTGCCGCCGAAATGACGGCCGAGATCGTCGCGCTTGCGAGCCGGACCGAGCAGGTCGCGCGCGCAGGTGCCGTAGAGCCGCGCATAGTGTGCCACCGCCTCGCGCGGCAATTCCGGGTACTCGCTGGCGAGATCGGCGAGGAACTGATCGAACGACGCGCCGAGATCGCCACCGGGAAGACAAGCGCTCGCCGTCGACGCCGGTCCCAGTTGCGGAAACCACGGCGCGAGACGCTCCAGCGCGTGCTCGGCCAGCCGGCGAAACGTCGTGATCTTACCGCCGAAGATCGACAGCAGCGGCGGCTGATCCGGCGTGCCATGAACCTCGAACACGTAGTCGCGCGTCACGGCGGACGGATTGTCGGCATTGTCGTCATAGAGCGGCCGCACGCCGGAGAAGGCATGGATGATGTCGCCTCGCCCCGGCGCGGCTCGGAAATAGCGGTCGAGCACGGCGAGCAGATAGTCGATCTCGCCGCCGTCGATCGCAACGTCCTCCGCGCGGCCATCATGCACGATGTCGGTGGTGCCGATCAAAGCGAGATCGGTCTCGTACGGATTGACGAAGATGACGCGGCGGTCGGTGTTCTGCAGCAGATAGGCCTGCGATCCGCTCCAGAACTTCGGCACCACCAGATGGCTGCCCTTGACCAGCCGCACGCTATGCGCGGAGTTGAGGCCGGCGACGCCCTGCACGACGTCCTGCACCCAGGGCCCGGCGGCGTTCACCAGCGCACGCGCGCGGACGGTCTCCAGCTCGCCTCTCTCGTTGCGCATCTCCAGCTGCCAGGTGCCATTCTCGCGGCGTGCGCTCACGGCACGGGTGCGCGGCAGGATCGTCGCGCCCTTGCGCGCGGCATCGACGAGGTTGAGGATCACCAGCCTGGAATCATCGACCCAGCAGTCCGAATATTCGAAGCCGCGCCGGAATTCGGGACGCAGCGGCGCGCCTTCCGGCTCATGCGCGAGATCGACGTTGCGGCTCGCCGGCAGCTGCTTGCGGCCGCCGAGATGGTCGTAGAGAAACAACCCGGTGCGCACCAGCCAAGCGGGACGCTGCTCCGGCGAGTGCGGCAGCACGAAGCGCATCGGCCAGATGATGTGCGGCGCCGAGGCGAGCAGAACCTCGCGCTCGATCAGCGCTTCGCGGACGAGGCGAAACTCGTAGTACTCGAGATAACGCAGGCCGCCATGGATCAGCTTGCCCGAGCGCGACGAGGTGCCCTCGGCGAAATCGTCCTTCTCGCACAACAGCACCTTCAGGCCGCGGCCGGCGGCATCACGGGCGATACCAGCGCCATTGATGCCGCCGCCGATCACGGCGAGGTCCAACAAGCCGTGATCGGGTCCGCAGCGTGAAACCGTCGCATTCATCGCTTGCCGCTGCGCTTCTTCTCAGGCTTGCTGCGTGCAGCGGCGCGCGCCTTCGTTGCCGCCTTGGCGGGCTTCGCCGGTTTTGCCTTGGGCTCCTGCAGGCCGTAGGTCGAAAATCCCTGCGCCGTCTCGGCGATCTCGGCGTCGCCCAGGATATGCGGCTGGCCGAGCGCCAGCGACAGATAATATTGCCGGGCGATGGTCTCGAGCTCGACCGCGAGCCACATCGCCTTGTCGAGATTGGCGCCGACCGCGATCATGCCGTGATTGGCGAGCAGGCAGCCATTGCGCCCCTCCAGCGCGGCGAGTGCGAGCTCGGACAACTCGGCCGTGCCGTAGCGCGCGTAGCCGGCACAGCGGATGTCGGTGCCGCCGAACGCCGCCATCATGTAATGGCAGGCCGGAATCGACTTGCGCGCGATGGCAAGCACGGTGGCGTAGGTCGAATGGGTGTGCACGACACCACCGACGTCCGGTCGCCCGCGCATGATGTCGAGATGAAAGCGCCATTCCGTCGAGGGCTTCAGCGGTCCCTCCCAGGATCCGTACGCGCCCTCGAGCGGCATCGCGGCGATCATCTCCGGCTTCATCGCATCATAGGGCGTCGCCGACGGCGTGATCAGCATCACGTCCTTGTAGCGGGCGGAGATGTTGCCCGACGTGCCCTGGTTCAGACCCGACGCGTTCATCCATCGACACTTGGCGATGATGTTCTCGCGGATCAGTCGTTCCTCGCGGGTCATGTCGAAAACCTTTCGTCGTCAGCAGGGATTGAGCGGCGGCTCGCCGGCGAGATAGCGGCGAACCTCTTCGGCCGCCTGGTCGGCGGCAAAGGTGACGGTGCGCACGGAAGCACCGGCGATGTGCGGCGTCAGCGTGACGTTGGGAAGCTGCAACAGCGGCCAGTCCGGCGGCACCGGCTCGACGGCATAGGTGTCGAGCATCGCGCCGGCGAGCCGCTGCGAGCTGAGCGCTTCATAGAGCGCGTGATAGTCGACCAGCGGGCCGCGCGCCGTGTTGATCAGGATCGCGCCGGGCTTGATCTTCGCCAGCGCCTCGCGATCGATGAAGCCGGTGGTCTCTGCGGTCACCCGGGCATGCAGGCTGATGACATCGGCCCGCGCCAGCAGCTCGGCCAGCGCGACATGCTCGACACCGTCATTGCGGTCCTGTGCGCTGAGCTGCACGTAAGGGTCTGTCACCAGGATCCTGCAGCCGAACGCCTTCAACAGCTTCACCACGCGGGTGCCGATCGCACCGTAGCCGACGATGCCGACGGTCATCTCGCCGAGCTCGCGGCCGGTACGGTCGGCGCGGTAGAGATCGCCGCGCCACTCCCCGCCCCGCATGGATTCGTGACCACTGCGGATCAGCCTGGTCTCCGCGAGCATCGCGCCGATGGTGAACTCGGCCACCGCGCTGGCATTGCGTCCGGGCGTGTTGACGACGAGCACGCCGTGATCGCGCGCCGCCTGCATATCGACATTGACCGGACCGCCGCGCGACACCGCAATGAATTTGAGGCCCGGCAGCCGCTGCAGCATCGCGCGCGAGATCGGGGCGAGATGCGTCACCAGCAAAGGCGCTTCGCCGATGAACTCGGCGAGTTCGTCCGGGTCGCCCATGAACTCCTTCAGGCCGTCGAGCTTGGAGCCGGCATAGCCGTGCTCCATCGGCTCATCCGGCCAGGGCTGCTCGAGCATGCGGATGTCGACGCCGTCGCCGCAGATGGCGGTGATGCGCTCGGCAAACACCGAGGGCAACATGAAACGGTCGCCGATGATGGCGATGGAATGAGACGACGAGCTAGACATGGCCTGCACCTGCGCGCTGAGCCGCCAGCTGCTTCCAGATGGGACGTGCCGCCAGGCGGGCTTCGACATAGGCCGGAAACATTCGCTCGTAGCGTTCAGCCAGCGCCGCATCAGGCGCTTGCGGCACATCCAGATACGGTCTCACCCAGTCCTCCGCGCAGCTCATCATATCCGGGTACAGCCCGGTCGCGACCGCCGCGATCATTGCGGCGCCCGACGCCCCGGCCTCCTCGCGACGGCAGACCCGAATGGTGCTGCCCAGCGCAGCGCCGAGAATGGTGCCCAGCGCACGGCTCCGTGCCGCGCCACCGGTCAGGCGGATCTCCGCGGGCTGCGATCCCATCGCCGCGTAGCAGTCACGCGCTGCAAACGCCAGTCCCTCCATCACGGCCCGCATCAGATCCCAATAGCCGTGACGGGTGCGCAGGCCGATCAGCTGCGCCGCGGCCTCATGGGACACGAACGGGCCGCGCTCGCCGGCATCGGAGATGAAGGGATGATAGAGCAGCTCGCCCGCTCTTGCCTCGAGCACACGCTCGTCCAGGCGCCTGATCAAGTCGGTGCGCGACCGCACGATGCCTTCCATCGCGAGCACGCCGCGGGCGACATCGAGCAGCCAGTCGATGTTCAGGGTCGCGGCCATGGTGGATTGCATCTGCGCATAGTGGCCCGGCACCGGGAACGGCATCGTATAACCGGTCGCCTCTGCGTTCAGCTTGACTGCATCTGCTCCCGTCACCAGCCGCATGTGCATCCCGGTCGAGCCGATGATGGTGCAGCCGACATCGGGCGATGGGTCGTAGAGTCCGCCGCCGAGCGCGTTGCAGATCACGTCGACACAACCCAGCGAGACCGGCACGCCTGCCGGCAGTCCCGTCTCCGCCGCAGCTGTTGCCGTCAAGCCGTGCGTCGTCGCGACGCCATCGACGACATCTGGAAACAGCCGCGCGGAATCGGCGATGCCGATCAGGCGCGCAGCCTCGCCATCGAAGCCGCGCTTGCGGAAATCGCCGCACGAGAACGTCGCCTCCGACGGATCGGTGGCGCGCTGCGCCGTCAGCTTGAAATAGAGCCAGTCCTTGCAATGAAACACCGTGCTGGCGCGCGCCAGCATGTCAGCATCATGCGCCTGCAGCCAGGCCAGCTGCGGACCCTGCTGGCACGCATTGAGCCCGGACCCGGTGCGCCGATAGTGCGCGGCGTTGCGCTCGCCGGCACGGAAGGATTCGACGAAGCCTGCCGCACGCGAGTCGAGCCACAGCAAGGCCGGCGCGACGGGACGGCCATCGGCATCGATCAGCCAGGTGCCGTCGCCCTGGCCCGTCACGGCGATCGTGGCGACACGGCGGGCGAGATCCGGAAGCGCCGCACCGAGCCCGCGCAGCGCCGCCACCGTGTCGCTCCAGGTCCGCTCCATGTCCTGCTCGACGCGGCCGCCCGGCGCCGTGGTGTAGCTATTTGCAACGGCGAAATCGCCGATCTGCCGGCCATCCCGCGCAAACGCAACCGCCTTGATCACCGAGGTGCCGGCGTCGATGCCGATCATGATATCGCGGGTCGCGGTGGACGCCGTCATGAGCGCGCCTCCGCGTGGCGGACGCAGACGCCGTCGGCGCCGAAGATATGGAGATGGCGGGAGTCCAGCGTGCACGGCACGACGTCACCCGGCCGCGCGGCGACCTTGCTCGGGCTCACGGCGACCAGCAGGTGACCCGCGCATTCACCGGCGACGTGCGCCTGATCGCCGAGCCATTGGTTGGAGACGACGCGCAGCCGCGCCTCGCCGCTGCCGATCGCGATCCGCTGCGGACGGATACCGACCTTGATCCGATCGGCCTGCACCAGCGCCTGTTGCGCCGTGACGTCGAGCGTCTGCCTGGGGATATGGAAGGACACGTCGGAGCCCACCGACAAGCGGAAGCCGCCCTCCTCCTGCGCCACCGCCGTCTCCAGCAGGTTCATCGGCGGCTCGCCGATGAAGCTCGCGACGAACAGATTGGCCGGGCGGTTCTTCAGCTCCTTCTCACTGGCGAACTGCTGCAGCACGCCGTCCTCCATGACGGCGATGCGATCGGCGAGCGCGCTCGCCTCGGTCTGATCATGGGTGACGAAGATCGCCGTCATGCCGCGCTCGGCGAGCAGGCCCTTGATGCGGCCGCGCAGCACGGCGCGGAGCTGCGGCTCGAGCTGTCCCATCGGCTCATCGAGCAGATAGAGATCGGCATCGCGCACCAGCGCGCGCGCTAGCGACACGCGCTGCTGCTGGCCGCCCGAAAGCGCGCGCGGATGATGATCGAGGATATCCTCGATCTCGACCAGGCGGGCGATGCTGTCGACGCGCTGCGCGATCTCGGCGCGCGATAATTGCTGCGCCTTCAGAGCGAAGCCGATGTTCTCGCGCACCGTCAGCGGCGGATAGAGCGAATAGCCTTCGAACGCCATCGCCACCTTGCGCTTCGCCGGTGGCAGATCATGGATCGGCCGCTGCGCCAGCGCGATCGATCCCGACGACACGCTCTCGAAGCCTGCGATCATGCGCAGCGTCGAGGTCTTGCCGCATCCCGACGAGCCCAGCAGCGCAACGATCTCGCCCCGCCTCACCTCCATGTCGAGCGCGCGCACGGCATGGACCGGCGGCTTGCCCCTGGAGTGATAGACCTTGTCGACGTTGCGGATCTCGAGCATGCCCATGACCGATCCTTACGCCGCCTGCCGCCGCGGCGGCACGCCGATGCGTTCTCCGGTGGCGTGGTCGAACAGCAGCGCCGCATCGGGCGCGAACCGCACGAACACATCCTCGTCGGCGCCCGCCTCCAGCGCCTCGGGCGCCAGCGCCGCCAGCCATTCGGACTCGTCGGCGAAGCGCAGCAGCACCACGGCGCGTTCGTGGATCGGCGTGACCGCGACGATGCGCGCCGGGATCGCGCCTTCGCCGCCTTGACGCGTCACCACGACATCGTCGGGCCGGACGCCGAGCCAGCATCGCTCCCGGGTAACGGACGGCAACTCATCCGCATCGAGCCGGATCTGCGTCCCGGCAACGGCTGCGGTCAGCCGGCCCTGTTCCGGCACTGGCGTGACCTCCGAGAGATTGATGCTTGGATCACCGAACAGCCGCGCCACCGCGACCGACGCCGGCCGCGCATAGATATCCTCCGGACGCGCCACCTGCACCAGGCGGCCGTTGATCAGCACCGCGATGCGATCGGCGATCGCCATCGCCTCGCGATAATCCTGCGTCACATAGAGCACTGCCGCCGAGCTGCGGCGCAACAGGCTCGGTAGCTCCAGCCGCATCTCATAGCGCAGCTTGGCATCGACGTTGCGCAGGGGATCGTCGAGCAGCAGCACGCCGGGGTTGCCGATCAGCGCGCGTGCCAGCGCCGTACGCTGCTTCTGGCCGTTGGACAATTCGCGCGGCTTGTGGCCGAGCACGTGCTCGATCTTCAGCAGCCGACTCATCGCGGCCACCTTCGTCGTGATGTCAGCCGCGCCGGTCCCGCGCAGGCCGCTGGCGATGTTGTCGCGCGCGCTCATGTGCGGAAACAGCGCGAAATTCTGGAACGCCATGCCGATGCCGCGCTGCTCCGGCGGCGCATCGACGATCGAGCGGCCGCCGATGAGAATGTCGCCCTCATCAGGCTCGAACATGCCGGCGATCATGCGCAAGAGCACGGTCTTGCCGCTACCCGACGGACCGAACACGGCGACGATCTCGCCGGGCTCGACGGTCAGCGACACGCCCCTCGCGCAGCTGACGGCGCCGAATGTCTTATCAACGGCTTTGAGTTCGAGACGCGCCATCTATCCTCAACCCTTCACTGCACCGAGCGACAGACCTTCGACGAGATAGCGCTGCGCATAGAGCGCGAGCAGCAGGGTCGGCGTGACCGAGAGCACGATCGCCGCGGCGATCTGGCCGTACTGAATGCCGGACGCCGTCACGAAGGCAAGCGCGCCGACCGTCACCGGCTGCTTGTCGGCGGAGGCCAGGATCAGCGCAAAGACGAAATTGTTCCAGCAGAAGATGAACGACAACAGGCCGGCCGCCGCAATGCCCGGCCCGGCCAGCGGCACGGCGATGCGCGTGAACGCCTCGCGCCAGGAGTGACCAGCGAGCCGGTAGGCGTGCTCGATATCAGGGCTGATGTCCTCGAAATAGCCACGCACGATCCACAGGATCAGCGGCAGCGCGATCAGCTGGTAAACCCAGACGATGCCGAAATACGTGTCGTTCAGGCCGAGCTGCTGGTAGTAGAGCGAGAGCGGCAGCAGCACCAAAAGCGGCGGCGCGAAGCGGAACGAGAGAAGCGTGAAGGCGATGGTCTCGCCGAGCCGGAACTTGAACCGCGCGAACGCATAGGCCGCGGGCACGCCGAGCAGCAACGCCAGGATCACCGAGGCGCTCGACAGGATGAAACTGTTCATCAGGTTGCGCATGAAGGTGAGCTGCAGATTGCCGGCAGCAGTCTTGAGCTGGCCCGAGATCAGCGCCTCGTAATTGGCGAGCGTCGGCTCGAACAGGATGCGCGGTGGGATCCTCAGGATCTGCTCATTGCTCTGGAACGACATCATGAGGATCCAGACGATCGGAAACATGAAGAACACGAGCACCAGCGCCAGCGCGATGCCGCGAAAGATGCGTCCAGCCAGGCTGGAGTGATCCATGACGTCCCTCCCTCAGGCGTGGCCGTGGGCGCGTGCGCGCAGCCGCAGCCAGTTCTTGATGAAGATGTTCGACAGGATGTTGGTGATCAGCCAGAGGATCATCAAAAGCGCCGCCGAGCGTCCGACATTGGTGTACTGGAAGAACTCGAGGTAGGCCTGGACCTGAAACACCATCAGCCGGTCGCCGGGGCCGCCTTGCGTCATCGCATAGACGATGTCGAACTGCTGGATCGAATCCAGCAGACGAAACAGCGATGCGGTGATGATGTAGGGCGCGAGCATCGGCAAGGTGATGCGGAAGAACACGAAGCTCGCGGGGACACCATCCAGCGCCGCCGCCTCGAACGGCTGCCGCGGCAGCGAGCGCAGGCCCGCCAGCAGCAGGATCATGATGAACGGCGTGTAGACCCAGACATCGACCAGGACGACGGTGAACAGCGCGGTCGATGGGTCGGAGGCCCATTTGAAATCATGCGCGCCGAGCAGGCCGACCAGGTAGGACAGGATACCGAAGCTCGGATTGGTCATCAGCTTCCACATCAGGGCGGCGATCGCGGGCGCCGTCATCAGCGGCAGCAGCAGCATGATCGAGACGGCGTTGTGGAAGCGTGACGGCCGCCGTAGCAGAAGCGCGATGCCGAGGCCGAGCAGCAGCTCGGCGATCACGGTCACCGCGGTGTAGACGAGCGAGATCCGCAACGTGTTCCAGAACGCCGGATCGGACAGGAAGTCGATGTAGTTGTCGAGGCCGATGAAGCCACGCAGATACGGCAGGTTGAGCCGGTAGCGCTGCAGCGAATAGATCGCGGCGGTCACGAACGGCACCAGGATCGCGATGCAGACCAGCAGCGCCGGCAGGCTCAGCAGGTACGGCAGCAGGCGACCGCGCCATCGTTTCGTACGGCGCGGCGTCGCCTCGGTCTCGACAAGTTGGGCCATGCTCATGACAGGCGTGATCACATCGTCGCTGGAAGGTGGGCCGGTCCGGACGCCCGTGGGGGAGCGGCCGGACCGGCGGGTGGTCATGGAACGAGCGTCGCCCGGCCTCAGCCGAGGCCGGCCTGCTTCAACTGACGGTTGATGCTGTCGGCCAGCTTGTCGAGGCCCTCGTCGACGCTGATCTCCTTGGCCACCATCTTCTGCAGCGACGCGGCCCACTCCGTGGTGAGGTCGAAGAACAACGGCTGCGCCGTGAAGTAGATCTTCGCCCCCGGTGCGGAGAGGTCGTGCTGCTCGAGATAGCCCGGATAGGATTTGGCGATGCGGTCGCGGAATTCGCTGTCCTTCCACACGGAGGTGCGGACCGGATTGACGAAGTCCATCTTGCGGGCGCCGAACAGATCGTGCTCGACCGAGGCCGCCCATTGCATGAACAGCCACGCCGCGTCCTTCTGCTTGGAGAAGCTCGACATCGCCAGCGACCAGATCCAGACGTTCGGCGTCGGCGCCTTGGCGGCCGGATTGGCCGCGAACGGCGCATAGCCGAGATTGCCGCGTTCCTTGTTCTCGCCGCCGTTCATGAAGTAGCCGAGGATGTCGGCGTCGAAGATCATGCCGGAGGCGCCGGCGCCGAGATCGGTGCCGACCTGGTACCAGGTGTAGGTCGACCAGTTCTTCGGGCCCGAGCCCTGGATCATCTTGACCCACTTGTCGTGGAAGTCCTTCGAGGCCTTGGTGTTCATCGCGGCCTTGAGCTTGCCGCCCTCCATCACGAAGTCCTTCTGCCCGAAATTGGAATAGGCGGACAGGAAGCCCGGATGGATGGTGGCCCAGGAGCGCGAGCCGCGCACGCCGACGCCATAGGGACCACCGGCGTCCTTGGTGATCTTGGCGGCGACGTCGAGCATCTCGTCGAGGTTCTTCGGCGGCTTGACGCCGACCTTGTCGAAGATGTTGCGGTTATAGGTGATGTTGTTGAGCTCGTAGCCCCACGGGATGCACCATTGCTTGGCCTTGCCCGAGCCGAGCTCGGAACCGGCGACGCCGTCCCACGCCGTCGACGAGCGCAGGCCCGGCAGCACGTCGTCCCAGGCGAAGGCCGGATTGGTCTTGGCGGGATCCTTGATGTAGGTGTTGAGGTCCTCGATCCATCCGGCCGGACCATAGGTCCACGTCATGTAGGCGCCGGTCATGAACGCGTCGTACTGATCGGACTTCGACGACAGCGCCGCCGTCACCTTGTCGAAATAGACGTCCTCCGGAAAGATGTCATAGGTGACATTCATGCCCGTGAGGCTCTTGAACGCCTCGATGTCGCCGATCATCGCATCGACGTAGGGATGCTTGTTCAGGAGCAGCCTGACGGTCTTGCCGCTCTGGGCCTTCCAGTTGAAATCGGCGGCCATCGCGCGGGACATCGCGGAGGCGAAGGCGGCATTGGCGGCAACACCGGCGATGCCGAGCTTGGCGGCACCGTCGAGCAGATCACGCCGGCTGATGCGCTTGCCGGCGTAGGACGCAAATAGGTTCTTCTCGCGATCGTACATGATACCCTCCCATTTTGTTTTTGTCTTGACTTGTTCGCGTCTACCTTCCCTTCCGACCCTTGTTCTTGGAGTTGCCGGATGTTTTCTCCGGCTTGTCGGTTGCGAGTGCCTGAGCCGTCGTCTCGTCGATGATGAGACCGTTCAGGAAGCCGCTGCGCAGTACTGCGCGCAGGGCTGTTATCTTTGCCTCGCCGCCGCCGATGGCGACGATGCGGTGTTTCTTGAGATCGCGGGCTGCCATCGAGGTGGCGCGTGCCGACAGATCGAGATCGAGCAGTTCGCCGTCGGCATTGAAGAAATGCCCGAGCAGATCGGCACAGGCGCCGGCGCGCTTGAGCTCGACGACCTCGTCCGGCTTGATCATGCCGCTCGACACCAGGAAGCCGTCGGCGTGGATCTGGCCGATGCCGACGAACAGCAGCGACGCCGCGCGGGCGAGCGCGAACACGTCGGCAATGCCGAACTGCTGCATCAATACGGCGCGGTCGGCCACGGAATTGGCGAACACCGGCACCGGCAAGAGATACGCCTCGGCACCGGTGCGCTCGGCCAGGCGGTGGATCACGTCGAACGGATTGGCGGCGAATTTGCGCGTCAGGCCGCCGAGCAGCGACACGAACTGGACGTCCCGCGCCGGCGTCTGCGGCAGCTGCGCCACGACGGCCGCGAGCGTGCGGCCATGGCCGACACCGATGATCTTGTCGTCGCCGCGCTCCAGGATCTGCCGGAGGAAGCTGGCGCCTTCCAGCGCCAGCGCCTTCAGCGGCAGGTCGCCCTCGCCGAGATCCGGCGCGACACGGCAGAAGGCGAGCCCGTATCGTTCGGCCAGCGCGTTCTCCAGCGCGACGCATTCGGCCACCGGCCCTTCGACGAACACGCGGATCATGCCTTCGCGGCTGGCCCGCGCGATCAGCCGGTGCGCCTTGGTGCTCTGGATATTGAGCCGGTCGGCCACCTCCGACTGCGTCAGCCCGGCGGCAAAATAGAGCCAGGCTGCGCGCGTCGCGAGCGAGGCCTCGCCGTCCACCATGGGCGCCCTGTCGGAAGCTGTCGTCACGCCGGAATGCCTGCTTGCAAATTTCTTCACGTCTTGCAAAAAATTGCAGACGTTGCGTCGGCCGTCAATCCCCCAAACGTGCTGCAGCGCGTCAGGGCGTGACGGGTCGCGGGGACATAGGCATGCTCGCCGGCGCACAACGAGATGAGGTCGCATGACGGAGTTGTTTGTCGGCATCGACGTGGGAACCAGCGGCGTGCGCGCCTGCGCCGTCGGTGCGCGTGGCGGCATCGAGGGCGCCGCATCCGTTCCGCTCGCGGCGCCGCACCAGGACGGCAACGCCATCGACCAGGATCCCGAGCTGTGGTGGCAGACGACGACCGCTTGCCTCGGCAGACTTGGCGAGCGCGTCGATCTCGGCCGTGTCGCGCGCCTCGCCGTCGACGGCACGTCGGGGACGCTGCTGCTGATCGATGCCGATGGGCGGCCCTGCTCACCGGGCCTGATGTACAACGATGCGCGGGCGACCCGCGAGGCCGAGCGCATCGCGGCGGTCGCGCCGCCCGAGAGCGGCGCGCACGGTGCGAGCAGCGCGCTCGCCAAGCTGCTGCACCTCCTCGCCTCGACCGGCGGCGCGTGCCACGCCGTGCACCAGGCCGACTGGATCGCGGGACGCCTCGCCGGCCGTCACGGCACCAGCGACGAGAACAACGCGCTCAAGCTCGGCTACGATCCGGTCCAGCGCGCGTGGCCGTCCTGGCTCGATCAGCTCGGTGTGTCACGACAGATGCTGCCGACCATTCTGGTGCCGGGCACGCCGTTCGCCGACATCGATCCGGCCATCGCGCGTACGCTCGGACTATCCCCATCAGCGCGCATCGTCGCCGGCACCACCGACGGCGTCGCCGCCTTCATCGCCACCGGCGCGGACGCACCGGGCGACGCCGTGACCTCGCTCGGCACCACCCTCGTGGTCAAGCAGATTGCCACACAGCCGATCTTCGCCGCCGGCCAGGGCGTGTACTCGCACCGCCTCGGTGACAAATGGCTCGCCGGCGGCGCATCGAATTCCGGCGGCGCGGCGCTGCTCGCGCATTTCACGACCGACGACATGGACCGCATGACGCCGCTGCTGTGCCCCGACGAGCCGACCGGGCTCGACTACTATCCGCTGCCCAAGCCGGGCGAGCGTTTTCCGATCGCAGATCCCGTGCTTGCGCCGCGGATCACTCCACGGCCGCCCGACGATCACCGCTTCTTCCAGGCGCTGCTCGAAGGCATCGCGGGCGTCGAAGCACTCGCCTATCAGCGGCTGCAGCAGCTCGGCGCGCCGACGCTGCGGCGGGTGATCAGCATCGGCGGCGGCGCCAGGAACGACGCCTGGACGCACATCCGTCGGCGCATCGTCGGCGTGCCCGTGAGCGTCGCGGCGCAGACCGAGGCGAGCTATGGCACCGCGCTCCTCGCGTTGCAGGGGCCGCCGCGATGACAGCGGCGGCGTGTGAGATCAGCGGCCTGTCCGCCATCGCCGACCGGTTCGATCACGTGCTGCTCGACCAGTGGGGCACGCTGCATGACGGCCGGACGATGTTTCCCGCCGCGCATGACTGCGTCGTCAGGCTGCGGGAGGCCGGCAAGCACACCCTCGTGCTGTCGAACTCCGGCAAGCGTGCGAGTCCCAATGCCGAGCGCCTGGCGCGGCTCGGCCTGCCGCGCCCGGCCTATGACGGCATTCTCACCTCGGGCGAGGTGACCTGGACGGGCCTGCGCGAGCGGACGCGCGCGCCCTTCACCGATTGCGGCAATACCTGCTTCCTGATCACCCGGGGCGGCGACTGCTCGCTGATCGACGGGCTTGACCTCGCGATCGTGAGCGACACGCGCGATGCGGACTTCATCCTGCTCGGCGGCCTGGATGACGACCTCACGGAGCCCGACATCTGGCACGACCAGTTCACGCGCGCGGCAGCGCGGCGCGTGCCGATGATCTGCGCCAATCCCGACCTGATGATGTTCGGCGCGACCGGTCTCGTCCCTGCGCCCGGCACGCTGGCGCGCGCCTATGAATGGCTCGGCGGCACGGTCTCATTCGTCGGCAAGCCGCATGCGCCGATCTTTACGGCGGCACTGGAGCAGCTCGGCAATCCGGATCCGCACCGCGTGCTGATGATCGGCGACTCGCTCGATCACGACGTCGCCGGCGCCCGCGCCGTGGGCCTGCAGACCCTGCTCCTCGCTGACGGCGTGCATCGCACGACCCTGGCCGGCGCGCCCGACCTGGCCGCCGCGACGCGCAGGCTCGCGGCTGCGCCAGGCCGCATGCCCAACTGGACGATGCAGCACCTGAGCTGGTGATGAGGAGACGCGAGATGCGCGAGCCTGCAGAGCTTCATGATCTACGCCGGATGTCGGCGCGCGTCGGCCGCAACATGCGGCTGGTGCAGGGCGCCGGCGGCAACTCCTCGCTCAAGGACGATGATGTTCTCTGGGTGAAGGCATCCGGCACCTGGCTTTCTGACGCCAACGCGAAAGACATCTTCGTGCCGGTGCTGCTGCCGGCGGCGCGCGAGGCGCTCGCTTGTGACGACGAGCGCATTCCGCTCGCCGCGCCCGGCCCCCTGCGCGCCTCGATCGAGACGTCGCTGCACGCGCTGCTGCCGCACCGGATCGTGCTGCACGTCCATGCCGTCAACACCATCGCCTGGGCGGCGCGGCGCGATGTCCGCGATGAGTTTGCCACGCGACTCGCTGGCCTCGCCTGGCGCCATCTCGACTATTTCCATCCCGGACTGCCGCTGGCGCGCGCGGTGAGCGAGATCGTGGCGCGCGAACGTATCGATGTCCTCATCCTCGGCAACCACGGCCTCGTCGTCGGCGCCGACAGCTGCGACGAGGCCGAGGCGCTGGTTCACGAGGTCGAAACCCGGCTGGCGCTGCCGGTGCGCCTGGCGCCTGCCGCTGACGAAACGGCGCTGCGACGTCTCTGTGCCGGCACCGACTATCGCCTGCCGTACGATGCAGACTGCCACGGCATCGCCACCGATCCGTTCAACCTGATGACCGCGACCGGCGGCTCGCTCTATCCGGACCACGTCGTATTTCTCGGCCCGGGTCTGCCGACGATCGACGGCGCTGACGGCCTCGCCGCGCTGCTTGCGCGCGCGGAGGCGAGCCACCTGCCCGCCCCCGTCGCCGCGCTCGCACCCGGCCTCGGTGCGATCATCCGCAGCGACGCCAGCCCAGGTGCCGAGGCGATGCTGAGCTGCCTCGCGCTCGTGACCAGCCGCCTGCCGCTGTCGGCCAATATCAGCTACCTCTCGGCCGCGCACGAGCAGGCGCTGCTGAACTGGGATGCCGAACGCTACCGGCAGCAACTGACCGCCAGCCGCCGCTGACATCGGTGGAGTTCCAGTTTGAAGTGCAACACCCCGTACATATATCGAGGGTGAGCATGGGACGCCACTACAGCCAATTGAGCGCGACGGAGCGCAACGATCTTCATAGCCGGATGCTGAACGGCGAGAGCTTGCGTTCGATCGCCCGGAGTCTTGGTCGAGCGGCTTCGACGCTATCGCGGGAGATCTCACGCAATAGCGAGGATGGCGAAGAGTACGACGCATGTATTGCAGGATATGCGCGTCGGTGGCGTCGTCGCCATGGCATGGTGAAGCTGCGGGACGGCTCGGCGTTGCGAGCCTGGGTGTTCGCGCATATCCGGCGCGGCTGGTCACCTCAGCAGATTTCCGGCAAGCTCCGCCGGCAGCGTGACGACGAACAGCAGCAGGGTCCTCGTTTGCCGACAGTTTCTCACGAGACGATCTATCGGGCGATCTACGTGTTGCCTCGCGGTCAAATTCGCAAAGAGCTTGTGAGTTTTCTGCGTCAACATCACAGTCAGCGATTGCCCTTGCGCCGCCGGACGGACAAGCGCGGCGGCATGATCGGGATGATCTCTATCCATGAGAGGCCAGCCGACGTGTTGGGTCGAGAATTCCCAGGAGATTGGGAAGGCGATCTGATCAAAGGGGCCGGCAATGCTTCTGCGATCGGGACGTTGATCGAGCGCAAAAGCCGCTTCACGATCCTGGTCAAGATGAAGGACTGCTCGTCAAGTGCGGCGCTGATCGGCTTCAGGCGCGAGCTTGGCAAAGTGCCGGCGGCGATGCGCAAAAGCCTGGCTTACGACCAGGGCAAGGAGATGGTGCGCCACGGGGAACTTTCCAAAGCCTTGAAGCTGAAGGTGTACTTCTGCGATCCGCATTCGCCATGGCAACGTCCGTCCAACGAGAACATGAACGGCCTGGTTCGCCAATATCTGCCCAAGGGATGCGACTTGTCGATCTACGAGCAGAAGGATCTCAACGCGATCGCAGAAAGCCTCAACACGCGACCGAGGGCCTGTCTCAGCTTTCAAACGCCGATGGAGGTCTTCACGTCCGAATGCGCCAAGTTGGAGCTTGCGGCCGCCTGAGAGACCGAAGCGCTCCACTACCTGTTTCCGTATGGGAGGCGATCTTCATGATCGGTGCTGCGGTCAAGGGTGCGCTCTTGCGCCCCGCTCTTGCGGGTCGCCCTTGACGGCTGCGCCGATCATGAAACAATGCACCACAGGCGAGACAAGCCTAGCCACGGCTAGGCTCAAAACTTCAACGTGTTGCACTTCATTTGTGAAACCGCCATCGGTGAAAGGCATATTCGGTGACAGTGCACTTAACTTAACTTCAAGCGCGCCGCCCTCGACGTCGCCCGATCGCGCCCCATCGATCCCACGCTCAGCCGGCTTCGGCCTGCGCCCGAAAAGGCGCACTGCGTTCAAATTGCGTGCACCGTCACCGACTTATGTCCTCGAATGGACGACCGTCGCCGGCGGCCGGTGCCCGCCGGGCGGCGCATGCGATCACGTCTCGAACGCGCCGGCGCCGAAAATCTCATTTTGCCCGCCGTCTCAACCACATCACCCCTGTCCAGTCCTTCCGCGAAAAATATTCTGCTTTCGCTTTTTCGGAAAACATGATTGTCTATGTCCGTCCCACCTCGGCACGAGGGGCGTATCGCGATCGTCACGACACGCGAGGTGGGATGCGGTGGGCGTAGCGGTTCGCAGCGTGACCTGGTCATGCGGACGAACGGACCGATGCGCCGGCGAAATCGTAGGGTCCTGGCCTCCCGATGCTGAGGCCAAGCGGATGGTGATGATGATCCGTCCGTGACGGGGGCAAACAAGCCCGGTCCCCGGGGAGAGGACGTATAAGCCGCCCAACCATCGCGCGGGGAATGCCGGGATGTCTCGGCTGAACCTGTGGTTCCTGCCGCCAGCATTTTTTTCAGCTGGCGGGCCATGGGTGCGGCCAGCGCCCGGCATTCCCTGCGCCCTCGTGATCGGGAGGGCGAGACGACCGGACAAACTCGGACGCGATAGGCGCCGCGAGGCCGCGGCGCCATGTCGGGCATAAAGTTGCGCCTGCGGCATGATCTACGACCCTCATGGTGAGGAGCGCCGCTCGCGGCGCGTCTCAAACCATGAGGCCCCGACGCGCGGGAGCCCGTCTCAGGCGTTCAGCCTGTCGCTGTGAACCTGGCCTGCCTTCATCACCAGGGGAATGTGATCACCTTGGCCAAGCAGACAGGAGACGTCGCGCAGCGGATTGCCGTTGACGACGATGATATCGGCGAAGGCGCCCGGCACGATCCGGCCGAGCTTGCCCGCCATCCCCAGCACTTCGGCGCCGATCACGGTCGCGCTGGCAATCGCCTCGCGAGGGCCGAGAATGTCGGCGCGAATGCGGAACTCGTCGCTCTGCAGACGCTGCGACGGCCCGAGCAGGTCGCTGCCGAAGCCCATCTTCACCCCGGCCTCGCGATAGATCGCGAGCGAGCGCAAGCCCGCATCGCGCACATCGGCGATCTTGGCGACGCTCTCCGCCGGCAGGCCATACTGCGCGCCCTCATTGGCGAGCGCCTCATAGGTGACGAGCGTCGGCACGACATAGACCCCGTGCTCGGCCATCAGACGCGCGGTCGGCAGGTCGACGAGGTTGCCATGCTCGATGGTGCGCACGCCGCAGCGCACCGCGCGCGCAATCGCCTCCGCCGTGTAGGCATGCGCCAGCACGTAGGTCCCGCGCCCCCTCGCCTCGGCGACGATGGCCCGGATCTCGTCCTCCGAATAGCCGAACGCGCCGACCGGATCGGTCGGCGAGGCCACGCCGCCGGAGGCCATGATCTTGATCTGATCGGCGCCCATCTGCAGCTCCTCGCGCACCGCCTTGCGGACGCCATCGACGCCGTCGGCTACGCGCGCCAGCGCGCCCACCCGCACGCAGCATGGACAGGGCGCGTTGTCGGAGAGGAAATCCGTGCGCGCCCGCATATCGCCATGGCCGCCGGTCTGGCTCAGCGCGCGGCCGGAGACGAACAGCCGCGGGCCTTCGGTGAGGCCGGTGTCGACCGCCTGCTTCAGCGCATAGCCGGCGCCGCCGGCGTCGCGCACCGTCGTGAAGCCTCGCCGCAGCATGCCGCGCAGCAGCAGCGCCGAGCGCAGGGTCACCAGCACGTTCGGCATTTGCACCTGCTGCGCGAGGTTGAGCTCGACGGCGATGGCATGAACGTGCAGGTCGATCAGGCCAGGCATCAGCGTCCGGCCCTTCAAGTCGATTCTCTGGTCGACGCTCGTCTGCAGCGGCTTGTCCGAGACCTCCTTGATCAGGCTGTCCTCAACCAGCACATGCGTGCCCTCGCGCAAATCGGGCTGCAGCGGATCGAGCAGGGAGGCGTTCTCGAACAGAATCGTCGGCATGTCGGCTTCCTTGAGAGGATCAGAGGTCCATCAGACGGGGCAGTCCGGGCGGAGCCCGGCAATCGCAGCCCGCGCCGTCGCGCAGCTCCCGCCGCGACACGTCCTGGCGCAGGCCGAGCACAGCGGACTCACGTCACTCGGGGCCAGGATGCCCCGCGCGGACGGCGCGGCGCAAGGCTGTCTCCTGCATGGGTGTCATCATGTGCGTTGATGTGAGCGGCCCGTTAGAATCGGGCGGCCATCTCCAGGAGTTGCCGGTGCGCACGGTCACGCGCCGCGCTGGTATGCTCGGCAGGCCCGCTGGTCGGCCCGATGGCGACGAACCTGACGTCGCGGAGGCCCATGAAACGCAGCGCCTCGCGCAGATAGGGCGTCGCCACATCCATTCGGCCGCGGCTCATGCCGGTCGAGAAATCGCCGCCGCTCGCGAGGATCACCAGGGTTGGCCGATCCTTCAGCAGCGGCAAGTAGCCGCGCGCCGGCTCAAAGCGGAACGTGAGGCCCGGCTGATTGATGATGTCGAGCCAGTGCTTGAGCTTGTAGGGGATGCCGAAATTCCACATCGGCGTCGAGATCACGACGCGCTCGGCCAGATCGAGCCGCACCGCCATGCGCTCGGCGACCGCGAAGGCCTCGCGTTGGCTGTCGGTGAAGGCGCGTCCGCCCATGCGGGCATATTTCGCCTGCAGGATCTCGCCGTCGAACTCGGGCAGATGCTCACGCCACAGGTTCAGCTCATCGATATCCCAGCTGGGCCGCGCCTGCCTGAAGCGATCCAAGAAGGCGCGCGCACCGGCGCCGGATTCGGAGTCCGCGCGTGGCGAGGCGACGAGGTGAAAGAGCTTAGGCATGCCTCACCCCAGCGCCTTGATCACCGCATCGGCCCTGGTCACAACGGAGACGTTCTGCATGGCGAAGTTGATCGACGCGGTGTGCCAGTCGGCATTCATGGTCGAGCAGCAATCCTCCGGCACCACCATGAAATAGCCCTTGTCGGCGCCGGTGCGCGCCGTGTGCTCGACCGACATGTTGGTCCAGGCCCCCGTGTTGATGATGACGTCGCGCCCGGTCGCCTTGAGAATGGTCTCGAGCCGCGTGCCTTCCCAGGCGCTCATCCGCATCTTCTCGACGACGAAATCGCCGCTCCTCGGCTCGAGCCCCGCCACCGGCGCCGCGCCCCAGCTGCCGCGCACCATCGCCTTGCTGTCGACCAGCCCCTCGAACAGCGGCGCGTTCAAGGTCACGCCGGGCGCACCGGGCTCGACCACGAACCAGACGTGGATGATGACGACGCCGCGGGCGCGGGCCACGTCCGCGAGCCGCTTGACGTTGTCGACCACCCGCTGCTGCCTGGCATGATCAGGCGCGCCGGACTCTGCAAACGCGCCGCCGTCCATGATGACGTCGTTCTGCAAATCCTGGATGATCATGGCGCAGCGGCGCGGGTCGAGCTGCATGTCGCCCGACGTCAGAAGCGGCGCCGATGGCGAGCTAGCGGATGTCGAGCTGGATGGGGACGATCCCGCGGTCGCGGCCGCTCGTGCCCGCGCCGTCATATAGGGTTCGTGGCGCGGGCCGACCTTGGTCGCGATCGCGTAGACCGAATGCGTGGCAGTGAGATAGAGCGTGCGGAAATCAGGACCTCCCCATGCGAGGTTCGCGACCAGCTCCGGAACGCGCACCTTGCCGAGCAGCTCGCCCGATGGCGCATAGACCCAGACGCCGCCCGGCGCGGTGACCCAGACGTTGCCGCGCTGATCGCATTTCATGCCGTCGGGCACGCCGGGCTCGAGCTCGGAGCGGATGCCGCTCGCAAACACGCGGCCGTTCGACAGCCCACCGTCGCCGCCGACGTCGAACACGCGGATCAGGGCCTGCACGGTATCGTTGACATAGAGCAGCGTCTCGTCCGGCGAGAAGCACAGCCCGTTCGGCTGGTCGAACAGATGGCGATCGACCAGCAGCCGCGGCGGACCGCCGCCCGGCGGCACCCGATAGACGCCCTGGAAGCCGAGCTGACGCGGCCGCTCCACGCCATAGACGGGCATGCGGCCATACCAGGGATCGGAGAAGTAGATCGCGCCGCTGGAATGGACGCAGACGTCGTTCGGGCTGTTGAGCTCCTGATTGTCGAAATGCGAGGCCAGGATCTCGCGTCGCCCGTCGGGACGCTCGCGCACCAGCGACGACGTCGCGTGCTCGCAGACGATCAGGTTCAGCTCGGCATCATAGGTCATGCCGTTGCACTTGTTCGACGGCCGCCGCATCTCGACCACGCCGCGCTTCGCATCCCAGCGGCGGCGGACGTCGGCCGGCATGTCGGAGAACAGCAGGAAATGCTCGACCGGGTGCCAGATCGGCCCCTCCGTGAACTCGAATCCGGTCGCGACCTGCGCCACCGGCGCATAGGGGTCGATCAGGCTCTCGAACTCAGGGCGCAACGTCACGTGGGTCATCGCGATGTCCTCATTGACTCATGCCGGAAACCAGTGCCGCTGCGGCAGCGACTGCACGATCGGGCCCGGCACCTGGTCGTGCAGCCGCCCCACCACCACGCCGCCCTCGATCTTGGCGGGACGATCATGGACCGGGAGCAGATAGCGCGAGCTCGACAGCAGCTTCTTGATCGCCGCCTTCTCCGCACGCTTCGAGGTACCGTGATTGCCGGTGGTGCGCGGCTCGCCGTCCTGGATCTCGTTGAAGGGCGTCACGATCTGGTCGTTGAAGTCGTAGATGACGTCGCCGCAGATGGTGGCGATGCCGTCCGCGGTGTGGACGTGGATGTTCATCGAGCCTTCGGTATGGGCATTGGCAGCGTCGCAATAGACGCCCGGCATCAGCTCGATCGGGCCGGTGAGTTCGAGATCGAGGAAGCGCAGCGCGCTCTTGGTGTGCAGCCGGTCGATCAGATGCTTGACGTCGGGCGCCGGGTACTGCGGATGCATCAGGCCCGACACGGAATATTCCAGCTCACGCCGGTTGAGAACGACGGTCGTGTTCATCGGAAACAGGTCGTCCTTGCCCGCATGATCGATGTGCAGATGGGTGTGGCAGACGTAACGGACATCGCCCATGCGGACGCCGTGACGTGCGAGCTGATTTTCGATCATGTTCTCGTGGTATTGCAGCCCGCGCATGCCCAGCGTTTCCATGATCTGGTTGGAGCGATAGCCGGTATCGACCACGACCGGATAGGGTCCGCCCAGGATCAGGAAGCCCAGCGTCAGCACCCGGCGGGTGCGGCCGCAGTCGCGGCCGAGCACGAGGAAGCTCGATTCCAATTCGATATCACCATAATCGAGAATCTTGATTTCCAGCGCCATGTGCGTTCCCTGTTGCTTTTGTTGTCGTTGCGCGCAGCATCATCCGAGCCGATAGACCCGCCGCGCGGTCTCTCCCATCACCTGCGCTTGCGCGCGCGAATCGAGCCCCTCGATCGCGACCTCATAGGCAGCGACGAGCGCGCAGTAGTCAGTCCAGAGCTTCTCGATCGGAAAGTTCGAGCCGAACA
Source organism: Bradyrhizobium ontarionense (assembly GCF_021088345.1). Lineage (NCBI taxonomy): Bacteria > Pseudomonadati > Pseudomonadota > Alphaproteobacteria > Hyphomicrobiales > Nitrobacteraceae > Bradyrhizobium > Bradyrhizobium ontarionense. The sequence goes on along the minus strand of NZ_CP088156.1, from coordinate 79,008 downwards.
GGCAACGGTCGGGACCATACATGGCGATCGTCTCGCGCACGATGTCGGCGACATGCGCGGGATCGTTGCGGCGGATGAAGGTGCCGAGACCCGAGAGCTTGCTGACAACGTTACTGCAGGCCGCGAGCCGCTGCATGCCGTTGCGCCATGGCTCGCGCCCTGCGGGCGACAGATCCTCCAGCATGCCGGCGTGCTGCAGGATGAAGGTGACGGACGGACAGCTCTGGGCCAGTTCCGCGGCGCCCGCCATCTGACGGGCAAACACCTGCAGGTCGAACGACCAGCCGTAGTCGGCGAGCCGGGCGACATTGGCACGGATGTTGGGATCGCTGCAGAGATCGGGAGATGCGGCGAAGCGATACAGCGGGTTGTCATGCCAGTGCAGCTGCATCCGGACGCCACACACCAGCGGATAGCGCGCAAGACGGTCGAACTGCGGCCGCGCGTCACTGACGGCAAGGTCGGCATAGGCGACGATCGCATGCGGAAAACCGTGCTGATCGGCGGTTCTCTGCACCCAGGCAGCCTCGTCCTCGAAGCCGTCCTTCGCCCAGTTGGTCTGGACATAGACCGACTGCGTCACGCCGTTGCCGGCGATGTCGTCGAGATATTCCTCGATTGGATAATCGCGCCGGATCGGCTCATAGGGGCCGAAGATGCGCGGCTGCATCGGTCCGACCAGCCAGGGCAGATCGGCCTGCCGCCAGATATGATGATGCGCATCGACATAACCGGTCATGCCGCCCTCCTCTGCGCCAGCGACAGAACGTGCGCGACGATCGCCTCGTCCGAGCCGCCGGGGACGATGTCGTCAACGAACGGTGCGATCGCCTGCAGCGCCTCGGTCTGCGGCTTGAAGCCGGGCCCGGTCGCCAGCGGCGTCAGCCAGCTCAGGCGCCAGGCCCGCAGCGACAGCTTCCACACGGCCTCGCGGAGCGCCTGATGATCGCCACGCTCCAGCCCGTCCGAGATCACCAGCACCGCCGCGCCGCGCGCATAGGTCGAGAAGCGCGGCATCGCGAGGAAAGCCTGCAGCGCCTCGCCGATGCGCGTGCCACCGTCCCAGTCGCTGACGAGATGCGAGGCCGCGAGCAATGCCTGTTCGCGCCGCTTCAGGCGCAGGGGACGCGTGACCCGCGTCAGCCGCGTGCCGAGCGTGAAGACTTCGACCTGGGGCACCGCCTGCACCAGCACATGCGCAAGCCGCATGTTGTCCTCGGTGCGCGCCTTCATCGAGCCGGAGACATCGATCAGCAGCAGCAGGCGGCGCAGCCGTGGCCGCCGCTTCAGGCGCAGCAAGCGCAGCACCTCGCCGTCGGATCGCACGCTCTCGCGCAAGGTCCTGCGCAGGTCGACGAAGCTGCCGCGCCGTGCGCGCATGCGCCGGTGGCCGCGTCGTTTCGGCAATCGCGCGCGCGCCTGCCGGGCGAGACGCCGCAGCGCATCGCCACCCGTCGCAACCGCGAGGCGGCGCGCGACCAGGGCCTCGGCACGCGTCGCCGCAAGTCCGGACTCGTTCTGCTCCTCGGCGAGATCGGGATCGACAGCGCCGTCGCCCTCCTCCTGCAGCCGCACGACGTCGTCCTGCTGCTCGGTCTCACTGAGACCAGCCGCTTCAGTCAGGCCGAAATGGATGTCGAACAGCAGATTGTAGGTCGCGAGCCGCTCGGGCGGCGGCGCCAGAGTCGCAGCTCCCGCGCGGCGGATGTCATTCAGACTGGCCGGTCCCAGCAGCGCGATGGCTTCGAGAAACGTCGTGGTCTGCTCCGGTGCAATCGCAAAGCCATTCCGCCGCAGCAGCGCGGCGAAGGAGATGAAGATTTTGGCAGCCTGCGGCAGGCGGACTTCGCTCATGTCATTGCCTCCGCCAGCAGCGCATCCAGCCGGGGCGCGATGAAGGACAGATCCTCCTCGTCCTTCAGCGCGACGCCGAGCGAGCGCCTGAAGGCGTCCGGCCAGCGCGCGCCGGTCTGGTTCAGCAGCGTCGCGGCCTCGGCCCAGTCGACCGCTTCGGCAATCCCGGGCGCCTTGCTCAAAGGCTCGCGCCTGAGCTTCGCCACCGCCGCCACGACGGCGCGTGCGGTCGCCTCCGCCACGCTCGAGGCCCGCATCATAACGATCCGCGCCTCGCGCTCCGCATCGGGATAGTCGATCCAATGATAGACGCAGCGGCGGCGCAACGCTTCATGCAGGTCACGGGTCCGGTTCGAGGTCAGCACGACGACCGGACGCTCGGCCGCGCGGACCGTGCCCCGCTCCGGAATCGAGATCTGGAAGTCGGACAGGAACTCGAGCAGGAAGGCCTCGAACTCCTGATCCGCACGATCGATCTCGTCGATCAGGAGCACGGTCGAGTCCGGCGCGCGCAGGCAGGCCAGCATCGGCCGCTCGATCAGGAAGGTCTCGCCATAGATGTCGATGCTCTCCTCGCCGGCCTGGCGGATCGCCAGCATCTGGCGCGGATAGTTCCACTCGTAGAGCGCCGCCGCAGCGTCGATGCCCTCATAGCATTGCAGGCGGATCAGCTTGCGGCCGAGCACTGCGGCGATCGCCTTTGCCGCTTCGGTCTTGCCGACACCGGGCGCGCCCTCGAGCAGCAACGGTTTACCCAACGCGAGCGCCAGATAGGCCGCGGTGGACAGCCCCTCGTCGGCCAGATAGTAGGCCGCGCGCAGCGCCTTCTCCAGCGCCTGTGGCGAGTCGATGCCGACGATGTTGCTGCGGACGACCATGTTGCGTCACCGCCGCGTCTGCGGCCGGGCGCCGCCCTGGGCCTTGATCGCGCGCAGCACCTTCTCCGGCGTGATCGGCAGATCGTCGATGCGCACGCCGACCGCATTGAAGATCGCGTTCGCGATCGCCGGCAGCACCGGATTGGCGCACATCTCGCCCGGACCCTTGCCGCCGAACGGGCCGTCGGGCGCCGGCCGCTCCAGCACCGCGATGTCGTGCGGACAGATGTCGCCCGGTCCCGGCATCAGATACTCGACGAAATCGCGCGGGCCTTGCTCCGGATCAGGATAATACGGCTCCGTCGTCTCATACAGCGCGTGGCTCATGCCCATCCATGCCCCGCCGACCAGCTGCTGCTCGACCAGCCGCGGATTGAGCGCACGCCCCAGTTCGTAGGCGCTGTCCATCCTGACGACCCCGACCTCACCGGTCTCGTCATCGACCTCGACTTCGGCGACGAGACACGCATGCGCGTAGCAGGTCGCCGGCGACATCTCGCCGGTCTCGGGATCGACGTCCGACAGCGGCACCAGGAAGATGCCGCGCCCCGAGATGGTCTTGCCCTGCCGGAACTGCGCGGCGATGGCGACGTCCTTGACCGAGATCGAGCGGTGCGGCGCGCCCTTGACGTGGATGTTGCCGCGGCCGTCGGTCTCGAGATCGCTGGCGTTGACCTCGAGCTCTTCCGCAGCCGCCTCCATCATGACACCGCGCGCCTCCTTGGCCGCCGCCATCACCGCATTGCCGACGCGATGGGTGCCGCGCGAGGCGAACGAGCCCATGCAGTGCGGACCCGTGTCGGAGTCAGCGGTGTCGACATAGACGTCCTCGACGGGCACGCCGAGCGTCTCGGCGCAGATCTGCCGCGTCACCGACTTCATGCCCTGCCCGAGGTCGATCGAGGACAGCGCCACGGTGAACTTGCCACTTGGGTTGGAGTGCACCAACGCCTGGCTTGGATCGCCGCCAAGGTTCATGCCGATCGGATAGTTGATGGCCGCCATGCCGCGGCCGCGGTGCCTTGTCATGTCAGCGCCTCCTGGTCCCGAACACCGACGAGAACCGCGTCGCGCCGTGCGCCGGAGACGGCGCCGGATTCTGCGGTGGCGGTGGTGGCGGTTCGGGCTGAGCTGGCACCGAAATGCCGCGGTCATAGCTGGTGCGCTGCTGCGCGGGAGCCGAACGCGGCTGAGCGGGCTCACGCGGCGTCGACGGCACCGCGGCCCGCGCACCGCCGCCATCCTTGCGCGACGACATCCGGCGGAATTCATCGCGGATCGGCCATTTGGCCTTCTCGGCCGCGACCTGGACGCATTCGATCAGCGCGGTGTTCTTGGCCTCGCGTCGATGCGCCTTCATGTCACCGTCGCGATAGGCATTGAGGATGCGGAACTCCATGGGGTCCATGCCGATGAGATGCGCGAGCTTGTCCATCTGGCATTCGAGCGCGAAGTCCATGCCGGTGATGCCGAAGCCGCGCATCGCCGTCGCCGGCGTGCGGTTGGTGTAGACGCAGTAGATGTCGCCATGAACATTCGGGATCGTGTAGGGACCAGGCAGATGCGCGGCGCATTTGACCACCGCGTAGCTCGACAGCCGGGTGTAGGCGCCGGAGTCGAAATAGCCTCGAATCTGGCGCGCGACGATGCGGCCGTCGCGCATGACGCCGTCCTTGACGTAGATGCGCTCGGCGCCGCGCGGCGGCCCGAACTGCATCTCCTCCTCGCGCCCGAGCACGTAGCGCACCGGCCGCCCGGTCAGCATCGCGGCCAGAATGGCGAGCGGTTCTGTCAGCGTATCGACCTTGCCACCGAAGCCGCCGCCCACGGTGCCGCCGATGAAATGGAAGGTGTTCGACGGCAGATCGAGAATCTTGGCGCAGGTGTCGAGCGAGAAGAACAGCGCCTGGGTCGAGGTGTAGACCACGTAGCGTCCGTTGGTGTCGGGCGCGGCGATGGAGCCGTTGGTCTCGACCGGCGCATGCTCGATCGGCGACATCTGGTAGCGCTGCTCCAGCACATGATCGGCGCCGGCAAAACCCCGCTCCACATCGCCGAAGCGCAGCTTCTGGTGATCGTAGCGGTCGTGATAGGTGAAGGTATTCTTCGGATAGGTCTCGTTGACAACAGGCGCACCGGGCTTGAGCGCCTCCTCGACGTCGAACACCGCCGGCAACGTCTCATAGTCGACACGCACCTTGGCCGCCGCCTCGGAAGCAGCCCGCGGCGTATCGGCGACTACGGCGACGATCGGCTCGCCCTTGTAGCGGACCTTGTCGACCGCCAGCGTCGGTTCATCGTCCTTACCGAAATTGATCAGGCTGAGCAGCGTGTTGAGATTGCGCGGCACGTCGCTGCCGCGGATGATCCGCCTGACGCCCTCGGAACGCTCCGCCTCGCTGGTGTCGATGCGACGCAGCCGCGCGTGGGCCTGCGTCGACCTGACGACCTTCAGATGCAGCATGCCCTGCAGTCTGTGATCGTTGAAATAGGTCGAGGTCCCCGTGACGTGGCCCAGCATGTCCTGGCGCTGGGTGCCCTTGCCGATCTCGTTCAGATTGTCGTCGCGCTCGTCGGCGAAGATGTCCTTGCGCAGTTCCAGCATGGCGATCTCTCCTCAGGCGCTCGCGCGCAGCGACGCGGCCGCCGCCAGCACCGCATTGATGATCGGCTCGTAGCCGGTGCAGCGGCAGATGTTGCCGGAGATGGCTTCGACGACCTGCTCGCGGCTCGGCTGCGGAGTCCGGTCGAGCAGCGCCTTCGCCGCCATCAGCATGCCCGGCGTGCAATAGCCGCATTGGGCGGCGAAGCCCTCGGCAAAGGCCCGCTGCAGCGGATGCAGATTCGGCCCGCTCTTGATGCCATCGAGCGTCTCGACCGCGCGGCCCTCGACGGCCTCGGCGAGCGTCAGGCACGAGAGATGTGCATCGCCATCGATCAGCACGGTGCAGGCGCCGCAGCCGCCCTGCCCGCAACCAAACTTCGGCGTGGTGTCGCCGACCATCTCGCGCAACACCACCAGCAGGTTGCTGCCGCCGTCGACGAACAGCGCGACGTCGCGACCGTTGTGACGGAACTGAAGCGGAGTCCTTGCCATGGTCTAGCTCTCCTGTCCCGACAGCAGTCGCCGCAGATGCACGCCGACCACTTCGCGGCGGTACCACGCGCTGGCCAGAGAATTATCAGTTGGAGTGGTCCCCTCGCCCGCCGCGGCGGCCGCGGCACTGATCGCCGTCGCATCGAGCGGCCGGCCTTCGAGCGCGCGCTCGGCCGCCTTGGCGCGCATCGCAGTCGGCGCCATCGAGCCCAGCGCGATCCGGGCGCCGCTCACGCGGCCGCCGCTCTGCGGAAGATGCGCGGCGAGCGTGATCACCGATCCGCCCTTCGGCTTGATGCGCGCGATCTTGCGGTAGCGAAACGCATCCGCCGACGCCGGCCGGATGCAGGACACGGCGACGACCAGCGCGCCGGCCTGACGGTCGCGCGATTGCAGGAATTCTTCGAGCGGCATGTCCCTGACCCCGAAGCCGCCCTGCACCGAGACCATGCCGTCGAGCGCCAGCAGCGCCACCGTGAAATCGCCGAACGGCGCCGGCGCGAACAGATTGCCGCCGACGGTCCCCATGTTGCGAACGGCCGGCCCGCCGATCGAGCGTGCCGCCGGATGCAGGAAGGGGAGCTCACGCTCGGCCAGCACGCGGGCGAAGGTCACGCCGGCCCCGATCCGGATGCGCGCGCCCGCGGCATCGATGCCCTGCAGGGCGCGGTCGGTGGCGCGGATCACGGTGGCAATCGAGACATCGCCCTCGTTGAGATCGCGCATGACAAGCGTGCCGCCGCCGAGATAGCGCGCAGCGCGGTCCGAGGACAGCGCGGACGCTGCTTCGCTTACCGCCTGAAACGTCTTCACCGTGACCGGCATCGGCTCACCTCTTGTTCATGTCGCCTGCTTCAGATGCGATCGGATCGCCTCGAAGCCGGCCTGGTAGATGTCTTCTGCGACCATGCGCGCGAGCGCCTCGGACTGCTCGGGCCGCGTCGTGAAACGGCTCTCCCAGTGCCAGAAGGTGCGATCACCGTCGGTGACCGGCAGCAGCCGGACATGGGCGACGTAGTTGAACAGCTGGATCGGCGTATCGAGCAGGCAATAGCTGAAGCTCTGTTCGAGATCGGACAGCGCCAGCAGCTGCTCGCGCAGCTCAGAGCCGTCCTTGAGGCGAAAGCGCCTGACGCAGCCGATCTTGTCGGACGCCTGCGCGCGCTCGATCGCCGAGGTCGCGACCGCGGGATGCCAGCGATCATGGCCGTTGAAGTCGCGCAGCACATCCCACACCATCTCGGTCGGCGCGTCGATGATGGTGCTCTTGACGACGTGCGGCACGGCTCAGCCTCCGAACGCGCGCTTGAGCGCATCGAAGCCGCCCTGGAACACGCCGCCGCCGATCGAGGCGACCAGATCGGCCTCGCGCTCGGGCGAGCAATCAAACTCCGCGGTCCATTCGAGAAACGTCTTGTCTCCGTCGGTCACCGGCGTCAGCCTGAGGGTCGCGACGTAGTTCGACACCCCCATCGGCGATTCCAGGATCGAATAGGTGCAGAACATGTCGTAGTCGGACAGGCCGAGCAGCTTCTCGCGGATGCGGTCGCCATTGCGCAGCCGGAAGTCCCTGACACAGCCGATCTTGTCGGCGGGCTCGCCGCCCTCGATCCGGCTCTCGGCGATCGCCGGATGCCAGTTCGGCAGGCCGTTGAAGTCGCGGACGCGCGCCCATACCCGGTCGTTGCGAGCACTCACGACGGTGGAGATGTAGACCCTCGCCATGGCGCCTCACCCCTTCTTGCGCGGGCCGCGGTCGGCCGGCGGCTCAGAGGGCGCGCCGTCAGCGGGGCCGCCTCCACCGCCTGCGTCCTTGCGGGCCGCAGTGTCCTTGCGGATTCCCTGCATGTCGCGCGCTTCACGGATCAGGCCGGGCATCTTAGCGAGGCTGCCGCCCTCGACGCCGATGTCGGCCAGCAGGGAATCGATCAGCGGTGCCTGGACGCGATAGCGCAGCGCGGAGTCGATCACCTCGTCGGTCGCACTGCGCCCGCCATTGCCGTTGCCGCCATGGCCGTTGAGACCATCGACCTGAAGAATGCGGATGCCCTCGATCTTCTCCATCGGCTTGACGCTCTCGCGCACGATGCCCTCGATGCGGTCGAGCAGCTTGCGCCGGAACAGCGAGTAGCGCGCCTGGTCGGTCAGCACGTTCTCGGCCTCGTTGAGCAGCTTCTGAGCCTCGGCTTCGACCGCCGCACGGACCCGTTCGGCCCCCGCGGCGATCTTGGTTTCCTCGGCCTGTTTCTCGGCAAGCAGCACCTCGATGGTCTTGCGGCGCCGCGCGATCTCGCTCTCACGCGCCGTGACCACCTTCTCCGTCGCCTCGGTGGCGCGCGTCCGCGCCTCTTCGGCGGCGACCTTGGCGGCCGATTCCTCCAGCGACTTCTGATACAGCGCGATCGCCTTCTCCATCAGCGCGGTCTCGACATCCTTCTCACGGTTGACCTCGAGCTTGCGCAACTCGCGTTCGCGCCCGATGCGGGCCTCGTCCAAGCCGCGATCGGAGGCGATGCGCGCACGCTCGACTTCCTCGCGCGCGGCGATCTCGGCTTCCTGAAGCGCCTGGACACGGCCGACCTCGAGTTGCTCGATGGAGCGGCGGCGTTCGAGCCGCGCTGCCTCCAGCGCCTGCTCGCGCGACACATCCGCCGTCTCGACCTGCTTGCGGGCCAGGATCTCGGCTTCCTTGACCTGACGGTCGGCATCGATGCGCTCGGAGCGCTTGGCCGCGAGCTCAATCACCCTGATCTCGTCGGCCAGCTCGATCGCCTTCTTCTGGTCGATGTTGAGGACCTCGCGGGTGCGCGAGGACGCGATGCGGTCGGCTTCCAGCGCCAGATCGACCTCGATGCGGCGCCGCTCCACAGCCTCACGCCGCTTCAGATCAGCGGCTTCGACGGCTTCCGTGCGCGCGATCTCGAGGCTCCGCGTTTCCGTCTCCGAGTGGATGCGTTTCGCTGCCACCGCCAGCTCCTGCGCGATCCGTGCCGCCTCGATCGCCTCGCGCGAGGCGATGTCGGCTTCCTCGATGGTCCTGATGCGTGCGATCTCGAGCGCACGGACCCGCTCCTCCTGCCCGATGCGGCTCGCTTCCGTCGCCTCGCGCGCAGCGATGCCGGCGATTTCGATGCCCTGGTTATGCTCGATCTCGAGCTTGCGGGTCGCATGCTCGGCCGCGATGCGCTCCGCCGACAGCGCCTGCTCGCGCGCGATCCGTGCGGCCTCGACCGCCTTCTGCGCCGCGATCTCGGCCTCCTGGATGTTGCGCACCTGTGCGATCTCGGAGGCGCGCGTCCGCTCGTCGGAGCTGATCCGCTCCAGATTGACGATCATGGTCTGCGCGATCCGCGCCTTTTCGGTCGCCTCGCGCGCCGCGATCTCGGCCTGCTCGACGGCCCGGGTGCGTTCGATCTCGCGGCGCCGCGTCTCCTCGTCGTTGGCGATGCGCGCATCGGAGACGGCGCGATCCTGCTGGATTTTCGCTTTCTCGACCGCCTCGCGCGCCGCAATTTCCGCTTCCTCGATCGTGCGCGTCCGCTCGATGTCGCGCTGGCGCACCTCGCGTTCGGACTCGATCCGCGCGGCATCGATGGCGCGCTGGTTGGCGATCCGCGCCTTCTCAATGTCCTCGCGCGCGAGCAGTTCACGTTCCTCGACCGCCCGCGTGCGCTCGATCTCCCGCGACCGCGTGTCGCGCTCGGCCGCGATTCGTGCCTCCGCAATCGCCAGCTCGTTGGCGATGCGCGCCTTCTCGATCGTCTCGCGCGCCGAGATCTGCGCCTGCTCGGCCTCGGTCTCGCGCAGCGCCCGCTCGCGCGCCACTTCCGTCCGCTGCAGCGCGCGGCGCATCTCGATGTCGCGCTCCTGCTCCAGCCGGGCCGTCTCGCTCTCGCGCTCGATGTCGAGGGCCTCGCGCTCGGCTTCCAGATTGCGGGTGCGGATCTTGATCATCGAGTCCTGCTCGATGTCGTTGCGCAGCTTGCGCTTGCTCTCGATGTCCTCCATCAGCCGGGTCAGGCCTTCGGCGTCGAACCGGTTCGACGGGTTGAAGAACTCGAGATCGGTCTGGTCCAGATCGGTGATCGCGACCGACTCCAGTTCGAGGCCGTTCTGCGCCAGGGCCTCGGCGGCGGCCGCCTTGACGCGTCCGACATAGTCGCCGCGCTGCTCGTGCATCTGCTCCATCGTCATCTCGGCTGCGACCGAGCGCAAAGCGGAGACGAACTTGCCGGACAGCAGCGCGTGCAGCTTTTCCGGTTCGAGGGTGCGCCGGCCGAGTGTCGCGGCCGCGATCGACACGGCCTCCCGCGTCTGCTGCACGCGGACGTAGAAGTCCGCCTCGATATCGATGCGCATGCGGTCCCGCGTGATCACGGCGTCCTGTTTGGAGCGCGTGATGCCCATCGGCAGCACGTTCATGTTGACCGGGGTGTAGTCGTGGATGAACGGCATCACGAACGCGCCGCCATTGATCACGACGCGCTCACCGAGGAAGCCGGTTCTGACGAAAGACACCTCTTTCGAAGACCGATGATACAGCCAGTTCACGATGTAGACAGCGACCACGATGACGATGATCGCGACGATCAGCCAAAGGATCAGCTCACCGATCAAAACCCCGGACATATCATTCCTCCCTCGGTCTCGTGTCCGACCAACGTGGCGCTGGGCGCCATCGCAGTCGGATCTGTTGTTGTCGCCTCAGACGCGGCGTGGCCGCGAGCTGATGGCCTTGAAATGTCGTACCTGTTCCGTCAGCGCCCGCTCGACCGGCAGCCGTTCCATCGACGATGCGCCGTAGAAGCCATGACAGTTTCGAGTGTTCTTCATGATGAACTCGGCATCGCCGGGCTCCGCGATCGGGCCGCCATGCGCCAGCACCAGGATTTCCGGATTGACGCTGAGCGCTGCCGACGCCCAGCTATCGATCATGTCCGGGCAGTCCTCCAGCTTGGGCGCGGTCTGGGCGCCGATCGAGCCGCCGGTCGTAAGCCCGAGATGGCAGACGATGATGTCGGCGCCCGCGATCGCCATCCCCGTGGCCTGGGCCTCGTTGAAGACATAAGGCGTCGTCAGCAGGTCCTTGTCGTGGGCGCGCCCGATCATGTCGATCTCGAGCGCAAAGGATATGCCGGTCTCCTCCAGATTGGCGCGAAACACACCGTCGATCAGGCCGACGGTCGGAAAGTTCTGCACGCCGGAGAAGCCGAGCGCCTTCAGCTGATCGAGAAAGACGTCCATGTCGCGGAACGGATCGGTGCCGTTGACGCCCGCGAGCACCGGCGTGCTCTTCACCACCGGCAACACCTCGCTCGCCATCTCGACCACGATCGCGTTCGCATCGCCATAGGCCATCAGCCCGGCCAGCGATCCGCGGCCGGCCATGCGATAGCGACCTGAGTTGTAGATCACGATGAGATCGATGCCGCCGGACTCCTCGCATTTGGCCGACAGCCCTGTTCCCGCGCCGCCGCCGATGATCGGCACGCCCCGGCGCACCATGTCGCGAAACTTCTTCAGCAGCGGCGCGCGTTCATATCTCGCCATCCCTCACCTCGCCTGTCTGCGCCGGGCCGGCAGCCGCCCCAGCATGGGCCTGACGGCGCCGATGATCGTCGCGACGAACTCTACGTCGTTGATATGATGCGGCACGCGGATCAGGCGCCGATTCGAGGTCTGCCGCACCGTCTGTTCGAGGCTGCGAAACAGCGCCTCATCCGCCTCGCGATCGAAGAACGGCTGTCCTTGCGCATCGAGCGCCGAGACGCCCTTCTCCGGCAGGAAGAACCTGACAGGCCCGTCCATGCGATTGAGGCGCTCGCCGATCCATCGCCCGATCTGCGCATTCTCCTCGGCCGTCGTGCGCATCAGCGTGACCTGCGGATTGTGGACGTGGAACTTGCGGCCGCGGTAGCGCTCCGGAATCGTCTCGGGCGCAGCGAAATTCACCATGTCGAGCGCGCCGACGGAGCCGACATAGGGCACGCGACTACGGATGATGGCGCCGAAGCGATCCTCGGTGGCGGGAAACACGCCGCCCATCAGGAGGTCGCAAACCTCAGTGGTCGTGAGGTCAATAATGCCGGCGAGCATGCCGGAGTCGACCAGCTTCTCCATCGACCGGCCGCCGACGCCCGTGGCGTGAAAGACGAGGCACTCGTACTCACGGCCCAGCTCCGCCGTGATCTTCTGCACCGCCGGCGTGGTCACGCCGAACATCGTGATGCCGATCGCCGGCCGCTGCTGCCGCGCGCGATCATCAACGGAAGTCTGCTGCTGGCGCGCCTTCACCATGCCGGCGAGGGCATTGGCGCCGTTGCCCAGCACCGCGCGCGAGATCGAGTTGAGCCCCTGGACGTCGGTGACGGAATACATCATCGCGATGTCGGCGGACCCGACATAGGCGCCGACGTCACCCGATGCGACCGAGGAGATGATGAGCTTGGGTACACCGATCGGCAGCTCGCGCATGCCGGGCGCAACCAGCGACGTCCCTCCCGAGCCTCCCGCCGAAATGATGCCGGCGACATTGTCCTGCCGCCGCAGCCAGCGCGCGAAGGCCTCCGCCATGGCCGTGACCGATGCGCCGCGATCGGAGCCGAATACGGCAGAACCGCCTCGGGCGTGATTGAGCGCGACCTCCTGGGCCGAGACATCGCAGCTCGTATGGCGTCCGCTGGTGGAGACATCGACCAGCCGCGTGCGCAGGCCGTGGCCCGCAACGATGTCGCGGATGAAGCGCAGCTCGTCGCCCTTGGTGTCGAGCGTGCCGACCACGATCACGGCCGGCGGCCCCGACGCGACCATCGGTGCGCGCTCGCGACTCTGGCGGGTCGCCTCGCCGAGGCGGTTGACGCCCGTGGAGACCGTGCGCGCCTTGGCCTCGATCAGCTCGACCGGAACCGGTTGCGACCAGCGCGTCGGCAGCGCCGGGTTGGAGACGTAGACCCTGACGGGCGCAGCGGATGGCATTGCCCGCGCCACCGCTCTGGCGGCAGGTGCTTCCTGATCCTCGCCGGATGGAACGTCGGTGTCGTCGCCGGCATGCTGGCCGACGCCGAGCAGGCGCTGCTGCAGCTCGCGATCGGCGGCGAGCCGCGCGGAGTCGATGATGCGGTTGATACGACCATTGACCATGATCGCGACCTGACGGGAGATCGCGGTGGCCACCCCGATGTTCTGTTCGATGACGAGCACCGCCATGTCGCCGTCCTGGCCGAGACGGATCAGCATCTCCTCGACCTGGGCGACGATCACCGGCGCCAGCCCCTCGGTCGGCTCGTCCATGATCAGGAGCTGCGGGTTGGTCAACAGAGCGCGCGAGATCGCCAGCATCTGCTGCTCACCGCCGGACAATTGGGCGCCGCCATTGCTTCGGCGCTCGGCCAATCGCGGAAACGTCTCGTAGACGCGCTCGACGGTCCAGGCGCCGCGGCGCATGCCCCCCGCCAGCCGCAGATGCTCGTCGACGCTGAGCGAGCGCCAGAGACGCCGTCCCTGCGGCACATAGCCGACGCCGAGCCGGGCGATGCGCGCCGGATTGAGTCTCGTAATGTCCTCGCCGCGCAGGCGCACCGTGCCGCCCGAGGCGCGCAGCAAGCCCATGATGGCCTTGCAGAGCGTCGTCTTGCCCATGCCGTTGCGGCCGACCAGCGAGAACACGCCGCTGTCGAGCCGGAGATCGACGCCCTGCAGCGCATGCGAATGGCCGTAGTACACGTCGAGGCCGCGAACCTCGAGCGCAGGAGCGGTGCGGCGGATATCATTCATGGCCGCCTCCGAGATAGAGCTCCTGCACCTCCGGATCGGATTCGATCTCGTGCGGCGCGCCTTCCTTGAAGATCCGACCATTGTGCATCATCGTCACGCTCTCGACCACGCGCAGCGCCACGTCCATGTCGTGCTCGATGATGATGTAGCCGATGTGCGGCGGCAGCGACGTCAGGATTTCCACCAGTTCACGGCGCTCGGTCGGTGACAGGCCCGCCGCCGGCTCGTCGAACAGGATGAAGCGTGGCGCGCCGGCCAGCGCGAGCGCGATCTCGAGCTGACGCTGCTGGCCATGAGCGAGCTCCGAGACCAGCTGATCGCGTACCGCGGTCAGATGCACGGCTTCGATCAGGCGCTCGGTCGCCTGCATCAGCGCGTCGTTGGCGCGGGGCCGCAGCATCGAGAAGCGCGAACGCGACACGCCACGGCAGGCCAGATAGACATTGTCGCGCACCGACAGGCCGAGGAACAACGCCGAGATCTGGTAGGTCCGGCGCAGCCCGCGCCGGATCCGCTCATAGGCCGGGAAGGCGGTGATGTCCTCGCCGAAGAAGCGGATCGTGCCGGAGGTCGGAAGGAAGTCGCCGGTGACGCAATTGAACAAGGTGGTCTTGCCGGCGCCATTCGAGCCCAGCACGGCGCGCCGCTCGCCGGGCCTGACCGTGATGGTCACGTCGGTGAGGGCCGCCAGCGCGCCGAACATCCGCGTCACACCGCGCAGTTCGAGGGCTGCGGTCGAGCCAAGCGCCGAGAGCCGGTCCGCCACCCTATCCATGGCCATGACCTCCCGAGGGCTTCCGCGGCTCGGCAAGCTGGCCACGCTTGCGCCACCGCTCATAGAGTCCGATGACGCCGTCGGACGACCAGAATACGATGGCCAGGAAGCCGAGCCCGATCAGCAGCCGGAACCTGTTGCCGTCGAGCCCGACCTTGACCAGGAAGTCGAGCGCGAAGGTTCGCAGCATCACGAAGATGAAGGCGCCGATGTAGGGTCCGACCGGACGCGTGATTCCGCCGACAACCGCCACAATGAGAATGTCGATGCAGCGCTCGACCGCGACCGAGCCCGGCGAAATCTGCCGGTAGTTCCAGACCTGCAGCACGCCGCCCAGCCCGGCGATCAGCGCGGCGAATGCATAGGCGGCGATCCGATGCGCATTGACGTTGAAGCCGAGCGCCGCCATGCGTCGCGGATTGTCGCGCACGCCCTGCAGCGCCAAGCCGAACGGGGCGCGCGACAGATAGAGCACGGCGCAATAGCACAGCGCGGCCACCGCCAGGATCAGGTAATAGAACGCAATGTCCATGCGCCAGTCGATCCCCAGGATATGCGGGGTCGCGACCGTGTTGATGCCGGTATGGCCGTTGAAGATCGCCCAGTTCTGGTTGGTGAAGTAATAGAACGCCGCGCCGATCGCGAGCGTAATCATGATCGTGTAGATGCCCTCAGTCCGCACCGCCAGGGCGCCACCCAGCGCACCGAACAGCACGGCGAGCACGAGCGCCATCGGCGTCGCCAGCCACCACGGCCAGCCCAGGCTGATATTGGCGTTGCCGCTGACGCCGAACACCGCCACCATGTATCCGGCGAAGCCTGCGACCGTCAGCTGCATCAGGCTGACCATGCCGCCATAGCCGGCGAGAAACATCAGGCTCAGCGCGATGGTGCCGAGGATCAGCGTCGTGCCGAAGATCTCGATCAGGAAGAAGCCGTTGGCGATCAGCGGCATGATCAGAAGCAAGGCCGCCACCGCCCAGGCCCAGGGCTGCTCTGTCACCGACCACACAGCGGGTTGCCGTACAGCGTCCCCTGCCAGCATGCCGTCCCGCGCCCGTGCCTCCTGGATCAGCGACATCTCATCGCCTCGCCAGCAGGCCCTGGGGCCGCAGCGCCAGCACCAGAACCATGATCAGGAAGGTCACGACGATCGCGTAGGTCGGGATGTAGACGGAGCCGAGCTGCTCGGCGAGCCCGATGATCAGCGCCCCCAACGCAGCACCCGGAATCGATCCCATGCCGCCGACGATCACGACCACGAGCGAGGCCAGCAGGAAGCGCGTGTCCTCGCCAGGCGAGATCGACTGGAAGGTTCCGCCAACGACGCCGGCAATGCCGGCGAGGCCTGCGCCCAGCGCGAACACCAGCACGAACACGAGCTGGATCTGTACGCCCGTGGCGGCGAGAATGTCGCGGTCGTCAACACCGGCGCGTACGATCATGCCGACGCGGGTGCGGTTGAGCGCGAGCCACATCGCAACGCCGATCACCACCGAGCCGCAGAAGATCACCAGCCGCCCCAGCGGATATTGCAGGAACACCGCTTCACCCGACGACTTCATCGCCGTCATCAGCGGCAGCTGGATCGGCCCGATCAGCCAGGCCGGCGTCTGGACCTGGTAGAAGTCACCGCCGAACGCCCACAACATCAGGTCCGCGAACACGATCGAAAGCCCGATCGTCACCATGGTCTGGCGCAGGTCCTGCCCCTCCATGCGGCGGAACACCAGGACCTGCAGCAACACGCCAACGATTGCGACGAGGACGAAAGCGGCGAGGAAGGCTAGGATCCAGGAGCCGGTCGCGGTGGAGATGCCGTAACCGATATAGCCGCCAAACAGATAAAGCGAGCCGTGAGCGAGGTTGACGTTCCGCATCAGGCCGAAGATCAATGTGAAGCCGCTGGCGACGAGAAAGTACAGGCCACCGAGCGTGATGCCGTTGAAGACCGCGTTGAGGAACACCTTCTTGCGGCCGATGGCCTCTTCGAGTCCAGGCGGCCACACCGCAAGAATGAGCCAGGCAAGGATCGCGATGGCCAGCAGGATGACCAGCGACCAGATCGGGTGGCGCTCGATCAACCGACTCACGCGTCGCCCCTCCGTGTGAGGAGCACTGCGCTGTCACGATCGCGGTGTCCCGCATGCAGCCGAAGACCGCCGCGTCTGCCGGCCATCGCTCGTCCTCCCTTGCTGGACCCCTTGCCGGATCACGTTCTGCCCAGTGTAGCGGCAGACAAGAGCGTACGTTTGATCGACAGTATCTTTTCCCACCAGGGCAAGCAGCCCGACGCGTCAGGCCCGCAGCACTTTTGCAGCGCGGCGATAGTCGGTCGGCGCCATCCCGACATTGGCCGCGAAGAAGCGTGTGAAGCCGCTCTGTGAGGAAAAGCCGAGATCGAAGCCGATGTCGGCGATCGGCGACTCCGTCGCGACCAGCGCGTCCAGCGCCCGCTCCATCAGCAGCGTGTTCAAATAGAGGTTCGGCGTGACCCCGGTCTGATGCCGGAACAGGCGATAGAAATGCGGTCGCGACAAACCGGACTCCTTGGCGATGGAATCGAGCTCGATCTCCGCGCAAGGGCTTTCCGACATCAACCGGATGCACTTGCGAACGCGGAAATCGGTGACGGCAGCACAGGCGCGCTGCTGGAGCGGCTCGGATAACCGCCAGCTCTCCTCATAACAGGTATCGATCAGCTGCCGCAGTTCGCCGTCGAGGCAGCCCAGCGATGGCGCACCGCAGACCAGTGCTGCGGTGCGGCGAATGCAGCGGTCGAGCGCAACGGTCCTGCGGAAATAAGTACGGCCAAACCAGGGGCCCTGCTCGCGCGCCGCCGACGGCGAAAACCATTCGGCATTGACGTAGAGCACGAAGAAAATGGCTCCGTTGTCAGAATCGTTCGGCATGAAATTGTGCGGTTCCCACGGATTGACCGCAACGATCCACTCGTCGCCGATCAGATAGCGCTGGTCGCAGACGTCGATATGGGCCGGTGTCCCGCCGACGTGAAAGATCAGATGTCCCTCACGATGCGCGTGGATGTTGAACGGACGGTTCAACTGATAGACTGTCGCTCGGCCGAAACGCCCGTGGAAGACGGCGAGAGCCTTACTCATCACTTCCGCCCCCGATTGTTTCTGTTCTTGCCTCAGCGTCGATCATCGTCCCGGATATTGCAAGAGACGAGACGACGCGGCCGGAGCGAACTCCAGCCGCGCCGACCGCGAGCGACGAATTGGTCAGTACTTCTTACATTCGGGAACGGTCCGGCTCGGCAGACCGATCTTGGCGAATGCAGCCGGTTCGTATCCCAGCGTCTGGCTGACGTCAGGAATCACCTTCACGACCTTGCTGAACAGCGCACCCTTGCCGTCGTCGACGACCTCGGTGACGAAGTTGGTTCCGATCGCCTGGCGATTGGAATCGAGCTTGATCTTGCCGTTGGGCGCATCGATCTCGATCTTGGCCAGCGCCTCCTTGAGCTTGGCCTGGTTGTTCGACAGATCGCCGTTGACCTCCCGCAGCGCCAGGATGAGCGCCATGGTCGAACCGTAGTAGTTGGTGGCGAGCAGCGACGGGCTCGGGAACCGCTTCTCCGGCGGGAACGAGTCCTGATAGGCCTTGACGAATTTCTG
Organism: Bradyrhizobium ontarionense; assembly: GCF_021088345.1. Classification (NCBI taxonomy): domain Bacteria; kingdom Pseudomonadati; phylum Pseudomonadota; class Alphaproteobacteria; order Hyphomicrobiales; family Nitrobacteraceae; genus Bradyrhizobium; species Bradyrhizobium ontarionense. The sequence goes on along the minus strand of NZ_CP088156.1, from coordinate 60,990 downwards.
CCAGCGCGGGTCCTCCCAGGTATCGGCCTGGCCCGACGCTGCAATCGTTCCGATCAGGGCATTCTTGGCGCTGCCCTTCGACGACAGAATGGTCTGGTCGATCATGATCGAGCCACCCATCAGGTGCGCCTTGCCGCCGGCCTGCTGATACTGATTGAGGAAGTTGACGGCGTCGGCACCGCCGAGACCGAGATAGATCGCATCGACATCGTCAGGAAGCGCTGCGATCACGGAGGCGAAATCCTTGGTTCCGAGGGGCACCCATTGCCGGTTCGTGACCTTGCCGCCGGCGCCGCAGAACTCCAGCACCAGCCCGAACACCTGGGTATAGATGAAGGAGTAATCCTCGCCGACCGTTGCGATCTTACGATAGCCCTTGGTCTCGTAGGCATATTTGCCGAGGCCGACCTGCCATTGCGCGCCATCCATGTTGAAGCGGAAGAAGTTCGGCGCCGGATCCACATAGGTGGTCTCCTGCGCGCCGGAGGCAGCATTGACAAAGGTCAGCTCAGGATGAGTCTTGGCGAAATTCTTGACCGCGATGCCCTCGTCGCCGGATAGAGGCGACAGCAGGATCTGCACCTTGTCCTGCTCGATCAGCTTGCGCACGGCGCGCACCGCGGAGTCGGGCGTGGCGTCGGTCGAGGCCACGACGAATTCCAGCTCCTTGTCGCCGATCTTCTTGCCGAGCACGTTGACCGCGGTCACGTGACCGCGCATGCCGTCCTCGCCGAGCACCGTGTAGGTGCCCTCGAGCGTCGCGGTGACGCCGACCCTGATCTTCTCCTGGGCAGAGGCCGTGCCTGCCAGCAGCAATGCCGTGAGCGCAGCAAACCCCACTCGTCGCATGACCATCGAACTCCTCCCTTTGTCGCCAATGACCGAAGCACCCGAATTGTGCCGGCCAGTCGTTGCTGGCCTCGTCGTGGACTTTCCTGAGCGCACCTGCAGTTTGCAGATTGCTGGTGAGCCACGATCTACATGGAAGGCTATCCGATGGCGTGGGCGACGCGTGCGTGGTCTACGCTCCGACCTTGACGGGCAGTCTCATTTTGCATGATGCAACGCAATAGCTGGGCGACGGGTCGTTGCTCGCGTTGTACGCGGACAGTGCGACGGCCCTGATGCGGATGGCGACGCCGTCGGCGCGACGATATCGTTTCAGCCGCGAGCGTCCGCGACGGTCAACCCATCGAGGAACAGCGGCAGCCGCACCACGATGCGCGCGCCGCGCGGTGCGTCGCAGATCTCGATACTGCCGCGATGCGCCTCCACGAGGGTGCGTACCACCGCCAGCCCAAGCCCTGCCCCACCAGTCCGGCGGTTGCGCGACGTGTCCAGCCTGGTGAACGGCTCCAGCATCGCCTTGCGCTTGTCGGCGGGAATGCCGGGTCCGTCGTCGTCGACCATGAACACCAGTTGCTCAGCCTCGCTTCGCAGCGAAACATGCGCCAGCTGTCCGTATTTGAGCGCATTGTCGACCACGTTGGCGATGATCCGACGCAGTGCGACGCGGTCACCGAGCACCAGGAGCTCACGCGCGCCACTCTGGTCCTCGAGCCGTACGGGTGCCTGGTGTGCCAGGCGATCGTCGATCTCGGCACGGACCAGTTCGCCGAAGGCGATGAGCTCCTGCGGCAGTTCGCCGGCGCCCGCACGGCTCGCCAGCAGCGCATCGTCGAGCAGCCGGATCATGTCGGAAATGTCGACCACCGCGCGCTGCCGCTCGGCGTCATCCGGAATCTGGTCGACCCGCAACCGGAGCCGCGTCGCGAAGGTGCGCACGTCATGTGCGATGCCGCCGACGAGCGCCATGCGGGCCTGCATCAGCTCGGCCAGCCGGTCCTGCAGCCGCCCGAATGCGGTGACGACCGCCCGAACCTCGGGGGCGTTGCGCCGCACATCGGGTAACGGCACCGGCGCTCCCGCGAGATCGACCCGGTCGACCGCAGCCGCGAGGCGCGCCAGCGGCCGCGTCTCGCGCTGCATGATCAGGAGCGCCAGCAGCGCGACCACCGTTCCGAACAGGCCTGCGCCCAACCCGATCGGCAGGCCCTGCTGTGTCAGGACCAGCGAGGATCGGGAATCGATGACGAGGACGTCGCCGCCGTTCAGTCCGACGCGAAACTCCAGGGCATTCTGCGACGCGCGTGCGAGCCGCGGCATCCACCGGCCTTCCGGCTCCGGGACCGTCGCAATCGCCAGAGGGCGCCCGCCGAGCGCTCCGGCATAGGCCTCCCGCAATTCCGGCTTGATGGCGATCGGTCCAGGATCGCTCCGCGGCAGCCGCAGCGCCGCGTCAGGATCGATCAGCCGAACCACGAAGCGGTCCGAGGACACCGCGTCGAGGATCCGGCCATGCTCGCGACCCGGCGTCCGCTCGATGAGTTCGGCCAGCGCGGCGAGCCGCGCCGGCTGCAGATAGGCATCCTCCATATCGGCGCTGCGCGTCCGATAAAAGCGCGCCAATGTTCCGATCCAGATCACCAGCAACCCGATGACGACGATCAGACCGATGCGCATCGCGAGCGTCAGCCGCATCATCACGACACCGGCCTCACCGTCGCCGTGAACAGATACCCGCCGTTGCGCACGGTGGTAATCAGGCTCGACCCTGGGCTGGCCGCCTCGAGCTTGCGCCGCAGCCGCGAGATCAGCATGTCGACAGTACGATCGAACGGGTCGGCGGAACGGCCGCGCGTCCAATCGAGGATCTGGTCGCGGCTCAACACGCGTCGCGGCCGCTGCACGAAGCAGGCAAGCAGGTCGAACTCCGCCGAGGTCAGCTGTATCGATGCGTCGAGCGCGGTGCCGGTGACGTCGATGCTGCGCGCATCGACATCGAGCACGAAGCGGTCGAAGGCAAAGCGGCGGCTGACGGCGCGCTGCGGGCCCGTCTGCGCGCGCCGCAGCAGGGCCCGGACCCGCGCCAGCAGTTCGCGCGGGCCGAACGGCTTGGTCAGATAGTCATCGGCCCCGAGCTCCAGGCCGACCACGCGGTCGATCTCGTCGCTCTTCGCCGACAAGATCAGGATGGGAACATTGTCCGTCTGCCGCAGGCGGCGGCAGATCGAGAGCCCATCTTCGCCGGGGAGCATCAGGTCGAGAATGATGAGATCTGGTCGCAGCCGCCGCAGCACGGCGTCCATGACCGCCGCCGTGTCCGCGACCTCGATCTCGAACCCTTCCCGGCGCATGAAATCGCTGACGAGCCGGCTGATCTCCGGGTCGTCCTCCACCATCAGAAGCGTGGCCGCAGGCATGCTCATCGCCACGACTGATGCCCAAAACATTCCGCTTGGCAATGGGCCGCGCCCGGCTGTTACACACCGTTACGAGACGGCCAACCTTCGAGACCGAGCCACATCGACGGTGCATCCGGGGCAGGACAACGAACCGAGGCGCCCAAGTCTTGGCGCCCAAGTCTTGGCGCCCGAGTCACGGTGCCCAAGTCACGGTGCCCGGCTCATGGCGCCCGGGTTACGGCGCCGCCATCCCGACCGACCGGGGCGATGGCCGCGAGACGGAGACGGCCGCCGGGCCGAAACCTTGCTCGTTCATCCACGATATTTAATTCACGGAGACACTTGCTGCAAAAAATTAAATTTAATATAAATTAAATGACCTGCGCTCCAGACCATTTATGGCCCAGAAAATCATATCCTCGTTTTGGCAGCCCGCCGGACGGCCTCGTGCGTCCGCAACCAGTGAAGTTTCATAACCATGCTGCACAACCCAAACACGAGCACGCTTGCCTACAGCCCTCAACAGGACCACGGTTGGGAGCGTAACGGCCCCGGCCCGTTCAATCTGGCGCTCGGCTTTCTGCGAAGACGCTATCTGGTGATTGCGATCACCACGGTGCTCTCGCTTGCGGCCAGCTTTGTTCTTCTGAAGATCGCACCGCCATCCTATACGGCGGACGTGAAGATCATTCTCGGCAACATGAAGGCCCCGGTCGTTCAGCCGCAATCGTCCTCGGACGAGACGCCGCTCGACATGGAATCCCAGATCGAGATCCTGAAATCGAAGACGATTGCAAGCTCGGTCATCAGCAGGCTCAGCCTCGCCGATGACCCCGATTTCAACGGCAAGGCCAGCCCGCTTCACAATGCGCTGGAGGCTGTCCGCAGGCTCGTGAGCGCGGCGCCGACCGAGTCGGACGCTCCGTCGACGGACGATCTGCTCGAAGAGTTCCAGCGCCGGATGCAGGCCTACAGGATCGGTACCAGCGCCGTCGTTGCAGTCGAGTTCAGCGCCAGTGACGCGAAACGAGCGGCGATGATCGCCAACGCGATCGTCAAGGAATACTTCGATCAGCAGTTGAAGGCGGACACCAACGAGCACCGAACCGTAACGGCCTGGCTGCATGAGCGCCTGCAGGATCTGGGCAACGACGCGACCGCAGCCGAGCGCGCGGTGAACGACCTGAAAAGCAGACACAACATCATCTCGGCCGACGGCAAGTTCATGGACCAACAGCAGGTCACCGAGCTCACCAACCGGCTGGTGGCAGCCCGCACCCACACGGCCTCGCTCATGACCCGGCTGAACCGCTTCGACGAAATGCTTGTCCAGAGCAATGTCGACGCTCCGCTGGAGAGCATCGGGACCGTTTCGGACTTTTCTCCGGCCGAGCTCAGCGGCAATCTCAACCCGCCCGACGGCCTGTCGCTGAGCAACTCGAACAGCACGCAGATCATCAACAGCCTGCGCCAGCAATATCTCGAAAACGCCAAGCGGGAATATGAATATTCCGCCAAATACGGCAACGACCATCTGGCGGTGATCAATATCCGGGCCACGATGAAGAGCATCCGCCAGGCGATCCTCGACGAAGTGCGGCGCCTCGCCGACGTCGCCCGGCACGATTACGCCGAAGCCAAGCAACAGCAGCAGGAAGTCGAAAAGCAGTTGGCGCAGGCTGTGGCACAGTCCCACGATACGCGGGCCGCGGAGGTCAGCATCCGCGAACTCGAGACCAGCGCCAAAGGATATCGCGCCCTTTATGACGGCTTCCTGCAGCGCTATATGGGCTCCGTCCAGCAGGACTCATTTCCGATTGCGAAGGCGCGCGTCATCTCGCCGGCGACACCGCCGAAAAAGAAGACCAAGCCGAAATCCATCCTGCTGATGGCGGTCGGCCTGTTCGGCGGACTTGCGCTGGGCGGCGGACTTGGACTGTTGGCGGAAATGAGAGACCGCAGCTTTCGAACGACGTCCCAGGTCGAAGACCGTCTGCGTCTCCCCTGCCTCTCGGTCGTCCCCCTCCTCAAGGAGGGCGAAGTGACCCGGGTCACCCGGGAAGCGGCCCGCGCCACGGCAAAGCCTGGCGGGGACTGTCCTCAACGCACGCTGTCGAGGAGCGCCGGGACGTGCTGGGCGGCGACGGCCATGCCGTCATCCCGTTTCGCGGAATCGATCCGCTCGCTGAAAGTTGCGATCGATCAGGATCCGAGCCGAACGTCGCGCAAGGTCTTCGGACTGACGTCCGCGCTGCCGAACGAGGGCAAATCGATGATAGCGGCGTCGCTCGCCCAGCTCATCGCGAACACGGGCAAACGGGTCATCGTGGTCGACTGTGACCTGAGGAATCCGTCGCTTTCGGCCGCTCTTGCCCCCGAGGCCGGCGGAAGCATCATCGACATCCTGACAGGCGTGCGGTCCCTCCAAGACACCGTCTGGACCGACCCGGTGTCGGGACTGCATTTCCTGCCCGGAAAGGGTGCCGCACAATCCGATACGAGCGACGTTTTGTCCAATGACCGGACGAGAAAGCTGTTCGAGCAGCTGCGCGAAGCCTACGACTACGTCATCGTCGATCTCCCGCCGCTTGCGCCCGTGGTCGACGCGCGCGCCATCTCGGCACTGCTCGACAGCTTCGTCCTCGTGGTGGAATGGGGACGCACGACCGCCGAGGTCGTGGAGCATGCGCTGAACACCGCGCCGAACGTCTACGACGCCCTTCTCGGCGTCGTGCTCAACAAGACCGACATGAAGGCCCTGAAGCGCTACGCCTATCATTTCGGCGACTACTACAACCACGAATACTATGCCCGTTACGGCAGCGTCATGGCCGAGTAGGTCGTCTTCGGGTGCTCGCCTCGAAAAGATCAGCGCTGATGCTCGGGCCGGATCGAAGGATGCGCGATCCCTGCGCGCTCCAGTGCGCTGCGCAGATACATGCCGGCGAGATAGCCGACCTGAACGGCGACCAGACCTGCAGCCAGGTACAGCGCGGCTGACAACCCGCCGGTTATCGAAGCAGCAAGGCATTCGACGAGATTGATCGCGACCAGGGCCAGCAGCGTGCGAACAGTGAACATCGCACCTGCAACCACTCCGGCACCAAGATGAAGCGCTATCACCCACATCGATCCTTGCCTCCTCGGCGGTTCGAGAGGCTATCCGGTATTGGTTAGCGGAGAGCTAAGCCGGTCGGAACGATTCAAGCAAGCGCAGCGGGGCAACACTCCGTCCGGGATAAGGCCGCCTATCGGCTACCGAGCGGGTGCAACACCGGATCCCGACGCTGCCAGTGCGCCCGATAGAGCCAGAGCATCATTGTCACCAGGACCACGTCGAGGAGACCCGCCACGGTCTGACCGTAGACCTGCGGGTGAATTCCCCCCATCAGGAGCGCCAACTTGACCGATTGGCGCACGACTTCCGATCCCAGGAACGCGACCAGCGAATTCTGGCCCACATTGAGGATGAGTGCGACCGCCGGCCAGTGCCTGGTGTTCGCGAATGCGGCCCACAACAGCGCCAACAGCAGCGGCAGCGTCCAAAGCAGGTTGACGAGCTTGTCGAACCGATAGGGATACTTTTCCCCGTTGCTGGGAAACCCGAGGTAGCCGTCGAGCAACAGTCCGAAGACGAAGATCGCGCCTATCACGGTGTAGAACGGCCGGCCGATCAGACGGTTGGATCGATGCAGGTCTCCGAGCCAGGTGCCCAGGATGAGAAACAGCTGCGCCTGCAACGAGAACAGCAACAGAATCGCTGCCGGATTCTCGAACGCGAGAGCCTTCGTATTGGCGAACCAGGTGCAGACCACAAAGATCGAGGCCGACAGCGCCAGCACCACGAGCCTATTCCGCTTGAAGGCCGGGAGAATCAACGGCAGCAGCAGGAACGTCAGCCCATAGAACTTCAGGATGGTGATAGCAGTCGGCTCGGACTGGAACGTCAGGACGTCCAAGATCGCCTGCCCCACCGGTTCGCGCTTCTTGCCGAGCACCGCCATGCCGATCGCGACCGGGACCGAGACGACGAAATAGGCGGCGAGGACTCTCAGCCCGCGGACAAGCAGAGGCCGATAGCTGTCCTTGTGGAGATAGACGAACCCGACCATGAACCCCGAAATCGCGATGAACAATTCAGCGAAGGGATTGAACTTCGTGAACAGGTCGATGGAATCCGGAAATACATTCGCGGTGTGATGGTAGAAGACGAACAGCATCGAGCAGCTTCGATAGAAGTCGATCAGGACTTCGCGCCGTTTTTGGCCTGAAGCGTCCAACGCTGATTCTCCGAACACCAACCGCTTTGTGAAAAGTGGTCAGCCGAAAAGCGGGGTTTCGCCAATCAGCCCGCCGGGCCCTTCCAAATTGGAAGCGTGCCGGGACAGACGAACCGCCGGAACATTTCGCCAACGATGGCTCGGCGCCGTCGTAGCGCTGTGAGCAGCGGTGACGGACGCCGCGGCTGCACGGATCGACAAAGCGATGGCTCTGAAAGAGGCGCGAGCTGGCCGGCCTTCGTCGGTGCAGAAGCCGAAGATCATTGCAGCTCCAGTCCGCCGAAGCGGAATATTCTCGCCATCAGCGGCGAGACGCCCACGAATGTCGCAACACAGCCTTGCGCTTCCAATTGCTTCCTCAGCATCAGCAGCAATCCAAGGAAGCGCGCGTCGATGGCGCAGACGTTGGATAAATCGAGCACGATCCGTTTGTGCGACGCGGCCGCTGTACGGAAGACCGGAACGGCCCTGTGCACGTGCCGCGCATCGGCCGGCCCTGAAAGGCTGAGCGTAACCGCCCGCGAACCGTAGTCCTGCGTGATGGTCAGGGCTTCCCCCCGTTCATGCGTCCGCCGCATCCACCAGGTCCAGAGCACGAACGGCAGCACGTGGGTGAGCAGCAGGCGCAACATCGCCGTCCCATCGTTCCAGTACCGCCGCCAAAGATAGGGCTCCTCCTTGATGCGCCACAGCCACTCAAATCCCAGCTTTCGCAGAATTGGAGGAGCGCGCTTGACCGTACCGGCCTGGAAGTTGAGCGCGGCGCCCAGGTGAGCGCGAACCGGAATCTGGAGGCGCTGATGATTACGCTGGAGCCATGATTGGCCTTTCAGGCTGCTCAGCGAAGCAACCAGAAAGTCGGCGCCACTCGCATTGATTTCTTCGATGATGTGATCGCGGCTCAATTCCTCGGCCGAGCAGTAACCGGGGTTCGACCAGCCGACGCATCTCAGCCCGCCGTCCAGCCTGTTCAGAGTCCCGGCGGCTCGCTCGGCGGCACCTTCCGGGCCCCCGAACAGAAAGACTCCCAGCGAATGCGCCGAACCGACATCGGATTTCAGGGCCTCGAAGATATCAGCGCCTGCCGTCCGGCTCTTGATCGGGATCCCGATGAGCCGGGCGATCCAGACGACCGGCATGCCATCGACGGTGCAGAGGTCGCTGAGGATCAGCGACTCCCTGAAGCTCCTGTTGGATTGGCTCGCGACCAGAAAATTGAGATTGGGAGTAGAAATGAGAAGACGTGTCTTGCGCCGCGCGGCGTCCCGGATGCGGTGCAGGACGCCGCGCATTCCGATGGCGTCGATCGGTATGCCGAGGACACAGTAGACATCGCGAGACAGATCGTCGGGAACCGCCACTTCGGCCCTTGGCGCTTCGACCTCGGATCGGTCGCGGCCAGCGCCGGAGCGGCCCGTGCGATAATATGAGCGTCCAGCCTCCTGCAATTCCTGCGTGGTCAGCATCGACAGCTCTCCCTCAATCTGCCCCGCCGCACGAGGCTGCCGGGTCGCGGACGCCTGCCGCGGCTCCCGCCTGACCAGAAGGGGCGGCTCAAATTACGCTATTTAATTTAAATCATATGATTTATTTAATACGGTTTATTTGTGGATAAGCGAACATATTTACGGCGACTGGCAGCCGCGCGTACCGTTAAGCGCTTTTATTTAATTGAACATGCGGGTAGGATTTATCCGGCTAGAGCCGGACCGGCTCGCCGAAGGTTCAATTCTGATATTTGAAACAGAGCCGCGAATGCCCGGAATTCCAGCGACGACTTTCACATCCGCCGAGCCGCGGAGTTCTGCGGGGACGTTCGACATCTGCGCGCTGATCCCGGTGCTGGCATTTGCCTATTCGTCCGTCATTCAGCCGCTGATCTATTTCAGTTTTCCGCCGTCTCCTGGGCTGCAGGGTCTGCTGGAAAGTCGCACGGAGAACCGGGTTTTTTGGCCGGCCCTGGCCGCCGTCACCCTCGCCGTGGTGGCACAACGTATGTCCCGCAGTCGCCGGCCGGCTTTCCCGCCGAATATCATCGGCCTCGGCGCCTATTTCGCGTTCGCCGGCGCCAGCGCCGCGTGGGCGCTCAAACCCGAATTCACCATCGTCCGCTTCGTGCAGGAAGCGATGGTGCTCACGGCCGTCGTGCTGCCCGCTCTGTTGTCGCGCCCGAGCGCGGACATCCTGCGCGGGGTCTTCCTATGTTTCGCAGTCGGCGTGATCCTGAATGTCCTCTTGATACCCGGCGGATACGCAACGCTCGCGCAGTATGGCGCGACGCTGGTCGACATCGGCTACCAGGGCTATTTCTCGGGCAAGAACCTGCTGGGGGAGTTTGCTGCGATCGCATTTCTGCTGTCCGTGCACGAATTGCTCCATGCCGGTCACCGTCGTGCGCTGGGGATCATCGTGGCCGTTGCGGCGGTGGTCCTGATCTTCCACAGCAACTCCAAGACCGCGCTGGGTCTCGCGCTCGTTGCGCCGGTTCTGGCCGCCCTGACACTGCTGATCGCGAAGACATCCCGGATGGCTCCGGTGCTGATTCTGGCAGCAATGGTTCTCTGCTACTACCTGTTCTGCCAGCTCGCCGGCTTCAGCACCAGCCGCATCGCCTATCTGCTGACCGGGGATTCCAGTTTCACGGGTCGCACGACGATATGGAGCTTCTCGGAAACCGAGATCGCGCAAAGGCCGCTCCTGGGATGGGGGTATCAGAGCTTCTGGCTCGTCGGAGCGGATGCGCCGAGCGTGACCGAGGCGCCCGGCTGGGTGAAGGGCATGCCGAACTCGCACAACGGCTATTACGACGCAATTCTGGAACTGGGCTATGTCGGCCTCGCCTTCCTGGTCGTCTTTCTCGTCACCACCGTTCATGTCATCGGGCGCGTGATGAACTACGACTACAAGCGCGCGTGGATCCTGCTGTCCGTCGCCCTGTTTGTCATGATCTACAATTTCCTCGAGACGTTGTGGCTGCGCGCCTTCGACGTGTCCTGGGTCGTCTTTGTGCTCGTCACCGTCGAGGCTGCCCGATATTGGCGCAGGTCGCAGCTGAGCATGCCCACCTATCAACCGGCGCCCACGAGACCCGTCCGTTTTGGCCGCTCACGATCGACGTGGCGCCCTCGCCTGGGCGTCCGGTTCTGACCGGCACCACCGTCTAAATTCAACGCTTTCGGCCGCAACGGGTCTATTGCGTAGCGCCCGGCGCCGCGGCAAACGGCGTACCTGCGTCGAGCCTGGCTTTGGCCGGCAGCATATGCAGCTTTGTGTCGCCCGCGGGATCGACCCAGGGCCATTGATAGTGGCCGAAGAAGCCGGGCTTGGCGGTCAGATAGAGCGAGGCCGGAAGCGGCTGCGCCTGCAGGCGCTCCGTCCACACCAGCTTGTTGGTCAGATAGTCGAAGTTGCCGCCGCGAATGACCGTTTCCAGCGTCTTCCGATCCGGCGTCATTGTCCATCGCTCGGGATCATAGCCAAGCATCCAGACGTTGCCCACGCCACCATTGCCCCACATCGCGGCATTCATCCCCATGGATGGATCGTCGTAGTTCCAGCCGCTCATCCGTCCCGGGCGTCCCAGCACGTTTCCGACGAACGAATCCCACCACGATCCATACGCCAGACCCACGGCCCGGAGACCGGCTCGGTCGACGAAGCGCTGGCGCTGCCCCGTCAGGTGGTTGCGGAAGAACGTCAGATAGATCGCGTTGCCATGGGTATAGTCGCTGTCGGCATTGTGGGACAGATTGCCTTCGAACAGCACATGGTGCGAGCCGGCCATGTGCGATGCATTGATGCCAACCTCGACCCAGCCCGGATTGTCGAAATCGAAGGAGTCATCGGCATAATTGTAGGCGACGACACTGCCGGCTCCGGATGACCGGAACACCATGTTCTTGCAGACGTCGACGAGGATGTTGTTTTCGATCAGAACGTCCGAAGAGCCCGCTGCAAGGCTGATCGCGTATCCGGCTCCGCCAGGCTGGGGCCACGAGCCCGCGTGAATATAGGAGTCGCGGAGCTCGACCCGGAACGAGTTGTCGATCGCCACGCCTTCGCCGAGCCATTGTGTCACTTCGACGGCCTTGGCCCATGAATAGGTGGCGGTTTCAAATCTCAACGCACCGTCCGCTCCGCCGATGATGCTGAGATCTTCCACGCCGGCCTTGGCAACGTGAATGTCCAGCTTGTTGCCGGCGTGGCCGCCGCTGTTCGGATCAGTGCTGTAGGGCGTGAGCTGCGCCTGGTGGCTTGCGCGATAGCCGATCGTCAGCGGCGACGTGAACGTGACCGTCGATGCCGCGATCGATGCGATCTCCTTGATTTCGGCGGTCGCCCGGTCGGTTCGCCCGAACCACGACATGGATTTCGGCAGCACGCCAGGTTTGTCATCATACGGACCTCCGACATCGGACGCGCCATTGTCGTCTCCGGGCTGAACCGGATCATGCATGTTCCAGGCGACACGATCGCCCTGCCAGACCCGCGCGCCGCCCGGAAAACCCGCGGGCGTGGGTTGCCAGGACGCGCCTGAAGCCTCGTCGAGCAGAACGAAATCACCGGCCTTGAAAGCCGCCGCATTGGCCACCGTCACGGTCGTCGTTCCCTGAGCGCCATCCGCCAGCAGGTTCTGGGACGCCGTGCTGTCAGGGCCATTATTCCACCTGGAGGGGCCGACGATGATGACGGGCTTCGGATCATGGCCGTACGAGCCGGGATCGACGGGCGCCTGGATCCCCCTGGTACCGGCAATGACCGCAGACGTTCTGGCGCGTGCGCCGTTCGGCTTCACCAACCTCGTCGTGCCGGCACCCGAGCCGCGCAATGTGATCGAGCGGTTGATCAGCACGGGCTCGTTGACGATGAACGTGCCGGGGCTGAGCATCACCACCTGGCCCGCAGGCGCACTGTTCAGCGCAGCCTGGATCGCGCCTGCATCGTCCCCGCCGCCGGGAGAAAGCGTCCGGTAGATGGTGGTGCGGATCGGAATGCCGCCGGCGGACATCAGGCCCGGAGTCCAGGCCGTCATGCGATCTGCGGGCAGCAGGCTGGCGCGTGGCGGCGATGGCTGTGTATCGGCGGCTCCGGCGCCCCCATTGACGGGGCCATGAGCAATCAGCAGAGCCAGCCCCGCCGCGCAGAAGGTCCTGATCCGCTCGCCGCAAGCCCGAACCCAGCCCGGGCCGGATGGCGGCGCCCCAAGCCGGCCTTTGCCGGCAGAGAACGCCCGCGAAGCAGAGGCCATATTTAAACTCGTGATTATTTTGACATGGGCCATGACATGATATTAAATCATTATTTAATTTATTGAAAGCCGAGAGGGACGGCGAGGCTCGCGCGACACGCGCAGCGTCCGTCTCCCGGCTCTCGGCAAAGGATTTGATACGTGACCCCATCGCGGCGCTACCTGCTCATCTCGCCCTGTCGGGACGAGGCGCAATATCTCCGTCGGACGCTGGACAGCGTCGCGGCGCAATCGGTGCCCCCCGCGCTGTGGATCGTCGTCGACGACGGATCGAGCGACGAGACGCCGGCGATTCTCCAAGAATACGCGCGGCGACTGTCCTACCTGCGGGTGGTGCGTCGCGCCGATCGCGGCGGACGCAAGGTCGGCCCGGGCGTCATCGAGGCCTTCTATGCCGGCCTCGATACCGTGCAGCTGGAGGACTTCGACTACGTCTGCAAGCTCGACATGGACCTCGATCTGCCCGCGCGCTACTTCGAACTGCTGATGGAGCGGATGGAAGGCGATCCGCGGATTGGGACCACGTCTGGAAAGCCGTGGTTCGTTCATCCGCAGACCGGCGCCTTGGAGCCGGAGATCTGCGGCGACGAGATGTCGGTCGGCATGACCAAGTTCTACCGCGTCGCCTGCTTCAAGGAGATCGGCGGCTTCGTCCGCCAGGTCATGTGGGACGGCATCGACTGCCACCGCTGCCGCATGCTCGGCTGGATCGCCGAGAGCGTCGACACCGAAGCCTTGCGCTTCGTCCATCTGCGGCCCCAGGGCGCCAGTCACAACGGCATCTGGACGGGTCGCCTGCGCAAGGGCTTCGGCCAGTACTTCATGGGAACGTCGCCGCTCTATCATCTCGCCGTGGCGGTGTATCACCTTCCCGCCTATCCCGCGCTGATCGGCAGCATGGCGATGCTGTGGGGCTATTTCCGGAGTTGGCTGAAGGGCCTGCCCCGCTACGACGATCTCGAGTTCCGACGTTTCCTCCGCGCCTATCAGCGAACCTGCCTGCGCCTGGGCAAGCGCGCCGCCACGGCGCGGGTCAACGCGGAGCGAGCCCGGCTCTGGCAGGCGAGCCACCCCGTTGCAGAGAGCCGGTGACTGGGACGAACGGATCAGGACGCGACGCCGAATTCCAAGCAGATCTTCTTTTTGATTTTTGACGGGCAGCATGACGAACATCCTTCATTTCCGGCCATCCGACGTCGTGTCCGGGGCCGCGGCGATCCCGGCTCCAAAGACCGAGAAAGCAGCTCCGGTCGTCTCCTCGACATCGGTGCATGCCCACCAATCCGAGATCATCCCATCACTGGATGGCATCCGCGCGCTTTCGGTCCTGATCGTCGTGGCAGGCCATTGCGGCCTTCAGGCGCTGGTGCCCGGCGGGTTCGGCGTCACCATCTTCTTCTTCCTGAGCGGTTTTCTGATCTCGACGCTCATGCTCGCCGAGCACGCGCGCACCGGCCGCATCAATGTTCCGAACTTCTACGCGCGGCGCATGTTCAGGCTGATGCCGCCCCTGCTGCTCTCCCTGGCGGTTGCCTACGGTCTGACATATTCGGACGTGCTGGGCGGAGGGATCACAGGCCAGGGCATTGCGGCACAGCTGCTGTACTTCGCCAACTACTACGGCCTGTTCTTCGATTCCGGCAACACGGTGCCGGACGGCACCGGCATCCTCTGGTCGCTTGCGGTCGAGGAGCATTTCTACATCGTGTATCCGCTGCTGATGACGCTGTTGCTCGGATGCGCGCTTCGGCTTCGCACGATCGGTGCGCTGCTCGGCCTCATCTGTCTCGCCGTTCTCGCCTGGCGCATTCATCTCGTGCATGCCCCCGACTTCTTTCCAGACCGCACCTATTACGCGTCGGATACGCGCATCGACTCGATTGCCTATGGATGCATTCTCGCGCTGATCATGAATCCCGCGCGGCAGAGGTCCGGGGCCGTCGCGATGTCGCTCGCGCAATGGGCGCTCCTGGCGGGCGCGGCAGGCGCATTGCTGTTCACCCTGCTCTATCGCGATCCGACGTTTCGGGAGACAGCGCGCTACAGTGTCCAGGGATTGGCCTTGATGCCGGTCTTCTACCTTGCGGTCCGCTTCGCCGACGCGCCGCCGTTCCGGCTTATCAACAAATCCTGGATGATGACGCTCGGCATCTATTCCTACGCGATCTACCTGATCCACTATGTGATCATCATGGCCATCGCCCACACTCTTCCGGCGGTGGCCGCCAAGCCCTATGTCGTCTTTCCGGCGACGCTGCTGATCTCGATCGGCTATGCCGCGGTGATCGAGCGCTTCGTCGAACCGTATTTCAGGCAGCTCAGACACAAATTCCGCACGGAACCTACAAGAGAACCGGCGGCGCTCGCGGCGACTGAGGGACTTTCGGTCATCTTGGCGACCGCCGCTGCCGGCGGCACAATTGCAGCCGTCCGTAGTCTCGGCACCAGGGGCGTCGACGTCGATGTCGTCTCGAGCGAACGACTTGGAGCAGCAGCATGGTCGCGCTACGCGAAGCGCACCTTTTCCGCGCCGCCCGAGAGCGACAGCCAGCGATTCCTCGAGCGGCTGCTCGCGATCGGCAAATCTAATCCCGGACGAATTCTGCTGCCGACGTCTGACGAAACCGCGTGGATCTATGCGGAGAACGCGCATCTGCTGCAGCGGCATTTCCGCTTGTATCATCCCCCGATCTCAAGCCTTCGGCGCATCCTCGACAAGAAGCTGTTCTCGGACGCAGCCATCAGCGCTGGTCTGTCGGTGTTGCCGAGCTGGGATCCGTCCAGCCCCGAGGAACTCGCCGCGCTGGCGCCGACCCTGCCCTTCCCGATCCTCATAAAACCGCGAACGCACGTTCACCGCGTTCGCAACGACAAGGGCGTGGTCGTCGACTCTCCGCATGAACTGCTCCTGCAATATCGCAGGTTCGTTGATCGCGAGCAGGAACGGGTCGCCGACACTCCACTGCTGCCTGACGCCAAGCGACCTCTGCTGCAGAAATTTGTTCACGTGAGCGGCGAAGGCGTCCTGTCGATCACCGGCTTTATCGACCGGTCGGGCGAGCTATTCGTGACACGCGCCGCAAAAAAGGTGCTTCAGCGTTCGCAACCCGTGGGCGTAGGCGTCTGCTTCGAAGCCCAGCCTTCGCCCGAGAATTTGTCCGATCTGGTTCGCCATCTCTGCCACGAGCTGGATTATTTCGGATTGTTCGAGGTTGAGTTCGTCCGCTTCGATGGTCGTTGGGCCATCATCGACTTCAACCCGCGCATGTTCAGCCAGGTTGGAATGGACATCCGCCGCGGCATGCCGCTTCCGCTGCTTGCCTGCCTCGATGCAGTCGGTGACTCCGCCTCTTTGCGCAGGGAAGTGGCAAAGGCGCAGGTGGGGGACGACGAGCAGGCGGTCTTTCGTGATCGATTTACCCTGCGAGCGATCCTTCTCGCGCGGGTCCTTACGGCAGGCATATCGAACCAGGAGCTCTCAAAGTGGCACGGCTGGATGAAACAACATGCGGGCCATGCCGTCGATTTTGCCACCGACCGCGACGACCTCATGCCCGGCATCGTCCATGCGTTTTCCGAGGTCTACCTCGGTCTCAGATCCCTTCCGCGCTTCCTGCGCGCGAAGCCGAGAACAGGGATCGCCGACGCGGTGAGCATTTGACGAACATGTTCGAAAGGCAGCAGTCGTGAGCAAGGTCTCAGTCGCAATCATCGGAGCGGGACCCTACGGTCTGTCGTTGGCCGCGCATCTTGCGGCGCGCCAGATCGATCATCGCGTTTTTGGGCGTCCAATGCAGTTCTGGTCGCAGATCGCCGAGGCCGGTGGCGAACGATATTTGAAATCGTATTGCTTCGGAACGAACATCTCGACGCCGGCACCAGGCTATACCTTTGCCGACCATAACGGGCCGCGGGGGCTCGAAACATTCGAGCCCTGCTCGATGCAAAACTTCGTGGCTTACGGCCGCTGGTTCCAGCAGCACGTGGTCCCATGGGCCGAAGACGTCAATGTCGAGCGTCTGGATCGGCAAGCCGGAAGCTTTGTTCTCAGCCTCGCCGATGGCAGTCGCTGCACTGCAGACCGTGTCGTGATCGCGACCGGCTTGTCGGGATTTGCCTACGTCCCCACCGCGCTGGCAGCACTGCCCGCACCGCTCGTCGTCCACACCTCGGATATCCGTAGTTTCGCCGCGTTCAAGGGGCGCGACATCGCCGTCGTCGGGGCCGGGCAATCGGCGCTCGAAGCGGCCGCATTGCTGTTCGAATCGGGGGCGCGGCCGCACCTCCTGGTGCGCGAGGATGCGATCCTCTGGCAGACCCGCATCTCGCGCGAGCGCAGCCTGTGGCGGCGCGTCCGCTCGCCCATTGCAGGGTTGGGGACCGGCCCGAAGGCGTGGACGCTGACCCATCTTCCAGGTGCCATGCACAGTTTGCCCGACGCGTGGCGCACACGCTTCACGCAAAGCCATCTTCCGGCAGAGGGAGCATGGTGGCTTCGCAGCCGTGTCGAGGACAGGTTTCCGATCCATCGCGGTGTCGCGGTGGTTGAAGCGCTTGAAGCGGACGGGCGTGCGGCGCTCACCTTGCGCAGCACGTCAAAGAACGGCCCTGAACGACGGCTCGTCGTTGACCACGTCGTGGCTGGAACCGGTTACAACATCGACGTCGAGCGCTTCTCCTTCATCGAGGAAGGGCTGCGCGGCGCGATCGCGCGCCTCGAGCGTTCCCCCAGGCTCAATGCCTCGTTCGAGTCGTCGGTGCCGGGACTCCATTTCATTGGCCCGGCATCGGCGATGAGTTTTGGGCCATTGTTCCGGTTCGTGGTGGGCGCGGAATACAGCGCGCAGGTCGTGTCCGGTCGTCATGCGCCGAGAGCCTCGCAAGCCGCATGACTCCGCGCCACGCGATCGCCTTCCTGCCGGGCGCCGGCGGTGACGCACCCGACCTCGATGTCTTTCGGGAGGGGCCCGATGATCCCAATAGGGTCGAACTGATCGACTATCCGGGATGGAGACGTTATGTCACGCGAGGCTATTCGGCAGATGCGCTGATAGACGATCTGGCGATCGAAATCGCCAGAAGAATACCGACAGGACCTATTCGTATCGTCGGCGTTTCGATCGGCGGGCACTTTGGCTACGCAGCCGGGCTTCGGCTTCGGGCCCAGGGCCGCGAGATAGCAGGTCTGTGTGCCATCGATTCCATGATGATCGAATCGTCCGGACCGTCGGCAGGATGGCGGCGCCGCGCCCTTGAACTCGTGCTGGAACAGCTACGTCAGCGCCGCTTGGGCGACCTCGCGCGTTTCATGCGTTCAAGATTCTGGCGCGGTCTGGCAAGGGCCTTTGGCGACCGATTGCCTCGGATGGCCGAACGATACGCCGCGAGCTTTTCGGCAGTTGCCGCGCTCGATCCGATCTTCGAGCAGGAGCTGAGCATGCGTCTCCTGATCAGGACAGTCGCGCCTTGGATGGCGTCGGTTGATCGAAATCCGGTCGCGCTGGACGCGCCCGCCATCCTGCTGCGGACCGGACTGGCGGCAGGTGACGATGAGGCCTGGCGACGGCGATGTCCCGATATCAAGATCTTCGAAATACCGGGGAAGCATCACAGCCTGTTCGATGCCGGAAACGTCGGAACATTGCATGAGGTGTTCGTGAGTGCGACCACCGACTGGCGTTAGACTGGAGCAGCAAAGCTCCGGTTGAATCGTCGTCGCAGCCGCACCAGGATGGCGTCCTGGTCCCTGGCCCACCGTTCGCATCTCAGCGGAACACGCGGTGGCGGTGACACCAGCGGACGAACACATAGATCGACCACACACGCGACCAGTAGATTCCGGGCGCGCCGTCGAGAAAGGCGCGCCAGAGACGCGCCACGGCCGCGGGGTCCAGTCCGACCGGCGCGATAGCCTGCGGATCGCGCAAGGTCTGGTCCATGGCATCCTGCAGACCGCGGCGGATCCAGCGATCCAACGGCAGCACGAAGCCGCTCTTCGGCCGGTCGAACAGCGTGGGATCGAGCCCGCGCAGGCCGATCCGCCGCAACATCGCCTTGCTTCGCAGCGGCTCGTAGCGCATCTGGTCAGGCAGCCGGTCGACGCTTTCGAACAGCACCTGATCCACCAGCGGCACGCGCTGCTCCAGCGAGGCCGCCATGCTGGCGACGTCGTTGTCGCGCAGCAGCCGTTCGCCGAGGAACAGCCGCTGCTCCATGACACTGATCGCCGACAACGGCGTGCGCGCGCGGGTCTCGGCCGTGATCTTCGCCTTCATCGCGGTCGGCAGCCCGTCGCTCAGTCTATTCACCAGGTCCGGTGCGAGCAGCTCGCGCTGAAAGCCGGGAAGGAACAGCGCATAGGCCATCTGGTAGAGCGCCAGGAGGTCGTCGCCGCGACGGATCATGTCCGGGAGCTTGGCCCAGCGCGTCTGCGACGCGACGGCGCGACCAGAGGGCGATAGCATGCGGGAGGCCAGTGTGGCCGCCGCGACCTTCAGGCCTCCCGGCACCCACGCCGTGCGTTGCGACCATTGCTGCAGCACCGGCAGATCGCGGAACGATGTGTAGCCGCCGAACAGCTCGTCGCCGCCAGTGCCCGACAGGGCCACGGTAAAGCCCGCGCCGCGGATGGCATGCGACATGTAGTAGGAGTTCAGGCCATCGAAGGTCGGCTGATCGAGGCTGTCGAGCGCTGCATCCAGATTGTCGACGAAATGCTGCTCGGTCAGCACCACCTCGTGATGCTGCGTTCCTATCGCGGCTGCGATCCGTCGCGCGATCGGCCCTTCGTTCAGCTCCTGCTCCTCGAAGGCCAGGGTGAAGGTGTGGATCGGGCTCTTCGCTGCGCGCTGCGCCAGATTGGCCATGACCGAGGAATCGATGCCGCTCGAAAGAAAGACCGCCAGCGGCACGTCGCTGGCGAGATGCAGCCTCAGCCCCTCTTCCAGGACCGCGGCCAGCTCCTCCTCGTCCATGGTCGGCGCGGGCGCATGGTCGGGGATCGACCAGAAATCCTCGTCGCGGATCGTGTTGCCGACGCCATCAAATGCGGTCAGATGGCCGGAGGGCAGCAGCTCGACACCCTTGACCGCCGTCCCCGGGCCGACGACGAAGCCGTTCCACACACAGCTGGCGACGGCCTGCGGATCGAGCTGCGGCTTGCCCAGAAGGCCTGAGGCCAGGAGCGCGCGCAACTCGGACGCAAAGGCCAGCGACCAGCCGGCGTCGGGACTCGCTGCGCGAGCCACGTAGAGCGGCTTGATGCCGAGGGAATCGCGCGCCAGCAGCAGCCGGCGCTGTTTCGGGTCCCAGCAGGCGAATGCGAACATGCCGCGCAACCATGCCACGGCTTCCGGCCCGTGGAGCCCGAGGGCGCGCAACATCACCGCGGTGTCACCGGTCGAGCTGAACTGCTGTCCCTCAGCCATCAGGCGCTGCCGCAAATCGGCAAAATTGTAGATCTCGCCATTGAAGACGATCACGTGCCCGGTCACCGGATCCGTCATGGGCTGCGCGCCGGCAGGAGACAGATCCAGAATGGCGAGGCGGCGGTGCGCCAGCAGCGCGCCCCAACCACGCTCGTCCGGCGCAGACACCCACGTGTCCCCGGCGTCCGGACCACGGTGGAGCATGGCATCGTTCATCCACTGCAGTGCCGCGCGGTTGTCGTCGTCCACGCGTCCGATGATCCCAGCAATGCCACACATCAGAGAAATCCGCTTGCAATGCGCGAGGTCAAAACGACAGGGGGTGCAGAACGACGTCGAGGGCGAGCTTCTCAAGTTCGATGATGGCCGTCCGGATGCCGCCGCGGCTCTGCCACCAGCACTCCGGATCAAATCCCGAATAGCGCTCGGCCTGGACCATCACACGCGTCGCATGCCCCTTCATGTCGCGATCGAGCACGCGCCGCATGCGCCGCGAGTGATCCCTGGCTGCAACGAACACGATGGAGCGGATCGCATGCTGTTCGGACCACGGCGCAAGCACCTCGCCCTCGCCGCCGGATCCGGCCTCGTCTCTCGCAATCTTCACGACGTCCGTGATGCCGAGCCAGCCGAGCTGCCGGATCTGCCTTGCCGCCATATCTTCGTAGGGAAGCCCACGGCGGATGAACTCGAGATCTTCGCCGCCCGGAGGGTCGGTGAAGACGGCGACGCGGCTCGCAATGCCGTCATGGATCAGGTCTGCCGCGTGCAGCACGCCGGCGCCGCCGGAATCATTGGTGATGACGATGATATCGGCCGGCGCGACCTGTTCGCTCACGACCAGCACCCGCCCTGCCGCGCGCAGGATCGGCTTGGCCACGGAGGGAACCGCAGCGACGGCCACCGCGGCCAATGCGATCATGAGCACTGCCGCGCTCCACCTTGGCCGTCTCAGGATCATCGCGGCCCTCAAATGGAAGCAGCCGTTTTGGATGGCCACGGCGCCGGTGCTATCGCCTGCGTCGGCATCGGGCCGTAGGTCCGCGCCAGGCATTGCCTGTAGTCGAGCGGCGGCGTCCAGCCGAGCGTCTCCCTCAGCTTGCGATTGTCGAACCGCAGCGGCTTGAGCATCGCATCGAACTTCTTGGGCGTCAGGATCGCCGGCACTTTCGTGGCACGCCTGAACACGGTGACGAAGGCCAGCCGCACGATTGCGCTGGCGAGCCAGTGGGGGATCGGCAGCCGCAAGCCGCGCTCGCCGGTGCCGCGCATATGGTCGGACAGATAGGTCCAGACGTGCTCACCGGGACCATCGACGATATTCAGCGTCTGGCCGCGCGCACGCGGATCTGCGGCCGCCAGCGCGAAGACGTCGGCGCAGTTCTCGACATGCGTCATCGGGATGCGTGTCAGTGGCCCGATCACGACGTGATGCCGTCCGATCTGCTGTCCCAGCGCCGCGAGGTAGCCGTGGTCCCGGCCCCAGATGAAGCCGGGACGAAGGACAGTGAGATCCCAGCCGTGCTTCTCGACGTAACGCCGCGTCACCCGCTCCTGCCACCATTTGGCAACGGTGTAGCCGCCGCGTGTGTAGACGTCAGGCGTCTGTTGCAGCGGCGAATTCTCATCGAGGACATCGCGCGTCGCCGTGTAGTCGTAGACCGAGAAGCTGCTGCAAAGCACCAGCCGGCGACAGGCACTGCCCGACATCGCGTCGAGCAGCCGCTCGGTGCCGCCCACTGTGCCAGCAAACTGCGCGTCCTCGCCTCCGGCGACCACGGCCGCCAGATGGATCAGCACATCCACGTCGTCGAAGGCGCTCACGAGCTCACGCGAGGTGCGCAGGTCGGCCCTGACGATGTCGACCGACGACGGCCAGCCCAGCGCGTCCACGCGGGTCGCAGGACGCACCATGGCGCGAACCTCGATGCCGCGAGCGAGCAGCGCGTTCACGACATGCCGGCCGAGAAAACCATTGGCACCGGTGACGAGAGCCTTCATATCCGCTGCTCCCCCATATGCCCCTGCTCTCTCGGCTTCATCGCTTCCACCATGCGGTTCACCGCGAGAACATCTTCGCCCGTGATCGGCAACGATGCTTCCGCGGCGAGCGCCTGATAGGTGCGGGCCAGGCACTCCCACAGCCCCTCATAGGCGCCGGGGCCCTTGAACTTGCGGAGCAGGGTCGACAGTGCCGCACGACGGATGTCGCTGCCCTCCTCCAGGCCGCTGAAGAACGGGCGCAGCGGCTTCGGCACGTTGCGCGGACCGTCGAAGGTGAGCCGCGTCTCGAACAGATTGGCGGTCGCCTGCATCCGTTCGCCATAAACCCGCAGCCAGAAAGCATCCGGTTGCGCGCTGGCGCTGAAGCCGAGCGTCGCCGTGCCGCGCTCGGCCTCGACGACGGAGCGAAACTCGTCGAACGGCAGCGGCGACGGCTTACGCTTGCTCCAGACCGTCTGCACGCTCCGGTGCGAACCGACGAACACGTGCGACAGCGAGGCGAGATGAGGCAGGAAATCGGCGATCGCGCCGCCGGCCAGATTGAGCGCCGGATGCGGCGAGTTCGGATCGGCAAATCCGTCAGGTCCAAGGATGTCGAGGCAGATCAGCACGTCGACATGCGTGACCGCGCCGAACTCGCCCGTTTCGATGCGGCGCAGGATCTCTTGCGGCGCCTGGTTGAAGACGTAGTTGTAGTCCTCGACGACATGGCGGCCCTTCTCCTTGGCACGCCGGGTCAAGGTCTCGAGCTCCTCGAAGGTCGAGGTCGCCGGCTTCTCCACGATCACATGCGCGCCGGCCTCGAGCGCATCCATCGCCAGCCGGAAATGCGAGGTCGGCGGCGTCGTCACGTGCACGACGTCGGGACGCACCTGCTCCAGCATTGCACGGTGATCGGTGAACCAGGACGGGATGGCATAGCGCTCCGCAGCCGCCTCCGCGGTGGCCGGCGACAGATCGCAGATCGCAGCCAATTCGACTCCCGGCAGGGTGTTGAGGCAGGCCAGATGCTGGCGGGCGATCTGCCCGGCTCCGATGAGCGCGGCCTTCATGATGGACTGGTCTCCAAAATCTGGCGATAGAAGGTTTCCAGCGCCTGCGCCGCCGCGCTCCAGGCATATTTCTCGACCGCCACCTGCCGCGCCGCGGCGCCGATCCGCGCCGCGAGATCGGGCTCGGCGAGCAGACGATTGGTAGCGTCCGCAAAGGCTGCGGGCTCGTTCTCGATGAGAATGTCGCGTCCGGGCACGGCCTCGATCCCCTCCGCGCCCAGACCGGTGGAGACGATCGCCTTGCCCATCGCCATGGCCTCGACGATCTTCAGTCGCGTGCCGCCGCCGAGCCGCAGCGGCACGACGACGGCGGCGGCCGATGCGAGATGCGGCCGCAGGTCCGGTACGAAGCCGGTCAGTTCGACACGCGGCCCCGCCAACGCCTGCAGCGACGGCGGCGGCCGGCCGCCGATGATCTTGCAGCGCGCGTCCGGATTGTGCTCGGCGATGCGTGGCCAGATGTCCTGAATGAAGTGCGTGACGGCATCGATGTTCGGGACCGTCGACAGCAGCCCGAAATATACGATCGTGCGGCCGTCCGGCGCCGGATCCGTGCTGCGCGGCTGGTAGAAATCGACATCGGCTGCATTGGGAATGACTGCCGTGCGGGCGCCAGGAACGTCGTCGTGCAGACGCTTCTCGTCATCGGTGCTGCAGAGATAGACGCCGTCGGCATCACGATAGGCCGCCAGTTCCTCGCGTCTCAGCTTGCGCCAGTTCGCGCCGGCATAGAGCCGGCGGCCCAGGCTTGCGCCAGTGTCGGCGAACTGCCGCGCCAGATCGTAGGCGATCTCGTGCGAGTCCACGATCAGCCACGGAGGCTTCTCTCCGGCCGGGGCCTGACGGAACTTGCCGTGGCCCAGATAAGGAAATTCCAGATTGACGAGATCGAACCGCCTCGCGCGCAGCACGCGATCCAGCACCTCCTGCAACTCCGGCAGCGCCACGCGCAGCCGATCGAAGCTCCGCGTCGAAACCAGCGAGCGCAACTGCAGGAGACGCTTTGCCAGACCATCGCGGCCAGAAGAGTTGCGAACCAGCACTACGTCCCGACAATAGGCCTGCATGGCCCGGCGGCACTCGTCGAGATCGAACGTGTCGTCCGCCAGCATCACGGCCGTGAGATCGTGATGCCGCGCGAGCTGCGTCATCAGCCCATGCATGCGCGCCTGGGCCCCGAAGCGCGGCGGGCTTGCGGGCATGTGCGAGACGAAGAGGATGCTGAGACGCTGCGGGTTCACGAGTCCGGCCCTGGACCGCCCGGCGTCGTGTTGAGCCGGAGGCGCGAGCGCGTGGTCCATCACATCCGAGGCTGTATCGTCTTGGCCCATGGTCACTTTAAATATATTAAATCACGGAACGATTATATAACTGCTTTAATTTTGGCGATAGACAATTGAGACGAACACATCTCGTTTTCTTTCGCCCGTCAGATCTCTCGATTACCGCTTGCCGACAAGTTCCTGGATAATCGTACCAGCGACCCTGAGCGGCTC
The DNA here is from genome assembly GCF_021088345.1 of Bradyrhizobium ontarionense. Lineage (NCBI taxonomy): Bacteria > Pseudomonadati > Pseudomonadota > Alphaproteobacteria > Hyphomicrobiales > Nitrobacteraceae > Bradyrhizobium > Bradyrhizobium ontarionense. Next base: position 36,238 of record NZ_CP088156.1, on the reverse strand, counting down.
CCAGCGCCGGAACAGGCCCACGACGACGGCGAGGTAGATGCAGGCGCAGAAGCACCCCGACAGGATCATGCGGGGCAGACCGGAGTGGCCGGCGAGAAGCGTGGCCTGCAGCCACCAGCCGGCCGCCGCGGTCACGACGGCACCGATCGTCTGCGGTCCCACGGCGCGGATCACGAGCTCAGTGCCGATGCCGATCGGACGCCCCGCATAGATGACCGACGGCAAGGCAATCAGCGAGCATCCGATCACCACGCCCCAGGCAACGCCCACCGGTCCAAACGGCAGGCCGGCGAAGACCGCCGCTCCCTGCACGACGAGCGAAACAATGCCCCATGTCTGCCAGCGGTCCGCTCTCCCGAGCGACAAATGCAGCCAGCCCTGGGAGCCTTCGACGACATGGGAAATACCGCGCAAGGCGATGATGCTCAGCAGCGCACCTGCGGCCTGCCATTTCTGCCCGAGCAGGATGACGGTCAGATCCTCGGCCGTCACCGACAGGATCGCCGCGACCGGCATGACGAAGAAAGCCAGCAGCGACAGCGCGGCTTCGTATTTCTGCCGCAGGGCATCCGGGTTGGACTGCAGCTTGCTGAGCGCGGCACTGCCGACGGCGTGCATCTGATTGAGCGCCGAATAGATCGAGTTCTCATACAGATTCATCGCGTTCTGGTAGAAGCCGACCTGGTCCGGCCGATAGAACAAGCCCAGCGCGATCCGGTCCACCGCCCTCGACAGCGTATACGCAACCGTGAAGCCGACCACGTGGAGCCCGAACCGGACCATCGATCTCACCTCGTCGTCGAAGACCGGCGCACCGGGCCGCCAACGGCAGGCCGACCACGCGGCAGCGACGATGCAGAACGAGCTCACGATGGGGCGAAGGACCAGCGCCCAATAGCCGTATCCGGCGATCGCGGCGGCGATGGCAACGACAGTTCCGGCGAGTGTGCCGAACAGCTGAATCTGTCCGATGCGGCCGAACTGCATCGTGCGCCGTAACAGCGCCATATGCTGATTTGTCAGCCCCGACAGCACGAAAGTGACCGCGACGCAGAGCGCGATGGGCTGCAGCCGGGGCTCGTCGTAGGCCCACGCAATCAGCGGGCTGCAGGCGGCAACGATGACCGCGACCACGACTCCAATGCCGGTGCTGACCCAGAAAAGACCGCTGACCTGGGCCGGCGTGATCCTGCTTCTCTGCGCGGTCGCGTCGAGCAGGCCGAAGTCGATCAGCAAAGGTGCGAAGCTGGTCAGAACCGTGATGATGGCAACGAGCCCGAAATCCTCAGGCGCAAGCAGCCGCGCCAGCACGATGGCAGCGGCGATCTGGAGCACGGCATTGCCGTACTGAATGATGATGGAGACGATGCCGCCGCGCAGCGCGCGACGCCCGAGATCCTTCGATTCCTTATGGTCTTCGAAATAGGCTGCGACGGCTTCCGACATGTCCGGTCAATGGCCTCCAAATATCAAGGCCGGCCTTCGGAGAACATGTCGCGATCCGGTCAAGTCCGTCAGTGGCATGAAACATCCAGCTGTAAAAATGGAGCCATCGCGAAAATCGGCGCCGCAAGCGCTTGCGGCGCAACAGCAGACCGATGACTTTACTTTATGGCGACGACAAGGATTAAATTGTTCGACGCCACATTATTCACGAGCCAATTAAATCGAACTCCGCCGGGGACGACATCGGTGAATGGCCCGACGCCGTCTCGGCGAGCGTCTTGAGACGCTGTTTCCGTGCGGCGAGGCCCGGCAACGGCTGCAGACCTGCGGCGTCGAGGATCGCCTCCCACCGATACGCCCAGTCATGCCGCATCAAGGCTTGCGCGACCCCGGTTCGCCGTATCCGGTCCTGACGTTCTGGCTCACGGTCGAGCTCCCTGATCGCCCGGTCGATCTCACCGGAATCCGGCGGCACCTGGATGACGGCGTCCGGCCAATCGAACAGCTTGGGAAAGACCTCGTTGTTGGGGCGCTCGCCGAGCATGATGGCACCCGACGCAGCGCCTTCGAAATAGCGATAGCCAAACTCGACCTGATGTCCCGTCTCTTCGGGACTGTCGAACTTCCCGGAATTGACCAGAAAGTATCTACTCCGCTTGGCGAGGTTCGCGATCTGCGCCCGGTGCTCCCGGGAGTCGATCGCCTGACTTCCGCTGATCGTGTCATGGACGTAGAAAAGGCCGCTGTCCCGGGCCATGGAGAGAAGCTTCTGGTGCGTCAGCTTGGGCCGGCGTCCCATGCTGTAGACGTCGATGGCCCGCTCCGGCGGATCGGGATAGGGACAGAACAACGTCGCATCCACGCCCGGCGCGAGATACCTGCAGCGCGGACCGATGACGTCGCTCAGCGGCTTCACGGTTTGACTGTGGTACTGCATCACGACGTCGAACTTGGCCAGAATGGGCAGGAAGTGACGATGCTTGTGGATGTCCCTGGCCCAGAGCTCGTCCAGCAGGCACACCGACGTCTTGCAGACGTCTCTCAGGTTGCTGACCGCATTGAACATGATCAGATCCTGCGGAAAGCCGCAGATCGTGAACAGGAGATCGTAAGGCCCCTTGGCCTGCGGTTTCGGGATGCCTGGGTTCAGCGCCAGCGGCGCGTGATAGCCGAGGCGGGTAGCGACGCTCGCCCGCCGGCTGGCTGGATCGACCGTGGGCGCCAGCAGCTCGGCGGAATCGATCTCGCAGATGATATCTTCGAACTCGTAATGCGGGCAGCGGTTGAGAGCCCTGCCGAAGATATTCCTGAGCGAGAACACCAGCACGCGGGGTTTAACCGGGGGGCTGATCATCGATACCTCCCTCATCCTTGCTCCACGTCTGGCAGCGCGGTCCAGGAACTGAGCTCGAACGGCGGCATTTCAGCGCATGGTCCAACGACGGGACGAACGAGCTCTGCGTCCAAGGCCAGCCGTGCGGCGGCCTCGAGCCGCGCGAACGGCACATTGGCGCGGATCGCCATGTCGAGAAGGCTGTGCCGGCCATCGGCGAGATTGAGAAGCCACAGGAGGTCCATCTGGGTGGCGCCGCCGGCTTCGCGCTGCCCCGCAATCGCCCGGTAGAGCCCGCGCCGGCCGAGCTGCGGTTCGCCGCGCCCGTCGACGCGGCGATAGGTGCGGTTGCCATCGAGAAGATCGAGCAGCGTCTCCAGAACCGCGTATGAGCCGTCGAGCGCCGCGGGCCTTACAAAATCGAGGTTGTCCGCCGAGGTGTGATATTCGGGAAACGTGCCGTGAACGCCGCGCATGAAACAGCCGACCGGAAGGTCGAAGCCGGGCGAGCAGAACTGACGCTCATCATAACCGTAAGGGTTGAACGGCATGATCTCATGCGGCACGCCCGCCTGCGCGAGGACATGCGCGACAGCGCGATCAATGACCGCCCCCTCCCGGCGGCTCTGCTTGTAATGGAACGGACCATCGTCTCCGAGGCAGGTCAGAACAAGCCCATGCACCACGCGGTCGAGCATCGCCTCGTTGCGCGCGAGCCACGTGATGGCGCCGATCGTGGCCGGCAGGAACAGGAAGCGATACCCAAGCCGCCCTCTTCGCTTCGCCCGCCGCATGGCCAGCGCCGTCGCGACCGCAATTCCCGACAGATTGTCGTCGGCAAGGCTGGGATGGCAGACGTGGCAGGTGATCAGAACCTCGTCCTGCGTCTCGCCCGGAATGAAGAATTCACCATAGGTCATCGCGCCGGGCGAGAGATCGCTGTCGATATCGACCTGATAGGACTCGTCCATCATCGTCTGCCAGAGCCGGTCCGGCAGGCAGAAGCCCCAATCGTCGGCATAGTAGCCGGTCCGGTATGGTATGAGGTCAGGTTGGTCGGGCAACGTGTGGACGTGCCGGGCCAGTTCGGCACGACTGAGCACCCCGTGGACCGGCTTGCTGTATCCCATCACATGCAGATTGTGCTCGGCGAAATCAACGAGGCATTGTCCGTCGAGCGTCCTGATCGTGCCACCGCGGATGTTCCATTCCATCGGCACATGCCAGTCCAGCACCGGAGTTCCCGTCGCGACCTCATGGACGGCGAGATCGAGATGGCGGGCGACGATCGCGAGCGTCTGGCGAACGCCGGTCCCGGTGAGGCTCCGGTTGATCGGATACATCTCCGCGACCATCGCATGAAGGTCGATGCCGGGCCTGCGATCCGAGGCAGGACGATCTGACGTCAGGGACATCTGCACGCGCGGGCTCACCACGGCTGTCGTTCTGCAAGCAACGGCCAGGCAGCATCCTTCGCCGACAACACCGTCACGGGGTCGGGCCAGGTGATGCCGATCATCGGATCGTCGTGCCGGAAACCGTCCGACAGGTCCTCGACATAGTCGATGCCCATCAAATACTCGACCGTCACGTCATCTGTCAGTGTCTGGAAGCCGTGGGCGAATCCTGCGGGAATGTAGAGCATCCTTGCAGTCGACGGCCCCAGCTCGCAGGCGTGGACCTCACCCCGCGTCGGAGAATGCGGCCTGATGTCGACGATGACGTCATGGATCAGCCCGGCCGTGCAGCGGACGACCTTGGCGTCGGCCTTGGGCGCGCGCTGAAAATGCATGCCCCGCACGCTGCCGCGGATACGCGTCACCGAACTGTTGCCCTGAACCGGCTGGAAATCGAGTCCCTCATTCGCAAAGGTTCTTGCGCACCAGGTCCGCGTGAAGCTGCCGCGATCATCGGAGCGAACGTTGAGCTCGATCAGCCGCGCATCCGATCGTCCCAGTTGCACAAACCTCATGGTGAAAACTCTTTCGCACAATATGCCGGCAAAGCCGCTGAACTGACCATCGCCGCCTCTGCGATGTGGCCCTGTACACCCCCAGGGCCACGCGCCGACGAGGACCGACGTCGCCTACTCCTCGATGGTCGCCTTGGGCACTGGCACGATGAAGCGACCGCCCCAGTTGCGGATATCGGCCATCTGCGCCTTGATCTCGTTCTTGATGTTCCACGGCAGGATCAGGACATAGTCCGGCCTGGCCTCGAAGATCGCCTCAGGCGGCAGGATCGGAATACGGACGCCAGGCATGTAGCGTCCCTGCTTGGACGGCGCGCGATCGACGGTGAAATCGAGAAAATCAGTTCTCACTCCGCAATAATTGAGCAGCGTCACGCCCTTGGCCGGAGCGCCGTAGCCGACGATCTTCTTGCCGGCGCGCTTGAGCGCCGTCAGGAGTTCGAGCAGCGCCCGCTTGGTCTCTTTGACCTGCTCGTTCCAGGCGATGTAGATCGCGTCGTCATGCAGGCCGTAGGCCCGCTCCCGCGCCAGAACGTCGGCCACGTTCGGGCTCTCCGGATGCGAGGCCTGCTGATGGCAGACGAAGAACCGGATCGAACCACCGTGGGTCTCGGGAAGCTCGACGTCGAACACGCGCAGGCCGGCCCTGGCGAAGATGCGCAACCCCGCGATCAGCGACAGGTAGGAAAAATGCTCATGATAGATGGTATCGAACTGATGCCGCTGCATCAGGGTCAGAAGATGCTGCACCTCGAAGGTCGCGACCCCCTCGGGGTTCAGCAGGATTTTCACTCCGCCGACGAAGTCGTTGATATCAGGAACATGAGCGAGCACGTTGTTCGCGGTGACGAGATCAGCCGACCAGCCTTCTTCGCGAAGGATGGTCGCATAGGCGCGGCCGAAGAACTCGACGCGGGTGTCGATGCCCTTGGCGCGCGCCGCCAGGGCGACGCTCTCACAAGGCTCGACGCCCAGGCAGCTGATCCCCTTCGCGATCGAATATTGCAGCAGATATCCGTCATTCGAGGCAATTTCGACGTGACGCGAGGCCGGGCCGAGCTTGAAGCGATCGGCCATGGTTTGGACATACGTCCGCGCGTGGTCGAGCCATGACGTCGAGTGCGAGGAGAAATAGGCATAGTCGGCGCGAAAGATGTCGGACGCGGCCAGGAGGTCGCGGGTCTGCGCCAGACGGCAGCCACGGCAGACGAAGGTCTCCAGCGGATAGAACGGCTCCGCCTTCGTGTAGTTGGCGGGATCGACATAGTCGTTGGCGACCGGCGAGGCGCCGAGATCGATCAGCTTGAGCGTCAGATCATCGCCGCAATGCCGGCACTTGGGCGCGGTGTCTACGGCCGCGGGGAGGCTCAGTTCCATGGTTTCTCCGTCACTGTACGGTCTGGCGAAGTAAAGTCCTGCTCTGGGCGCCGGACGCCATCAGGTCCATTCGAGCCTGTCGTTGATCCTGCCTGCTTCCATGTGGTCCTGCAGGACCTTGAGGCGGATCAGATCGGATGAACGAAATTCGGCATCCTTGAAGTTCATCCGCTTCAGGCCGTCGACCAGGTTCTGGATCGACTGCTCCAGCGTCACCTTCGGCTGGTGGCCGGGCGCCAGCGCCCGGTACAGGCCGAAATCGACCTTGTAGGACCGGCTGTCGACCGGCGCGGACGTGTTGATGGACACACCGGTCCCCGGCACTCTCGCGGCCACCGCATTGGCCAGGTCCCTGACTTGGTAGTTGCGGTCGTCGGAGCCTGCGTTGATGGTCAGAAAGCGGCCTCCCGTATCGGCCGGCCGGTCGATGGCCCAGTCGATCGCCCGCGCCATGTCGGCAACGTCGATCAGGGGCCGCCAGGGCGTGCCGTCGGAGAGCACGCTGATCTGCCGTCGGCTGAGCGCGCAGGCCACAAAGTCATTGAGGACCAGGTCGAGCCTCAACCGATCCGACATGCCACAGGCGGTCGCAAAGCGCAGACAGGTGATGGTCATGTCCGTGCCGACAGCGGCGAGCTCCTGCTCCGACCCGATCTTCGACTTTGCATAGGCGGTGATGGGATTGAGGGCGTCGCCTTCCTTGCGCGGCGGCCCGTCGGCGATCCCATAGACGCTGCAGCTCGACGCGAAGACGAAGTTCTTCACGCCCGCGGCAGCAGCCGCCCTGCCGAGGGCCACGGTCGTATTCTGGTTGATGTCCAGCGTCACATCCTGGAAGCGGTTGCCCATCGGATCGTTCGAGATCGCCGCCAGCTGGACAACGGCATCATAGCCGCGCAGGTCCAGCGACATGTCGCGGACGTCGCCATAGAACTGCGCGTCGAGCGATCGTTCGGGAAGAACCGGGGCGCCGGTCAGACAATGTGCAAAATAGGCATTGTCGAAGCCGTGCAAAGTGGCATCGGGCCGGCACGCACGCAGATGTTTCGCGACCTCCGGGCCGACATAGCCCATGTTCCCGGTGATGAGTATCTTCAAAATGGCCACCCTCTATACCGTCAACCAAAAACGGAATTAAATCTGATCTGGCCGATTATATTTTATTATTCATGCCGTCGTCCAGTGAATCCGTGCGACCGGCCCCCGTTCGCGCGCTGCAGAGGCACGCGACGCGCCGTCAAAGCAGGGTAATCCACGACAGCGGCCTGATCCTCGTACCGCCATGGATACCGCGCGTGCGGGGCGGCCCGCCGGTAGCGATTATATTCCGCAAATTAAATGATCCGCCACGAATTAGCCTCACCGGAACCGCAAATCTCGTCAGCTTTAAATTGGACTTCGCAGATTTTGGAGCGCTCCGCTTTACGGGACGCGGCTCCGTCGTGACGAACGATTGGTTCAGGAATTGAGAGACAGAGCATGACACTATCTGCCGGCGACTGGGTTGAAGTACGCAGCAAGGAAGACATTCTGGCGACGCTCGATGCGAATGGCCGCCTCGAGGGCTTGCCGTTCATGCCGCAGATGTTCAAATGGTGCGGCCAGCGCTTCCAGATTTACAAGCGCGCGCACAAGACCTGCGATACGGTGACCGGATACAACACCGGCGAGTGGCTCGGACGCCGGCTCCCGAACGCGGTCCATCTCGACCTGCGCTGTGACGGCGAGGCCTATGGAGGCTGTCAGGCGGCCTGCCTGATCTTCTGGAAGGAGGCCTGGCTGTCGCCGGTCGATCCGGCCCAATCGGCGTCGGTCGACCACGACCGCGCTCGTCAGGGCTCCCACGGATGCTCCGCGCGCGCCGTGTGGGATGCGACCAAGTCGCCGGATCAGGTGCCCGGAAAGGGCATCCGATACGCCTGCCAGGCGACCGAGCTGCCGAGCTATACCCAGCCGCTCAAATGGTGGGACGCGCGGCAATACGCCGAAGACATCACGTCCGGCAATATTTCCCCGGGCAGGATGTTGAAGAGCTTTCTCTACTTCGCGTATGTGGGCACCACGATGGCGCGACGCCCCCGGCTCGGGCGGCCAGCCCGCTGGATCTACGACCGCGTCCAGTCGCTTTGGGGCGGCATTCCGTTTCCAAGGCGACGGGGAGACCTCGCGACCGACAAGGACGCGCCGATCGCTCACCTCGGGCTGCAGCCGGGTGACATGGTTCGGGTACGCCCGCACAAGGACATCCTCGCGACCATCGACAAGCAGACCAACAATCGCGGCATGGGCTTCGACGCCGAGATGGTGCCCTACTGCGGCAAGGTGTTCCGGGTCCGAACCCGGGTCGAAAAGTTCATCGACGAGCGAACGGGCTACATCAGGCGGATGAAGACGCCCGCGGTCATTCTCGACGGCGTCTACTGCCAGTCGCGTTACAGCGAAAACCGATTGTTCTGCCCGCGAGGCATCTTTGCCTGGTGGCGCGAAGTTTGGCTGGAGAAGGTGCCGGCCACCGCGACCGGGCGTCCGCCGGCGGACGAAACCGTCGACCTGCCGAGGAGGGCGGCGGGTTGACGCCGCGCGGGACATTTGCCTGATAGTGGCGCGAAGCTTCGGAGCTTCGCGCACGGAGCGGGGCCACGAGAACCTCGCGAACGAATTCAACGTGGGCGCCTCCGCCCATCGTTTGGCGGCGCCGGAGGCGGTGACCACATCCACCGTCGATGACGACGGGCGGCGCGAGACGCAGCGGCCCGCACCTTCAAACCGCCGCCTTCAAAAACGACAAATCACCCCAGTGAGAGCTTGCGCGCGACGAAAGCCTCGGCGTAGCGCTCGGCGGCGCGGCTCTCCATCCCGCGCAGTCGTGCCAGACCCATGAACGTCTCGGGGTCGAACCACTGCTTGGAGCGCTGGCTGCCGAAATGCGACATCAGCAGCGCGACCTTGCGCTTCATGACGAATTCGGAAACGGGCATGTAAAAATTGGGCCGCCCGAGGTCGCCGTCCCATTTCGGAATCTCATATTCCAGAATGAGATGATCCCGGAACGTATTCCACACGAGCCGATTGACCTGGCGGTGATCCTGGTGCGCATCGTCACGTCGATGGGTGAGGATGACGTCGGGATTGATCCTGCCCTTCAGCGCCTCGAACCAGGCCTTGATCTCCTCGCCCTGCTCCGGGAAGAAGCCGTCACGAAAGGTCTTGATCTCGATCGTACGACCTGCCGCTTCTGCCAGAAAGTCATCCGCGGACGCTCGCGCTTCGATGCCGCGCCCATCGTTGCCGCTGAGCACGCACCAATGAACGTCGAGGCGAACGCCCTGGTCGAGCCAGGTGAGAAGCGTGCCCCCTGCCCCGATCTCGATGTCGTCCGAGTGCGCACCGAGGCACAACACGGATAACCGCTCTCCGCGGCCCGCGAGCTGCAGGGCTCTCATCCGTTCACCACCGCCGGGACGTTCGTCCCGAGATGCCAGGGCGTATCACCCCGCTCGATCATCTCCTCCAGCACCTGGCGGTCCCTGATCGTATCCATGGCCCGCCAGAACCCTTCATAGCGGTAGGCCATCAGATCCCCACGATCGATGAGCCGCTTGAAAGGTTGCACGACGAGTTCGTCCCCTTCCTCGATGTAGTCGAATATCTCTTTTCGGAAGATGAAATACCCGCCATTGATCCAGATATCGGAATCGTTGCTCGCCGCCATGCGGCCGACCTTGCCGTCGGCATCGAACTCGGCCAGATGGAAACTGATCGGCGGATGGATCGCGATGAAGCAGCCGATCTTGCCGCTTCGCTTGAAGCGGTCGATCATGTCCGGCAGCGGCGCGTCGGTCAGGCCGTCGCTGTAATTGGCGAGGAAGATCTCTTCGTCCTGGACCAGGTGACGAACCGCCCGCAGGCGCTGACCGATGTTGCGCCAGATGCCGGTATCGACCAGGGAAACCCGCCAATCCGCCGGACGTTCGCCGAGCAATTCGATCTTCTTGCCGAACTGCGAGATCGTGCAGTCGGTCGTCGTCGCCTGATTGTAGTTCAGGAAGTAGTCCTTCACGACATTGGCCTTGTACCCGAGGCAAAGGACGAAATCGCGGTGGCCGTACTGGCTGTAATACTGCATGACGTGCCACAAGATCGGTTGATGCCCGATCGGGATCATCGGCTTGGGAATGCTCTCGGAATACTCCCTTATCCGGGTGCCAAGTCCCCCACAGAACAGTACAACCTTCATGGCGCGACGTCCTTCAGATTCATAATCTCGGAAATGGCTGCATTAATTTATTAAGCCAGCGGCATTTATTTTTAAATGATCTTTTCAAGGAGTCGAGGGCAAAATATTCGATTAATAGACATCAATCAGCCGCATGGCTGGTGTGACGCGTGCCGGATCAGGAATTCCTGCCGGAGATTCTCGTCCGCGCTGGCTCGCCGAGTAACGCAGTCTGCCCATTCTCGGCTGAAATCGAGCTACACGGCACGAATATCACCGGGCTCCGGGGCCCTCGCGGGGAGGTCGCAAAGCCTCCATGGTATATAACTACTCCATGGCGCACACTTATTTTTTAATTGTTTAATTTAAATGTTTGATTATAGATTAAATGGCAGAGCCGCTGTCTTTAACCGAGTTTTGAACAAGCCATATCCCATGCATTACGTGGAGCAGCCCGAGACTCTCGATCGGACCGGCATTCCGGCTGCCGTTATGGCAGAAGGGCGCAAATGGCCGGTCCATTATTCCGCGGTCGAACCGTTCGCCATCGCGGCCGACATTGCCACGATCACCGCGACCAGCGTCGCGTCCGGCCTGCTCTATCATTTGCAGGATCCAAGCGCGAACGACATCAGCAAATCGCTTGGGCTGGCCATTCTCGTCTCGGCATTGTTCGTCTCGCTGATGAAGATCCGCGGCATGTATCGGCCGGCCGAACTCCTGATCCTGTCACGCCAGATACGCGCAACGTGCCTGACGTGGGTCACCGCCTTCCTCGTCCTTGCCGGCGCAATATTTGCGCTGAAGATCGGTAGCGAGATATCGCGCGGCACCAGCGTCGTCTTTGCGATGCTCGGCCTGACGGCGCTGATCGTCCATCGCCGGATCGCCGAATATCTGCTGGCGAAAGGCCTTGCGGAGAAGCGGTTTTCCGGTCGAACCATCGTCCTGATCACCGACGATTCGAGCAAGGACAATGCCGGTCTGACGCAGGTGCTCACGGCGACCGGCTTTCGCGTCAAGCGCCATTTCCTGCTGCCCGAGCCTGGTTCGGACCCGGATCAGAGGCAGCGCATCGTCGCAAGCGTGATCGATTATGTTCGCGGCTCCGATGTCGAGGAGATCGTGGTCGGCGCCGCTCCCCACCCATGGTCCGATCTACGCGCGCTCGGTGCGGAGTTGAGAGTTCTGCCGTTTCCCGTCAGCTTCGTTCCGATTGGAGCGGCTTCGGAGATATTCAAGCGTCCGCACCGCGAGCTCGGCAATGTGCTTTGCGTCGAGCTGCAGCGCGGGCTGCTGAGCCCGCTCGAACATGTCGCGAAACGGCTGATGGATCTGGTGTTGGCCGGACTGGCACTGACCGCGCTGCTGCCGCTGCTCGTCATCGTCGCCGTCGCTATCAAGCTGGACTCTCCCGGGCCTGTCCTCTTCCGACAACAGCGCTGCGGCTTCAACGGCAGATCCTTCCAGATCTACAAGTTCCGCACGATGTCGGTGCTCGAGGACGGCCCTTCGATCATCCAGGCGCAACTTGGCGACAGACGGTTCACGCGCCTGGGCGCATTGCTGCGCCGGACAAGCATCGATGAGCTTCCGCAACTGCTCAACGTGCTGAACGGCACCATGTCCCTGGTGGGACCCCGCCCCCACGCGGTGGCCCACGACAATGAATTCGACAAGGTCGTACGCAACTATGCGTTCCGTCGCCGCGTCAAGCCTGGGTTGACGGGATGGGCGCAGGTGCACGGTTGCAGAGGGCCAACGCCGACGCGCGCGTCCATCGAAGAACGGGTCGAGCACGACCTTTGGTACATCGACAATTGGAGCCTGTCGCTCGACATTGCGATCCTGGTCAGGACGCCGATCGAGCTGATCCGCGGCGACAACGCGTATTAGCATGCATCGTGGCGGACAACCGGCAGGGCTGCTCTCTCGACATCACGAGGCGCCGCCCCCTACGGGCCGGGCGCACTTTGCCCGAAGTCGAAAGCCGGGCTCGGAGTCTTGGTGGATCCTGAGAGAACAAGTCAGACACAAACCGCGCTAGACTTTTCGCTGGGCGCGCCGGGCGCCTGCGAAGATATGCACGGCATCATGCTCTGTGACGACGACCTCGCGAGGCGCCGGTCCCGTTGATCGCGAACTCCTCGATCCGATGCCCGGTCTTGATCGCAGCGACCAGCCAGCGCGGTTGCTTGCCGCGGCCGGACCAGGTTTCGGATGTCTGCGGGTTGCGATATTTCGGCAGGACCCTTGGATAGGCCCGCCGCGCCTTGCCGTTCGCCTTATAGGACGGCGCGTTATCGCTATCGGCCCCTTCGATCGCGCCCCGGCTCCGGTTGAGAACTGCCAGGCGCCGTTCGAGCTCGCGCTTCTCAGACGTGATCCTCACAGCCAAGATCTGGCTGATCTGCTCATGGAGCGACCAGAGGTCATCGAAAGACATCGCCTCGAAATCAATCTTCTTGGTAGACATACAGCGACCTTTATCTGTGATCTCTATCCTGCCGAATTAATGTCATATAATTCGGTATTTCGTTCCGCAAGAGGCTCGCCGTCGGAAAAACGGAATATTTGAGTTATACCCGAGTCACGCCTCTGGAATGGTTGTAGCGCATTAAAACAGCAACCCGCAACGTTATTTCCGGCTCGCTCGCGCTCGGCCTCCGATCCATATCGGCGCCCCACTCCACCCACAAAAAGAGCCCCAGAGCGACATCCTCTGCAACCTTTTCCCGCATTAAACGGCAGCATCGCGTCAAAATGGCGTGATTTCAATGCCGAGCGGAGACGACGGGGAATGCGGAGCGTTTGCAAAGCGGGCTCACGGCACAACCTATTCGCGCGCCAATGGCGATAACCCGGATCGGGATATTTTCGCTGTCGCACAAAATCGCAACAACGCGTTTAATACGCACGACAGCGGGAATATGCCACAATCTCGCGCGGCTGTACTATTCACCTGCCGCAATCACAGGAGTTGCTCGGGACGGAAGTGCATCGGAGAATCTGCCACAGGCTGCGCCGGCGATCATCGCAGCCCGCGCGCAACGTCCGGTGGGTGCGTCAAGAACGCAATCTCAGGGGGTGGTAGCGACACCCGGCCGCGGGGCATCGTAATGCGTTTCGTTGCGGCCGAAGGCCGTCGGGGCTCGCTTGGTCGGCGCCGACGACGATAGCAACGGGTTCTGCGCCCGTCTGCCCTGGTCGGCCTTGACGGGAAGGCCGTCGCTCCAGCTGCCCGAGGTGGAGGGGCGTCTATTTCCGTTGCTTCGTGCGGCCCGGTACGTCGCGGCACGGCGCGATCCGGTGGGACGCGCCCCGCTGGCGTCGCGTTGCCATCGGGCGCCGACTGACCACACTGCGATTCTCGACGCGCTTTTCCAGGCTGCTGCTGATCAATCGAATTTCGTCCAGGAGAGCGTCACAGAGTTCGATCTGCGACATCAGGGCGGCCTGGGTCGGGTTGCCGGACGTCAGCCGGTTGAAGCGCGATTTAGCAGCGCGGATCTTGTCCAATGATTTTAGAACAGCATGATTGAATAGGCCGCTCCGAACATCCGTCATGTTACCTTCACTCAACGCTACAACAGATTCGTCACACAAGGACGGACCCCACTCGTTGGCGAGATTTGAGGGATTTTCTCTCAAGGGCCGGCGAATTGCTTTCGCAACGCCCCTTGGTTCTGATGATCAGGATTAAATTAACCACTCGCGACAAGTTAATTTACCATCTGGGAGACAAGATAATTAAATACTTCCGGCGTCTGTCGCGGCTTGCAGTAAATTGTTACCGCGCTCCCCGAAAGGACTTATTAACTACCTTTGGTCGGCGACAATTGAAGCTTTAGTTTGTTCAGCGCAGCTTTTTTATGACAGGCAAGGCCGGGTCGAGCGGCCTGAAATTATTTAATTTTAGATTGCATAAAACCGGGACCGCAACCCGCCATTAAATACACCGCGGCCGGCACTGCCGCCGGGCGGATGCACGGCCACCGAGGCCGAACGGACGAGGAGGTCGAACGGAATTGGCCGGCGCGATCACCAGACCATCGGCCGGTCCGGCGCGCCGCACACCACGGCGTGGCGATACCGCACGCCCCGGGGCGTCTCGACGGCGACACGCCGAATGCATCCCGGATGGATCGCAAGATTGTAGTGAAACGGATTGGCTTCGAACGCCCCGTGCAGACGGCAAAGCCGGCTGAGATCAGGGCCGCATTCCGTGAGCGGATACAGGCCCCGCGCCCAGACCTGGCTCGATGCACCGGCCAGAGCGGCAACGAGCGCGGCGGCGGCGATCCTGGTGACCTTCGACAACGGAATGCTCCCTCGCTCAGCGCCGCAACGGGCGATGCAGGCACCATAGACGTGAACGGCAGCCTTCGACAACTGATGCGCGGCGTGTCGGTCCCACGCGCGCCCGATGGATAGACCCTCCGGGAATGCGCGGGCAGAGCCATCTGGACCGACCGGGCCGGTCCGCGATCCGGCGTGCGCAGGGATGCTGCCATCCCGGTCACTGGCCGGGCTGTCGGAATTCCCCTTATCGTGCCGCGCAGTGCCAGCCGCTTGGATTAGCGGTCCGTCGCGACTCGGACCCGACTCGAATAACCGATACTCAACGGGTTTCTGTTTCCAATAGTCTCTGATGGTCTGTTGGACGGTGCCCCGTTGCGGATGTCGCCGATATCGATGGGTCATCCTGGATGGACGGTACTTTGGTGAGGGCGGACTGTGACCTAATTGGCACGGTGGGCAAAAGCCCGTCTTGCCGGACAGTCGTGCGCTTTCACCTGGGATAGCCGCCAGATAGGTTAGAAACAGAGTGGGATGCGTCCTTCCTCCGTTCGTGAGGGGGCGACGTGGGGAAACTTTTTTGTTGTATCCGAGGATGCGTTTGAACGGCTTCATCAATCCGCCTGCGTCGGACGGATCGACCAGCGGTGCCGGGTCGCGCATCCGCAGCAGCGCGTCGAGCCGAAGCTGGTTTCATCCGCTTCGCCGGGGCGTGCGCACCCTCGTGGCCTCGGCGCTCCTGATCGCTCTGCCGGCCTGTTCGTGGCTTCCCGGGACTGGTCCCACCAGCGACGCGGTGAGTGACAACGCCACGGCCAGCGTCAGGTCGAATACCGCCCTGCCTTATGCGCTGGTGGACATCAGTCCCGAGACCATCGGTTTCCTGTCGCAGCCGAACCTGATCACGTTTCAGGGCGTGTTTCCGGACAAGCGGCCCAAGCCGGTCCAGGTCGCGGGCATTGGCGACGTCCTGAACGTCTCGATTTTCGAGGCCGCCGCTGGCGGCCTGTTCACGCCCCCAACGGCCGCCGGAGCTCGTCCCGGCAACTTCGTCGATCTGCCCGCGCAGGCGGTCGACCAGAAGGGCAACATCCGCGTGCCCTACGCAGGCGAGGTCAGCGCTGCGGGACGGACTCTCCCCGAGATCGAACAGGAGATCGTGTTCCGACTGCAGAAGCGCGCGCTGGAGCCGCAGGTCGTGGTGAGCCTGAACCAGCAGCATTCGAGCGTGGTCAGCGTTCTCGGCGACGTCAACACGCCGGGCGTCCTGCCCCTCAACAGCGTGGGCGAGCGCCTGCTGGCCTTGATCGCGCGCGCCGGCGGCCCGAAACACGAAGCCATCGAAAGCTACGTGACGCTGCAGCGGGACGGCAAGCGGGTGCGCGTCTTGTTGAGCCGCGTCGTGCAGGATCCGCGCGAGAACATCTTCATCCGCCCGAACGACGTCATCTACATCACGCGCGAATCGCCGACCTTCACGGCGCTCGGCGCGCTCAACCAGAACGTCTTCGGCTTCAACTCCGAGATCTCGTTCGATACCGAGACGCTGACGCTCGCGCAGTCCATCGGCAAGGCTGGCGGCCTGAACGACCAGCAGTCGGATCCGGCCGAGGTCTTCCTGTATCGCTACGAGGAGCGGCCGCTGCTGCAGAAGCTGGGGGTCGATACAACCCGTTTCGTCTACGACCGCATCCCGACGATCTATCACCTCAACCTGCGCGATCCCTCCGGCATGTTGCTGGCCTCGGGCTTTCAGATGCGCAGCAAGGACGTGATGTACGTCGCCAACGCCAAGGTCGTCGACTACTACAAGCTGCTGACCCTGATCAACAACACGGCGGCCGCCACGTCGAGCACGGCCAATGCCGTCACCAACGTCAACACCGCAGTCAAGACCAAATGGTGAATCCGACCGGGCCGACGGGCATGTGCCTGATCCGCCCGGCAATCATCGATAGCATCCGCCAGACGGATGCAAACCGCGGCTGACGGCCGCTGCTGCGCTCCAGCAAGTTCGACCTCCAAAGCGCGGAGGTGGTCCCGGACGCGTTCGATCTCGACCGGCCGCTTTAGCCTGGTTGCGGTCCGCGGTCTCATGGCGCCCGCGCTGCGGCTTCCCCTCGTGTCAGGCTGCGGGCGCTGGCTGCCTGCCGGCCATGACCGGACTGGCCAGCGACCGCGCCCTGCTCACCCGGTCCATCACCATGTAGATCACCGGCGTCGTGAACAGGGTGAAGACCTGCGCCACGATCAATCCACCGACGATTGCGATCCCGAGCGGCTGCCGCAGCTCGTGGCCCGGCCCGGTGCCGAACGCGATCGGCAGCGCGCTGAAGATCCCGGTCAGCGTCGTCATCACGATCGGACGCAGCCGCTGCGCGGCCGCGCTGCTGATCGCGTCCCGCGCCGCGTATCCCTCGTGGCGCTGCAGCTCGATCGCGAAATCCACCATCATGATCGCGTTCTTCATCACGAGACCGACGACAAGAATGCAGGCGATGGTGGTGATCAACGAGAACGGCAGTCCGACGATCTTGAGCGCCAGAAGCGCGCCGAACGCAGTCGACGGCAGGGTCGAGAGGATCGTCAGCGGGTGGACGTAGCTCTCGTAGAGCATGCCGAGCACGAGATAGATCGTGATGATGGCGGCCACGAACAGGAAGATCTGCCGCTGCGGCGACTTCTCCACCTCCCGCGCCTCGCCGCGAAATTCGGCGCTGACTCCGTCGGGCAGCCGCACGGCGGCCTCCTCGCCACGGATGGCGTCCAGCACCTGCTTCGGCGCCGCGCCGGGCTTGACGTCGAACGAGATCGTGCGGGCGGGAAATTGCGAACTATGATGTTCCCACATCGCACTATGCGCCCGCTTGGGGGTGGTCAACGCCGCCATCGGAACGGCAGCTCCCGTGGCGCTCGGAACGTAGAGGCGTGTGAAGATCGAGGGATCCGTGGCGGTCGACGGATCGATCTCGTAGATGACGCGCGCGAAATTTGTCGGGAAATAAAGCAGATTGACCTGGCGCTGGCCGAAGGCGTCGTTGAGCGTGTTGTCGATCCCGAACGGCGTGACGCCGAGCGAGGCCGCCCGGGCGCGGCTGATGGTGAGGCCGGCCTGCAGGCCGCCCGTCTCCCAGTCCGGAACGACATCGATCACGCCAGGCAGCGTGCGGAAGCGCCGCACCATGGCTTCTCCGGCGCGGTGCACCTCGGTCTCGTCCGTTCCCCACAGGCTGTACTGGTAGCGTGCGGAGCCACCCTGCGCGCCGACATTGAGGTCCTGCAGCGGAATGAAGAACACCCGCACGCCGTCGATACGGGCCGTGCGCTCGCGCAGCCGCTGGATCACCTGCTGGATCGGCGGCCGGCCGGATTCGAGCGACTTCAGCGCCACCACCAGGAAGCCGATGCTGCGCGGCGCATCGCTGATATAGGAGGTCAGGCCGGACACCGCAGGATCGCTCAGCAGCAGCTCGCCGACGGTGCGCTGGCGATCCTCCATCGCCGGGAACGAGATGTTGGATTGCGCGACGGTCCGCACCAGCATGACGCCGGTGTCCTGGGTCGGCATGAACGATTTCGGCAGCCCCAGATACAGCCAGACCGAGGCGCCGGTCAGCGTCAGCGTCGCCAGCAGCGACAGCACGCGATGATGCAGGGCCCAGTCGAGGCTGCGCGCATAGGCGCGCATCGGCCACGACGGATTCCGCTGCGATGACGGCGCGCCCTGCTCATCACGGACCAGCCAACGGCTGCACAACATCGGCGTCAAGGTCAGCGACACCAGCGCCGAGCCGATGATGGCGATCACGAGCGTCGCGCCGAATTCGAGGAAATAGCGGCCGACGATGTCGGGCATGAACAGCACCGGAATCAGGGCCGCCACCAGCGCGGCCGTCACCGAGATCACCGTGAAGCCCATCTGCCGCGATCCTGCGATCGCCGCCTGCAGCGCCGTCTCGCCCTGCTCCATCCGCCGGATCACGTTCTCGATCACGATCACGGCGTCGTCGACGACGAACCCGGCAGCAATCGTCAGCGCCATCAGCGACAGGTTATCGAGGCTGAAATCGCACAGATACATCGCCGCCAGCGTGGCCGCGAGCGACACCGGGATGGTGACGCTGGGAATCATCGTCGCCGCAAGCCGCTTCAGAAACACCGCGATGATCACGATCACCAGCACGACGGCGATCAGCAGGGTCTGCTCGACATCGCGCACCGACGCCCGGATCAGCGTGGTGCGGTCATAGACCGTGTGCAGCTTGATGGCCGGCGGCAGCCAGTGCTCGAATTGCGGGATCAGAGCTTTGACGGCGTCGACCGTCTCCACGACGTTGGCGTCGGGCTGCTTGTAGACATAGAGGATCACCGCGCGGCTCGTGCCGAACCAGCCGGCGACGCGGCCGTTGATCACGCCGTCGGTGATCAAAGCGATATCGGCGAGCCGGACCGGCGCGCCATTGCGCCATGCGACGACGAGATCGCGGTAATCGTCGGCCCACAGCAGCTGGTCGTCGGCCTCGATCGTGTAGCGCTGCGCATCGACCGCGAGCGCGCCCTTGGGCCGGTTCTGCGACGCCGCGACGATCGCGAGGCGAACGCGCTCGAGCGACAAATTCATGCTGGCGAGGAGATCCGGCCGCACCTGGATGCGCACGGCGTGGCGCTCGGCGCCGTAGATATAGACCCGCGCCACGCCGGGCAGCTCCGACAGCTTGGGCGACACCACGCTGTCGGCGAGGTTGTAGACCTCGCTCATCGGCACCACGTCCGAGGTCATGGCAAGCAGGATCGGCGCGAAGCCGTTGGGATTGGCCTTGAAGGCGTAAGGCGGCCATGGCCCCTTCGGCAGGTCCGGCGCGGCGTTCTTCATCGCCGCCTGCACCGCGCCATAGGCGGCATCGACGCTCTTCTGCAGCTCGAACTGGACCACGATGGTGGCGCTGCCGAGCTCGCTCGTCGCATACATCTCGGTAATGCCGGGGATCAGCCCGATGCTGCGCCCGAGCGGCTGCGTCAGCGCTGTGGCCACGGTCGTCGGGCTCGCGCCCGGGAACGGTGCATTGATGACGATGGTCGGGCGCTCGACCGACGGCAGCGAGGCGATCGGCAGCCGAAAGAACGCGACGAGACCGAGCAGCATTACGCCGATCATGATCAGCGATGTCGCGACAGGCCGCGCGATGAAGGGCTGCGAGATGTTCATGGCCCCGCCTCGGACTCGGTGGCGGCGCGCATTGCAGGCGCAGGCCTTGCCGTCACGGCGCCCGTCAGCGAAGCGAAGGCGAGATAGATCACCGGCGTCGTATACAGCGTGATGATCTGCGACAGGATCAACCCGCCCACGATCGAAATCCCGAGCGGCTGGCGCAGCTCCGCGCCGGTCCCGGTGCCGAGCGCGAGCGGCAGCGCACCGAACAGCGCCGCCATGGTCGTCATCATGATCGGCCGGTAGCGCAGCAGGCAGGCCTTGCGGATCGCCGCGAACGACGACAGCCCCTCTTCGCGCTCGGCCGAGAGCGCGAAGTCGACCATCATGATCGCATTCTTCTTGACGATGCCGATCAAGAGCACGATCCCGATCAGCGCGATCAGATCGAGATCGCGGCCGAACAGCATCAGGGCCAGGATCGCGCCGATTCCGGCCGACGGCAGCGTCGACAGGATCGTGATCGGGTGGATGTAGCTCTCGTAGAGAATGCCGAGCACGATGTAGACGGTGACGATGGCCGCGAGCAGCAGCCACGGCTCGCTTTGCAGCGAGGTCGCGAATTCCGCCGCCGAGCCTGCGAGGCTGGTCGTGACCGAGGACGGCATGCCGATGTCACGTTCGGTCCGGTGCAGCGCCTCGACCGCGGTGCCGAGCGCGACCCCGGGAGCAACGTTGAAGGAGATGGTGGTGGCCGGGAACAGGCCCTGATGGGCGCTGAGCAGCGGCGCGGAACGCCGCTCGACGCGCGCCACGGCCGACAGCGGAATCTGGGCGGCGGCCCCGGTGAAACTGGCGCCGATGCCGCTCGCCTGCTGATCGAGGCTCGCCGATTGCGCGCTGGCCGGACTGATATAGATCTTGCTGAGGATGTCGTCATCACGCCGGAACGCAGGGTCGACCTCCAGGATGACGCGGTACTGCGTCAGCGGGCCATAGACGGTCGTGATCTGGCGCTGGCCGAACGCATCGTACAGCGTCTGGTCGATACTGTTCATGGTGACGCCGTAACGTGCGGCCGCCTTGCGGTCGATCGCGACCGATAGCTGCAGCCCCTCGTCCTGCCGGTCGCTGGCGACGTCGGACAGTTCGCCGCGCTCGTGCAGTGCCGCCAGCAGCCGCTCGCTCCACACCCTGAGCTCAGCCCCATCGAGATCCTGCAGCACATATTGATATTGCGTGCGTGTCGCCCGGGTCTCGATCTGCAGGTCCTGCGCAGCCTGCAGATGCACCGTCACGTCACGCAGGCCGGCCGTCGCCGCGTGGAGGCGGTCCATCACCGCGCGGATGCCGTCCTTGCGGCCTTCCGGCGCGCCGATGTCGATGTAGATCCGGCCGCTGTTCAGGGTCGCGTTGACCGAACCCGCCCCGACGAAGCTGTCGACCGCGACCACGGCTGGATCGCGCTGGATGAGATCGGCGACCTCGCGCTGGCGCGCCGCCATCGCGGCAAAGGAAATGTCCTGCGGGGCATCGGTGGTGGCCACGATCAGCCCGGTGTCCTGCAGCGGCAGGAAGCCCTTGTTGACCGTCCAGAACAGCAGCCCGGTCACGAGCATGGTCAGGATCGTGAACAGCAACGTCACGCTGCGATAACGCAGCACGACATCGAGCGTCCGCTCATAGAGCCTGGCCGAAACGTCGAACGCGGCCTCGCTCCAGCGCAGCAGCCCGCCTTTCGGCGCATCATCGGCGCGCAGCAGTTTCGCGCACATCATCGGCGTAAGGGTCAGCGACACTACGGCCGAGACCAGAATCGCAATCGACAGCGTGATCGCGAACTCCCGGAACAGCCGTCCGACCACGCCGCCCATCAGCAATAGCGGAATGAATACCGCGATCAGCGACACCGTCAGCGACACGATGGTGAAGCCGATCTGGCGTGCGCCCTTCAGCGCCGCCGCCAACGGCTCTTCGCCCTCCTCGACATGGCGCGCGATGTTCTCGATCATGACGATGGCGTCGTCCACGACGAAGCCGGAGGCGATCGTCAGCGCCATCAGCGACAGGTTGTCGAGGCTGAAGCCGCACAGCGCCATCGCACCGAAGGTCGCGATCAGCGACACCGGCAACGCGATGCCTGGAATGACCGTCGCCCATAGCTTGCGCAGGAACAGGAAGATCACCAGCACGACCAGGATCACGGTCAGCACCAGGGTGAACTGCACGTCCCAGATCGCGGCTCGGATCGTCGCCGTGCGGTCGGTGACGACGGCGACCTTGATCTGGGCCGGGAGCGATGCCTGCAGGCGCGGCAGCGCGGCGCGGATCGCATCGACCAGCTGCAGCGTGTTGGCGCCCGGCTGGCGCTGGATGTCGAGCAGGACGGCTTGCCGGCCCATGTACCAGGCCGCCTGCTCGGCATCCTCGACACTGTCGACGGCGCGGCCGACGTCCTTCAAGAAAACCGGAGCGCCATTGCGATAGGCGATGACCGCATCCTGATAGGTGTCGGCGCTGAACAGCTGGTCGTTGGCATCGACCAGGAACGACTGGCGCGGACCGTCGAGCGATCCTTTCGGGTTCGACACCGTCGTCGCGGAGATCCCACTCCGCACGTCCTCCAGAGACATGCCAAGACCCGCGATGCGGGTCGGATTGATCTGCAGCCGCACCGCGCGGGTCTGGCCGCCCTCGATCGTTACCTCGCCGACGCCGGACACCTGTGACAGTTTCGGCACCAGGATCGTCAGCGCATAATCATTGACCTCGTGCAGCGGCATCGAGTCCGAGGTCAGCGCCAGGATCAAGACCGGCGTATCGGCCGGATTGACCTGATGATAGACTGGCGGGCTCGGCAGCATGCTCATCGGCAGCCAGCCGGCGGCGGCATTGATGGCCGCCTGCACGTCCTGCGCCGCACTGTCGATGTTGCGGTTGAGGTTGAACTGCAGCGTGATCTGGCTGACGCCGAAGGAGCTCGTCGAGCTCATCAGCTCGAGCCCCGAGATCACGCCGAAATAATGCTCCAGCGGGGTCGTGACCGAGGTCTCGACCACCTGCGCCGACGCGCCCGGATAGGACGTCACCACCTGGATGGTCGGATAATCCACGCTCGGCAGCGGCGCCACCGGCAGCAGGCGATAGCCGAGCGCGCCGAGCAGCACGAGGCCGATGATGAACAGGGTCGTCGCGACCGGCCGCAGGATGAAGGGCGTGGAGATCACGGGCCTATCCCCTTTCCGTGGCCGAGCTCGTCTGCTTCTTCGCCGGCGGCGGCTTGTTGGCCGGCGGATTGGCCGGCGCCGGTCCATCCTCGATGATCTCGATTTTCGCGCCGGGCTCGAGCCGGAAGAAGCCCTCGACGACGACCTGGTCGGCGCGCGCCAGGCCGCGACTGATCAGCGCCCGGCCGTCATGGATCTGGGCGACGCCGACGCCACGTACGGCAACGGTCTGGTCGGGCCGCACCAGCCAGACGAAATCGCCCAGCGTGCCGTGACGGACGGCGACGGCAGGCACGGTGACGCCGTCGCGGCGTATGTCGAGCGTGATGCGGCCATTGACGAAGTTGCCAGGCCACAGCTTCTGCGCCGCGTTGGGAAAGCTCGCCTTCAGCTTGATGGTGCCGGTCGCGGGATCGACCTGATTGTCGACGAGCTCGATGCTGCCCTTGTCGAGCTCGGTGACGTTGTCCTGGTCATAGGCCGAGACCGGCGCCTTGGCCTGCCCGGGCACCAACTGCGTCTGCGACAGCGCTGCGGCCGAGACGGTGAAGATCACCGAGATCGGCTGCAGCTGGGTGATGGTGGCGATCGTCGACGGCGCGCTGGCGCGGACGAAATTGCCCTGGTCGACCTGGCGGATGCCGATGCGGCCGGAGAGCGGCGCGCGAATCGTGGTGAAGCCGAGCTGGGTGCGCGCGTAGTCGATCTGTGCATGATCGTTCTTGATCTGCGCCCTGTACTGGTCGACCAGCGCGCGCTGCTGCTCGAGCTGCTGGCGCGACACCGCGGACGTTTTCGACAGCGTCTCGTAACGGTCGAGATCGAGCTCGGCGCCGGCGAGCAGCGCCTCGTCCTTCTGCAGGATCGCCAGCTGTTGATCGAGCTGCGCCTTGAGCGGCCGCGGATCGATGATCGCGAGCGCATCGCCCTGCTCGACCTTCTGGCCCTCCTGAAACAGGATCTGGGTGATTTCGCCGTCGACCCGGCTCTGCACGTTGACGGCGTTGTAGGCCTGGACGTTGCCGATGCTGTTGAGGAAGATCGGCATGTCCTCGCGCCGCACCGCCACGACCTTGACCTGTACGGCCGGGCGCGGCGGCGCAGGGTCCTCGACGGCGGGGCGCCATTGCGCCATCAGCCAGTCTGCCGCGGTCCGAGGCAGGGTCGGCACTGCCGTCTCGACATAGAGAATCGCCGCGGCAGCGGCGGCCACGACGATGGCAATTGCAAGCCGGCGCGCGAAGCCGCTGCGCTTCGCTCGACTCTGGTCACCTCCGCCCATCGGTCCCCGCCAACCCTGAAAAGGCGCCATGCAACCAAAGCACTGTTCGGGGCGCGCGCCTCTGCCCCAATCTGCTACAGAACGTAGCAGGTATCTGGAACCGCAGCAACCATGCACCGCCGGCATCGCGCCCCGGGACAGGATCGGATAGTCGTCGAATTGTGCGACGAATTTGCCGACCGCGGCAACTCGCGGGCTCGCCCGTTACGCGCCGTTACAAGACATCCAATCACCGCAACCAAACGATATCGTCGGTGCATCTGGACGAGACATCGAACACGCAGTGTCCCCCCTGCAGGCGACGATCGCCTGAGGGATCAAGCTCGGGAGACTGACATGAAGAAATCCATCGGTACCTTGTTGCTCGTAGCTGCCCTTTCGGCAGCGGCCGCGGTGGACGCCAATGCCTGGACGCGCAGCGGCTCCGTCACAGGACCACGCGGAACGGCCTCCTTCGGCGGTTCCGGCAGCTGCTCAGGCGGCGCCTGCTCCTGGCAGGGCGGCGGCACCGGCCCGGCCGGCAACAGCTGGTCCCGCTCGGGATCGGCAAGCTGCAGCGGCGGAAGCTGCACCCGGCAGGGCCAGGGCACGGGGCCGCGCGGCAATGCCTATAGCTACAGCCGTACCGTGACCCGCTGAGCGAGGGTGCGGCGCCGACAGCTCTCGGCGCCGCTGCCGCGCCTCTCGCCGGTCTGCTCGCCGCCCCGGCGGCGGATCGGCACCATCACCGTACGACAAGGTCGGATGCTCCGTCATGCATGCTTTCTCCGCCGTCACGCCGTCGACGCGCATGATCGTGCTCCTGACCGCGCTCGGCTTCATGGTGCTGGAATACGGGCTCGGCCGGCTCGCCCGGCGCGACACCCACGACCTGCGCGAGACCGTGGCCTCGTTCGCCGTCGCGATCGGACAGAACCTGATCCGCGCGGGTCTGGCCGTGGTCGCGGCATTTCCATTCGTCGTCATCTATCGCCATCGCATCTTCGACTTCGATCCGATCCGCCCTGCGGCTCTGCTCGGCCTCTTCTTGGGTAGCGAGTTCTTCTACTACTGGCATCATCGCGCCTCGCACCGGATCCGCTGGCTCTGGGCCACGCATGCCGTCCATCATTCGTCGACCCGTCTCAACCTGACCGCCGCGATACGCCTCGGCTGGACCGGGGAGATCTCGGGCCATTTCGTTTTTTATCTGCCGCTGGCGCTGCTCGGCTTCCACCCGCTCGCCGTTATCGGCATGCTCGGGCTCAACCTGCTCTATCAGTTCTTGATTCACACCGAGCTCACGCCGCGTCTCGGCCCACTCGAATATGTACTGAACACGCCGGCACATCATCGCGTTCATCACGCTTCGAACGAGTCGTGCCTCGATCGCAACTATGGCGGCGTTCTCGTCATCTTCGATCGCCTGTTCGGCACGTTCGCGGAGGCTCCCGCCGCCGAACCGCTTCGCTACGGCCTCGTCGGCGTTGCACCGAGCTTCAATCCGTTCCGGATCGCGCTGCACGAATGGATCGCGATGGGCCGCGACGTCGCCAGAGCCCCGAACTGGGGCTCGCGTTTGCGGGTGCTGCTGGCTCGGCCCGGCGACGCTCGCAGCTCTTCACCGCACCAATTTCCAGACAGACAGGAGACATGCTCGTGACATCGCGCTTTCTCTCCGCCGTGGTCGTCGTGGCCGCGGCCACCCTCGCCTCCGTTGCGGCACAGGCGTTCGATCGCGACATCACCATCGACACGCAGGATGGGCCGCGTCATGCACTGGTGGTTCAGGCCGGCGGCGGGCCGCATCCCACCGTGATCGTGCTCCATGGCGCACTCGGCAGCGGCACTGGGACCGCGCGCACGACCGGCTTCGCCGAGGCCGCCGCGCGCCGGGATTTCACGGCCGTGTTTCCCGACGGACTGGATCGGCAATGGAATGACGGCCGCACCGGCAAGGCCGGAGGACCTGACGATGTCGGCTTCATCCGGATGCTCGTCCGGCAGCTCGTCGCCGACCACGTCGCCGATCCCAGGCGCATCTATCTCGCCGGCATTTCGAACGGCGGCATGATGAGCTTCAGGCTTGCCTGTAAGGCGCCCGAGCTGTTTGCCGGCATCGGCACCGTCATCGCCAACATGCCCGAGGGAATCGTCCCCTGCGCCGCCAGGCCCGTGCCGGTCGTCATGATCAACGGCACGGCCGACCCCATGGTGCCCTATCGCGGCGGCGAGGTCGGACTGCGCGGCGGCCGCGGACGGGTGTGGAGCGTGGACAAGACGGCCGAGTTCTTTGCCCAGCGTGCCGGGTGCGGTTCGCGCAGCGCGGAAGCACTGCCGCATCGGGATTTCGCGAGCGGCACGACCGTGACGCAGATCACCTGGCGCAACTGCAAGGTGAATGGCGGGGTGTCACTATATCGCGTCGAAGGCGGTGGACATGCCCTACCCGGCCGCCGTGCGCTTGCCCCGCGCCTGCTCGGCGCGAGCAATTTCGATATCGAGAGTGCAGACATCATCCTGGAGGCGTTCGACCTCGACCGGCCTCTGTAGGGCTCAGGCCTGCGGCCTCAGCGGCCGCACCAATTTTAGTCGGCGGCGACGCATCGCACATCATGCCGGATGGCTCGGCGCCGTATTCGGCTCGCGCGGCAGCTCGGCCTCGCTTTGCTCCGGCAGCTTCTCCTCGCGGATGCCGAGCGGCGGTCCGATCCACAAGGCGTGCGCCGTATGATCGGCCAGCGGCTGCGTCGTGTTCGGATGGACGAGCACGCTGAGGCGGCCGTGATTGAGCATCAGCCACGGCACCAGGGCTGGAAACACCTCGACCGCGAAGGCAACCTGATACATGGAGCGCTCGTGAGGCCCGACCAGCGCGTCGTGCCATCGCCCGAGCGTCACCACGAAGCGCTCGGCGATCCAGCGGCGCAACTGCTCGGCCTCGGCGCGCGTCTCCTCGTCATAGTAGATGTGAGCGTGAAAACTCGCGATCGTGCTCAGCTGCTGCGGCATCTCCCCACCCCCCGCTTTTGGGTTCCATTGGCAGGGCTGCGCATCCGCCCACGCAAGGGCAACGCTACCACATCGCCAGAGCCTCCGAACTCTCTGTCGAATGATAGTGTAATGCAGCCAGGACCGCTGCAAAACGGCTTGTCGAGATCGTGACGCGGTGCTCTGCTGTCGCGGCTCGACCCGAGGTTGCGATCGCCATGACCGTATCCGCGCCCCAAGATGAGCAGCTGACGCCAGAGCGCTTCATGACGCGGCTGGTCGATCGCGTGTTCGGCTACGATTTCTTTCTGTCCTACAGCCGCGCTGACGGCATGCATCTTCCGCAGCGCCTCAAGGACCGGCTCGAGCAGGCCGGCTTCCGCGTTTTTCTCGATCAGACTGAATATGTGGCCGGCGCAGATCTCCGGCGCGAGACCCGCCGCCAGGTGCTCAAGAGCCGCAAGATCGTCGTCATCGGCCGTCCCGGCGCGTTCCGCTCGGAATGGGTCCGGCGCGAGGTCACGGCCGCCATGGCCGGCGACGTCGGTCCTGTGATCCTCGATCTCAACGGCGCCTTGGCGGGCGCCCCGGCCGATGCCCCGCTGGCGTCGATCGCGCGGCAGCGCGACTGGCTGCGCCTTGCGGAAACGCTGGATGATCCGGACGGCGAGCCGAGCGACCGGATCGTCGCCGAGCTGGTGCGCAGCTTCAACCACACCCGCCAGGAAACGATGCGGCAGCGCATCTTCTCGATCGCTGCCCTGGTGCTGTTGATCACCGCCGCCGCTGCGCTCTGGCAGGCCTGGGCGGCGATCCAGGCCAGGGATCAGGCTGAGGCCGAGCAGCGCCGTGCCATGCGTGCGCTGAACCAGGTCCAGGGCACGGCCGATCGGAGCGTGCAGGCGCTCGCGCTTCGGATCCGGAAGACGCGCGAGACGTCGGCTGCCGCACCGCAGGCACCGCCCTGCATACCCGAGTATTTCCCGGACTACGATGCCGTCGCGGTAACTGCGCTCAAGGTTCGGGATGGCGATGCCGCGCTCAAAATCCTGATTGCTTGTCTGGCCATCGCCGAACCGCAGGCCATTGCCGGGTCGGACGCCCCGACCTGGCAGAAGGGCGCTGCCGTCCTGCACCAACGCATCGGAGAACTGTCCGACCCGCCGGAGCGGGAACGGCATTTCCGCGAGGCCGTCGCGCTGTGGCGCGAGCTTGCGAAGGACACCGCGATGCAGCCGCTCGCAGCAGAGCAATTGGGCGGAGCGCTGGCTCGCCTTGGCAGCCTAGAGCTGGACCTCGGACGGGCCGAGGACGCGCTCGATCTCTATCGTGAAACGGTGTCGCATCTCGAGCCGCTTGCCGCTTCCGAACCTGCGCGAGCCGATCTGAAGCGCGCCCTCTCCACCGCCTATCAGGGCGTGGCGGAGGCGCTGCTCAAGCTCAGGAAGGCCGACGAGGCATTGCGCTGGGCCGACAAGGACCTGCAGACCTATGGCGATCTCGCCGAGATCGACCGCGCGGCGCACGCCACGCAGCGTGACGTCGCCTCGAGCCTGGACCGACGCGCACAGGCGCTCGATCTGCTCGGCAGAAGCAATGACTCGCTCGCCGATTTCAAGCGCGGAACCGAGCTGCTCGACCGCGCCATTGCGGCCGACACCGCTGCGCCGAGCTGGCATCGCGACGCCGCCGCGATGCGCGAGAACATGGGAAAGCTCCTGGGGCAGATGGGCAAGTCCGACGCTGCCATCGATCAGTTCTGGCGCGCGCTCCAGATCCGCGAGCAGCTGGCGACGTCGGTCGAGGACCCCGGCTGGATGAGCGAGCTGACCGAGGCCTATCGGCGCTCCAGCCGGCTGATGCTGCAGATCGACCGGGTCGCCGAGGCACGCGAAATGGCCGAGCAGTACCTGCTTGCGGCCAGCATCGATGCCGATGCCAACAAGGACAAGCTGACGCGGATGCGCCGTGCGCTGGGCACGGTGTGTTGGTACGCGCTCAATGACGGGAAGTTCGAGCGCGCCTTGTGGGTCGGCCAGCGCGCCGTCGAATTGTCGCCGCAGCTCGACTGGGTGAGACTGAACTACGCCCATGCCCTGATGCTGTCGGGTGACACCGACACGGCAAGGACCGTCTACCGGCAACTCAGCCAGGCAGCGCCGGACGATGCCGCCGGCCTGCGGCGGCAGATGCGCGAGGATTTCGCAGTCCTTCGGCAACGCGGCCATGTCCACCCGCTGATGGCAGAGCTCGAAGCCGGACTAACGGCGGTCAATGCCGCGGCGGAAGCGCCGCAGCGGCAATAGAGGGAGGGTCTCATGATGACATTGCGAGCTGCCGCTCTGCTCGGCCTGACCATGGCGCTCGCGCCGGTAGCGTGCCACGGGGCGCGCGCCGACGATGCGAAGCTTGCGCTGATCGACATGACCGCGCGTGATCTGGCCGATCAGGGCATCGCGATACGCGACCTGCGCATGCGTCCGTTCCCGAACTCCTGCGAGGGCGCCGGCAACCCGAAGCTGTCGGTGTCGAACGAACTGCTGCAGCACTTCCGCGCACGGCGATTCTCGCTGGAAAGCGTCTGCCTCGGGTTGAGCTCGCACATCCACTACGATCCGGAGAGCGGTCGCCAGCTCCCGCTGGCCAATCTGACCGGGCTCGGGCACGGCCGGGAGATGGTGATTCCCTTGAATCTTCCGGACTGCTTCAAGAACGCCGTCCCGGACCTGGAGTGCGATTCGAAATACGATACCTGGGAACACTACCGGCTCAAGCCGCGCGACGATCCGCGGCCGTTCGCACGAAAGTTCGATGCGACGGTGCGCCAGTATCTCGAAAGGACCAACGCATCGGGCGTATTCCACGTGCCGGATCTCGGACAGGGCATGTTCACGAGCTCCTACGAGTGGCTGCTGGCGTCGCCTGCGCTGCCGCGCGGCTACGGCTACGCACTGCACGGCCCGGAAGGCGATGATCCCGAGATGGAGAACCTCGACCTCAGCACCTACCGAAAGAAGGCCGATGTCGGCTCGCTATGGAGCGAGCAGCGGTGAACTCCGCGCAGGAATTCAAGCTGACGCCATGACAAACGACAACGCCGCGCTGAGGTTTCAGCGCGGCGTTGTCGTTTTGAGATTGTGAAGAGGGGATGTCCTTTGCAGGCCTGGCAGCGACCTACTCTCCCAGGGCTTGAGCCATAGTACCATTGGCGCTGAGGAGTTTAACGGCCGAGTTCGGGATGGGATCGGGTTCAGGCTCCTCGCTAAGACCACCAGGCCGGCGAAGGACATCGAGGTAAGAAGCAAGCCGAAGATCTCGTGCGAGATCTTCGTGAAGGTCGTTTCGTCTCAGTTTGCAGTGATGGACACTGAAAATGAGAGCAATCAAGCCAATCGAACGATTAGTACCGGTAAGCTACATGCATTGCTGCACTTCCACACCCGGCCTATCAACGTGGTCGTCTTCCACGGTTCTCAAGGGAATGCTCGTTTTGAGGTGGGTTTCCCGCTTAGATGCCTTCAGCGGTTATCCCGTCCGTACATAGCTATGCTGCACTGCCGCTGGCGCGACAACAGCTCCACCAGAGGTACGTTCACCCCGGTCCTCTCGTACTAGGGGCAAATCCTCTCAACATTCCAACACCCACGGCAGATAGGGACCGAACTGTCTCACGACGTTCTGAACCCAGCTCACGTACCACTTTAATCGGCGAACAGCCGAACCCTTGGGACCTTCTCCAGCCCCAGGATGTGATGAGCCGACATCGAGGTGCCAAACGACGCCGTCGATATGGACTCTTGGGCGTCATCAGCCTGTTATCCCCGGCGTACCTTTTATCCGTTGAGCGATGGCCCATCCACGCGGGACCACCGGATCACTATGACCGACTTTCGTCTCTGCTCGATTCGTAGATCTCGCAGTCAGGCAGGCTTATGCCATTATACTCGACGAACGATTTCCGACCGTTCTGAGCCTACCTTCGCACGCCTCCGTTACTCTTTGGGAGGCGACCGCCCCAGTCAAACTGCCCACCATGCGCTGTCCCGATCCCGGATAACGGGATGCGGTTAGATATCCATAACCATCAGGGTGGTATTTCACATTGCGACTCCACCCGAGCTGGCGCCCGAGCTTCAAAGTCTACCACCTATTCTACACAAACAGTCACGAATACCAGCGCAAAGCTACAGTAAAGGTGCACGGGGTCTTTCCGTCTGACCGCAGGAACCCCGCATCTTCACGGGGAATTCAATTTCACTGAGTCTATGTTGGAGACAGCGGGGAAGTCATTACGCCATTCGTGCAGGTCGGAACTTACCCGACAAGGAATTTCGCTACCTTAGGACCGTTATAGTTACGGCCGCCGTTTACCGGGGCTTCAATTCAAGGCTTGCACCTCTCCTCTTAACCTTCCGGCACCGGGCAGGCGTCAGACCCTATACGTCATCTTACGATTTCGCAGAGCCCTGTGTTTTTGTTAAACAGTTGCCACCCCCTGGTCTGTGCCCCCACGACGTGCTTGCGCACGCAATGGGCCCCCTTATCCCGAAGTTACGGAGGTAAATTGCCGAGTTCCTTCAACATAGTTCTCTCAAGCGCCTTGGTATACTCTACCAGTCCACCTGTGTCGGTTTCGGGTACGGTCTAATGTGGAGGCTATTTCCTGGAACCCCTTCGAAGCCCAACCAATCCAGTAAGGTCGGACAACACACGGGATTCGTCACCATCCACTGGCTGCAGAATATTCACTGCATTCCCATCGACTACGCCTTTCGGCCTCGCCTTAGGGACCGGCTAACCCTGCGAAGATTAACTTTACGCAGGAACCCTTGGACTTTCGGCGACACTGTCTTTCACAGTGTTTGTCGTTACTCATGCCAGCATTCGCACTTCTGATACCTCCAGGCGCCCTCACGGGTCGCCCTTCGCAGGCTTACAGAACGCTCCGCTACCGCGCATCCAATGAAGGATGCACCCTAAGCTTCGGCTCGTGGCTTGAGCCCCGTTACATCTTCGGCGCAGAAACCCTTATTTAGACCAGTGAGCTGTTACGCTTTCTTTAAAGGATGGCTGCTTCTAAGCCAACCTCCTGGTTGTTTTGGGATTTCCACATCCTTTCCCACTTAGCCACGAATTGGGGGCCTTAGCTGTAGGTCAGGGTTGTTTCCCTCTCCACGACGGACGTTAGCACCCGCCGTGTGACTCCCGGATAGTACTCTCAGGTATTCGGAGTTTGGTTGGGTTTGGTAAGACGGTAAGTCCCCCTAGCCCATCCAGTGCTCTACCCCCTGAGGTATTCGTCCGAGGCGATACCTAAATATCTTTCGCGGAGAACCAGCTATTTCCCAGTTTGATTGGCCTTTCACCCCTAACCACAAGTCATCGGAGCCTTTTTCAACAGGCACCCGTTCGGTCCTCCAGTGAGTGTTACCTCACCTTCAACCTGCTCATGGCTAGATCACTAGGTTTCGGGTCTAATACAACGAACTTGACGCCCTATTCAGACTCGCTTTCGCTACGCCTACGCCTATCGGCTTAAGCTTGCTCGTTAAATTAAGTCGCTGGCCCATAATACAAAAGGTACGACGTCACCCAGAACGCATCTTGGGCTCCGTCTGTTTGTAGGTGTCCGGTTTCAGGTCTATTTCACTCCCCTCGTCGGGGTGCTTTTCACCTTTCCCTCACGGTACTGGTTCACTATCGGTCGCTGAGGAGTACTTAGGCTTGGAGGGTGGTCCCCCCATGTTCAGACAGGATTGCTCGTGTCCCGCCTTACTCGAGCATGAATGCTTGCATTACCCATACGGGGCTATCACCCTCTGAGGCCCTGCTTTCCTGACAGGTTCTGGTTGGCTTGCATTCATGACTGGCCTGGTCCGCGTTCGCTCGCCACTACTAGCGGAGTCTCGGTTGATGTCCTTTCCTCCAGGTACTTAGATGTTTCAGTTCCCTGGGTTCGCTTGAAACCTCCTATGTATTCAGAAGTCTCATACCTTCTCTTGATAACCGGAAATCCAAAACCTCAGCACTTACGTGCCTCGATCTGGCTTCCAAGCATCTCTGCTTAAAACACCAAAACATCGCGTCTCCGACCGAAGTCAGTTCACACGAGGTCTTGGAGTTCCGGCTATCGAAGGTGGGTTTCCCCATTCGGAAATCCGCGGATCAAAGCTTCTTCGCAGCTCCCCACGGCTTATCGCAGCGTAGCACGTCCTTCATCGCCTCTCAGCGCCAAGGCATCCACCGAACACCCTTAAGGCACTTGATTGCTCTCATTATCAATGTCCACACACTCGGCAGAATGTTCACCGCTCCCACCCGCCCCGAAGGACAAGGCGTAGAGCAGCGCGGACAATGATTAGAAAGACCAGCTTGCTTCTTAAGATCGAACCGATAGCCGTGCGGTCAAGCGCAGCTAACAGAGTCATTTACAACAGACGGGATGCTTCACAGCTTCCAGCCTGCGCCGAAATGACCCGGAGATAGTGAAGGCGTCAGTGCAAAGTCGAAACGCGGACCGCTTGCGCGGTGGCACTTCATTGCACGACCCTACTCGGATCGATCTCCTCTTCACGATGTCAGATAACACGCAGTCTTCTGTAGTCCCGGTGAGGACCAGAAGATGCGAAGTGTTGTCTCGCGGACGAATTGTTTGTCGGTCACAGCCAGCCCAGAGGCACAGCCCGCCTACGCCCTATCGGGCTTCGGCGCGGCAGCCTTCGCGCATCATCGACTGCATTCAGTCGAACTAGCCGGGCTCGATCGGCTGGCTTGCCGAGCCGAAGCGCCGCAGGCGCGAAGGCTGGTGGAGCCTGTCGGGATCGAACCGACGACCTCATGCTTGCAAAGCACGCGCTCTCCCAGCTGAGCTAAGGCCCCATAACCGGAAAGACGAATGCAAAGCAGCGCGATCGTCGAGACGATTGGCTTGCCGAGCCGAAGCGCCGCTAGGCGCGAAGGCTGGTGGGCCTGGGAAGACTTGAACTTCCGACCTCACGCTTATCAAGCGCGCGCTCTAACCAACTGAGCTACAAGCCCGTACCGCTTGAAGCGCGTTGCCACCCTGCCCGTGAAGGCCGATGCAGCGCAGCCCCAGGCAGCGTGTTCGTCCGCGAAGAAAGAGAAACGAAGACGGCGAAATCCCGCCAATGGAGCTCATCCAAGATCTGGCGATCTCGGTGGCCCCTGATGTTTCTAAAACAGCTCGATAGAAGCAGACGATCCGAAGATCGAAGCTTGCTGAAGAGCCATCCTTAGAAAGGAGGTGATCCAGCCGCAGGTTCCCCTACGGCTACCTTGTTACGACTTCACCCCAGTCGCTGACCCTACCGTGGTCGGCTGCCTCCATTGCTGGTTAGCGCACCGCCTTCAGGTAAAGCCAACTCCCATGGTGTGACGGGCGGTGTGTACAAGGCCCGGGAACGTATTCACCGTGGCGTGCTGATCCACGATTACTAGCGATTCCAACTTCATGGGCTCGAGTTGCAGAGCCCAATCCGAACTGAGACGGCTTTTTGAGATTTGCGAAGGGTTGCCCCTTAGCTTCCCACTGTCACCGCCATTGTAGCACGTGTGTAGCCCAGCCCGTAAGGGCCATGAGGACTTGACGTCATCCCCACCTTCCTCGCGGCTTATCACCGGCAGTCTCCTTAGAGTGCTCAACTAAATGGTAGCAACTAAGGACGGGGGTTGCGCTCGTTGCGGGACTTAACCCAACATCTCACGACACGAGCTGACGACAGCCATGCAGCACCTGTGCTCCAGGCTCCGAAGAGAAGGTCACATCTCTGCGACCGGTCCTGGACATGTCAAGGGCTGGTAAGGTTCTGCGCGTTGCGTCGAATTAAACCACATGCTCCACCGCTTGTGCGGGCCCCCGTCAATTCCTTTGAGTTTTAATCTTGCGACCGTACTCCCCAGGCGGAATGCTTAAAGCGTTAGCTGCGCCACTGGTGAGTAAACCCACCAACGGCTGGCATTCATCGTTTACGGCGTGGACTACCAGGGTATCTAATCCTGTTTGCTCCCCACGCTTTCGTGCCTCAGCGTCAGTATCGGGCCAGTGAGCCGCCTTCGCCACTGGTGTTCTTGCGAATATCTACGAATTTCACCTCTACACTCGCAGTTCCACTCACCTCTCCCGAACTCAAGATCTTCAGTATCAAAGGCAGTTCTGGAGTTGAGCTCCAGGATTTCACCCCTGACTTAAAGACCCGCCTACGCACCCTTTACGCCCAGTGATTCCGAGCAACGCTAGCCCCCTTCGTATTACCGCGGCTGCTGGCACGAAGTTAGCCGGGGCTTATTCTTGCGGTACCGTCATTATCTTCCCGCACAAAAGAGCTTTACAACCCTAGGGCCTTCATCACTCACGCGGCATGGCTGGATCAGGGTTGCCCCCATTGTCCAATATTCCCCACTGCTGCCTCCCGTAGGAGTTTGGGCCGTGTCTCAGTCCCAATGTGGCTGATCATCCTCTCAGACCAGCTACTGATCGTCGCCTTGGTGGGCCATTACCCCACCAACTAGCTAATCAGACGCGGGCCGATCTTTCGGCGATAAATCTTTCCCCGTAAGGGCTTATCCGGTATTAGCACAAGTTTCCCTGTGTTGTTCCGAACCAAAAGGTACGTTCCCACGCGTTACTCACCCGTCTGCCGCTGACGTATTGCTACGCCCGCTCGACTTGCATGTGTTAAGCCTGCCGCCAGCGTTCGCTCTGAGCCAGGATCAAACTCTCAAGTTGAACTTGAAGTCTTGAACCGGCTGATCACAACGTTTGACGAGGTCCCACCAATCGATCTCCACGCTTCACAGCGCGAAAACCATGGTGTTACCTTTGAAACATTGTCCGCCGAAGTCTTCTCGTCCGATCCCGAAATCAAAAGCCGAAGCCCTCAATCCCGAGACCCGCAAGGACTCCGCCGTCCACGTTTCTCTTTCTTCATCTTCACTTGTCAAACAGCC